>JBBSFB010000016.1:0-75482 GCA_038239145.1 Acidimicrobiia bacterium
CCTTCCAAGCTGGCCATGCCGGTCCGATCCCGGTCACCCGCTCTCGTTTACTTCTTCTTGGCGGCGCGTTCGGCGACCACCGCGGAGTTGACGGCTACCGCGGCGCGGATCAGTGCTTTAAAGGCGGCTTCGTTGATCTTCTCCCCGTCGCGGATGTCGATCGCCCGCCGCGTGTTGCCTTCCAGGCTTGAGTTGAAGAGCTGCTTCGGATCCTTGACCGAGGCGCCCCGGAAGAAGGTCAGCTTCACGACTTCCTTGTACGACTCCCCGGTGCAGACGATGCCGTCACGGGACCAGACCGGGGTTCCCCCCGATTTCGGTTTCTCCCATTTCCACTCCTCCTCGATGTCGGGATCGGCATCGAGAATCAGCTGACGGACGCGGGCGAGGGTCTCGCCTCTCCAGTCACCCAGCTCTCGAATCCGCCGGGTGATGCTCGCGCCAGCAGCGTTGCCATCCGGATCACGTATCGGCGTCATGTTCGTTTCGATCCTTCGTTTCGCGAGCGGGAGCGAGGCTCCGGACACCCGAGATAGATTCTCGACCCCACCTCAGGCACACGCAAGTCACTGTCTGACGATCGTCGACCTACGTTGTGGCCGTGGAGCATCCGCTCAAGCGCCCGGAGTTGCTGGTGTGCGCGTGGCGGGGTCACGTCGTGCCGGGCGCGGCGATCGCCGAGCTCGACGAGCGCCACGCGGTGTTGGCGAGAGAGACCGCCGACGGGCACCGGCTCGTGCAGTGCCTGCGATGTCACGACTGGATCGTGATGGAGCCACCCACTGATTCCGACACCATGGTCGAGATCGTCGACGTCGACTCGTTGGAACGCCCGCGACGCGGGCGCGCCTTGCGGGAAGCCATCGTGGTCAGGATCATCGCCGTCGACCGCGCCCTGCACACGATTGCGTTCGTGAGCGTCGCCGCCGCCGCGCTCGCTCTCCGCGGGAACCTCGATTCGGTACACGGTTGGGCGCAGGGGATGCTCGACGCGTTGAACAGCGCGCGCAACGGCCAGGGCGGCGCGAGCACGCACGGCTTCACAGCCGGTCTGCTGACGCGCCTCGGTCACGTACAACCGAACTCCCTCGCCGTGCTCGCGCTCGTTGCCGCCGGCTATGCGGTGGTGTCGGGCTTCGAGTCGGTCGGCCTGTGGCGCGAACGACGATGGGCCGAGTACCTGACCGTGCTGACGACGGCCGGCTTTTTGCCGTTGGAGATCAAGGAGCTCGTCGAGCGGGTGACGTTCGTGCGCGTGGGCGCTATGGTCGTCAACATCGCGATCCTCATGTACCTCGTGGTGTCGAAACATCTCTTCGGTGTGCGCAGACGACGCGAGGTTGCGACCGCGGAACCGCTGCAACCGCTCCCTGAGCTGGTACCGATTCCGCGACCATCAACGCCCCGCCCGCCTGCAGGGGATTGACATCGTGCACGTCTTCCTCGAGACCGAGCGGCTGATCCTGCGGCGTTTCACGATGGACGACGCCGATCTGCTGTTCGAGCTCGACAACGATCCCGAGGTGATGAAGTACGTCAACGGCGGCGAGCCCGTGGCTCGCGCCGAGATCGTCGACGAGACCCTTCCCGCATTCCTCTCCTACTACGACCGCTTCGACGGCTACGGGTTCTGGGCAGCGATCGAAAAGGAGTCCGGACGATTCCTCGGGTGGTTCCACTTCCGGCCCCGCCCCGACGACCCTCCGTCGGAGCCTGAACTGGGCTACCGACTGCACCGCTTCGCCTGGAATCAGGGCTTCGCGACCGAAGGTTCGCGCGCGCTGATCGAGAAGGGCTTCGCCGAGCTCGGTGTGCAGCGCGTGACCGCGTCGACGATGGTCGTCAACGTGGCTTCCCGCCGCGTGATGGAGAAGGCCGGACTGAGCTACGTGCGCACGTTTCATGCCGACTGGCCGGTTCGGATTCCCGGAGACGAACACGGCGACGTCGAGTACGCGCTCGAGCGCCCGCCCGCGGTCGGCCTCGTCCCGGGCGACGACGGGCCCCGCCGGTAGCTTTGAACCATGGTGCTGCGGGTCTTGGTCGCCGAGGACAACCTGCTCGTACGCGAAGGCGTGGTGAAACTCCTCAACGCGTGCGCCGACATGGAAGTGATCGGTGCGTGCAGCACCTACGACGAGCTGCTCGCGGCCGTGACCTCCGACGAACCGGACGTGGTGCTCACCGACATCCGCATGCCGCCCACGGGTACCGACGAGGGGATCCGCGCCGCGATGGCGCTGCGCACGTCGCACCCGAACGTCGGCGTGGTCGTGTTGAGCCAGTACGCGGAGCCCGCGTACGCGATTGCGCTGTTCGAGGACGGCTCCGACCGGCGGGGTTACCTCTTGAAGGAGCGGGTCTCCGACGCGACCCAGATCGTGAACGCGATCGAGGAAGTCGCCCGGGGCGGCAGCGTCATCGACCCGATCGTGGTCGAAGCGTTGGTGCAGTCCCGCCTGAAGCGTTCCGCGTCGCCCATCGACCGGCTCACGCCCCGCGAACGCGAGGTGCTCGAGGAGATGGCGCAGGGGCGCAACAACGCGGGCATCGCGTCGGCCCTGTTCCTCTCCGAGCGCGCCGTCGAAAAGCACATCAATGCGCTGTTCTCCAAGCTCGGCCTGAGCGAGGAGCCCGACACCCACCGCCGGGTCAAAGCGGTGCTGTTGTTTTTGGCCGGGACGGGTGGCTAGCACCACCACGACTTCAGGCCTCCACCCTGGGGCCGCCGACCGGGAGGTGCGATCATCGAAGACGAGATGAGTGCCACCGACGGAACGACCAAAACGGTGTCGGTGCTGATCGTCGACGACCAGCTGCCGTTCCGCGCCGTCGCGCGCACCGTGATCGGTCTCACCGCCGGGTTCGTCGTCACCGCCGAAGCCGAGTCCGGTGAGGACGCGGTTGCGATCGCGGCCGAACAAGTACCCGACCTCGTGTTGATGGATATCAACATGCCAGGTATCAACGGGATCGAGGCGACCCGCCGGATCCGCGCCGCGCACCCGGACGTCGCGGTCATCCTGCTGTCCACGTACTCCGAAGCCGACCTGCCTTCCGACGCGCGCGACTGCGGCGCGATCGCATACGTACACAAGGAAGACTTCGGGCCTGCGCTCGTGCGAGATCTGTGGCGACAACACCGGGGCTGAGCGGCTGCGACTTCGACGCAGTCGTCGTCGGCGCCGGTCCGAACGGCCTCGTCGCCGCGGCCACGCTGGGCGTGGCCGGATGGCGCGTCCTCGTGCTCGAGGCCGAACCCGAGGTCGGCGGCGGGAGCCGCTCGCAAGCCCTCACCCAACCGGGCTTCGTACACGACGTCTGCTCGGCCATACACCCCCTCGCCGCGGCATCGCCGGCCATGCGTTCTCTGCGCCTCGGCGAGCACGACCTCGAGTGGATCCATCCCGACGTGCCGCTCGCCCACCCGCTCGACGGCGGCCGCGCCGCGTTGCTCGAACGCGGCGTCGATGCCACGGCAACCGGGCTCGGCCCCGACGGGCGTGCGTATCGCCGCCTCCTACAACCATTCGTCGGCGCCGGCGACGAACTGATCGACGGGCTGCTGTCGCCGCTCGATGTACCGCCCCGCCATCCGTTGCTGTTGGCGCGCTACGGCGCGATCGGTGTGCGCTCGGCGTCGAGCGTGAGCCGGCGCTTCGACACCGACGAGGCCGCCGCGTTGTTCAACGGTATGGCCGCGCACGCGATCCTCTCGTTGCAGGCGCCGGTTACGGCGGGGTACGGCCTCTTCCTCGCCGTGCTCGCCCATCACGTGGGCTGGCCGATGGCGAAGGGCGGATCGCAGACGATCGCCGACGCGCTCGCCACGGTCGTGGTCGAGAACGGCGGCGCGATCGAGTGCAACCATCGCGTCGCGTCACTCGGCGACCTTCCCCCCGCGCGGGCGACGCTGCTCGACCTGACCCCACGCCAAGTCGTCGCGCTCGACGACGGCCGGCTCCCGAGCCGGTACCGCCGCATGCTCGAACGCTTCCGCTACGGACCCGGCGTGTTCAAGGTCGACTGGGCCCTCGATGGGCCGGCCCCGTGGACGAATCCGGAGGTTCTGCGGGCTGCGACCGTCCACCTCGGCGGTACTGCGTCGGAGATCGCGGCCGGAGAGCTCGAGGTACAACGCGGGCGTCACCCCGAGCAACCGTTCACGTTGTTCGCGCAGCAGAGCCTCTTCGACTCCACCCGGGCACCGGCGGGCAAGCACACGGCCTGGGCGTACTGCCACGTCCCGAGCGGCTCGACCGTCGACATGACCGACGCGATCGAGGCGCAGGTCGAGCGGTTTGCGCCGGGATTTCGTGACCGCGTGCTCGACCGGCACACGATGGGCGCGGTAGCCATGGAAGCGCACGACGCCAACTACATCGGCGGCGACATCAACGGCGGCGTCGCCGATCTGCGGCAGTTCTTCGGACGACCGAACTACTCGTTGCATCCGTGGGCGACACCGGTGCGCGGGTTGTATCTCTGCTCGTCGTCGACTCCCCCCGGCGGCGGGGTGCACGGCATGTGCGGCTGGCACGCGGCGCGGCTCGCGCTGCGGCGCCACGGTTGAGCCTCACGCAGGCTGGGCGACCTCGCGCTCGCGCTGCGTGATCCGGCCGCCGATGCGGGTTCCAGCGCCCGGTGTGCTGTCGACTTCCAGCGCACCACCGATCGCTCCGAGCCGGTCGGCCATGTTGACGAAGCCGTGACCGTCGAGGCCGATTCGGCCGGCGTCGAACCCAGCGCCGTCGTCGGCGACCTCGAAGACCAGCTGCGTCGCGGTCGCGCCGACCGTGACGACGACGCGTGAACCTTCGCCCGCGTGCTTGCCCGCGTTCTGCATCGCCTCCAGACAGCAGAAGTAGACGGCGGCCTCCACCTCCGACTCGTACCGACCGACCGCCGCGTTCACCTCGGTCGGCAACACGGCCCGGTTGGCAGCGGCACGCAGCGCCTCGGGTAACCCGCGATCCATCAGCAACGGCGGATAGATGCCGTGCGCGAGCTCACGCAGCTCGGTCAGGGTCGCCTGCGCGTCACCCCGCAATTCCTCGAGCAACGTCGCGACCGCGGCCGGATCCGCTTCCAGCATCTGGCGAGCCAACCCGAGCTTCACGGCCAGCGCGACCAGGTGCTGCTGGGCGCCATCGTGCAGGTCGCGCTCGATCTTGCGCCTCGACTGGTCGGCCGCGGCGACGATGCGCGCCCGCGACGCGCTCAGTTGGTCGTTGGCAACGCGCAGATCGTCGAGCGAAGCCTGCAGCGCGGTGTCGAGCCGGGAGTTATGCAGGCCCAGTCCGACCTGACGCGCGAGCTCGGTGAGCACGCGCTCCTCCTCCCCGGTGAAGGCGGTGTCGCCTTCCGCGCGAGCACACACGAGCAGCCCGAGCAGCTCGCCCGAGTGCGCCATCGGCGCTACCCGCACGATGCGATTGGCGTGCTCCGCCAACACTCCCGGCAGCCACACCTGCATCCAGGCGTTGCCCGACACGTGCGAACGCGCCACCACGGGCAACTCTTCCGCGGTGAGCCGGATCCGAGTGGGCCCGCGGTCGGGAACTGCGGCTGCGCGCTCCAGCAGGCCGTCCGTACCCGTCCACACCTCGGCGGCGACGAGCCGCATCGACCGGTGCAGCGACTCCGCGAGCTGGAGCATGAGCTCGTCGAGAGCGATCGCGCGCGACATGCGGGCACCGAACGTCTGCAGCGCCTCGTCGGGCGCGCGCCGCTGTCCGTAGACCCGGCGATTCGCAAAGTCGGCGAGACGGGCGCGCACGGGCAGGTACGCGAGCGACGCGATGCCCGCCGCGATCATCGAGAGGCCGAGCACCCGGCGCTGCGCGTGATCGGGCGCGTTCCCGAACCCGAGCACCACCAAGAGGTAGACGACGCCGATCATCACGACTATCCCACCGGCTTCGATCGACCCCACGAGCATCCGGTCGACGTTCCCGGCGAACGGCTCGAACGACCCGAGCAACAGCGCGAGAGGAATCAGCAACGATGCGACAATCGCCACGTCACCGACGTGCCCGGGCCAGCCGAGCAGCGTGTCGAGGAGCCACGCCGCACTCGCGATCGCGGCGAAGACGACAAGACCCCACGCCACCCATTGCAGGCGAGCCCGATCGACCGGAGTCGCGGCTCGGTACTGCGCGCGGTAGACGATCGCGCCGGCGACGAACGCCACCGGCGCCGCGACGAGGAGCAGTACATCGGGCAGCGAGTCGCGCAACCCGACGCCGGCCGCGATCGCGCCTCCGGTCAGCATCGCGACGGCGATACGCGCGAGCCGAGAACGAAGCACTTCTCGTCTCCGGCTCAGCACGACGCCGGCGACGACGATCCACGATGCGGTGATCGCCACGCCGATCATGAGTCGACGCCTCCGCTCAGCTCGAGGCAGAGACGGCGGGAACGTCGGCAGGGTCCGCCGACTCGACCCGACCGTCTCGCATCCGGACGATGCGGTCGGCCGCGGCGGCGACCTCTTCGTTGTGGGTCACCATGATGATCGTCTGTCCGTCGGAGTGCAGCCGCTTGAACAGCTCCAGCACCTCGTGGCCGCCTTCGCTGTCGAGTGCACCGGTCGGCTCGTCGGCCAACAGGAGCGTCGGCTCGTTTGCCAACGCGCGGGCGATGGCCAGGCGTTGCCGCTGGCCGCCCGACAGCAACCCGGGCGCTTCCTTCGCCTTGTCGCCGAGCCCGAGCAGGTCGAGCAGGTCACGGGCCCGGGTCTCGGCCGGCTTGCGCTTCGTGCCCGCGATCACGGCCGGCAATACGACGTTCTCCAACACGCTCATTCCCTCGAGCAGGTTGAAAAACTGGAACACGACGCCGATGTGGCGGCGCCGCATGCGCGCGAGCTCGTCCTCACCCTTCCCGGTGATCACCTCGTCGGCGATCGTGATCTCACCTTCGTCGGCGACCTCGAGCCCGGCGATCAGGTTCAGGAGCGTCGACTTGCCGCAGCCCGACGGTCCCATGATCGCGACGAACTCACCGGGAGCCACGCCCAGGTCGACGCCGCGCACCGCGCGCACCGGCGCCAGCTCGGCTTCGAACGTCTTGCGTACCCCTTGCACGCGACACACATATTGGTTCGTCACGGTGTTGCTCCTCCGCTTCCCGCCGCAGCGATTTCCTGACTCGGCAATCGGAAGGCGAGCACTGGAGACTCCCTTCCTTTGACGCGCTGTTCCACGAGGCGCTCGAGCACGGGTGGGTTCGTGAGCCCGGCGACCGTGGCGTCGGACAGTACCGTCGTCCCCGCGGGTCGGGCCCAGTCCTGCAAGCGCTGCGCGAGGTTCACGGTGTCCCCCACCAAGGTGTACTCGAGCCGTTCCTCGGAACCCAGCAGTGCGGCCGCGACCTCGCCGCTCGACAGACCGATGCCGAGCCCGAACGGCTTCAGCGACCGCAGCGACCATTGTTCGTCGATCCGGCGCTGGCTGGAGTGCATCGTGATCGCGGCTTCGAGGGCACGGTCGGCATGATCGGGTTGTGCGTACGGGGCCCCGAACACGGCCATCACCGCGTCGCCGACGTACTGCATGACTGTTCCGCCCTGGTCGAGCACGGCCCGGTTCATCGCAGCGCGGTGCTCGTTCAGCTGCCCGGCCAGGATCGTCGGATCCGTGTACTCGGCAATCGCCGAGTAGCCGCGCACGTCCGACATCAACACGGTCACGTCCAGGCGCTCGGTCTCGCCGATGTTGCGGCCGTCTCGCTGCAGCTTCTCCGCGATGCCCCCGGGCAGCAGACGACTCAGCGACTCTCCCTGTTCCTCCCGATCCACGATCGCCTTCTGCAACAGCCGCAACCGGCGCAGTGCGCTCTCGCCCCCCGCACTCGCTTCCTTGGCCAGCTTCAAGAACAACGACTCGATCGCGTCGTTCACCGCCTCCGGCGGGAGCCCGGCCGAGGCGGCAATCGCCTTGACCGGCTTGCCCTCGGCAATCCACTGCAGGAGCTGGTCCTCGTCCACGCTGAGCTCGCCGTCCGCCCGGACCGGCGAGATCATCGCGTTCACGATCGCGGGGTCGAGCATGCTCCCGCCGGTGGCAACCTCGCGCACCGCACGGACGAGCTGATCGCCGTCGCCGACACGGTCCTTCAGGAGATATGCGTACCCGGACGCACCGTCGCGCAACAGCGCGATCGCGTACTCGGGCTCGTCGAACTGCGACAGGATCACCACGCCGATGCCGGGGTTGCGCAGCCGCACCAGTCGGGCTGCCTCGATGCCTTCGTTCTGGAAGCTGGGCGGCATGCGGATATCGGTCACGAGCACGTCCGGCGGCGTCAGCTCCGTGCCTTGCAGCACGCCGTCGAAGTCTTCGGCCACGCCGATGACCTCGATATCGGCCTGCATGTTCAGCAGCGCCCGCACGCCTTCGCGGACGAGCAACGAGTCGTCGGCGAGGAACACCGTGATGATCGGGTCGGCCACGCCTCTATTCGACCCCGAACGGCACATCGGCCACAAGGGAGCGCGCCCCCTCGTCGCAGGTGTGCTGGCATCCCTCCCGCGAGACCGGCCGGCCCCATTACGTAACCGCGCGTAAGTCGTTACGTTTTCCCGGAGTCGTTCGAGGCACTTCGTCTCCCAGGCTCGGGTTCTCGTCGAGGAGGTCGGTCATGCGGGTCGAGTCGTCCGTCACGTCGTTGTCATGGATCCCCTCCGAAGCGGTGAGTGGCCTGAACCGCGCCATGTTCGAGACGGGCCTCGCGCACTACGACGACCCACCGCCCGACCACATCGACGACCTGGAGGCTCTGCGCCAGGCCGACCGGTTCCGGTTCGCGAACCGGCTGGCGGCGTGGGTGGAGATCGACGACGCCGCCATCGTCGATGCGGGCTACGGACCGCAGAGCGGCGGGCTGATGGGGGCCACGACCGTCAGAGTGGCGGCCAAAGCGGCGACCTTCGCCGCGCCCGCACTGCCCGACCTGCGCACCGACCCGGAGTACGCCGACGCCACGGTGCGTTTCGTGCAGACGGTCGGCGGCCGGACCGCACTCCCGGCGCCTCGGCGCGTGAATCACCCGCCGTACGTGCAGCTACGTGCGCCTTTGGTGTGGAGCACACTCGCGCTCACCTTCTACCCCGACGGCACCTCGCAGTTCGAGATGCTCGGCGCCAGCGTCTTCCCCCGCCACTGGGTGTACGACAACGACGGCGTGCTGACGGCGAAGGCCGGTCTCGCCGACTTCAAGCAGTGGTACCGCAAGGCCTTCGGGAAGCACTCGCCCTGGGGCAACGAGAACTCGCAGACGTTCGTGACCGCGGTCGAGACCGCGCTCGAGCGCGACCTCGCGGCGAAGATCATGCGCGGAGGCGAGAAGCCGACGATCGACAACCTCAAAGCCGGCGCGCTGCTCACCGAACAGGGCGCTTCGGGGGACGACGTGTATCTGCTGCTCGATGGTGTGCTCGTGATGGAGATCGACGGGGAGCCCCTCGCCGAGCTCGGGCCCGGCGCGATCGTGGGCGAGCGGGCCGTGCTCGAAGGCGGTACCCGGACCGCGACGTTGCGCGCGGTGACGAAGGTTCGGGTCGCGACCGCGAAGTCGGATCAACTCGATCTCGAAGCGCTCGCTCAGGTGTCGCTCGGCCATCGCCGCGAGGAACTGCGCGACTCGTGAGGTTGTTGTTCGCGGGAGTGCGCGGGTCGACGCCCGTCAGCGGTACGGAGTTCGATCGGATCGGAGGCCACACTTCGTGTGTCGCGGTGTTGCGCGACGACGAGTCGGCGCCGAGCCTGGTCCTCGATGCCGGGACCGGGTTGATCAACCTGGCGATGACGTTCGGGGACGCGCCGTTCTTGGGCACCGTCCTGCTCACGCACCTGCACTGGGATCACGTACAGGGCCTGCCGTTCTTTCGACCCGCCGACCGCGACGATGCCGACGTCACCTTGCTGATGCCCGCGCAGGGCGACGCGCTCACCGTGTTCCGCAAGGCGATGGCGCCCCCGAACTTCCCGATCGGGCCCGACGGCTTGCAGGGCGCGTGGAAGTTCGGCGCGCTCGAGGCAGGTACGCATTCGATCGGCAGCTTCGAGGTCACCGCGCTCGACGTCCCCCACAAGGGCGGGCGCGCCTTCGGCTACCGCGTCTCCGACGGGACCCGATCGATCGCGTACATCCCCGACCACGGGCCACACGGTCCCGACGTCGTGGCCGACAGCCGCGCCAACGCCCTGCAGCTTGCGGACCACGTCGACGTGCTCGTGCACGGCGCACCGTTCGTCACCCGCGAACAGAAGTTGGCCGACTGTTACGGACACGCGACCGTCGATGACGCATTGGAGCTCGCGGTCGCGGCGTCGGCGGATCGGCTCGTGCTCACCCATCACGGACCCTTCCGGACCGACGACGCGGTCGACGACATCGGCCGCAAAGCCGCCGCCGAGTTCCGCCGGGAGCTGGTCGTCGCCCGCGACAACCTCACCGTCGAGGTGTGACGAGGGCCGGCTACCGCGGTTCGGGGCGGTCGAGGTTCCAGTGCCGCGACGAGACGCACATCCAAGCATCGTCGTGGCCGGGCGTGATCGAGAAACGACTCACCATCCGCTGGCCGCCGTCGTAGTCGCCGTACAGGATGTCGACCGTTATCGGCTCCCGGGCCTTGATCCGATCCCGCACCTTCTCGTACACCGGATCGGACGTGTCGCGCAGCGCGCCCTGCCAGAACCCGCGGTCGGCCGGCGCGACGTAGAGATCGCGGGTCAGCCGCCGGAAATTGGCGGGATCTTCATGGCCGACGTCACCGACCAGTCGATCGGGAACGACCGACCAGCGGTCGAGCACGGCAATGCCGTTGCCGACGTTGCGCAGCGACATCGCGAGATAGATCGCGTCCTCGCCGAGGTCGGCGACCGCGCCGCCGCCCGGGATGCGGTACCACTTCTGGTCCTGGAATCCCACCTTCTCGGGCGCGTCCTCGAGCCGGGACGAGGAGGGGGCGGAGGCGGGTGAGGAGCGACTCTTCGGTCGCCCGCGCGGCCCGATTCGCCGACCCGCACCGAAGCGAACGTCGCGATTGCAAGCACGAGCGTTCCACCGGCGGTGGACAGCGAGGCGATCGTCGAACAGTCGGACACGGGCTGACGCTAGTGGGCGACCCGGAGGTCGCGCCTCAAGCGTTCGAGTAGACGCGCTCGGGCGTGATGAACACCGCGGTACGACGTTCGGCGAGCATGACACGGTCGTACTCGTCCCAGTCGTCGTGCGAACCGCCCGCGGCCCGGAATACATCGCGCAGCACGAGTCGGAGGCGCTCGGCGTCGAGGCCGGGGACGGGATCATCGGGACCGCACACGTCGGTCGGCCCCTCGACCGCGACCCATTGCCAGCCCGACTTGGCGACCAGCGTCGTCCGGGGCCGGACGAGGAGGTTCGCGAGCTTGCGGGCGTTGACGACCGAGGCCTGGACCGTCGCGTCGTCTCGCACCGTAGCCACGACACAAAGGCCGCTGTCCGCGGCGGCAAGCCGGGAGAAGTCGTCGAGTTTGCTCATCGCCACAACTTAAGCAAACTGCAACTCAAGGCAAAGGCGCTCTTGAAAACCACTTTTACCGTTTGTGATAAACCGATTCCGGCCAAAATACTTTGAAACGGAAGGTCACCGAATGCCGCGGAGGTCAGTTGCGAAGAGTGAAGTCAGAGTCTCTACTTCCGAAGAGTCGGAAACGGCAGTCACTGCGTATCTGGCAACGATCGGAACGCCCAAGCCGCGTGGTCGCCAGGCCCGGCCCAAGCCCGATTTCGACACTGCCACCAAAGGCATCACCGACCCGCTGGCCAAGCTCGCTGCGATCAAGGAAGAACGGCAGCGCGTCGCCAACATCGTCGTCGGTGACGATGCCGAAGACCGCTTTGTGAAATACGCGAAAGCATGGGCGAAGATCCACGAATACAGCCGCGAGGATTTCGCCGCGCTCGGCGTGACCCGCCGGGTTCTCGACGCGGCATTCGGCGGGAGCACACCGCGCCCCCGGGCGTCGTCGTCGGGCCGGGCGCCGCGGGTCAGCACGAAGGATCTCGCCGACGCCATCGAGGCGAAGCCGGCCGGCACGTGGTTGACGGTGAACGCAGTCATGCGCGAGGTCGGCGGATCACCGGCGACCGTGCGCAAGGTGCTCGACGGCCTCGCCGCGGCCGGGACCGTCACCGACCCCATCGACGACCCGAAGCATTCGGGCAAGGGTCGCGCCCCCAAGGTCTGGGAACGCAACTAACGCCTCCGATCCCCAAGCTCGGGGGGTTGGGGTCAGACCAGCGCGCCGGCGATGATGTCGCCGATCGCTTCGTGCTCGGTCAAGAACGCGTCGTGGCCGCCGATCGAGTCGACGACTTCGACCCCTTTGTTGCGGGGGATGCAATCGGCGATCTCGTGCTGGAGCCGCAACGGGTACAGGTCGTCGCTCGAGATGCCGGCGATCGTCACTTCTGCGGTGACGCGACCAAGCGCGGCCGCGACTCCCCCGCGCCCGCGACCGATGTCGTGGTGGTTCATCGCGCGCGAGAGCACGATGTAGGTGTTGGCGTCGAAGCGGCGCGCGAGCTTCTCGCCGTGGTATTCGAGGTACGACTCGATCGTGTACAGGCCACCTTCGAACGGATGCTCGTCGTTCTGGTGCCCGCGATTGAAGCGTTGCGCGAGCTCGACCTCGGAGCGGTACGACACTTGGCCCATGCCGCGCGCGAGCGACAACCCCCGCCACGGACCGACGCCGAAGTCGTAGTAGTCGCCGCCGTGGAAATGTGGATCGGCCTCGATGGCGCGGATCTGGAGGGAGCACAGTGCGATTTGCTCGGCCGTCGCCGCCGCGCCGCACGCAATGACGACGGCGCGTGGCACCCGATCGCGATACCTCACCGTCCACTCCAGCGCGCGCTGACCGCCCATCGAACCGCCCACGACCGAGTGCCAGCACGCGATGCCGAGATGGTCGGCCAACGCCGCCTCGACGTCGACCTGGTCGCGGATCGTCGTCACCGGGAAGCGCGAGCCATGGGGCCGGCCCGTCGCCGGGTCGATCGACGCCGGGCCCGTCGTCCCCTGGCACCCGCCGAGGATGTTCGGGCACACAACGAAGAACCGGTCCGTGTCGATCGCGCGACCGGGACCGATGAGCGCGTTCCACCACCCGAGTTGAGGATGACCCGGCTCGACCGGACCCGCGGCGTGACTGTCGAGCGTGAGCGCGTGCAGCACGAGCAGCGCGTTCGACGCGTCTGCGTTCAGGGTCCCCCACGTCTCGTACGCGACGGTCACCGGCGACAGCGTCCCTCCCGCGCGCAGCGCGAGCGGAACGTCGGCGAAGAGCGTCGCGGATTGGCGACGACCGGGCGGATCGCCCGGCCGCCATGCGCCCGTGACGGGAGGTTCGCCCGTCATCGGATCAAGTCGATTTCGCGGCGCGGAGACCGGCTTCGAGGTCGGCGAGAATGTCGTCGAGAGTCTCGATTCCGACCGACAGGCGAACGAGACCGGGGGTGACTCCCGTCGAGAGCAACTCCCCTACGTCGAGCTGGCTGTGCGTGGTGCTCGCAGGATGGATCGCCAGGCTCCGCACGTCGCCGACGTTGGCGAGATGGCTGAACAGCTCGAGCCCGTCGATGAAGTTACGACCGGCCTCGACGCCACCCTTCAACTCGAACGCGACGATCGCGCCCTTGCCGTTCGGCAAGTACTTGTCGGCCCGCGCGTTCCACTTGCTCGACTTCAGGCCCGGGTACGCGACCCGCTCGACCTCGTCGCGGCCTTCGAGCCATTCGGCGACCGCCTGCGCGTTCTTCGAGTGCCGCTCCATGCGCAGGCTCAAGGTTTGCAGACCTTGCAGGAACAAGAACGAGTTGAACGGTGCGATGGCGGCGCCGAGGTCGCGCATGTACTGCAACCGGCACTTCAGTACGAACATGGCGGGACGGAGCTCGGGCGGCAGCTCCGCGAACACGAGGCCGTGGTAGCTCGGGTCGGGCTCGGTGAAGCCCGGAAACCGGCCGCTGCCGGGGTAGTCGAAGGAGCCGCCGTCGATAATCACGCCGCCGATCGACGTGCCGTGACCGCCGATGAATTTGGTCGCACTGTGCAGGACCACGTCGGCACCGTGTTGCAATGGCTGCAGCAGCGCCGGGCTCGCGAGCGTGTTGTCGATCACGAGCGGGATCTTGTTTTCGTGTGCGATCTTCGCCACGCCTTCGAAGTCGAAGATGTCGCCCTTCGGGTTCCCGATGCTCTCGCCGTAGAACGCCTTGGTGTTCGGCCGGATCGCCTTCTCCCACGCGCCGAGATCATCGGGGTCCTCGACGAATGTCACCTCGATACCGAGTTTCGGGAAGGTGTAGTGGAGTTGGTTGTAGGTACCTCCGTACAGCGACGCGCTGGAGACGATGTGGCCGCCGTTCTCGGCCAGGTTCAACAGCGCGATCGTCTGGGCTGCCTGCCCACTCGAGGTCGCGAGCGCGCCGACTCCGCCCTCGAGTGCGACCATCCGCTGCTCGAACGCGTCCTGGGTCGGGTTCATGATCCGCGTGTAGATCATCCCGAGCTCCTGCAACCCGAAAAGGGCGGCCGCGTGCTCGGTGTCACGGAAGACGAACGACGAGGTCTGGTAGATCGGCGTCACCCTTGCGCCGGTGGCGTCCGGCACTTCGGCCCCGGCGTGCACGAGTCGGGTCTCGAGACCCCATGCTTCGTTCGTCATCCTCGCCCGTCCTTTGTCGTTTCGGCTGCGATCGGCACGGATCCACGGTACGACCGGAATCCTGACGAGTCCAGTAGGGATTACGGTCCTCTGCGTACGCATCAGCACTACGCCACTGCGCGCCGAATGCTTCGCGCCGCGAGACGGGGGAAGATCGTCGGCAAGAAATTTTCGGCGTCCACGGTTTGGCCCGGACCCGGTCCGGGGTACACCATTCGTCGAGTTCGGTTCTTGCCGCCCCCCGCACGGTGATTCGGACTCTTTGCAGCACCGGTTCGGGAACGTCGAGGATCGCCGCCCGGCCCCGACGTTCCCCCGGCGCCGCAACGGCTCCCGTGAGGTCGAGGCGGATACGGTGCCCGCATGGCGCGCAAGCGTGAGCTCGCCGAGTACGAGGCAAAACGCGACTTCACCGCCACCACCGAGCCCGCGCCCGGGACCTCGGAGCCCGAACCCGACGTCGACCTCCTGCCGGGCGCGCCGCGCCGGTTCGTCGTGCAGGAGCATCACGCGCGCGCCCTGCACTGGGACCTCCGCCTGGAACGCGACGGGGTGCTCGCATCGTGGGCCGTCCCGAAGGGCATACCGGTCGACCCCAAGCGCAATCACCTCGCAGTGCAGACCGAGGACCACCCGATCGAGTACCTCACGTTCACGGGCGAGATCCCGGCCGGCGAGTACGGCGGCGGCGCCATGGGCGTCTGGGACACCGGGACCTTCGAGACCCACAAGTGGCGCGAGAAGGAAGTCATGGTGACCTTCCACGGATCGCGGGTCCGCGGGAAGTACGTCTTGTTCCACACGGGCGGAAAGCAATGGATGATCCACCGCATGGACCCGCCTGACGATCCCGATCGAGCCGCGCCGCCGAACGACCTGAAACCGATGCTCGCGACCCTCGCGGCCAAGTGTCCGACCGGCGCGGGCTGGGCGTTCGAGCTGAAGTGGGACGGCATCCGTGCCATTGGTTATGTCGACGGCGGGCGGATCCGCCTGCTCACCCGGAACGGCAACGACGTGACCCGGCGTTACCCGGAGCTGCGCCGGCTCGGGGAGTCGCTCGGATCACGCGACGTCGTGCTGGACGGCGAGATCGTCGCGTTCGACGAGACGAGCCGCCCGAGCTTCGAGTTGCTCCAGCGCCGCATGCACGTGGAGAGCGATGCCACGATCCGCAGGCTCGTCGGCGAGATTCCGGTCACCTACGTGCTGTTCGACCTGCTGTGGCTGGATGGTCATTCGACGATGACCATGCCGTATCTCGAACGCCGGGAGCTTCTCCGCGGCCTCGCGCTCTACGGGTCATCGTGGCAGACGCCCCCGAACGAGGTCGGGAGCGAGGGAACCGCGACGATCGAGGTGAGCAAGCGCTTCGGCCTCGAGGGTGTGGTCGCCAAGCGCGTCGACGGTCGCTACGAACCGGGACGCAGGTCGGCGGGTTGGCTGAAGCTGAAGAACCAACTCCGCCAGGAGTTCGTGGTCGGAGGTTGGCAGCCCGGCGAGAAGGGCCGGACCGGCAGCATCGGCTCACTGCTCGTCGGCTATTACGACGGCGACTGCTTGCATTACGCCGGGAAGGCGGGCAGCGGCCTCTCCGGACCCGTGATCGCCGAGCTCGAGGCGCTGTTTGCCCACCAGGCTCGCAACGACAGCCCGTTCGCCGCGGGCCGCGTACCGAAGGGCGTCCGTTTCGTCGAACCCACGTTGGTGGTGGAGGTCCGGTTCACCGAGTGGACGAGCGCGGGCAACATCCGCCACCCCACGTTCCTCGGCATCCGAACCGACAAGGATCCCCGGGAGGTCGTGAAGGAGACCCCGGTGGCACTTTGACGGTCAGGTCAAGGTGGGTCAGTCCGGGTCGTCGAGACCGACCTCGGCCCACACCGTCTTGCCGCCGTCGTGCGCGATGATCCCCCACGCCCGGGCCAGCGAGTTCACGATCTGGAGCCCACGTCCGCCCAGTTGCTCGGGTTCGCGCCGAGCCTGCGGGGCGATGTGACTGGTCCGGGTGTCACCGTCGGAGACCTCGATCCGCAGGGCGTCGTCCTCGGAGAGGACCAGCACCTCGATCGGCTCGGCGCCGTGCAGGACAGCGTTCGTCACGAGCTCGCTCAGCACGAGCAGCGCGACCGTCGCTTCTCCCCCGAGGTGGTTCTCGGCCGCGAACCGGCTGACCTGACGACGCGCCTGCGCCGGACTCGCGGCGGTCTGCGGGAGAGAGATGCGGAGACTCGACACGCGCGCCGTCCCCCTAATGCGGGTCAACGCCCACGGCCGGGCGAGCAGGTAGAGCCCTGGATCGACAACCCGGTTCCCCTCTCACATCTGGGATTGCGCAGCTTGCAGATACCCCGGTGGGGCGGGGGGCAACCAGGCGGCCCCCAGGAACCGCCCCAGTCGTGACGGTCCGTCCGCCCGGACGCCGATCGGTCACCCGGCGCCGGCGATCGTGAACTCGTCGAGGACCCCGCTTAGCTGCAGCACCCGCGTGCAGGCGTCCGACGGCGTCCGTAGGACGAGGTCGGACCCGGCGTCGTCGGCGCGGCGCCGTGCCTTCAGGAGTTCCCGCACACCGGCGGAGTCGATGAAACCGACACCGGCGAGATCGACGGCGACGCTCGAGCTCTTTCCGTCGACCAGCTCCTCGAGCGCCAGCGCGAACCGCGGCGCGAGCGAGAGGTCGATCTCGCCCCGGACCACGAGCACGGCGGCGGCGTCGGTCCCCGTCCGCTCGAAGACCG
This sequence comes from Acidimicrobiia bacterium, assembly GCA_038239145.1. GTDB lineage: Bacteria > Actinomycetota > Acidimicrobiia > IMCC26256 > PALSA-610 > PALSA-610. The sequence goes on from JBBSFB010000016.1 coordinate 17,462, forward strand.
CTTCCCAGTCGTTCACGATCCTCCGTTCATTCGCAAGACGATGACGGCGACGTCGTCGCGCGGGTCGTCCGGACCGTACGCGACCACCGCGTCGAGGATGGCGTCGGCGACGCAATCGATGTCGGCGGGCGCCGTTCGCACGACCTCGAGCAGCCGATCCTCTCCGAACAACTCCTGACCGTGGTGATGAGCCTCGGTCACACCGTCGGTGTACATGACGACGGTGTCGCCCGCGACGAGGTCGAGCACGTGCTGGCGGAAATTCATCGTTCGCATCGGGAGCCCGAGGATCGGTCCCGACGTGTCGGCGAGTTCTACGGTCCCGTTCGCGCGGCGGACGACGGGCGGCGGATGTCCCGCGCACGCGACGGTGAGACGCGCGCCCCCGGGTACGCGTTGGCTCGGTTGGAGCAGCCCGCAGCACACGGTGCAGAACTCTCCGTGCCCTTCACCGTGGACCAGCGTGTCGTGCAACGCGGCGAGGAGCCGGCGCGGTGTACGCCGCTGCATCGCGACCGCGCGCATCGTGTGCCGGGCGAGACCTGCGATCGCCGCCGCCTCCGGCCCCTTCCCGCTGACGTCGCCGAGCACGAGCGTCCACGCGCTCCGCCCGACCTGGAACACGTCGTAGAAGTCGCCCCCGACTTCGTTGCCCTCTCCAGCGGCCCGGTATCGCCCCGTGAGCTCGACACCCGGTATCGACGGGAGGGTCGGCGGCAACAGGCTCGATTGGAGGGCACGCGCGACATGATCGCGCTCGGCGAAAAGCCGGGCGTTGTCGACCGCGAGACCCGCTCGGCGGGCGAGCTCTTCGGCCAGCAGGAGGTCGGCGGGACCGAAGTGCCGTCCCGAGCCGGCCGACACAAGGGTGAGCGCACCGAGGGTGCGCCCCCGAGCCGTGAGCGGCACACACATGTACGACGAGAAGTCGAGCGCCTTCACGATGCGGTAGTGCTCCTCGGATCGCGTCGTCGACCGCAGGAACTCGTCGGTGATCTCCTCGGCGATCTTGGATCTCCCGCCCCGCACCACGCTCGCGGCGGGATGCGCGCCGAAGGGGTCGGGCGCGAATCGGCTCTCGAGCACCTCGACGAGCGCGCGCTTTTCGGGATCGGAGTGCACGGCGGCGCGGCGCCGGATGCCGTCGTCGTCGGCGACGTCGACGAGACATAGGTCGGCGAGGTAGGGCACGCACAGCTGCGCGAGACGGTCATAGCTCTCGGGATAGTCGAGCGACCACGACAACAGCGCGCTCGTCTCGGCCAGGAACCGCTGGTCGGCCTCGGAGCGACGACGCGCGTCGATCTCGTGCTCGGCCGCCCGGAAAACGCGCGCGATATCGAGCACGATTCCGGCCTGGGCCGCGATGTCGCCGACCATCTGCGTGTCGACGACGGTGAACCGATCGGGCTGGGTGTCGGCGATCAACATGGCGCCGATGAGGTCGCCGGATCGCGACCGGACCGGCGCGATCACGCAGCTGCGCAAGGACGCTTCCGCCCCGACGAGCTCGTCGAGCGCGTCGGAGTCGTGCTCTTTGTCGGCGAGATAGTCGAATCGCGTCGGCTTCGGCTCGAGGAGGGCGGCCCGGAGCTCGATCGCGCCGACCGGGACCGTGCGCCCGATCACGGCGTCGGTGGCGCGACCCGACACGGCCGCGACTGCGATCTCGTCGTCGACGTCGACCCACAGGAACACGCCGGCGGCCGCGCCGGTGAGCCGGCGGCCCGCGTCGGTAACCGTTTGCATCACCGACTCCGCGTTGAGCTCCGAGACGAGTGTCCGCCCGACGTCGCGCAAGATCTGAGCGAGCGCGAGCATCTGGCGGAGCTGTCCCTGCGATGCGCGCTCGGCCGTCACGTCGAAGGCGAGGCTGATGACTCCCGAGACTGCGCCGGTCTCGTCGAACACGGGCGAATTGACCGCGTGGACCTCGAGCGCCCGATCATCGGATCGCAGCACCGCGAAGTCGCCTTCCCAACTCTGACCCTGCATGATCTGCTTGCCGATCTCGGCGGTCAGCTCGGGTTGGAGCGGCTCGATCGTGAAGCGGGACGACTGGTCGCCGACCAACTCCGCGGGCGTGCGCCCGTACAGGTGCGCGCAGTACGGATTTGCGTACAGGACGACGCCTTCGAGGTCGACCACGAGGATCGCGGCGTCGACCCGGTCGAGGATCTGCGCGCCCAGATCGACGAGTCGTCCCCGCGACGCTCGCTCCGGGGCCGGCATGGTTCCAGTAAACCATGCATCGGGCCGGGCTCGCGCCGGCCCGAATTACAGCGGTTCAGGCAGGTTCGGTCCGAGCCGACGGACGGCCCAGGCGGCCGTCGGGCTGGCGGCAGGTCCGCAGTCCTCCTGTAGGCGCCGTCGAGAGGCCGCCGGAAGCGGACAGGTAGTGATAGGTCGATTCCCGCGCAACCGAAGCATCCCGGCGGCCGCTGTGGCGGGCGACCCGGTACGCGTCGAGCGACACGACGTTGTCGGCCGCAGGAGCAACGGGACGCGTCTTGTGCGCGACCAGCGTGACGGCGAGCAGCAAAGCCGCGAGCGCTATGACGGCGACGATCATGTGACTCACCTCCGAATTCGTACGGCGAGGTACTAGGGGAGTACCCCTGTCGTGACTCTGTCAACCGCGACGCGGTTTCGGAGGTCGGGACAATCGGGTACTGCCGAGCTGGGCGGGTAGAGACTTGGCGGGGCTGGAAGTAGTAATGAGAGAGGCATCATGCCGCGCGGTTCGTCCCCAAAGCGAGAGCGCCAGTACGAGCACATCCTCGGAGCCGAACGCGACCGTGGAGTTCCCGAGAAGCAGGCCGAGGCAATTGCGGCCCGCACGGTCAACAAAGCCCGGGCCCGCAGCGGCGAGGCGAAGGACCCGTCCCGCATGTCGAAGACCGACATCTCCTCCCAGAAACGGGCGGGATACCGACGCAGCCACGGTGGTCGCGGGCGGACCCACGACCAGCTCTACGAAGAAGCGAAGCGCAAGAACGTCGGGGGCCGGTCGCGGATGAACAAGGCACAGTTGGAGCGGGCCGTCCGTTGAGCGGCGCCCCCGAAAACCCCCGACACGACGCGGTGCGGTCCGCGTGTACTCACCCGAACGGGTGAGTTCCGAGCCCTCGATCCGAATCCGGGGCTACTACTGTCACGGCTCGCCACGGGCGATCGCTCGGGGAAGGAGCTGCGGTCATGACGCCAGATGCGCCCGTCGGCGCGGTGGAGCGCATGGCCGATCCCTCGGCCCAACTCGTCGTGAGGGTGTCCGGCGAGATCGACATTTCGAACGCCGACGCGCTCGGGCGCGAGCTCGAACGGATGATCGGCCCCGACCGCCCCGCTTTGGTCGTGGACATGGCGGAGCTCACATTCATGGACAGCTCCGGGATCGCGATGTTGTTGCATGCGGCGGCGCGGGCCGATTCGGTGGCCGTGCGTAATCCCTCCGACCTCATCCGACGCGTGATCGACGCAACCGGCCTCACCGACGTGCTCCCGACCGACTACTGACATCGGGCCCTCCGGATTGCCTGCGCGAGCTCCGGATTGGGTTGCCGGGGGCCTCAGATGGGTAGTCGCAATCGTCCTCGACAACGCAAGGAGACCCGGATGGGCATGATCCGAAAGACCGCGTCGGTCGGAACACTCGGCCTGGTGTCGTTCCGCAGCAAGAAGGAAAAGCTCCGCCGGGCCGAGCGATCGCGCCAGAAGGCCGAGGGCCTACTCGCGTCCGAGCACGAAGCGCGCGTGAACGCCGAGCGCCGCATCGACGCGGCCGAGAAGCGGGTAAAAACGGCGAGCGCCGCCGCCGCCGTAGCCGCGTGGCAGATGGAACGCACCAAGCAGAAGCGTCGCGACGGCCGCTCGAAACGCCACGCGGGGCGCATCGCGGAGATCCGGGCCGGGGTGGAGCCGATCGTGCACAGCGGGGTCGAAAGCGCCCGTAGCGGCGTCGAGACCGCCCGTCGTGCATCGGGCGAGGCCTCGAAGCGAAGCCGCAAGGCCGGCCGGAAGGCGCAAAAGGCGGCGAAGAAGTCGCTCGGGAAGGCGAGAGCGAGCGCGTCGGCAGGTGCGAGCGCGGCGAAGGACGCCGCTCTCGATGCGGCCCGTGACGTCGCCGCCCGGAACGGCTGAACGGGCCCACTTCGAGTCACCGTTGCCGAGTTTGGCCCGGACCCGATTGCGGTACGTTGCGCTGATCCGCGCACCGAAGCGGTGCTGACGGGAAATCGGTGCTGACGGGCATCACGGCGACGGAAGGCAGACGTGGACGACCAGGTGGGGCAACCGGACCTCAACTTGACCACCGATCGCGACGGACCTCGTGCCGTTGTCGCCGTCGAAGGTGAGCTCGACGCCCATTCGGCGCCAACGCTCGACGAAGAGATCGCCCGCCTTACCGGTGACGGCGCCACCGAGATCATGCTCGACCTCTCGGGCACCTCGTTCCTCGACTCCTTCGGTTTGCGCGCCCTCCTGTCCGCCCAGCGGTCCGTCGCCGATCAGGGCGGCCGGCTCTCGCTCCGGGCGCCCAGCAAGTCCGTCGCCCGCCTGCTCGACATCGCCGGGCTCACCGAGCAGTTCGTCGTGGAGAGCTGAGCCGTGACCACGGCGACCAACCACGAAGAGGCCGTGCGGCTGAGTGTCCCGGCGTCGCTCGAATACGTTCGCATCGTCCGCCTGACCGGCTCCGGCGTCGCCAGCCGGCTGGGCTTCGACATCGAAGAGATCGAGAACTTCCGAGTCGCACTCGACGAGCTCGCCAGCATGGCGATCGACGTCGCCTCCGGCGGCGAGCTCGAGATGACGTTCTTCACGACCGACACCGAGTTACGCGTCGACGGACGCGCCCCGATCGATGACGGCGTCGACGTCGCGGTCGAGTCCCTCACGGCCCAAATCTTGAAAGCCGTGATCGACGACTACGAGTTGCACGCCGTCGACGGCCAGGTGCGCTTCTCGTGTGTCACCCGCCGGCCGTTGGCCTGAGATGGCGCTCTCCGCGGAGGAGCGTGCCGCCTCGCGCGCCAAGTTCGTCGAATATCGCAAGACCGGTGACCGAAAGCTGCGCAACGAGCTGATCGAGGCGCACAAGTCGCTCGCGTCGCACCTCGCGCGGCGCTACGCCAATCGGGGTGAGCCCTTCGACGATCTCCTGCAAGTGGCGTACCTCGGGATGCTGAAGGCGGTCGAACGCTTCGACCCGGAACGCAACCTCGAGTTCTCCACGTACGCGACCGTCACCGTCGAAGGCGAGCTGAAGCGCCACTTCCGCGACAAGACGTGGTCGGTGCGGGTGCCCCGCCGGCCCCAGGAACTGCACCTGCGCCTCGCCAACGTCATCAACGACCTGTCGCAGCGTTTGGCTCGTGCCCCACGTGTTCCCGAGGTCGCGGCCGAGCTGGGGGTATCGGAGGAAGAGGTACTGGAGGCGATGGAGGTCGGCGGCGCCTACCGTTCGTCGTCGCTCGACACCCGACCCGGCGAAGGTTCGGAGCCCACGGCGATCGAACGCCGCCTCGGCACGGAGGACACCAACTTCGACATCGCCGAGCATCGGGTCCTGCTCGACGCCGTGCTCGCCGACCTCTCTGAGCGCGAGCGCACGATTGTCGAGTTGCGCTTCTTCCACGACAAGACCCAGACCGAGATCGCCGAGGAAGTCGGCATCAGCCAGATGCACGTTTCGCGCCTCCTCGCGCGCACGCTCATCCAGCTCCGGGAACGGTTGGAGACGCTCGACGCCTGAGGGCGAGCCCTGACGCATGAGCGTCCTTGGGAACAACAGTCAGTGCTTGTGCGTCGAAGGCGCCACGACCGCGTGCTCGTGCGCCTCGTCGTCGAGGCACGCGTGACACTCCACCTCGATCGTCGAGTGCTCGATCCCGAAGCGCGTGCCGAGCATTTGCTTCAGGTCGCCGGCGCGGATCTGCGCGTCGTGAAGGCTCAGCGGACCGCCGAGCACCACATGGGCGGAGAGCGCCGCCTGTTCGCTGCCCATGGTCCAGAGATGGAGATGGTGCACCGCTTCGACGCCCGGCTCCGCCGACAGGGCCTTGCGCACCTCGCCAACGTCGAGGTTCGCGGGTACGGCCTCGAGCAGGACTCGGCCTGCGTCGCGCAGCAGCGACCAGGCGGCCCCGATCACGAGCACCGAGATGAGTATCGACACCAGCGGATCGAGCCAGTCGGCGCCGAACAACGCGACCCCGGCCCCGGCCACGATCACACCCACGGAACCGATCGCGTCGGTGAAAAGGTGCCAGAACGCGCCCCGCATGTTGATGTTGTCGTGCGCGTGCCGGAAGAGCGCCGTCGCGCTCACGACGTTGACGACCAACCCGATCGCCCCCACCACGAACACCCCGGAGGCGCTGACCTCGTGGGCGGACCCGAAGCGGCGCACCGCTTCCACCACGACGACGATCGCACCCGCGAACAGCAACAGGCCGTTGCCCTGAGCGACGAGTACTTCGCTCCGCCCGAAGCCGAACGTGTGGCGCTCGGTCGGTGGCCGCTGGGTCAGCCGTAGCGCGGCGTAGGCCACCGCGAGCGCGACCACGTCGGTGGCCATGTGCGCGGCGTCGGCCAGGAGGGCCAGAGAGCCGAACGCGAACCCGCCAACCACCTCGACCGCGAGGAACAAGGCATTCGCGACGAGCGCGAATACCAGGGCGCGTCCACGGGCGTGTTCCAGGGCGTCGATACCCGAATTCTACGTGCGGTTCGACTTACGGATGTCCCGGCCCGAGGCGCTCGACGCGAGCAGCTTCCCGCCGGAACAACTCGTCGACGTCGACGCGCATTTTCTCCTCGCCGGGCGGCCAACCGTTCGGGCTGACCCGACCCTCGATGCTCGACAGCTCGACCGGCCGGCGCTCGTTCGACGCCTGGTACACGGCGAAGCACAACTGCAGCGCGCGGGTCGCGACGGCCGGATCGAGATCGGGGACCTCGCCCGCCAGGAGCCCATCGACGAAGGCTGCCGCCGAGCGCCGGAACGAGCCGTCGTACGACGCGTCGAGCTCGGCGAACGACGTCTGTCGACCGTCCTCTTCGTAGAGCACGACGGGCGGGAGACCAAGGTGCAGGTTGCCGCAGAGCCGGGTCACCCAGATGAATCCGCGCGTTCCCTGGATCTCGAAGAACTCGTCGGCGCCGTAATAGTCACTGCGGATGAACATGTCGGGCGCGTACGACACCTCCATCATGCCGAGGAGATCTTCACGGTCGTACTCGAAAAGCGCGACCGTGGGCGCTTCGAAGAACAACGGTCCCTGGCGCACGATCGATTGCACGCTGCGGATGTCGGAGTCGACGAGCCAAAGCGCCATCGCGTACTTGTGCATGACGTCGTCGAAGAGATGGCCGCCCGGACTCTCCTGATTGAAGCGCCACGTGTACCCGTGCGGATCGAGGCTGGCCTGGAACTGCGACTCCGTGCGCCCGACGACGGTCTTGATACGCACGACCGTCGGGGTCCCGATGGCTCCTTCGCGAATGAGGTCGCGCGCCTTTTGCAGCGGCGGGTAATGACAGCAATTCTCGGTGACGCGAAAGACGCGGTCCGACTCCGTCGCGGCTTTCATCATTCGGCGCGCGTCGCCGACGTCGTTGGCGATGGGTTTCTGGCACGACACGTGCTTGCCGGCCCGGAGCGCGGCGATGGTGTGCTCGGCGTGCAGCGGGGTCGGGCTCAGGATCTCGACTGCGTCGATGTCGTCGTCGGCGAGCAGCTGGTCGAGCTCCGTGTAACCCCGTTCGACGCCCCATTCGGCCATCCGGCGCTCGAGGACGTCGGGCCGCGGGTCGCAGACCGACACCACGTCGCACTGCTCGTGCTCCAGATATCCGGGCACGTTCAAGGTTGCGATGTTCCCCGTGCCGACGATTCCCATGCGTACGCGTTCGATGGCCATCGCGGCACTCTCGCACAGCCGGAGGAAAATGCGCCCGCCGGGCCGGGACGCGCACCTACCGTTGCCGCATGCAGATCGCACCGACCGACCGCACCAAGGTTCGCCGCAAGGCCGACCGCGCGAACTACGACCGTGGCCTCGTCGAGTCGATCGTCGACGAGGCGCTCTCGTGCCACGTCGGTTTCGCGATCGACGGGCGGCCGTGGGTGATTCCGACCATTCACGCCCGGGTCGCCGATCACCTGTACGTCCACGGCGCGGTCGCGAACCACATGCTCCGGTCACTCGCCGGTGGCATCGAGGGGTGCGTGACGGTCACCCTCATCGACGGTCTCGTGCTCGCGCGCTCACAGTTCCACCACTCGATGAACTACCGCTCGGCGCTGATTTTCGGTCGCCTGACACCGGTGACGGACGACGACGAAAAGCGCGCCGCGATGCGTGCGCTCGTCGAGCACGTCGTTCCCGGCCGTGCCGCCGAGGCCCGGCCCCCCTCGGCATCCGAGCTCCGGGCGACGTTGGTGCTCCGGCTCCCGATCACCGAGGCGTCGGCCAAGGTGCGCACGGGAGGACCCGTCGACGACGAGGAAGACCTGGCCTTGCCGATCTGGGCCGGTCAGCTTCCGATCGGAGCTGCGTACGGGACGCCGATCGCCGATCCGGGAGTGTCGGCAGGCACTCCCGCGTACGTCAGCGGCTACACGCGCGGGTAGCTGTTACGCGACGAGCCCGACGGTCGGCTCCTTGCGCACGTCGTGGTTCATGACGTCGCCGAGGAGCGCGGCGAGATCGGAGCGCGTCGCCGCGTACGCGGGGTCGTCGTATCGGTTGACGAGCTCTCCGGGATCGTCGACGAGGTCGTAGAGCTCACCGAACGGCGCTTCCAGATAGCTGTGGAGCTTGTACCGCGCGGTCGTGATCGTGCGCATCGGGATCGACGCGACGATGTTGAAGTCGTTCTCCGTCAGCACGTATTCGCGCTTCGGTTCCGTGGCGAGTGAACGGCCCTCCATCCACGCGGGGACCTCGAGTCCGGCCGCGCCGAGGATGGTCGGCGCGAGGTCGATGGTGCCGACCGGACCGGCGGTCACTGCGCCCGCCTCGACTCCCGGACCGCGCACGAGGAGCGGCACCTTGAGCAACGAGTCATATCCGAACGGGCCCTTGAAAATCAGTTGGTGCTCACCAAGGAACTCGCCGTGGTCGCTCGTGACGATCACGAGCGTGTCCTCGTTCAGCCCGCGCGTCTCGAGCGCGTCGAGCACGCGACCGATCGCGTGATCGAGTTGGGCGACCATTCCGTAGTACCCCGCAGTCATGCGCGCGAGCTCTTCGCGGGTGAGCGTCGCACCGCCGGGATTCGCCCACTCGAGCGCGCGTCCCCGCAATCCCTGCGACATCGCCTTTTGGAACGGCGGCTTCCCGTCGAACTCGTCGGCGTGGATCTCGGGCAGCACCTGCAGCATGTCTTCGGGCGCGTACCGATCGCTCCACGGCGCGGGCGGATCCATCGGGTGGTGGGGATCGGCGAAGCTGACCCAGCCGAAGAACGGGCCGCCGACGTGCTCGATCCAGTCGACCGCACGATCGGCGATCCACGTCGTGAGGTGATCCTCCTGCGGCAACGCGTTCTTCCACGTCTGGGTGTGGTCCCACTTCGCGCCGACCGCCTCGGGCTGCATCAACCGCAACCGTTCGGCCCCCCGCTCGAAGCCGTCCCGGAAGAGGTAGCGGGCGTAGTGAAGACCGAAGGGCGGAGGTCCGTAGACCCAGTTCCACTGCCCCATCAGATCGGCGATCCGCAGGTTGTGCCCGAAGATCGTCAGCTCGGCGTGCTCGAAGCCGAAATACGGTCCGTTCCAGTCGGCATCGACCCTCGCCGAGCCTTCCACCGACTCCACCTTCCCGGTCGGGAGGAACGGGAACGCGGTCGCGAAGTGGGCCTTGCCGATGATCGCGGTCCGGTACCCGGCCCGGCCGAGCAGCGTTGCGATCGATCGTTCCTCGGCATCGGGAGGAAGGTCGACACCGTTGCACGTGACGCCGTGGGTCGACGGATACGTCCCGGTCAGGATCGTGGCCCGCGCCGGCTGGCAGAGCGGGTTTTGGGTGCGCGCCCCCGAGTACCGCGTGCCCTGCGCCGCGAACCCGTCGAGCCGGGGTGTGGCCTGGAGGGGACTGCCGGCGACACCCAGGGTGTCGGCGCGTTGCTGGTCGGTCGTGATGAGCAGTACGTTCATGCGCTTTCGATCGTACGTTGACCACGCGAGGAGCTGCTCCATGCCGGCGCTACGCACGCCCGACGACCGCTTCGGAGGGCTCCCCGGCTTCGCGTTCGAACCGAACTACGTCGAGGTCGGCGCGGGCGAGGTCGAGGGATACGACGGCGGCAGGACGCTACGCGTCCACTATCTGGACGAAGGCGAGAAGGCGGCACCGGTCGTACTGCTCATGCACGGCGAGCCGTCGTGGAGCTTTCTCTACCGCAAGATGATCCCGGAACTCACCGGCGCGGGCTTTCGCTGCATCGCCCCCGACCTCGTCGGCTTCGGGCGCTCCGACAAGCCGAGTGAACGCGACGACTACACGTACGCGCGCCACGTCGAGTGGATCCGCGCCGCGCTGTTCGACGGGCTCGACCTGCGCGAAATCACCTTCGTCGGTCAGGACTGGGGCGGACTCGTCGGGTTGCGGTTGGTCGGTGAGCATCCTGACCGGTTCGCCCGCGTCGTGGTGGCGAACACGTATCTGCCCACCGGCGACACGCCGCCCGGGGACGCGTTCCTTTCGTGGCAGCGGTTCTCCCAGACCGTCGAAGACTTCGCGGTGGGCTTCATCGTGGGCGCGGGGTGTCACGCGCCGCTCTCTGCAGAAGTCACCGCCGCGTACGACGCTCCGTTCCCGGACGATTCCTACAAGGCGGGCGCGCGCCAGTTCCCGATGCTCGTCCCGACCGGGCCCGACGATCCCGCGTCGATCGCGAATCGGAAGGCCTGGGAGACGTTGCGGGCGTGGACGAAACCGTTCCTGACCGCGTTCTCCGACCAGGACGCGATCACGCGCGGGGCCGACGCCGCGTTCCGGCGCGACATCCCCGGGTGTGCCGGGCAGCCGCATACCACGATCGAGGGCGGCGGTCACTTCCTGCAGGAGGACAAGGGCGAACTGCTCGCGCAGGTGATCGTCGACTGGCTGCGATGAAGAACTGGTTGCGATGAGCAACGAGCCGCTCGACGTATTCGCTCTGCTCGACGAGGTGCAGGCGATCGCGCGATCGGGCTTGCACTACTGCGAGAATCCCTTCGATCGCGAGCGTTATACCAAGCTGCTCGAGACCGCGGAACGCGAGTACGCGAACCGGACGACGCTCGCCGAAGCCGCGGTGCACGAACGGTTCGCGGCCGAGATCGGATACGTGACCGCGAAGGTCGGCGCCGATGCTGCCGTGTTCGACGAGCACGATCGCATCCTGTTGGTGCACCGGGCCGACGACGCGAAGTGGGGCCTCGTCGCGGGCTGGGTCGACCCGAGCGAGTCGCCGGCCGACACGGTGGTGCGCGAGCTGGCCGAAGAGGCCGGGGTGAAGGCCCGCGTCGAACGTCTCGTCGGGGTGTTCTTCCGCGCAGGTCGCGCCGGCGAGCACCCCCACGGGACCGTGGCAATCGTGTATCTCTGCTCGATCACCGGCGGTCGGCTCCGACCACAACTGCACGAGGTCACCGAAGTGGCGTGGCGCGCCATCGACGACGTTCCCGCGGCCGACTGGCACCACAACCACCAGGCTCTCGCCCGGGCCGCGCTCGACGCCCGCTGGCGCATGCGCGCCGGACTCTGACTACGTGCGATCGTCGTCGGCGGCGTCGCAGCCGCCGGCGGCGCGTTGCTCGTCGACGTCGATCGTCGAGAGCGCCGCACTCAGATCGAGGAGTTGGCGCGGGTTCAACCGGTCGATGAAGTACTCGCGCACGCCTCGCACGTGGGTAGGCGCCGCCGTCTTCAGCGTCTTGAAGCCCAGCGGGGTCAGGACCGCGTTCGACCCCCGCCGGTCGCTCGGGCACGGTCGTCGCTCGACCAGCCCCGCCTTGACGAGGCCGTCGATCCGACGGGTGATCCCGCTCGGCGAAAGGTGCAAAGTGGACGCGAGCTCACTCATGCGCACCGCCTGGTCGACACCCTCGGACAGGTGGTGCAGGACCTCGTAGTCGCCCAGGCTCATGCCGTGCTCGGCCTGCAGCTCGTTGTCGAGCATCGCGAGGATGCCTGTCGACGCCTGCACCAGGTTGGTCCAGGCGTCCATCTCGGGCTCGGTGAGCCACCGGACCGCGGGCTCGCTCATATCGGAGGAATCCTACTTGTGGAGTCGGGAATAGTTCTTGCGTCCGCAACCTTTACAGTGCTGTTGCGTTCGCAACGATTGCGCCTGACACATTCTCACAGGAGTCCACCATGGCCAGTACCCACGCCGTAGAAACCAACGTTCCTGCCGCCGGCACCTACAACCTCGACCAGAGCCACTCGCACGTGTCGTTCAGTGCCCGCCACCTCATGGTCACCAAGGTCCGGGGCCGCTTTCCGGTCACCGCGGGCACGCTCGTGATCGCCGAGGACCCGACGCAGTCGTCGGTCGAGGCGACCATCGACGTAGCCGCGGTCGACAGCGGCGATCCGAAGCGCGACGAGCACCTGCGCTCGGCCGACTTCTTCGACGCCGAGAAGTACCCGACCATCGAGTTCCGCTCGACCAAGGTCACCGACAAGGGCAACGGCGAGTTCACCCTCGAGGGTGAACTGACCGTCACCGGGAACACCCACCCGGTCACGCTCGAGGGCGAGTACCTCGGGTCGCAGGCTTCGCCGTGGGGCGACACCCGGATCGGCTTCAGCGGCGAGACCGAAGTGAGCCGCAAGGAGTGGGGCCTCGAGTGGAATGTTGCGCTCGAGACCGGCGGCGTGCTCGTGAGCGACAAGGTGAAGCTCACGATCGACGCCGAGTGGGTCCAGGCATAATCGAGCCGGACCAATGCGCCCAAACCACTTGAGCTAGGCGCCGTCAACTGCCGCCAAGGCGCGTCGGGATCTTGCCGACGTACCCTTGGCGGCATGACGGTCGGCCCCGGCATCCGGCTCAACTGGCGTAAGAGCGAGACCCACGGACTCGACGCCGACCCGGTCCCGCGTCCGATCCGCTACACGCTCTTCTCCACCGACGATCACCTGGTCGAGCCACCCGGGATGTTCGACGGCCGCCTCCCCGACCGTCTGCAGGAGCTGGCGCCCAAGGTCGTCGAGACCGAAGAAGGCCACGAGGTTTGGCACTTCGACGGCCAGGTCTTCTTCCAAGTCGGCCTCAACGCCGTAGTCGGGCGCAAGCGCGAAGACTGGAAGGTCGAACCGACGCGTTTCGAGGAGATGCGTTCCGGTTGCTACGAAGTCGACGCGCGCGTCCGCGACATGGACATCAACGGCGTGTGGGCCTCGGTCAACTTCCCGTCGCAGATCACCGGATTCTGCGGGCGGGTCTTCTCGCGTTGTAGTGACCCCGAGCTCGGTCTCGCGGTCACCCGCGCGTGGAACGACTGGTTCCACGACGAGTGGTTCTCGAAATACCCCGATCGGATCGTCCCGATGGGCATCACCTTCCTCGGCGATCCCGAAGCGGGCGCCGCGGAGATCCGCCGCAACGCGGCCCGGGGCTTCACCGCAGTGACGTTGCCGGAGTCGCCGCACCGGATCGGCATGGAACCGATCTTCAGCAGCTGGTGGGACCCGATCCTCGCCGCGTGCGCGGAGACGAGCACGGTGGTGTGCCTCCACGTCGGTTCCACGGGCGTGGCCGACATGCCGCCCGGCTCGCCGATGGTTCCGCTCGGCGCGACGCTCTTCGGTCAGCTCTCGCTCAGCGCGTGCGCGGAGTGGCTCTGGTCGCCGTACCCGGCCAAGTACGCCGACCTCAAGATCATCATGAGCGAGGGCGGGATCGGGTGGGTCGCGATGCTGCACGACCGGCTGGAGAACATCGTCGACCGTTCCGGCTACGGCGATTACTTCCCGGGGCCCCTGCGACCGGCCGAGGTGTTGCACCGCAACTTCTGGTTCTCCACGATCGACGATCCGTCGACGTTGAGCACGCGCCACACCATCGGCGTCGAGAACATCACGTTCGAGTCCGACTACCCGCACGGCGACGGCACCTGGCCCGACACCCAGCAGGTGTTCGCCGACGTGTTCGGGGGTCTTCCCGCGGACGAGATCGCGATGATCAGTCACGAGAACGCGGCGGCGCTCTTCCGGCATCCGCTACCGCCGAACGGCAACCCGCATGCGATCGGAGTGAGGCGATGAGCGATGACGCAGAACGCCTCTTGACCCGATACCTGGAAACCGCCCCGTGAGCAAGACCTCGTACCGCGGCGCGAACGTTCGACTCGAGATCGCGGCGTTGTCGGCGGGCGAGTCGTTCATCGTCACTCCCCCGGCCGGCCAGGAAGCCGCGATCGTGCTCCTCGAGGGTGAGGTCGCGTTCGAAGGCGAGGCCGCGAAGCGCACGTCGGTCTTCGACCAGCGCGCAACGGCGGTGTATCTCCCGCCGGGTTCGTCGATCGAGGTCGATGCGACGGGCGACGCCGAGATCGCGTTCACCACGACGATCGGCTACGACCTTCGGACGACAGGTGAAGCGCCGACGGTGGTGCATCCCGACGGCGTCGTCGTGCAGGCGCGCGGCAAGCCCGGGTGGGAGCGCGACGTCCACGACGTCATCGACGACGCGGTGCCCGCGCGCCATCTGCTCGTCGGCGAGACGTTCAACGAGCCCGGGCAGTGGTCGTCGTTCCCTCCGCACAAACACGACGGCGACGACGGTGAGCCCGCGTTGGAAGAGGTGTACTACTACCGCTTCGACCGGCCCGGAGGCTTCGGCTTTCAGGGTCTGTACGAGTCGAACGGTCGGGCCGAAGCCGTGTTCTTGAAGCACGGGAGCATCGTCGGTATTCCCCGGGGCTACCACCCCGTCTGCGCGGCCCCCGGCTACCGCCTCTACTACCTGTGGGTGCTCGTCGGAGAGCCCCGAGCCCTCGCCATGCACGAAGACCCCGTCCACCGCTGGCTCCACGACCGCTGACCTGAAATCCGCGGCGCCCGCGGCCGATCAGTCGCCGCCTACCGCGAGAGGTGAGCGGTCGGTGGAGCCGGCGCGTTGGATGGTCGAGGCCGCGTCCTCGTCGCGGATGAGCAGACCGGTCGCCGCGGCCGCAACGACCAGACACCCTCCGACGAAAAAGGCGGCCCGGTACGCCGAGAGCGCGGGGATCTGACCGCCGTTCAGGAGCACGGTCAGCAAGACGCCAACGCCGAGTGCGGCCGCGACCTGGCGTTGAGTCGAGTAGATCGCCGACGCCCGCCCGGTGTCCTCGGGAGTGATGTTCGCGTAGGTCGCGGCTTGGAGCGGGACGAACGCGAACGCCATGCAGATGCCACGCCCGAACATGATGAGCCGGATCCACCACAGGTCGGTGTGCACGCTGAGCAACGCGAGCATCATCGTCACGATCGACATCGCGACCATGCCCCCGATGATCAGGCGCCGGGGACCGACCCGGTGGTACAGCCGGCCGACCAGCTGGCTCGAGACGATGACTCCGATCGCTTGCGGAAACGTCGTCAGGCCCGACTGCAACGCGCTCAGCCCGCGCAGGTCCTGCAGGAACAACGGGAGGATGTAGAGCACGCCCGCGAAGCTGCCGTAGGTGAGCGTGAGCACGATGTTCGCGTTCCGGAACATGCGGTCCTTGTACAGGCGCAGGGCGAGCATCGGTGACTCGACGCGCGTCTCCACGACGATCAGCAGCGCGAAGAGTGTGACCCCGACGACTGCGGTGACGAGGACTGCGGGCGAGCGCCAGCCCTTCAAAGGCCCTTCCGAAAGCGCGTACAGCACGAGTGCGAGCCCGGCGCCGGAAAGCACGAAACCTCCGAGATCGAACGGGCCCGCGGTTCCTTCCTTGTGCTCTTTCAGGTAGAGCGCGCCGAGAACGAACCCCACGACGCCGACCGGGAGGTTGACGTAGAAGATCCAGCGCCACGACACGTCGGTGACGAGCCAGCCCCCGACGATCGGTCCGAGCGCGGGAGCGAGAACGGTCGGGATGATGAGGACGGTCGAGGCCTTCGCCCGCTCGACCGGCGGGAACGCGCGGAACAACATCGCGGTGCCGACCGGCGTGAGCATGCCGCCGCCGACGCCCTGCAGCACGCGGAACGCGACCAGCTCACCGAGGCTGTGGGCCTGGCCGCAGAACGCCGACGCGATCGTGAACATCGCGAGCGCGAAGAGGAAGACCTTCTTGGTGCCGATGCGATCGCCGATCCACCCCGAGGCCGGGATCCAGATCGCCAACGACAGCAGGTATCCGAGCACGACCCACTCGATCGACGTCGTGGTCGTGTGGAAGTCGCGCTGCAAAGTGGGCGTCGCGACGAACACGATCGTCGTGTCCATGATGTCCATGAACATGCCGCACACGAAGACGGCGGCGACGACCCATTTGTATTCGAGGCCGAAGAACGACCGGGGCATCGGCGAAGAGTATTCGTTCCGATGCGCGGCCGCACCGGAACCGACCAATGTTCACATCGCCAGTCGGGGCTGCACCCGACTGGCGACCAGCTCCAACGACTCCCACGCGATCTCGGGATCGATGCCGCCGCACAACGGATGCAACGCGAGCGAGCCCTTCGACCGGACGTGCTCGACACACTCGTCGGGCGTGAACACCGCGTAGACGCCGTTCTCGCGCAGCTGGTCGACAGTGGTCGCGGTGTCGAGCGCGACCGAGTCGAGGTTGCCGTCGAGTTGCCACTGCGCGTAGCTCCGCGCCTCGTGCAGCAGGTTCTCGCCGATCGTCGCCCACGTCCGTTCCGGATCCTCGGAGACGAAGATGTTCAACGGTCCGGTTCCCGGACTGATGATCAAACCGGGCGCCAGGCCGAGACGCTCGCGTTCGGTCTCGTACTCGGCGACGATCGTCTTCGATCGCCTTTGCGGGAAGAACGGCATGTCAAGCCGGGCCGCGCGCCGCGCCGCGGCGCGTGATCCACCGCCGTAACAGATCATCGGGTACGGCTGCGAGTACGGCGTCGGGCGCACGAGCACGACGCGACCGTCGTGATCGAACGGCTCGCCCGTCCACGCCTTGCGCATGAGTGTGATCGCGCTCTCCATGTCGGCGGCACGGTCCTTGAAGCTCTTCCCGAGCGACTCGTACTCCGCCGGTCGGTACCCGATACCGGCGACGTACGACACCCGACCGCGGCTCAGTTGGTCGAGTACGGCGATGTCTTCCGCGAGCTTCACCGGGTCGTAGAGCGGCACGAGCAAGGCGGCGACGCTGATCGCGATCTCCTTCGTACGCCCGGCGATCGCCGCCGCCGCGACGAGCGGGGACGGGAGATAGCCGTCCTCGGACGCGTGGTGCTCGGAGACCACCACCGCGCTGAAGCCGTGCTGCTCGCTCCACGTCGCCATGTCGAGCGCAGCGGCATAGAGGTCGGCGACGGGCGCGCCGAATGCGGGCGCCCGCAGGTCGAAGCGCAGGACGAACGAGCCGAGGAACGGACTCATCGGGCCCGGCCCGGGTTCGGCGCCCACCCGTCGAAGCGACCAGCGGGTCGGATGGCCCGGTACTCCCCGACGATCGGTGCGAGCTCGGTGGGGGTGGCGCCGTGCATGATGACGCCGTCGACACCGAGGTCGAACTGGCGGAGCACGCGCGCCGCGCACCGTGCCGCGTCACCCGTCGCGGCCGGCTCGAGCCAATCGTCGGGGAGCAGCGTCGCGACGTGTTCGAGCGTCGCGGTATCGGCCTTCGTGTCGAATGCGCCGGGGAACGACGCCACGATCTCGTCGGCCCGGAACCGCTCCAGCACCTTCGGATCCCAGCCATTGGTACCGACGAGCAGATCGCCGTAACCCTGGAGATAGGTCGCAAGCCGGCCGACGGTCTTCTTCAGACGCAACGGTTCGGGGAGGTGGTCACCGATCGTCGCGTAGCACGACCAGATGCGAACGGCGGCCGGATCGCGTCCGGCTTCGTCGGCGGCGCGCCGCACCGAGGCCACGCACCGTTCCACCGTCTCATCGGTGAAGAACGTGTGCAACACCACGGCGTCGAAACAACGACCGGATAGCGCCAGCGAGTTCGGGCCGAACGCGACGAACCCGAGCGGGATGTCCTCGTCGAACGATGCGTCGAGATGGAGCACCGGGAACTTCCCCGCGGGACCGTCGTGCCCGAACACGACCTCGCCGTGCCACAGCCGGCGCATGATGCCCACGAAGTCCTCGATCTGGGCGGTCGTGATGCGAGGTATGCCGTACGCGTCGAAGAGCGGAGCGATCCCACGGCCGAGACCAAGGGTGAAGCGCCCACCTGTCAACCGGTGCATGGTCGTGGCGTGCGACGCGGTGACGATCGGGTGGCGCGTGTTGTGGTTCGTGGCCGCGGTCGCGATGCCGAGGGTCGACGACACTGCGCCGACCGCGCCCGACAGTGTGAACGCCTCCTTGATGTTGAAGCGCTCCGAGAGAAACGTCGAACCGAGCCCGAGCGCTTCGCCCGCGCCAACCTCGTCGATCAGCTCGACCGGAGACTGCGGCGCCCCGGCCAGCACGTAGAACCCGATCTCGTTGAGTTGAGGCTGATCCATTGGCCAAGTATCTCCTTCAGCCGGCGCCCGTGGATACTTTGGCCGCGATGAGCCTGGTCGCCGACCTCGAACACCCGATCGTCCAAGCAGCGATGGCCGGTGGCCCCTCGACACCCTCGCTCGCCGCCGCGGTGAGCGCGGCCGGCGCATCGGCTTCGTCGCGGCGGGGTACCTCTCCCCCGAAGCGCTCCGGGAGGACATCGCGACAACGGCGAGGTTCACACCCCGACCGTTCGGCGTCAACATCTTCTCGCCCTCGGGCAAACCCGCGGATCCGGCGCGCGTCCGGGAATTCACGCGTTTGCTCACGCCGCTTGCCGACGCGCACGGCCTACGGCTGGGCGAGCCGCGCTTCGACGACGACCACTACGACGCGAAGATCGACGTCGTCGTGGATATGCGGCCCGCGGTGGTCTCGTTCGCGTTCGGGTGCCCGACCAGCGGGACCGTGGACGCGCTGCGGGCGGCGGGCATCGAGGTGTGGGTGACGGTCACCGACGCGTCCGAAGCCGTGCTCGCCGCCGACGCCGGAGCTGACGCCGTCGTAGCCCAGGGTTCGGAAGGCGGTGGACATCGAGGGTCGTTCGTCGACGACGACGGGCTCCCCGAGTCGAGAACGGAGTTGCTCGGGCACATCACCACCGCAGTCTCGGCTCGCCCCCACACGCCGGCGGTCGTCGGGAGCGGCGGCATCACGCACGGCGCGGACATCGCCGAGACCCTCGCCTCGAGTGCGGTCGCGGCGCAGTTGGGAACCGCCTTCCTGCTCGGCCGAGAGTCGGGTACGAACACCGCGCAACGCCGAGCCGTGGCCGAGGACCGCCCGACGATGCTCACCCGGGCGTTCACGGGGCGGTACGCCCGCGGGATCGTGAACGCATGGGCCGACGACTTCAGCGCGGTCGCGCCGAGCGCGTACCCCGAGATCCATCACCACACGGCGCCACTCCGGGCCCACGGGCGCGCGAGCGGCAACGACGATCTCGTCAACCTCTGGGCCGGTATCCGCCACGTGCTCGCACGGCGTTGCCCGCAGGGGGAGATCGTCGCGCAACTGGTCGCCGAGTTGGCGACCGAGCGCCGGAGGAGCCGGGCGCCCGGATAACTTGCAGGCCGCGCACTACAGCAAGGATCCGGACATGTCTTCTTCGTTCCACGTGCACTACTCGAGCCCGGCGAAATCGGGCCCGCCGACGGATCCGCCCCGCCCGTCCACCACGAAGAAGCCCGCGCCTCGTTGGCTGCACACGGTGTGGATCGCCGGGCTCGTGCTCACCCTCCTCCTGCTGTTCTTCCCGGCGTCGAAGACGTCAAGCACCAAGCTGACGTTCAGCGACTGGCAAGCGAAGGTCGGCGGCAACGAGGTGTCGACCGCCGTGATCGACACGTCCGGCAAGGTCACCGGTGTCCTGACCGACAAGAACAAGACGCACTACGAGTCGCGGATCCCCGCCGCGCTGAACGACGACACTCTCAGCGCTTATCTGAGCGCGCACAAGGTCACCGTGAGCGGCACGACCAACTCCACCAGCATCTGGAGCATCATCGGTGGCCTCGCACCCTTGCTGCTCCTGCTCGGCGCGTACTTCTACATCAGCCGCCGCGCGACGAAGCAGCTCGCGGGTGGACTCCGCGGGATCGGGTCGTCGAAAGCGAAGGTCTACGACCAGGACCGCCCGACGACCCGCTTCACCGATGTCGCCGGGTACGAGGGCGCCAAGCGCGAAATCAGCGAGGTCGTCGATTTCCTCAAGCATCCCGAACGCTACGCGGCCGCGGGTGCAGTGGCGCCGCGCGGCGTGCTGATGGTCGGACCGCCGGGTACCGGCAAGACGCTGTTGGCGCGGGCCGTCGCCGGTGAGGCCGAAGTGCCGTTCTTCGCGTTGACCGGCTCGAGCTTCGTCGAGATGTTCGTCGGTGTGGGCGCGGCGCGCGTACGCGACCTCTTCGCCGCGGCCCGTAAGACCGCACCCGCGATCATCTTCATCGACGAGATCGACGCGATCGGTCAGCGCCGCGGCGGCGGTCTGGTGTCGAACGACGAGCGGGAACAGACCCTCAACCAGATGCTCGCGGAGATGGACGGGTTCGACCCGACCTCCGGCGTCGTGGTGCTCGGAGCGACCAACCGGCCCGAGACCCTCGACCCCGCGTTGCTCCGGCCCGGTCGCTTCGACCGCCAGGTCGAGATCCCGTTGCCGAACCTGCTCGAGCGCAAGGCGATCCTCGCCGTGCACGCGCGCGGGAAGCAGCTCGGCCACGACGTCGACTTCGACGTCATCGCCCGCTCGACGCCCGGCTTCTCCGGCGCCGACCTCGCCAACCTCATCAACGAGGCGGCGATCGTGGCCGTCCGCGACGATCGCACCACGATCTCGGCCACCGACTTCTCCGACGCGCGCGACCGGATTCTGCTCGGTCGACGCGAGGCCACCAACGCACTGATGCCCGGCGAGAAGCACGCAGTTGCCGTGCACGAGTCGGGCCACGCGCTGGTGGCCGCGCTGTCACCGAACGCCGACCCGGTCGCCAAGGTCACGATCCTGCCAGTCGGTCAGGCGCTCGGCGTCACCGAACAGCTGCCTTCGGACGAGCGTCACCTCTACAGCGAGAGCTATCTGAAGGACTCGCTCGCGGTGCGACTCGGCGGTCGAGCCGCCGAGCTACTGGTGCTGGGTGAAGCATCCTCGGGTGCGTCGAGCGATCTCGCCGGCGCGACCGACCTCGCGACGCGCATGGTGCGCGAATACGGCATGAGCAAGAAGCTCGGGCCGGTCGGCTTCTCCGGCGGCTCGCCCATGTACCTCGGCAGCGAGCAGGTGCACAGTCGCGACTACGCGGAAGCGACGCAGCGCGTCATCGACGAAGAGGTGTCGGACCTCCTGCGCGAAGCGGAGTCCCGGGCCCTGCAACTCCTCGGAGATCATCGCGACGCGCTCGATCGTCTGGTCGTCGATCTCGTCGCGCACGAGACCGTCGACGGCGAGGCGGTCGCCGCCGCGTTGACAGGCGATGCCGGGCCGACCGGGCCCGCCGAAAGTGGCGGACCACTGCGGACGCCCCAATTCCAGGCCCGGGCGACGCCTCCGATCTCCTGAGCCGAGAACGGCTCGAGAGCTAGGCCGACTCGGCGACCGTCACCGGGGTCCGTTCCGCACCGCCCTCGCGAGCGCGCCGGTGCTCGTCGAGCGGGTCGGGTTCCACGACCGCGGGATGACGCGCGAGCCATTCCGACATCCACTGCCGGGCCACGCGCTCGGTCACGAACTGGGGCCGGGGACCGTCGCCCTGACGCCACTCCCACACGGTCTGGTCGGTCTCGGTCTGGCGGCTGACGAGGTCGAACCCGAGCCGGGCGGCCTCGGCCGGCAGCGCGTCGAACACGTGCACCTCATCGGCCGGTTCCGGGACGGGAACACTCGACAATCCCGGTTCCCGTGGCCCCGTTCGCATGCCGTACGAATACCCCACGACGCGGCGGCGGAAAACCCGGCCGACACCGGGTAAAAGCCCGAAGACGAGACCCTGGACGACATGGAGCGGCACGCGCTCCGAGCATCGCGACATCTGGGCCGGCCCCGTGACTATCGGCGCTCGGCGATACCGCGCACGTACGCGGCCTGGCCCACGTGTTCGAGGTTGTCGGTGATGACACTGACGAGGCGCGCGCCGAGGGTCACGGGCGGATCCCACGCGTCGTCGACGACCCGGTCGAGCTCCCGCGGGGAGATCGTCTTCAGGTAGGCCGCGGTGACTTCGTGCACGGAGTCGTAGTAGCCGATCAGGTCCGTCGCGCTCGCGCGCACCGCGGCCACCTGCTCGCTCGTCTGGCCGTAGCCCGTCTCGGAGTCGTCGAACCCGAGCCCGAAGCGATCCGACCATCCCTGCATCCACGTCTGCTCCGCACCCCGGAGCTTGGAGAGGTGGACGTCCTGGATGCGGGCGACGTGCCAGATCAGCCAAGCGATGGGGTTCGCATCATCGTCGACCCGCCACGTCAGCGCGTCGACGTCGAGACCCTCGACAGCCCGGTGGACACCGCTCCGGACCCGCCCGAAGGCATCGTCGAGCAGCGCGTTGATGTCGTCGGTCATTGGACCCTTTTCAGTACGAGGAGCGATCGGGGCTCTGCGGTCAACTCGGCGCGGGCGGAGAGCTCGGTCCCCTCGCCCGTGTCGGATGTCGAGACCTCCACCCGCCAGCGCCGGCCGAAGCGTCTCGTGGGAAGGATGAACGTCGTGAGTTCGTGATGGGCGTTGAAGATGACGACGAACGAGTCGTCGCGCACCGGCTCACCGTCGGCGGTGACCGTGCGGAGTGCATTCCCGTTCACGAAGACGCCCAATCTCCCGCCCTGCGCGTCCCACTCCCTGCGCGCCATGCGCCGTCCGTCGGGGCGGAACCAGAAGACGTCGGCGAGGCCGTTCTCGTCGGGTTCGCCCGCGAAGAACGTGGTGCGCCGGAACACCGGATGGTCGTCGCGCAGCTTGATCATGCGGCGCGTAAAATCCCGGAGCGCGTCGTGCTCGGGCCCGTGCTCCCACCTGTACCAGGAGATCTCGTTGTCCTGGCAGTAGGCGTTGTTGTTGCCGTGCTGGGTCCGGCCGAACTCGTCGCCGCCGAGCAGCATCGGGACACCCTGCGACAGCATCAAGGTCGCGATGAAGTTGCGCTGCTGACGGGCGCGCAACGCGTTGATCTCCGCATCGCCGCTCGGACCTTCCGCGCCGCAGTTCCAGCTGCGGTTGTCGTCGGTGCCGTCGCGGTTCTCCTCGAGGTTCGCTTCGTTGTGCTTCTCGTTGTACGAGACGAGATCGGCAAGTGTGAATCCGTCGTGCGCGGTGACGAAGTTGATCGACGCGAACGGCCGGCGACCGTCCCGCTGGTACAGGTCGGCCGAGCCTGCGAACCGTTCGGTGAAGTCGCCGATCCGGGCCTGACCCCGCCAGAAGTCGCGGATGACGTCGCGGTACATACCGTTCCACTCGGTCCACAACACGGGGAAGTTGCCGACCTGATATCCGCCTTCACCGATGTCCCACGGCTCCGCGATCAACTTCACCTGCGACAGGATCGGATCCTGGTAGATGATGTCGAAGAAGGCCGAGAGCCGGTCGACCTCGTGGAACTCCCGTGCGAGCGCGGCTGCGAGATCGAAGCGGAAGCCGTCGACGTGACAGTCGCTGACGAAATACCGCAACGAGTCCATGATGAGGCGCAACACACTCGGGTGCACCGGGTTGAGGCTGTTCCCGGTGCCCGTGTAGTCGACGTAGTAGCGGGGGTCCTCGGTCGACAGGCGGTAGTACGAGGGGTTGTCGATCCCGCGGAACGAGAGCATCGGTCCGAGATGATTGCCCTCGGCGGTGTGGTTGTAGACGACGTCGAGGATCACCTCCAGCCCGGCCCGGTGCAGGGCCTTGACCATCCCCTTGAACTCGCGGAGTTGCTCACCCCGCGCGCCTGTGGCCGAGTAGAGCGAGTGCGGGGCGAAGTACCCGATCGAGCTGTAGCCCCAGTAGTTCGAGAGGCCCATCTCGACCAGGTACGACTCATCCGCAATGTGATGAACCGGCAGCAACTCCACGGCGGTGACGCCGAGGTCGCGCATGTACTCGATCGCCTCCTCCGACGCGAGGCCCGCGTACGTTCCGCGGAGGTCCTCGCGCACCCGTTCGTTCAGCTTGGTGAAACCTTTGACGTGGGTTTCGTAGATCACGGTCTCCGACCATGGCCGGTTCAGCTGACGATCACCTTCCCAGTCGAAGGTCTCGTCGATGACCACACCCTTCGGCATGGCCTCGACGTCGTCCTCGTCGTCGATCTCGAGATCGCCGTCGCCGCCGCCGCCGCCGGGCACGTACGGCAAGACGTTCGCGAGCTTGTAACGCACCGGTCCGTCGATCGCCTTCGCGTACGGATCGAGGAGGAGCTTGGCCGGATTGAAGCGTAGGCCCCGGCTCGGTTCGTAGGCCCCGTAGACGCGGTACCCGTACCGCTGACCCGGTCCGACGCCCGGGAGGTAGCAATGCCACACGAACGCCGTCCGCTCGCCGACCTCGACCCGAGTCTCCACGTCGTCCGCGTCGAACAGGCAGAGCTCCACCCCTCCTGCGTTCTCGGAGAACAGCGAGAAGTTGGTGCCCCGACCGTCGAAGGTGGGACCCAGCGGAAACGGCCTACCCGGCCACACTTGCAGCACGTCGAATCAACCCCACGATCGAGTCCGGAGCCGCCGAGTCTGGCAGCCCGCCGGCCTCAGCCGTGCATGGCGTGCGGAAGCCCCTCGCGGGCGTGGTCGACGGCCTCGTGGATTCGCCACGGGATCGACGGCCTGCCGCCCGTGTCGTCGGCGGCCAGCACCAGGCCCCCGAGCATCGAGACGTTCTTGAAGAACTGCGTGCGCTGGGCGGCGCGCGCGGACGCTTCGGTCTCGTTCCAGAACGCGTGCCCGGCAAGTGTCGTCGGGACGAGCGACGCCGCCAGCGCCAACGCGGCGAGCCGGGGAAACTTGCCGGCGCCGAGCGCGAGACCGGCGACGACCTGCACCGTGCCGTTCACGCGGACGAGCGTGACGGTGTCTCCCGGCAGTCCGAGTGACTCGTTGAGCCCGGCGACCACGTTCTCGGCCTTCGGCACCTTCTTCTCCGCGTTGCGCACGGCGTCAATGCCACCGAGCACGAACATCGAGCCGAGCATCGGTCGTGCAAGCGTGCGAACCAGGTCCATGGGTCGATCCCTTCGATCCGCCAACGGTACCCGGCGACTGCGCCTGGTAATCCCGTATTAACTGGCCGGTAATGCCGCAGCAACCGCCGTCAACATCCGATGTAATTGCGACGAACGCCCCGAGTAACCCCGCATCCAGCTGGGTATCACGCGCGGTGCCGTCTCGCGTGAGTGCCCGGTCGGTGCGACGGGCGATACAAGATCTGCGGGCAGCGCCGGAGCTGTGCGTACGGGTGATGCGAGAACAGTGCCGGTACCTCGGTCTCTTCGACCGGGCCGGGCGTTACGTGCTGCGAGTCAGCGAGGAGCCTTGGTTGCGGGTGCCGAGCCATCGGGAACGGGTTGCGATCGAACACGTGAGTCCTGATGTCGAGCGCGGTCGCTACGCGGTCAAGCGCATCGTCGACGAGACGGTCGTCGTGGAGGCCGACGCCTTCACGTACGGACACGACGAGATCGCGGTCCGGCTCGACTTCCGCCGCCGCGGGAAGCATCGGTGGCAGTCCACGTGGATGACCGCGCTCGGCAACGACCGCTGGCGAGGAGAGTTCCCCGTCGACCGCGTCGGCGAGTTCCGGTTCCGGGTGGTCGGCTGGCGGGATCCGTTCGCGACGTGGCGCCGCGACATCCTCGCCAAGTTCGACGCCGGCCAAGACGTCGAACTGGAACGAGAAGAAGGGGCGTTGCTCTCGGAGACGGCCGCCAAGCGCGCACGCACTACCGAGGCCAAGACGCTCACGGCTTGGGCTGCGCGCCTGCGCGAGAGTTTCGACCCGAACGTGCGGGCCGAGCTCGACCAGTTCGTCGCAACGGCGCGCGCCGCGCTCGACGCCGACGACGGCGCGGTATACGAGCAGACCTCGACAATCCGGGTCGAACGCCGGCTCGCCGGCTGCTCGGCGTGGTACGAGCTCTTCGCGCGTTCGGCGTCGCCCGACGCAGGTCGTTCGGGAACTCTCACCGACGTCGTCGACCGGCTCGACACGATCGCGCGCATGGGCTTCGACGTGCTCTACCTCCCGCCGATCCACCCGATCGGGTTCGCGCACCGCAAGGGCGCGAACAACGCGACCGAAGCCGGACCCGATGATCCCGGGAGCCCGTGGGCCATCGGCGCCGCCGACGGCGGGCACACCGCAATTCATCCGGATCTCGGCACGATCGCCGACTTCGACGTGCTCGTCGCGGCCGCACAGACTCGTGGGATCGAGATCGCGCTCGACCTCGCGTTCCAGGCATCCCCTGACCACCCGTGGGTACAGGAACATCCGGCCTGGTTCCGCCACCGTCCCGACGGGTCCGTCGCCTACGCAGAGAACCCGCCCAAGAAGTATCAGGACATCGTCCCCTTCGACTTCGAGTCGGAAGACCGGGCCGCGATGTGGGCGGCCCTGCTCGAGGTCGTCCGATTCTGGATGAACCACGGAGTGCGCGTCTTTCGGGTCGACAATCCGCACACCAAGCCGTTCGTGTTCTGGGAATGGCTCATCGCGCACGCCCGCGAGGACCAGCCCGACGTGATCTTCCTCGCGGAGGCGTTCACGCGACCTCGCGTCATGGAGCAGCTCGCCAAGATCGGCTTCAGCCAGTCGTACACGTATTTCACCTGGCGGAACACCAAGCACGAGCTCACCGAGTACTTCACCGAACTGACCACACCTCCTCTCTCCGACTACTTCCGTCCCAACGCGTGGCCGAACACGCCCGACATCCTCCACGAGACGTTGCAGCACGGCACCCGCGGAACGTTCATCGCGCGCGCGGTGCTCGCGGCCGGGCTGTCGTCGGTGTACGGCGTGTACGGACCCGTGTTCGAGCTGCAGGAGCACACGCCGCGCGACCCGGGATCGGAGGAGTACCTCGACTCCGAGAAATATCAGATCCGGCACTGGGACACCGAGCGGCCCGACAGCCTGCGCTATTTCCTCGCCCGCCTGAACGAGATCCGGCGTGCGCACCCCGCGTTGCAACGCAACGACACGCTGCGCTTCCACGACATCGACAATGGCCAGCTCCTGTGCTGGAGCAAGTCGACCGCGACCGATCACGTCCTGATGATCGTGAACCTCGACCCCGTGACACCGCAGTCGGGCTGGACCGCGCTGGACCTCTCGTGTCTGGGCGTCGGTTGGGACGAACCCTTCGTCGTCTGCGATCTGCTGACCGGCGTCTCTTACGACTGGCGCGGCCCGTACAACTTCGTGGAGCTCGATCCCGGCGCCGTGCCCGCGCACGTCTTCGCGATCGAGCGCGTGAACCCGGAGTTCCAGTGACCCCGAAGAAGAACGACGAGCTCAGGCGCAGTAGCCCGCTCCTCATCTCCGACCCCACGTGGTACCGCGATGCGATCGTGTACGAGCTGCATGTCCGCGCATTCGCCGACAGCAACGGCGACGGGATCGGCGACTTCCGCGGACTCACCCAGAAGCTCGACTACCTCCAGGACCTCGGCGTCACCGCGATCTGGTTGTTGCCCTTCTATCCGTCGCCGCTGCGCGACGAGGGCTACGACATCTCCGACTATCGCGGGATCAACCCGTCGTACGGGAACCTCCGCCAGTTCCGCCGGTTCCTCGACGAGGCACACAAGCGCGATCTCCGGGTAATCACCGAAGTCGTGCTGAACCACACGTCGGATCAGCACCCGTGGTTCCAGCGGGCCCGCAACGCACCGCGTGGAAGCCGGTACCGGAACTGGTACGTGTGGAGTGACGAGTCGACCCGCTACTCCGACGCCCGCATCATCTTCCGCGACTTCGAGCGGTCGAACTGGTCGTGGGACGACGCGGCCGCACAGTACTACTGGCATCGCTTCTACTCCCATCAGCCCGACCTCAACTTCGACAATCCCGAGGTCCGGCGGGAGATGCTGCGAACCATCGAGTACTGGCTCGAGATGGGCGTCGACGGGCTGCGGCTCGACGCGGTGCCCTACCTGTTCGAGCGTGAGGGCACGAGCTGCGAGAACCTCGACGAGACCCACGACTTCCTGAAGGAGGTCCGCGGCTCGATCGACACCCGCTTCGCCGACCGGATGCTTCTCGCGGAAGCGAACCAATGGCCCGAGGACGCGGCGGCGTACTTCGGCGAGGGCGACGAGTGTCAGATGGCATTCCACTTCCCGCTGATGCCCCGCCTGTTCATGGGCCTGCGGATGGAAGACCGGTTCCCGATCGTCGACATCCTGCGCCAGACCCCGCAACCGCCCGACGGCTGCCAGTGGGCGGTGTTCCTGCGCAACCACGACGAGCTGACGCTCGAGATGGTCACGGACGAAGAGCGCGACTACATGTATCGCGCCTACGCGCGCGACCCCGTCGCGCGGGTCAACCTCGGTATCCGGCGCCGGCTCGCGCCGCTCCTGCAGAACCACCGGCACAAGATCGAGCTGATGCACGCGTTGCTGTGCTCACTGCCGGGGACCCCCGTCCTCTACTACGGCGACGAGATCGGCATGGGCGACAACGTCTACCTCGGTGACCGCGACGCGGTGCGCACACCGATGCAGTGGAGCGCCGACCGCAACGCCGGCTTCTCCGACGCGAATCCGCAGCGCCTCTACCTCCCGACGATCATCGATCCCGAGTACAGCTACGAGAGCGTCAACGTCGCCGCGCAGCTCGACAACCCCGACTCGTTGCTCTGGTGGGTACGGCGCTTGATCGCGCTGCGCCGCCGCAACCCGGTGTTCGCGCACGGCACGATCGAGCTCCTCTCGCCCGACAACCACCGCGTGCTCGCGTTCCTCCGCCGCCACGAAGGCCGCCAGATCCTCGTCGTGGCGAACCTCTCGCGCTACGCGCAATACGTCGAGCTCGACCTGCACGAGTTCCGGGGCGCACACCCGGTCGAGCTGTTCGGGCAGACGTCGTTCCCTGCGATCGGTGACTTGCCCTACCTCCTCACGCTCGGACCGCACGCGTTCTACTGGCTCGCGCTCGAACCCGCCGAGGTGCAGGACTCGACCGGGCCGTCAGTGCCGCTCGTCAACGTCAAGACCGCGTGGACAGAGCTGTTCGGGACCGAGAAACGCTCCCCCCTCGATCCCGCCCTGCCCCGGCTGCTCGCGAACAGCCGGTGGTTCGGCGGCAAGGGTCGCAAGATCACGAGCGCGCGCGTCGCCGACTGGATCGACGTACCGATGACGCACTACTGGACGCCACAGGAGGAGATGCCCGCGCCGGAGCCTGCGCGCATCGCGTTCGTGCGGGTCGAGTACGCCGACGGCGATCCCGAGACGTACGAGCTACCGCTCGCGTTCGTGCCCGGGACCGCCGGATTGCGCATGGCCGACGAGAACCACCCCGCCGCGCTCTGGAAGGTCGGTTCGACATCGGGTCCGTTGGGTGTCGTCGTCGACGCGCACTGGCTTCCCGGCTACGGCCGCGCGCTGGCCCGCTTCATGCAACGCCGACGCCGGGTCCGGGGCGAGAAGGGTTCGCTCGCAGGAGTTGCCCTCGGCTCCGAGCTCGCGCAAGTGCGCGACATCGACGACATGCCCGTGTCGGTGCTCGGCCGCGAGCAGTCGAACACGTCACTGCAGTTCGACGACCGGCTGATGCTGAAGGCTCTCCGGCGCCTCGAGCCGGGACTCAGCCCGGAGGTCGAGCTCGGGCGCGCGCTCACCCGCATGCAGTTCGAGTTCGCGCCACCGCTGCTCGGCACGATCGAATACAACATGTCCGACTCGACGTCGGCGACGATCGCCGTTCTGCACGAGTACGTGCAGAACGAGGGCGACGCGTACTCGTGGTACCACGACGCGTTGGGTCGCTTCTTCGACGGCGCGTTGAGTCACGTCGACAGCGGCACCGTCGGCAAGGACCCGTCGGTGGGCCGCCATCCCCTCGACCTGCTCGACACCGAGCCCCCCGTGGAGTTCGACCTGGCGGCGGGCGACATCCTGCCTTCGGTCGAGCTGCTCGGTCGGCGCACCGCCAACCTCCACCTCGTGCTCGCGTCGGTGACCGGCGATTCGTCGTTCACGCCCGAGCCGATCAACCTGCTCGTGCAACGGTCGACGTACCAGTCGATGCGCAACACCGCGGTCCGGACTCTGCGCACGTTGGAGCGGGCCCAACGCAAGTTGTCTCCGGGTTGCGCGGAAGAGGCCGGTTTCGTGATCGAGCACACCGACGCGCTGCTCGCACGTCTGCGCGCGTTGCTCGACGCGCAGGGCGGCTCGCGCATCCGTGTGCACGGCGACCTCCACCTCGGCCAAGTGCTTTCGACCGGGCGCGACTTCCTCTTCATCGACTTCGAGGGCGAACCTGCGCTGCCTCTCAGTCAGCGCCGGATCAAGCGCTCGCCCCTGCGCGACGTCGCGGGAATGTTGCGTTCCTTCGACTACGCGGCCCGCACCGCCATTCCCGACGCGGTGGCCCGGGGCCAGGTCCGGAGCGAGGAGCGCGCCCAGGAGCTGCTCTCCGCCCGAGGCGAGGAATGGGTGACGTGGGTCAGCGTCGCGTACCTGCGGGGCTATCTCGACGTCATCGGCGCAGCCGACCTCGTGCCCAAGGACGCACACGCCCGGCGGGTGCAGCTCGACGCCCACCTCATCGAGAAAGCGCTGTACGAGATCAGGTACGAGCTCGACAATCGTCCCGACTGGGTAGGAATCCCGATCGCGGGGCTCAAGCGGCTCCTGCAGGCAGAACGAGCCGAGGAATCAGCGTGAACCCGATCCTGGAGCCCGTGTGAACAAGATCAGCGATCGGGCGCAGCGCCAACTGCACGCCCTCGCTCGGTCGAAGGGCGTCGAGGTTCGTTGGCGGGCCCAGGACGGCTCCAGGCAGACGTGCTCCGACGAAACGCTGCTCGCGATCCTGCAGATGCTCCGCGTCGACGTGGCCCGCCCCGACGACGCCGCGCGCGCTCGGGCCGACCTGTACCGCGAGCATCGCGACTTGCTGATCGACCCGGTGACGGTCGCCTGGGACGGCGCTATGCCTCGCGTCTCGATCCGGCTGCCCGGTGCCGACGCGGAGGCCGACTTCGCGATCGTCGTCACGACCGAGTCGAACGACGAGCTGCGATGGACACGCCGCGACCTGAGCGCGCAGACCAGCGCGACGACCGACCGGCACGGCAACATCGACCTCGTGGTCGGGCTCCCGCGCGGGTTCGATCCTGGTCGACACGACCTGCGGCTCACGGTCGGGAACCGGGAGGCGCGTTCGACGCTCATCGCCGCGCCGACCCGGATCGCGAGCGGAACGACGCGCGCGTGGGGTGTGTTCGCCCCCGTGTACGCGCTCCATACCCGCGCCGATTCCGGCATGGGCGATCTCCGGGCTCTCGACCGGTTGGGCCAATGGATCGCGGGCCGCGGCGGCACGGTGATCGGCACGCTGCCGATCCTCGCCATGTTCGTCGGGCACGGGAAGGAGCCGTGCGACCCGAGTCCGTATGCACCGGTGAGCCGGCGTTTCTGGAACGAGCTGTACCTCGATCTGCGCGCCCTGCCCGAGCTCTCCGGAGCGTCGGATCTCCCGACGCCGGCATCCGCGCGATCCCTCGATCTTCCCGGGCTGGCCGCGAGCCGTCGACCCTTCCTGGAAGCGGCGGCCACCCGGATCGACGAGAGTCCCGTCCGTCGACGCGAGCTCGAGCAATGGCTCACGACCCGTCCCGAGGCCACCGCGTACGCCGAATTCCGCGCCGCGCTCGAAGGCACCGGTCGCGGCGGCGTCGCGGTCCACGAGTACGCGCAGTGGTCGATGGCGAGCCAACTCACCGCGCTCGCGAGTTCGCTCGCCGGGCGCGGGCAATCGCTCTACATCGATCTCCCGGTCGGCACCCATCGCGAGGGATACGACGTCGCCACCCGGCCCGAGCTCTTCGCCCGCAGCGGTTCGGTCGGCGCTCCGCCCGACGACTTCCAACCCACCGGCCAGGACTGGGGGTTCCCTCCTCTCGACCCGGACGCGGCCCGCGCCGACGGCCATGCCTACCTCGCAGCATGCCTCGACGAGCAGCTGCAGTACGCGCGACACCTGCGCCTCGACCACGTAATGGGGTTGCACCGGCTGTGGATGATCCCCGCGGGTGCGCCCGGATCGGACGGCGCCTACGTCCACTACCCGGCCGAGGAACACTGGGCCACGATCTGCCTCGCCACCGCGCGCCACCACGCGACGATCGTCGGCGAGAACCTCGGGACCGTCCCCCTTGCGACCGACCGGGCCATGCGCCGCCACCGCGCGCTCGGCATGTGGGTCGTCGAGTTCGAGCTCCCGGACGAAGCCGGCGCGGCCGAGGCCCGCGTGGATGCGCCGGGCGCGGGCGTGCTCGCGTGCATCGACACCCACGACCTGCCGACCTTCGCGGGCTGGTGGGCCGCGCTCGAGCAGGGCCCTCGCCGGGCCCTGCTGGCAACACTGCGCGCGTCCGGCGACCTCGATGCGGGCGACGCGGAGCCGGCCGCCGTGCTCGGCGCGGTCCTGGCGTGGATGGGCCGGAGCCGGGCGCCGTTGGTGATCGCGTCGCTCGAGGATCTGTGGCTCGAACCCATGCCGCAGAACATTCCGGGCGCCGGCCACGAAGCCGAGACATTCCGACAGCGCGCCGCGCACGGTATCGAGGAGTTCGACTCGCTCCCGACCGTGAGGCGCGCGCTCGACCGACTCGCACTCGCGCGGAGGAGCGCCTCATGACGTCGTTGACCGCTGATGATCTCTACCTGTTCAACGAAGGCCGGCACTACCGGTTGTACGAGAGGTTGGGCGCGCACGCGGCCGGAGCCGGTCGCTTCGAGTTCTCGGTCTGGGCGCCGAACGCTTCGGCTGTCTCGCTGATCGGGGATCCGAACGGTTGGCAGCCGGGATCCCACCCGCTCGGGCCGGTCGGCTCGAGCGGAGTGTGGTCGGGAACGTTCGAGGGCTGGAATGTCGGCGACCGCTACAAGTTCCGCATCGAGACCGTCGAGGGCTACACCGTCGAGAAAGCCGACCCGTTCGCGTTCGGCACCGAGCAGCTCGGCACCGCGTCGGTCGTCACCGACCTTTCCTATACGTGGAACGACACGTCGTGGATGGATGCGCGCGGCCACCGGCAGCGCCATGACTCGCCCGTGTCGATCTACGAAGTGCATCTCGGATCGTGGATGCGCGGTGAAGACGGGTTCACCCTCCCGTACCGCGAGGTCGCGGAGCGGCTCGCGCGCTACGCCCACGACCACGGATTCACGCACGTGGAGCTGCTTCCCATCATGGAGCACCCGTTCTTCGGGTCGTGGGGCTACCAGACGACGTCGTACTTCGCCCCGACCGCGCGCTTCGGTTCGCCGACCGACTTCATGGCGCTCGTCGACACGCTGCACCAGCACGGTGTCGGCGTCATCCTCGACTGGGTTCCGTCGCACTTCCCGTCGGACGAGTTCGGGCTCGCGTATTTCGACGGCACCCATCTGTTCGAACACGCCGATCCCCGCCAGGGCTTCCATCCCGACTGGGGCACGCTGGTGTTCAACTACGACCGGCACGAGGTGCGTTCGTTCCTCGTCAGCAGCGCGTGCTTCTGGCTCGACCGGTACCACGCCGACGGGTTGCGGGTCGACGCGGTCGCGTCGATGCTCTACCTCGACTACTCCCGCCAGGCGGGCGAGTGGATCCCGAACCAGTTCGGCGGTCGGGAGAACCTCGGCGCGGTGTCGTTCCTGAAAGAGATGAACGAAGAGGTGTACCGCTCGTTCCCGGACGTGCAGACGTACGCGGAAGAGTCGACCGCGTGGCCGGGAGTCTCGCGGCCGACATATGCGAACGGTCTCGGCTTCGGGGGCAAGTGGGACATGGGTTGGATGCACGACACCCTCGAGTACTTTGCGCTCGACCCGATCCACCGCCAGTACCACCACGACGAGCTGACGTTCCGCGCCGTGTACGCGTGGAGCGAGCACTACGTGTTGCCGCTCTCGCACGACGAGGTCGTGCACGGCAAGGGATCCCTCGCCGCGAAGATGCCGGGCGACAGCTGGCAGAAGCTCGCGAACCTGCGGTTGCTCTACGGCTACCAGTGGGCGCTACCCGGAAAGAAGCTGCTCTTCATGGGCAGCGAGCTCGGGCAGTGGGGCGAATGGGACCACGACGGTCAGGTCGACTGGCACCTCGACCACGATCTCGCGCACGCGGGCGTGCGGCGCTGGCTCGGCGACCTCAACCGCGCCCTCCGGAACCACCCGGCGTTGTACGAGCTCGACTCCGATCCCGCCGGCTTTCGTTGGACGGTGACGGACGATCGCGCGAACAGCACGCTCGCGTTCCTGCGTTACGCGCGGGACGGTTCGCCCTTGCTGTTCGTCGGCAACTTCACGCCCGTGGTCCGCCGCAATGCGCGCATACCCGTCCCCGCGGGCGGATTCTGGCGCGAGATCCTGAACAGCGACGCGGCCGACTACGGAGGCTCCGGGATCGGCAACATGGGAGGCGTGGATGCGCAGCCGGCGCCGGTGCACGACTACTGGTGGTCGCTCACGTTGACGCTGCCGCCGCTCTCGGCCCTGGTGCTGAAACCCGATCTGTCGGAAGCCAACGTGAGGCCGGAGTGACCAGGCTGGGCGCGTGGGTGCGGGATTCGGGGGTCGAGTTCGCGGTGTGGGCACCGGATCGCGAGCGGGTCGAGGTGGTGGTGTCGGCGCCCGGACTCCGCCGAAAGACGATGGCGCGCGACGACCGGGGATACCACTCCACGTTCGTCGACGGCATCGGCGCCGGGGCCCGGTACCTGTTCGCGCTGGATACCGACCTCGTCCTCGCCGACCCGGCGTCGCGATCTCAACCCGACGGCGTCCACGGCGAGTCCGAGGTGGCCGCGTCCGCGTTCGCGTGGACGGATCAGGCGTGGCGTGGCGTCTCGTTGACCGACTACGTCGTGTACGAGCTCCACGTCGGGACCTTCACCGATGACGGAACCTTCGACGCCGCGATCGCTCGGCTCGACGCCGTCCGCGACCTCGGCGTCACCGCCGTCGAGCTCATGCCGGTGGCCGAGTTCCCAGGCGCGCGCAACTGGGGCTACGACGGCGTGTTCCCCTACGCGGCCCAGTCGACATACGGCGGCCCGGACGGGCTGCGCCGCCTGGTCGACGCCGCCCACGCCCGCGGGCTGGCCGTCGTGCTCGACGTCGTCTACAACCACATCGGGCCGGAGGGCGACGTCCTTCCCGAGTACGGGCCCTACTTCACCGATCACTACCGCACGCCGTGGGGATCGGCCCTCAACTTCGACGGCCACGGCAGCGACGAGGTCCGGCGTTTCTTCGTCGACAACGCGTTGCAATGGGTCGACGACTTCCACGTCGACGCGCTCCGGCTCGACGCCGTACATGCGATCATCGACCCGAGCGCGTATCCGTTCGTCGAGCAGTTGACCGACGCGGTGCACGCGTTCTCGGCGACGAGCCCGCGACCCGCGTACGTCATCGCGGAGAGCGCCGCCAATGACGCCCGGCTGGTTGCGAACAAGGACCGCAACGGGATCGGCTGCGACTGCCAATGGAACGACGACTTCCATCACGCGCTCCACGCATTGCTCACCGGCGAGCGCGACGGGTACTACGTCGACTTCGGGAGCGTGTCGGATCTCGCGCTCACCTATCGCGAGGCCTTCGCGTACGCGTACCGCTTCTCGCAGTTCCGCGACATGCACCACGGGAGGAGCGCGGCCGGGCTCCCGGGTGAGCGGTTCGTGGTGTTCGACCAGAACCACGATCAGATCGGCAATCGGGCCCGGGGCGATCGGATCGTCCACCAGATCGGGCTCGATGGGGCGCGCATCGCGGCCGCAGCGGTCGTGGCCGCGCCGTTCGTGCCGCTGCTGTTCATGGGCGAGGAATACGGCGAGACCAACCCGTTCCCCTATTTCGTCTCGCACGGCGACCCCGAGCTCGTCGAGGCGGTGCGACGCGGTCGGGCCGAAGAGTTCGGCCTCCGGCCGGAAGACGCGCTCGACCCCCAGGCCGAGACGACCTTCGTTTCGGCGAAGCTCGATTGGGCCAAACGCGCGCAAGGTGAGCACGCCGCGCTCCTGGATTGGTATCGCGCGCTGCTGGGGCTGCGGGCCGAGCGCCCCGCGCTCTCGATCCTCGATCCCGAGCTGCTCTACACCGACGTGTTCGAGGAACAGCGCGCGCTCGTGCTCGTACGCGAGGCCGCGGGCGACACGGTCGCAGTGGTTCTCGCGTTCGACGACGACACCCGCGAGATCGAGCTCACGCTCCCGGACGGTCCGTGGAACGTGCTGCTCGACACGCACGCCGACGAACGTCACGAGATCACGCTGCTCGGGGCGAACTCTCCGGTTTCGGTGCAGCTGCCGCCCCGCTCCGCGCTCGTCCTCGGCACATGACGCCCGCGCCCGTCTCGACGTATCGGCTCCAGTTGAATCGCGAGTTCGACCTCGGCGCGGCGACGCGCCTCGTGCCGTATCTCGATCGTCTCGGCGTCGACTGGCTCTACCTCGCCCCGATCTTCGCAGCGCAGCCCGGGAGCGCGCACGGTTACGACGTCATCGACCCGACCGCGGTGAATCCCGAGCTCGGCGGACGCGTCGCACTCGAGGGGCTCGCGCGCGCGGCGCACACGGCCGGGATGCGAATCCTGATCGACATCGTCCCGAACCACGAAGCGGCCACGCCCGAGAACGCCCGCTGGCAGGCCGCTCTCGCCTCGCACGAACCGGGCTGGTTCGACGTCGACTGGCCCGGCGACGACTCATCCGGCGGCGAGAGCAGGCCCCGTTACCGCCGCTTCTTCGACGTCGACGGCCTGGTCGGCGTGCGGGTCGAGGACGACGACGTCTTGCTTGCTTCCCACGCGCTCATCCTCGAGCTGCTCGAACGGGGAATCGTCGACGGACTACGCGTCGACCATGTCGACGGCCTCGCTGACCCCGGCGCGTACCTCGAACGACTTGCCCAGTTGACCGGCGGCGCGTTCACCGTCGTCGAGAAGATCGTGGCCCGCGACGAGTCGTTACCGGATTGGCCGGTCGCGGGCACGACCGGATACGAGGCCGGAGACGCGTTGACCGCGCTGTGCATCGATCCTGAAGGTCGGACCCAACTCGAGTCGGCTCTGCTCGCCGAGAACGGGAACGTGTCGTTCGAAGCCGTCGAGCGAGCGTGCAAGGCGCTCGTCCTCGACGACCTGTTCCACCCCGAGTGGGAACGGGTACGCGCGCTCCTCGCCGACGATTCCCGGGCACCGGCGCTGCGCGAGATCACGCTTGCGCTCGACGTGTACCGCACGTACGACAGCACCGCCGAAGACCGCGAACGCCTCGATCGGGCGAGCCGGTTCGTCGCACCCGACGCGGCGGCAGCCGTGCAGGGGCGGCTCCTCGACCGGCCGGTCGACGAGCTGACGACGCGCTGGCGTCAGCTCAGTGGCCCGGTCATGGCCAAGGGTCACGAAGACACCGCGTGCTACCGGTACCCCGCTCTGCTCGCCCAGAACGAGGTCGGTGGTGATCCGGGTGCGGACGAGTGCGACGCTGTGACGCGTTTTCATACACTCGCGCGCAACTACTCCGGGCTCATCGCGACGAGCACGCATGATTCGAAGCGCAGCGAAGATATCCGGGCCCGGTTGAGCGTGCTCTCGGAGCGCAGCCCCGAGTTCGAGGTCGGCCTCCGCCGGTGGCGCAACCTCGTCGGATCCGCGCCCGGCGTCACCGCGACCGAACAGCGCTTCGTCGCCCAGACGCTCTTGGGCGCGTGGCCGCTCGATACCGCCGCGATCGCAGAGTTCGAGACCCGCATCGCCGAGTACCTCACCAAGGCCCTGCGCGAGGCCAAGCAACAGACCGACTGGATCGACCCCGACGAGGCGCACGAGCGCGACGTGATCGAGTGCGCGCGCCGGACGATCGCGAACGGCGGCGCGCTCCTGCACGAGGCGTTCGGCGCGCTCGTCGACGACGTCATGTTCTTCGGTGCACTCAACTCACTCGCGATGCTCACGTGGAAGCTCGGGATGCCGGGTACACCCGACATCTACCGCGGCTGCGAGCTCTGGGACTTCTCGCTCGTCGACCCCGACAACCGCCGACCGGTCGACTTCGCCTCGCGCCGGCGCGTGCTCGAATCCATCGAGCACGCCGATCTCGCGACGATGCTGCGCGAGTGGCGCTCGGGCGCGATCAAGATGTACGTCACCGCGACCGGGCTCCGGACCCGGCGCGAGCATCCCGACCTCTTCCGGGTCGGCGAGTACGTGCCGCTCGACGCGCCCGCGGGCCTCCTCGCGTACGCGCGCCACCTCGAAGGAACGTGGGCTGTCGTGCTCGCACCCCGCCTCTCGACGAGTCTCACCCCACGCGGGCACTGGCCGGTCGGCGCGCAAACGTGGGGCGGCGCCGTGTTCTCATTGCCCGACGGGCCCGGCACCGAGATCGACCTGGCGCGGACCCTGGGAACCCTGCCGGTCGCACTCGTCGTCATCCCCTGATCGGGATCCCGGCCGGGGGGTCAGACCGAGTCGGCTTCGGGGAGGACGGCCGCCGCTCTCGGCTGGAACCGATCGCTCACCCCGGCGGCCTCGAGGGCCTGCAAAAGGCGGTCCGGCGGATTGTCGAGGACTACGGGCAGACCGCGGCGCTTCGCGTTGCGGGTCAGCCAGACCAACATGCCCACCGTCGAGTCGTCGACGATGGCGATCGCAGAGCAATCGACCTCGATCTGGGCGTGCGCGTGCTCGATCACCCGGCTCGCGTTCGTCGTGAATTCCAGGCGGGTGGTGTAGTCGAGCCGGTCCGGGAGGACGAGTCGATCGCTCACGGGTTTGGTCCTCCCCCGAATGCTCCACTCCGAGAAGACCGGACCGCGCGGCTCGAGCCCGAACGCGCCCGGACTGGGCCGGGCGTGTACTCACGCTACAAGGCCGGACGTCCATCCCGGTCACCGGCGTGCAAATCGGACACCAGTAGGCTCCGCGGTTTACGAGTCGGCCACTCTCCTCGAGTCGTGGGGCAGCGACTGGCGTCCTGCACAGGAGCCTTCATGCACCCCTTGGATCCCCCCGCAGCGGTCTCAGGTCTCTCGCACCTCGTCGTGCCCAACGAGGAGTTGGATGCGACGTTGCAACGCGTTGCCGATCTGGCATGCCAAGAGGTCGACGGGTGCGACATGGCGGGTATCACGCTCCTGCGCGACGGCGTGGCGGTCACCGCGGTGTTCACCGATCCCGAGGCACCCGAGATCGACACCGCCCAGTACGAATCCGGCAGCGGTCCCTGTCTCGAGGCGTTCCGCACCGGCGTGGTGCTCCAGATCGAGGACACGGCGACGGAGCCGCGCTGGCCCCAGTTCTGCAAACAGGCCGCCGCGCACGGCGTGCAGAGCACGATGTCGTTGCCGCTCGTCGTCGGCGACACCGCGCTCGGCGCGCTCAACCTCTATTCCAAGCAACCCCGAGGTTTCAGCGAGCAGGCGACCGCCCTCGTCTTCGCCGCGCAGGCCGCAGTCGTGCTCGCGAACTCACAGGCCTATTGGGCCGCGCACCACCTCTCGGGCCAGCTGGAGGTCGCGCTGACGTCGCGCGCCGCCATCGAGCAGGCGAAGGGGATCTTGATGGCGACCCGCCGGTGCAACGCCGACGAGGCGTTCGAGATCCTGCGGACCCAGTCGAACACGACGAACCGCAAGCTCCGCGACGTCGCCGGCGATGTCATCCTGAGCATCGAATCCGTCGGCGACGATCAGCGCGACCCTACGGCTCCTCCCGCCTGACGCTTCTCCGGCGCGCCATTGCGGATGGCCGCGTGCGGGTAGCGTCGAGAGACAAACCGCTGACCTCGGCGCTCCCATCGACACCGCCGTCGGCGCGCGCGTCGGCTTCGGTCGGCTCGGTTGTCGGCAGCGCCCGCGGCCAGAGGCCGTGAGCGAGGACCGGATTGAGCTCGGCCGAGTAGAGCGTGATCTTGGCCAGGAGCAGCAGGTACGTCACGACACCGATCACGGAGGCGAACGCTCCGTAGGTGTTGGTCGAGTTCCGCAACTGATGCTGGATCAGCCCGCTCCCGATCGTGGTCAAAGCGGTGAATGCGATCCCGGCACTGATCGCACCGGGCAGCAGTTGTTTCGGGGGGCCCACTTGCGGTGTCAGCGTCCAGAACGCGGCGAAGTAGAAGCCGATGTTGGCGAACACCATCGCGACGATGATCACCACCCGGAGCAGCCAGAACCGGTTGTCACCGGTTGCGACAGTGTCGACGAACGCGTTCGCGAGGAACGCCACCGCGATGATGCCAAGACCGCTGAGGCTTCGCAGCAAGCGGGGTATGAAGCCCGGGAGCGTAACCCGGCGAACGTTCCAGACCGCGGCCATCGACTGTTCCGCGGTCTGCGTCACTCCTTGCGCGCCGTACACGAGCCCGAGGATGCCGACGACGAGTGCGAACGGGCTGCCGTGCAGGTTCGAGCCCCCGTTCCCCGGACTGAACTGCGTACCGATCA
This sequence comes from Acidimicrobiia bacterium, assembly GCA_038239145.1. GTDB lineage: Bacteria > Actinomycetota > Acidimicrobiia > IMCC26256 > PALSA-610 > PALSA-610. The sequence continues at coordinate 58,271 of JBBSFB010000016.1, forward strand.
CCGGGAACTGATGCAGCGTGTTGACGACGGAGTTCCCGAGCGAGCTCACGCCGATGAAACCGAAGATGGTGATGATGACGAGCAGGAGCGGATAGATCGCAGTGAAGCCATACCAACCGAGCGCGACGACGTAGAGGTTCGTGTTGTCGTCGCCGAACTTGCGCAACACCGCGTACGTCACTCCGGCAACGCGATTGCGGCGCTGCCACCCGTCGAGGGTCAAGAGCAACCGTTTGACGATTGTCACGCGACGCTCGTCGTAGGCATACGTCCCGCTCTACCCGCCCGGCGCCGGCGATGAACCGGATCGGCGGTGCCGGCGGCTCAGGTTCGAACCGGACCCGACCTTCGACGAGTGCTACCGCGAGGTCGCCAAGGCTCGAGCGTTCGGTGTTGGCCCGGTCCATCATGAGGTCGATCGCGTCGTCAGCGGCGCACCCGGCCTGATCCGAGACGCACGCAACGGCCGCCTCGAATCGGTCGACCGCGGTGAACGACGCACCGGGACAGAGCCGACGACCCGGATCGAAGTCCCGGCATCGGCGGTCGTACTCCGTTTCCGCAGCGGTTCCACGTTCGCCCCCAAGACGTCGGGATTTCACCGGCGGCGGCCCACTGCTCAAGCCGCCGCCCGAAATACCGTGCCGGCGACGCCTCCAGATCCCCTTTTCGCGCGGGTCCGTCAGCGCAGGGCGAGGACTATCAGCAGGATCACGAACAGTGCGGCAATACCGATGGGGACGTGCATGCGGGGCTCCCTTCCGGCCGGCGCCCTCGCTATGACGCTCCCCGCGTGGAGCCGACGCCAAACGAAAGCCTGGAAGACCTCCAACCGCTTCCTGCCGACAGTTCGGAGCGTCCGGGCGGAAGACTGCTGCTGCGCGATCCCGGCCGGTAGCCGTACCATTGGGCTCGCTTGCGCCCGTAGCTCAGTTGGATAGAGCGACGGCCTTCTAAGCCGTGGGTCGCAGGTTCGAATCCTGCCGGGCGCGCAAGAGTCATCGCAGGTGAGAGGTGATTTACGCCTCTTTCGCGTGTAGATCAATGACCTGCGCAACCGCCGAAGTCCGCGCGAGGTCCGCGCGCTCATCCGCGGAAGCCCGCGCGGCCGCGTCGATGCGGTCGGCGACCGCGTCGAGATCGTCGGGGAACAAGTGGCCGTAGCGGTCCAGCGTCATCGCCGCGGACGCGTGGCCGAGCATCTGCTGAACGGCCTTCACGTTCGCACCAGAGGCGATAGCGATGGAAGCTGCCGTGTGGCGCAGCTCGTGCGGAACGAGCCGCGGTACAGCGGCGCTTTCTTCTCGCCCATCTGCTCGACATACGTGCCGAGCCCGACCCGAGACGCACGCGGGATTCCACACGCGGCGCCGGAAGTTGTTCGAGCGGAGCACGTCGCCGCGGGAAGACGTGAACACGAGATCGTCGCCACTGCGTCCCGCGAGATGTTCGACGAGATGGGTCTCGCAGGAACTTGGTCACGACGACCGCGCGCGCTTCATGCGACTTCGGGGTGCCGAACACAGCCCGACCGTTGATCTCGGTTACGGCCTCCGCGATGGTCAAACGTCCGCGCCGGGTGTCGACCCGCTTGACGCGCAACGCCGCGGCCTCGCCGAACCGGAGTCCGCAGTAGCCGAGCACCAGCGCGAAAAGCTCGTAGTCGTCGCAGGCGCGCGAGAGGTAGGCAAGCTGCGCGTGCGTGAGGTACTTCCGCTCCGACTGAGGGAGGCGCGGAAGGTCAACGCCTGCCGCAGGATTCGACGTTATCCGGCGGTCGCGTACGGCAGCGTCGAGCATCGCGAGAGCACGTAGTGGGCGTGCCGAGTCCGCTGCGCGGAAAGCGGCTGGGCCCGCATCGAGGCGACCCAGGCGACGACTTCAGCATTGCGGACGCGAACGAGAGGGACCGTTTCCCAGCGCGGCAGTACCTGCGATCGAAGCAAGGACTCGTAGCTCGCGATCGTCTTCGGTTTGAGTTGCACGCGCCCCGAGATCCACGTTTCCGCGGCGACCCACAGTTGGCTGCGCGAGAAAGGACCTGGAGGGCGGCGAAGCCCGGACACGGCAACAGGCCCTCGCCCAGGCGCGCATCCGTGCCCGACGCGCGTGTCGTAGAAAGTCCGCGAAAAGTCCGCGCGGATTTTCGCTAGACCAACACTGCCGGCGTTTGCAAACGACGAAAGCGCAGCTCAGAGTGCGTATCACCCGGAGCGCCAGTCACTACGCGTGCCCCAAATCAGTTTAAGAAACCGATGCTCTATCCCCTGAGCTACGGGGGACGAGGGCAACGTGCTCTGACCTGCGGTTTTGCCCGTTCGGCAGTGGATGTGACGCCCTAACGGTAGCGAGTTGACGTCCACCCTGACGGATTCCACGCGTTCTGCGATCGTCGGGCGTAACGAAAGGCGAGCGTCCGACGCCTACGACATCTTTCGCCTCGTCGAAAGCTACGACCGGGACGGTGGTGTCGCAGATGCTCTCAACGAAGGCTCGCACGGCCTCGCCAAAGTGATGCACGAACTCGCCGCCGAGAGACAGTCTCGGTCGCGTTCACCGACCTCGCAGACATGATCTCACCGAGGCGAACGGCAAAATCGGCGCCGCGCGGGCGAGTCCGAATCAACGCGACAGTGCCGTCTTCCCGGCGCGCATCTGCGCAGCATCGGCAGATGCGCAGCTCATCCGATGCTTGCGTGATCGTCGGCGCGGGTCGGTCGTTCGGATCGGCTCCCGGTCGCGGCGACGACGATGGCGACGCCGAGCGCCACGCTGATCAATCCGAGTATCCACCGCGCGTATGGCGAGCCGAGATCGGTCACGGCGCGGCCGATACGTGTAATCGTCCAGTCGACCCGCGCGACGATCGCCGACGGTGCTCTGGTGAAGTACTCGCTCGTATCGTTCGCGTCGCCGCGCGTCTCGATCTGCACGGCGTTGCCACTGGGCGCGATGTGACGGACCCTGTGCGTCAGCAGCTCGCCCGTCTCCGGATCCTCGAGCGTGACAATGGCGCCGGTCTGGAGGTCTGCGGCCCGCGTCCACTCGACCACGACGACGTCACCGACGACCAGCGTCGGCGCCATCGAGGCGCTCCGCACGATGAGAGGCCGGTAACCGAGCCCGAGCAGCGTCAGCGTCGCGAGCGCGACCGCGGCGGTCGCCCCGACGACGAAGAGCTCGACGCGGCCGATCACGCGCCGCACGATGTCGGCGCGCGAACCCTCATCGTCCAGCACGGTCCGACTCTCGCGTACTCCGGCAGCGGGACTTATCCGTGGCGTCGTGACTCCCGCTGCCGAGAACAGCTCCCGGATCCAGCGCACGCGATTCGCATGATCCATCGAAAGCGACAGGCCGACGATCGCGCCGAGTGGAGTCGCTCGTCGACCTGCGACAACGGCTGTCGTCTGGAATGCCGTCGCGTCCGAGAAGACCATCGAGATCGACACCACCGAGCCGCGACCCATCTCGGGAAGCTGACCCATCACCGCCAGCCCCTGGGGTGAGGCGTTCACCGCGCGAGCCGGATGCCCGTCGACGAGGACCGCTATGTCGGTCGGGAGGCGGTACGCACTCCGTTCCCACGCTCGCTTGCCGATCGCGCGCACCGCAAACAACCACATCACCACGAGCTCGATGATCGCGACCGCAACGGGAACGTCCACAGAGTGATTGGCAACCGGCGCCCGGTCGATGACCGCGACCGTGGTGAGGAGACTCAGCACGAGCGCGGCGGCGAGTAGCGGCTGGTCAGGGACGCGAAAGTGGCTCGCGCCTACGCGCCCGGTGACCGCCGAGGAAATCGCGACGATGGACCCCGGTGCGTCGTACGCCGTGGCCCGGGCCTCGCGCAGAGGATGCAGCTCGACGCGATACGACACCCGGCTCGCGACCCAACGCGCCGCGGCCACGAGGGCCGCGCACCCGAAGAACAGTGGAGGTGGGCATCGAAGCGGAAAGCGACCCGACCACGCGATGCCCAGTGGAATCAACGTCCAGATCACGAGCGACCAGCCCGACAGCTCGCGGGACAACGCGATCGCGGCCGCCAACCGGGCACGTGTCCGACCGGTCTGCGTTGCGCCGGCAAGATCCGCGACTGCGCCGCGTCTGCGCAAGAGCTCCGTGGGCCAAAACGGGGGGGCGTCAGCGGGTGCAGCCCGACGGGCTACCGCTTCGCACAAATCGATGCCGCGGAACCCGCGCGATCTCTGCACGCGCATCCACGCGCCCCAGGGCACTCCGGGCTCGAACGACAGCGCGCGTGCGAGATCGGAGCGCACGATGGTCGCATCGGGCTCCCAGACATCGGCGCCCGCGGCGCGCACTTGCGATCGCCCGCGAGCGCGCAGCAGTTCGCGCTCCGGGGGGGCGAATCTGTCGGCGTTGAACGACGGCGCCGATCCGACCGCCCAGCCGATGTCGTCGCGGAGCTGCCCGGCCGCGGCCGCGCACGCATCCGAGACCGGAAACGCACTCGCGGAAACGAACAACATGGCATGGGTCGTGATCGACTCGATCGCGTTGGCAAGCGCCTCCTCGAGCGTCGGCGCGACATAGACGCTGAGGTCGAGGTGCGCCTCGAGCTCGTCGAGAAGATCGCGATTGCGCGTCGAAAGGACGACCGTCGGCCCTGCTTGTGCAGCCAGCACGATGCTCGGTCGCGCTACCTCGTCGGATTCGGCCCCGAGCCGCACGACGGTCGTCACCGAACCCGTGCGGCGTGCGGGAGGCGGTGGGAGTACGAGGCGGCGGGAGAAGGCGTCGACGGCGAACGCGACGCCGCCCCACCCGATCCCGACGAACACCAGCGCGCCGACGATCGCATCCGCCGGGCGGAGCAAAACCGCCGTCGCGCCGGTCAGAACGACCGACGCGACGGCGACGAGCAGTTCAAAGGCCCGCGCCGGTCTCACGCCCAGTGCCGGCGCCGCCCGACGATCACCAGCGCGGCACCGCCCGCGAGCATCAGCGTGCCGAAGGCAATGAGCGGCAGCGACGCAGAACCGGTACGGGGCAAGGAATTCGAGCCGGTTCCGGCATCACGAGGCACGGGCACGATGGAGGTCGAGGTGGCTCCGAGCGGGAGGACGTTCGTCGGTGCCGTGCTCCCGGGCGACGTCGACGTCGCGCCTTCCATGCTCGACCCGGTCGTCGGAACGGTTATCGCATCTCTGGCTAGCGATGTCGTCGTGGAGGAAGGAACGGTCGTCGCCGTTGCGTGGGTTGGGGTCGTGCTCGTTGGTGCGACGGTCGGCGGCACGGTCGTCGGTGCGACGGTCGGCGGCACGGTCGTCGACTCTGTGGTCGGTGCGATGGTCGTCGACTCTGTGGCCGGCGACGTCGTGGTCTCGTTCGGGACCGTGGGGGACGGAACAGTCGGTGTCGTGGTCGAGTTCGGCGCGGTCGACGTGCTCGTCGTGGTGGTGGAGTCAGCGATGGGCGCGCAGAATTGGACGTTCGAGACGTCGGGGTGGCTCCCGCTTCCGACGAGCGGGAGGCCGTCGTTCGAGAAGACGCCGTGGAAGCTGGGCGGGCTGAACGACATGATGACTGCGTTGGGACCACCCTTGACGATGACGTCCGCAATGGCGACCTCGGAGTCCCAGGTTCCGCCGGTCGCCGACCCGCTCGTGATCGTCACGGCGTGCTCGTTTCCGTCGGGGCTCTCGAAGTTGTAGTTCCCGCCTTGGAACTCGAACTTCGCGACGAGTGTCGTCCCACTCGGGCACGGCACGTTTCCGCCGTTGAGCTGGGAGGTGGTCGTTTGCAGCAATCCGGCGCCGATCACGACGACGCCGAAGACGATCAAGGCGAGTGCCCCCTGCCGCGACCGAACAAGCCTGGAGAAACGACTTCCGTGGGTCGCCATCTTCATCCTCCGCTGGGTGGGCACGCGCCGGCCGCGAACCTCTCTCCATCCCTTCGGCAATCCGCAGCCCGCCCTGAGGCCCAACGGCACTCGGTCGGACGCGGGGTTTCGGCCGCCGTGAGTCGCGCCGACTTCTTGTTGCGTCCTCGTCCGGTCATCATTGGATGCCGGTATCGCAATCGATGTCGGCGCAGGTCACAAGCCCGGCAGTGACGTTGACGGTGTGAGTCGGGCAGCGCGGGAGCATGCTCGACGCCAGGGTGACGATGGCCCACGACCCCGCGGCGAGTTGCAAACGGTATGTGCCGCCTGCAGTCGTGTGTGTCGAGGCGACGACACGCGTTCCGGCTCGTGCCTGCACTTCGTTGCCAATGAGGGGCCTCGGCGGACACGGGTGACCGATTCGTTCGACGGGACAGGTCGGGCCGGCCGTGACTCGCCCGATGAGGACGTCGATGTGTGCCTGAGTGGTCGGGGTTGTCGAAGTTGCCTGGAGAGTCCCGCATGCGGCGAGACCGACGTCGATGCGATCGCGCTGCCGTTCTGTACGCGCCTGGCTAGTTGTAGTGACCTGTCCCGCTCCCTCATCCTGCACATCGACGGCACAGCCGCGGGCTGCTCGCTCGACGACGAAGACGGGTGCCGCGCGCGCGAGCTGCGGCACGCGGGCGACGCGGTCACGTGCTGGCGATCGTGGGCCGACGACGGGTGCAACGCGTGCGGGGTGCATCCGTGAACCTGACACGCCGGTCATAGAAAGTCCGCGCGAAGTCCGCGCGCTCATTCACTAACGCCAACGAACGACCGGGGACAACAAGCAGCGTTTCCGCTGGCCAGAGATGGGATCGGCGCAAGGTGTGCAGGTCGGAAAAGCGGCTGAAACGAACTTCTAAGCCGTGGGTCGCAGGTTCGAATCCTGCCGGGCGCGCTCAGTCGATCTTCGCGCACCATGCCGCAGCCTTACTGGTGGTCGGAGTGCGCGGAGTGCGCCCGTTAACCGGGCGCGAGAACGTCGATGAGATCGCGCGCCAACGCCTCGTGCGCGCGACGTCCCACCGCGGCGACCTGTGCTCCTGCACCGAGCGCCAGCTCTACGGCAATCGCGCCGACACCACCGGTCGCGCCCAAGATCAACGCCGTCTGGCCGTTCGCCCAACCCGCCGAAACGGAACCGCGCCCGGGGTGCAGTCAGTCCCGGCAACGCGAGCGCAGCCGCGTCGCCCGAAGCGAGCAAGGCGGGCTTGAGCGCAAGGTTGCGTGCCTCGACGACGACGTACCCGGCCGCGGCGCCGCCGCGGTACCAGTCGATGATGCCGTACACGTGGTCACCGACCGCGAAGCCCATGGATCCCCACCCGAGCGCGACCAGGCGCAGTGCTCGCATCTGGTCGGGCATCGTGACCCCTCTCGCTGGGAAGATCTCGTCCCCCAGATTTACTCAATCGCCGAGACGGGAAAAGACGACGAAGACCGGCGCCACCGGCCCTAGGTCTAGTGCGCGGGCTCTAGTAGCCGTAGCCACCCGACGACGATGATGTCGTCGGAGTCGTCACCGCGGGCGCGGCCGATGCCGCGACGGTCGAGACGTGCCACACGCCACCGAAGCTCGCGAGTCCGTCGCCGTTCGTATCGCCGGGTGCCCTGTCGCCCTGGAAGCGGTACAACGGCGCGCCGTCCTCGGTCACGTGGGTTCCGTTCGACTTCACGACGGTTCCGAGACCGGTCACGCCGCCTCCCGCAACGGCGGTGCTCTGGCCCGTGGGCAACGCGAGCGGCGGCCACGCGGTCGCGCACGCACCGGTGCAGGCAACCGGGACACCGTTGTGCTTCAACGTGTACAACGTCATCCCGTTCGCGTCGACCAATACAGTACCGAGCTTCGTCAACGTCGAAGTCTTCACGACCGCGTTCGCCGGCGACTTCGCGGCCGCGGGTTGCGCGCCGGGCGACACACTCGCCTTCGACGATCCCGACGAGCCACACGCGGCGAGCGCGATCACTGCGGTGATGCCGATCACGTGCGCGGCGCCTCGCCGCGCGAACGTTGATCGAGCGTTGCCTTCGGTTGCTTCGTGCGTCTTCATCTGTATCGCCACCGTTCGTTCCGTCGCATTCGTTTGTTCGTGCGACGTGTATGAATACGGATTGCGGCGATACGCGGTTCACGGGAAAGGCGGCGGCTCGGGTCGAAATATCTCCTGGGAATATCCGCGGCCCCGACCGGCCTTGCAATTCGCATGACCGAAGCACCGAAGGTCGAGCTCCTCTTCGTATCCGGCAGCCTGCAGCGGGTCTCCGCCAACCGGGCTCTGCTCGCAACCGCGGCCCGTTGCGCGCCCGAGACAACGCACATCTTCGAGTTCGACGGAATCGCCGATCTTCCGCACTTCAATCACGATCTCGACGGCGACGACATCGCGGCTCTCGCGGAGTGGCGCGCCGCGATCGCGCATTCCGACGCGGTCGTGATCGCAGCGCCCGAGTACGCGCACTCGTTGCCCGGCTCGCTCAAGAACGCGCTCGACTGGGTCGTCGGCAGCGGTGAGCTCTACGACAAGCCGGTCGCGCTCATGAGCGCGGCGACTAGCGGTGGCCACCGCTCCCTCGACGCGCTGGCGCAGACGTTGCGCGCCCAAGGCGCGCAGATCGAAGCGCAACTCTCGGTGCCGGGCGTGCGCCCGAAGCTCGACGAGACGGGCGACCTCGCCCCCGCCCCGACATTCGATGTCGTGGGCGGGTGGGTGGGCGAATTTTACGACGCGGCCCACCGCGCGCGGGTGGCCCCGCCCGCTACAAACTCATAGCTCTCCGCGCAACTAGCCGCGACGCTGACGACCGCGATTGCGATCACGGTCGCGCGCGCCTTGACCCCTACGGGGAGGCGTAGCACCGTCGGGCCGATGTGCACCGTGACGCGCGGACCGCGCGTCGGTACGACGCGGCGCGTTCTCGGACGGCGCCGGAAGCGGTTCGCGCGTGCTCACCGGAGCCCGGCCGACCCGCTCGAGCTCGCCGACGAGACCGATGTCCTTCTGCAGCCGGCGCACGTCGCGCACCATCGCATCCGACACCAGCGTCACCACGACACCGGTGGCGCCGGCGCGGCCGGTACGACCGGAGCGGTGAAGGTACGCCTTGGCGTCCTCGGCGAGGTCGAAGTGGACCACGCACGCGACACCGTCGACGTGGATACCGCGCGCGGCGACGTCGGTGGCGACGAGCGCGTCGACCTGACCCTGCTTGAACGACTGCAGCGCCCGATCACGCTGGCTCTGCGAACGACCACCGTGGATCGAAGCCGCGCTCACGCCCGAGGCGGAGAGCTGCTTCACCAAGCGGTCGGCGCCGTGACGCGTACGGCAGAACACGATCGTCGAACCGTGCTTGTCGATGAGCGTCGCGGTGTGCCGGGGACGGTCGGTCGCCTCGATGTGCCAGAACGCGTGCGTCGACGCGTCGAGGTCGGGCTCGACGTCGCCGACCTCGTGCCGGACCGGGTCGGTCTGGTACTCACGGGTGAGCGCACCGATATCGCCGTCGAGCGTGGCCGAGAACAGGATCGTCTGGCGGTTCTCGGAAACGAGGTCGAGGAGCTTGCGGACCTGGGGCAGGAAGCCCATGTCGGCCATGCGGTCGGCCTCGTCGATCACGACGATCTCGATGCCGTCGAGTTCGACCGCACGCCGCTCCACCAGGTCGATGAGGCGGCCCGGGCAGGCGACGAGGATGTCGACGCCGCGGCGAAGCTCGCGTACCTGGGTGTCGTAGCCGACGCCGCCGTACACGGAGATGACGCGACGGCCGCGGGTCTTGGCCAGCGGCAGGAGGTCCTTTTGGATCTGGGCGGCGAGCTCACGGGTGGGGGCGAGCACGAGCGCACCAGGACGCAGGCGGCGGGCACGCGGAACCCGCTCGACCAGCGGGATCCCGAAGGCGAGGGTCTTGCCCGAGCCGGTCGGGGCCCGACCGGAGATGTCGCGCCCGGCGAGGGCGTCGCGGATGGTGGCCGCCTGGATGGGGAACGGCTCGGTGATGTTGCGCTGCTTGAGCGCGTCGATGAGGTCGGCGGATACGCCGAGATCGGCAAAGCTGACTGACACAGTGCTCCTATTTCGAACGGCACCGCGCACGAAAGTTTCGATGATTCGCGAAGTCGCCAGGGAGCGATCTCACGCTCGCTGTAGCCCGTGCTGACGTGCAGCGAACAGACCCGGCGGTGCGGTGCAGAGCCCATGGTAGCGGACGGGGTCATTCCTCTCCGACTCATCGAGTGGCGGACCGGCCGCGCCCAGAGTGCAACCCGTCACAGTTCACGAGCCGGGCTGAACGTGGCGACCGTCCGGACCGATACCTCTCATGTCCCGGCGACTCCACCCCCCTAAGCCGCTGCGACCGGCCGGAGACGGCCCCATCGAACATCGGAGCGACGGCCCCCGGTCTACGGACGGGGGCCGTTCTCTGTTGCCGCGTACGCTGCCCGGATGCGAAATCAGTCCGTTGCCCTCGTGCACGGTGTCGCCTCGTCGTTCGAACACGGGTGGCGTGCGCCGGGTTGGGTCGACCTCCTCGCCGACGCCGAACGCCCCGCGATCGGCATCGACCTCCTCGGTCACGGAACTGGCGCTCCATCGCACGATCCCGCCGAATACGCGCACCTCGACCGGTATCTCGAGGCCGCGCTTCCCGACACCGAGATCGACGCGATCGGGTTCTCGCTCGGTGCCCAGCTGCTGTTACGTATCGCCGCCCGGACGCCGGAACGGTTCGGTCGCCTCGTCGTCATCGGCGTCGGGGCGAACATGTTCCGCAACGACGACAGCGGAGCGTTGGCCGACGCCTTCACCGACGAGGCGAGCGCCAACCCCGACGATCTCACGACCCGCCTGTTCGTGCAGTTGGCGCGCAGCGCCGGCAATGATCCCCTCGCGATCGCGGCGTGCCTGCGCCGGGAGTCGGAGCCCTTCACGGTGGCCGACGCCGGCCGGGTTACGTGCCCGACCCTCGTCATCATCGGCGACCGCGACTTCGCCGGGCCGCCCGACCCCTTGGTCGATGCGCTCCCCAACGCGCAGCTCGTCACGCTGAAGGGCGTCGACCACTTCCGCGCCCCGAGCGAATTCGACTGCATCGACGCCGCGCTCGAGTTCGTCGAAGCGGTCCCACCGCCCGCGTCGTAGCGATCCGGGCCGAAGCTCGGTGGCCGGGCTCGGCGGGCGGCCCGAACTCGGCGGTCTGTACTATGGCCGTTCCCCGGTCGGGGCTCGCTCCGGCCGGAACATGGTGGTTGTAGCTCAGCTGGTTAGAGCGTCGGCTTGTGGTGCCGAAGGTCGCGGGTTCGAGCCCCGTCAGCCACCCTCAGCCGCGAGGGCGCGCATCCGGGCGCGGGTCTCGTCGTCCTTGACGTGCGCGACCACATGCTGGAGCGGTCCGTCGACCGACGCGCGCATCGTGCCGTCGGGCTCGATCGTCAGGCGCCGAGACTCCATGCGGGCCACCCGGTCACCGATGGAGACGAAGAGCGCGGCCACGTCGTGCAGCACGAGCGAAACGTCGCCGTCGTCGGTGTCGGGCTCTCGTTTCTGCCGCCAGCGGGCGAGGTGATCGCCGAACCCCGGGATCGACTGCGCGAGCACCTTCTCGTCCTTCGCGTGGGCCCGCAGCCGCGCGGTCGCGTCGAGCGGGACGACGATGAGGTTGCCGGTCGAGCCGAGCAGACGGGCCGCAGCGCCGGGGTCGGCGCCGACGTTGTGCTCGATCCGCCGCAACTGACCCCGGTGCTTGATCGGGGCGAGGGCGCCGCCCATCAGCACGACGCGGAGCGGGAGCGCGCCTTCGTCGGCGAGCCCGGCCACATGCGTCCACGGCCCGATCCCGAGCAGCGCGTCGACGTTCGTCATCCGATCACCCGGAGGCGGGCCCGCGATCACGTCGACTCCAGGCAGCAGCTTGCGGACGTACGCGGCCCGTTTCTCGACGTCGCCGTCGACGGTGCTCACCCCGACCAGGTCGACGTCGTCGGCCCGGGCCGCGCACCAGAGCGCGATCGTGTCGTCGGGATTGTCGCCCGCGTCGGTGTCGATCCAGAGCCGCACTCAGGAACCGCGCCCGCGCACTCAGGAGCCCCGCAAGATCGCCTCGAGCGCGGGTTCGAGCACCGGGTATCGGAAGGAGAAGGAGACGGCTTCGAGTCGGTTGGGCGCCACCCGTTGGCTCCCGAGGAGCAGCGTCTCGACGAGCTCCGCTCCGTAGCGGAGCTTCAGCGGCAACAACGGCGTGGGCAACACCGTAGGGCGATGGAGCACGTGGCCAAGCGCGCGGGCGAACTCGGCGTTGGTCACCGGGTTGGGCGCGACCAGGTTGACGGGACCGCGCAGGCGATCGTCGTCGATGGCAGCCCGGAGCGCGGCGATCTCGTCGGCGAGCGCGATCCAGCTCATCCATTGCTTCCCGGAACCCTGCTTGCCGCCCAGACCGAGCCGGAACGGGAGCAGCATCTGCTGCAACGCGCCGCCGTGGGCGGCGAGCACGATGCCGGTGCGCACGTTGACGGTGCGGACCCCGGCATCGACGGCCGGACGGGTTTCGGCCTCCCACGCCTTGCAGACGTCGCTCAGGAAATCGTCGCCGAGGGGGCTGTCTTCGGTGAGGATCTCGTCGGCGCGGTTCCCGTAGATGCCGATCGCAGACGCCGTCACCAGGACTTTGGGCTTGTTCTCCCGGCTCGCGACCGCGGCCGAGAGAACTGCGGTTCCCTTGGTGCGGCTCTCCTTGATCCGCCGCTTCTGCTCCGAAGTCCAGCGGTGTTCACCGATGCCCTCTCCTGCGAGGTGCACGACCGCGTCGATCGCCTCGAGCGCGGGGGCGTCGATGCGGCCCTGTTCGGGATCCCAGGCAATGTCGTCGCCACCGGTCACGCCACCCCGCACGAAACGGAGGACCCGATGACCGTCGGCCTGCAGCGATGCCGCGAGCGCCGTACCCAGGAGACCACTCGCGCCACTGATCGCTACGTCCACACCAGGAATGTACGGGCTCGTGGGTTACGATGTGCGCTCCCTGCGCCCCTAGCTCAACTGGTTAGAGCATCAGACTCTTAATCTGCAGGTTCCGGGTTCGAGTCCCGGGGGGCGTACTAGCTGACCAGGGAGTACGCCTGGTCGGGAAACGTGTCACCGCTGACCCGACCGGGTTTGCAAACGGATTGCAAACGGCCGTCAGCGAGTACCGAGGGCGCGCTCCAACGCCGCGCCCGCCCGATCGAGCTCCTCCTCATCCGGATGTGTGTACGTCTGCCGGGTGAACGCAACCGACGCGTGCCCCAGGATCTTCGACGTGATGGCCGGCGAGCTCCCGGTCGCGGCGAGGATCGTGGCAACGGCATGGCGGAGATCGTGGAGCCGAACACCCTCGAGCCCGGCCCCCGTGGCGATACGCGACACGGCATGCGTGAAGGTCGAAGGATCAAGCGGCTCGCCGTCGCCCCGATCGGCCACCGGGTGCTCGTCGGTGACACGAATGCCGAGCGCAAGGAGCCGCTGGGCTTGGTCTGCTCGGTGTCGACGCAACGCCTCGACGACCCACCCAGGGATCGGGATGCTTCGGACTGCCCGAGGGGTCTTCGGTGGTGCGTAGACGAGCTCGCGGTTGACGCGCTGTAGGGCTTCAACGATCCGGATCCGGCCTCGGTCGAGATCCACGTTCCCCCACCGCAGCCCGGCGATCTCACCTCGTCGCGCTCCCGTCGTTGCCGCGAGCACCATCGGCACCTCCCAGATCGTCCCGCGGGCGGCGTCCATCAACACGCCGAGCTCGATCGCCGTGGGAACGCGCAGATCGAGAACCTCTTCGCGGGAGCCTCGGTCGCTCGTACTGGATTGATCGCAACGAGTTGCCAGCGGACGGCGGATGTGAATGCCGACGACATCGCCGCGCGGGCGTGAGAAACGGTGCGACCCGCGCGCCCGTTGCGAGTCATCTCGTCGAGGACCGACTGCACGTGCCCGGGCCGGACCTTTCGTAGCTGCATCGATCCCAGCTGTGGAAGCACGTGGTCACGCATGAGCTGCCGGTAATTCCGGATCGTGCCGGCGCGCAGTCGGCCTTGAGTTTGGAGGTGCGGCAACCATCGTTCGAGCACGAATGCGTCGACCGTCATCTCCTCGGGAAACGCGTCCTCGCCCTCGTCGACGAGCCGGAGGCGGCGGCGCAGCTCGCGCTCGGCGATCGCCTTGGTACGGAAACCGCTGACCCACTTCTGTCTGCGTTTTCCCGATGCGGGATCGGCCTCGAGTTCCACCACGATCGCCCAACCGCTTCCGCGCTTTCGAACGTGACCCTTCATGAGACTCCCTCGATCTGCGGCGCACACCCGCGCACGGCTCGAATGCCGCGTCGCCCGATGGACGTGGGCGATCGCATCGCGACAAAGCGCGATCTGACGGGGGAAGTCGACGTCAGCGTACGACCTCCGTGCGCCGCTGTCGGCCGACGAACGCCTCCAGCTCCGACACCGGCGCCCTGACCGCCCGACCGATGTGCACGACGTCGATCTCTCCGGCGCCGACGAGCTCGTACATGGTCGTGCGCCCGATCGACAGCACGCGTGCCGCCGCGACGATCGTCATCAGCAACCTCCGTCTGGTCGTTCGGTCCTCTCCTGCGCGTTTTCGCTCATGTACTGGATAAGCGCGACCGCCGCCCGAAACGCGACAAGAAATTCGCGCGTAGAGCTCTTCACACAGTTGCATCTCGATGCGGGTTTGTCGCGTTTGGCGTTGTCAACGCGCTTATCCGTAGTGATGATGTCGGTGGGGAAGGTCTCGGTCGGTCAGGAGAGCTATTACCTGACCGCGGTGGCGCAGGGCGCGGAGGATTATTACAGCGAGCGGGGTGAGGTCCCGGGCCGTTGGATCGGCAGGGTGGCCGGTGAGCTGGGTCTCGCGGGTGAGGTCGATGATGACGATTTCCGCTCGGTGTTGTCGGGTGTGGATCCGTCCACTCGTGTGCGTCTGCGTCGCGAAAACGCGCGGGTGTGCGCGTTCGATCTGACGTTGTCGGCGCCGAAGTCGGTGTCGGTGTTGTGGGCGCTGGCCGATGAGGACACGGCCGCCGCGGTCATCGCGGCGCACGAGGTCGCGGTCGACGCCGCGATCGGGTATGTCGAACGTGAGGCGATTCGGTCGCGGCGTGGGCACAGCGGCGTCGGTCAGGTCGACGGCGATGGCCTGATCCGCGCCGCGTTTCGGCATCGGTCCAGCCGGGCCGGTGACCCGCAGCTCCACACCCACGTGGTGGTCGCGAACACGACTGCGTGTGAGGACGGCGTGTGGCGGACGCTCGACGGCCGTTACTTGTACGCGCACGCGCGTACGGCTGGGTTCTTGTATCAGGCCGAACTCCGCCACGCGCTGAGTCAATCGTTGGGTGTCGGGTGGGAGCCGGTTGGTAAGGGTGTCGGTGAGGTCGCTGGCATCCCGCACGAGGTGTTGCGGGAGTTCTCTCGCCGGAGGATGCAGATCGAGGAAGGCATGGAAGCAGGCGGCGACACGTCGACACGGTCCGCGCGGCGACTCGCCGTCACAACCCGGGCCGCGAAGGACTACGACGTCGACCCGGCCAAGCTCGAAGCCGATTGGCGGGAGCGTGCCGGTCTGCACGGCCTCGACCCGAGAGCGGTGCAGGCGTTGTTGACAGAATCGGCGTCTGTACCGATGGCTGGACCGATGTCTGCACGGTATGTCTGTACCGACGGTGTCGAGCTCAGCGACGAGGGTCTCGCGGGACTGTTGACGGCTTCGGACGCGACGTTCGATCGACCCGCGGTCTTGCGCGTGTTGGCCGAGCACGCCCCGAACGGTGCGACGGTGCCGGTGCTCGAACGGCGCGCGGAGGAGTTCCTCGCAGGCCAGCTGGTGGAGGCGGTCGGCGTCGCGCGGACCGGCGTGCAGTACTCGACGGTCGAGCTCCTGGCCATCGAGGAACAGCTCCTCGACAATGCGATCGCCCGCCGCGACGACGGCGTCGGGGTCTGCGACGCGTCAACCGCCTCTGTCGGGCGGTCGTTGAGCGCGCAGCAGGCCGCGATGGTCACCAAGCTCACCACCGATGGCGCCGGCATCTCGGTCGTGATCGGCGCGGCCGGGACGGGCAAGACCTACGCGCTCGGTGTCGCCCGCGAAGCGTGGGAAGAGGCCGGCCACCCGGTCATCGGCTGCGCACTGTCGGCCCGGGCCGCGCAAGAGCTCCAGGCCGGCTCCGAGATCCGGTCATCGACCCTGCACCTGCTCCTCGCCGCACTGGATCGTCCCCACTCGCGCGGGCTCAGCCCCGGCACCGTCGTCGTGGTCGACGAGGCGGCGATGGTCGGCACCGTGCAACTCGCCGCCTCTGCGAGCACGCGGCCCGCGATCGGGCCAAGGTCGTCCTCGTCGGCGACCACCACCAACTCCCGGCGATCGAAGCCGGCGGCGCGTTCGCCGCACTCGGAACGCGCCTCGGTGCGAGTCATCTCACCGACAATCAACGGCAGACCGATCCGATCGAACGGGAAGCGCTCACCGAACTCCGGGCCGGTGACGTCAGCCACGCGGTCGATCTACTCGACACCCACGGCCACGTCGAGTACTACGAGTACCAGGCGACCGCACACCAACGGATCGTCGCCGACTGGCTCGCCGCAACCCTCAACGGTGACGACGCGATCATGCTCGCGTCGTTACGCGCCGATGTCGCCGACCTCAACCGGTTGGCCCGCGACGCGCTCGTCGCGCACGGCCGCGTCGCCCCGACCGGCACGACGGTCGAGGGACGGACGTTTGCCGTTGGGGATCGGGTGATGGCGTTGCACAACGATCGGCCGCTCGGGCTCGTCAACGGCGAACGGGGCGTGGTCACCGCCACCGACGACACGCGGATCGTTGTCCGATTCGACCAGCACACAACCGACACCACGATCCCAGACTGGTATGTCGCCAACGGCAGCCTCGACCACGCCTACGCCATGACCGTCCACAAAGCGCAAGGGCTGACCTGCGACCGCACCTACGTCCTCGGCGACGAACACCTGCACCGTGAAGCCGCATACACGGCACTCTCGCGCGGCCGCCACGAGAACCGGCTCTACACGATCGTGCCCGGCAAATACGAGGGCCGCACACTCGAACCCGTCGATGTCAGCGAGATCGCGCGGCGCGCCACCGAACGATCTATCGGCAAGAGCCTCGCGATCGACCAACGAGCACAGCATCGCGAGCACGGTGCCGAGCTCGATCGAGGAATCGACATCGGCTGGTGAACAAAGTCGTGCCACGAGTGTCACTCGGTGTCCGTACGCTCCAG
>JBBSFB010000017.1:0-74523 GCA_038239145.1 Acidimicrobiia bacterium
CTACGCCCTGACCGGCGCCAACGACCGCCGCCCGCGGACCCCACGCGATCGCCGACACCAACAGAACTCGCGTCGATGACACACACCGTCACCGAACCGCGAACCACGCCCACGTCCCGCCGTTTCACACCAGCCACCTAGGGCTGACGCACCTTCACGGCGCCGCCCTCAGGTGGGGCGGAGATCGATGGTGAGCGTCAGCACCCCGTCAACGAACGCCCACGTGGCGTCGCCGAGCATGGCGAAGTCCTGGAAGTCGAGCTGGGCCCGTTCGAGGAACATCTGACGCTCGGGCCCGGTAACGGGCGGCACTCCCCGTTGTTGCACCGCGGCCGCCCGCTCGCGGAACCGTTCGAGCATCCCGTCGATGTCGAGCTGGTCATCGGCCATCGACGAGAACCTATCCCGTGCGCGCCACGAGCACGCGTGCCCGTCCGGTGAGGTCGTCGCGCACCATCACCTCGGAGTACCCGAGCGACCGGGCGTGCGCGCTCATTGCATCGGCCTGATGCGGGGCTATCTCACACACCAGCGTCGCGGCCGACGCGAGCCACTCGCGCGCGAGCTCCAACAGGTGCTCGATCGCCTCGGTTCCGGAAGGACCCGAAACGAGGGCCCCTCGCGGCTCGTACGCCGCGACCTCGTCGGGGAGACCTGCGATCTCGTGCTCGGCCACATAGGGCGGATTGGAGACGACAAGCCGCACCGTGCCCCGGAGGTGTGCCGGCAACGGATCGAACCACTCGCCCGCGTCGGCGATCCGGACCCGCGTCGCCGCGCAGCCCGAGACGTTCGCCCGGGCGACGGCCAGCGCGTCCTCGCTCACGTCGGTGGCCCACACCTCGACGTCGGGGAGCTCTGCCGCCAGCGCAATCGCGATCGCGCCGGAACCGGTGCCCAGATCGACGGCCGCGGCCGGAGCGCCGGTATCGACGATCGAGAGGCGCCGACGCGATCGCCGCAGACCCGATCGGGCGGCTTCCTCCAACGCGACTTCGACGACGTACTCGGTCTCCGGGCGCGGGATCAGCACCCGCCGGTCGACGAAGAGATCGAGCCCGCGAAAACTCCACCCGCCGAGCACGTACTGCAGCGGTTCGCCGGACACGCGCCGCGCGACGAGGTCGTGCAGCTCCCGTTCGGCCCGGGCGGTCGGCGTCGCACCGACGATCTCCAACCACTCGCTCGCGTCGTAGCCCGACACCCGCTCGACGATGAAGCGCGCTTCCGTCTCCGCCGGTCCGATGCCGGCGTCGGCCAGCGCCCGGGCCGTCACCCGGCGCACTTCTTGCCAGTTCATCGTGACCGTCACTCACCACCGAGCTGACGGGAACGCTCGTCGGCTGCGAGCGCGGCGACGACGTCGTCGAGCTCACCGTCGAGCACACGGTCGAGCGAATGCAGCGTGATCGGGATGCGGTGGTCGGTGAGCCGGTTCTCTTTGTAGTTGTACGTGCGGATCTTCTCGGAGCGGCCACCGCCCTTCACCTGATCGCGACGCGCCGCGCTCACCTCGGCGTGTTGGCGATCCTGCTCCGCCTGCAGAAGTCGGGAACGCAGGATGCGCATCGCTTTCTCCTTGTTCTGGAGCTGGCTCTTCTCGTCCTGGCACGACACGACGAGACCGGTCGGCGTGTGGGTGATGCGCACCGCGGAGTCGGTGGTGTTCACCGACTGACCGCCCGGACCGGTCGCTCGGAACACGTCGATCTCGAGATCGTTCGGATCGATCTCGACATCGATCTCCTCGGCCTCGGGGAGAACGGCAACCGTCGCTGCGCTGGTGTGGATGCGGCCCTGGCTCTCGGTCGCGGGAACGCGCTGCACCCGGTGCGGGCCGCCCTCGTACTTGAGCAAGCTCCACGCGTCGGCGCCCTTCACCAAGAAGGTGATGTCGCGGTACCCACCGTGCTCGGACGGCTGGCTCGACAACACCTCGATCTTCAACGCATGCCGCTCGGCGAACTGCTGGTACATCCGGTAGAGGTCGCCGGCCCAGAGGTTCGCTTCCTCGCCGCCTTCGGTCCCCTGGATCTCGATGATGACGTTGCGGCCCTCGTTCGGATCGTGAGGCAGGAGCAGTTCCCTGATCCGGCCCTCGAGCACCTCGAGCTGAGCTTCCTTCTCCGCGAGCTCCGTGCGCCATGTCTCGCGCTCGGCCGCGTCGGTCGTCGCCTCGAGAACCTCGCGGGAGTCGGCGATGTCCTCCTGCACCTGCTTCCACTCGCCGTACGCCTGGACGACCGGCTTCAGCTCCTGGTGACGACGTCCGGCGTCCCGGGACGCGCGCCGGTCACCCGCGGCGTAGATGCGGGGCAGGTCGGCCTCGAGCCGGTCGAGCTCATCGGAGAGCGCGGCGAGCTGTTCGAACATCGCTCGGAGGGTACCGGCACCGCATTGCGCTCGAGCTTTCGGCTCGAGCTTTCGGGGGCATCGGTCCAAGACATCGGCGCGCACGGGCTGGGAATCTGCTTGCCAGGGACGGCGGCGTGCGCGAACCGAACATCGATCACGACGCCGCGAGCCCTGCGGGTACCGCGCGGGTCGCGGCCGGGTCCGGCGGCGACGCGACCCTGCTCGTCCCGACCCACGAGGTCGATCTCCCCACCTACGGGCGGGCGGCGAGCCCCCGCCTCGACAATGTCGGGGCCTCGAGGCCCGGCGCACCGACCGGTACCCCGGCCCACGCGTTCGCCTAGCGGCAGTCGCCAGGCTGCAGTCGTCGCCGAGCCGTCCTAGCGGTTGTTGATCAGCCCTTCGATGCTGCCGGGCCCCATCGCCGACTGCTCGGCGACGTCGTCGAGCATCTTGTGGAACTCGTCGCTCCCGAAGCGGTCGGCCATCGCGCGCGGAATCGACGGGAACGCGTAGTCGGGGCTCGGCAGCGGCGGATGGTCCTCGGCCGGCTTCCGGGCCATCACGGTGTCGATCACCGGCGCGAGTCGTTCGTGCTTTGCGGCCTGGGTCTTCTCGTCGCGGTCCTTGAACTCGGGCAGCACCTCGCGACCGAACAACTCGAGCGCCTCCAGGATGTGCTCGTTTCGGTTCTTGCCCGCCTGGAAGCAGAAGATGACCTGGTCGACGCCGCACTCCTCGTAGCGTCGTAGGTACTCGCGCAACTGGTCCGGGGTACCGATGGCGCCGCGCAGCCCGCCGATCCCCTGCTCCACGACCTTGGCGCCGAGACGATCGTCGTTCTCCGACGCCGCGGTCACCGCTTCGGGGTCGTAACCGTGTTCGGACCGGCGCTGCACGAACTCCTGCCATACGTCGGTGACGCCGGGTTGGTGCCGACCGAACACGTAGTAGTGCGCAAGCGAGTATCCGAAGAAATTCGCGCCTTCGAGGCCGCGTCGCATCGCCTCGTCCTCGTCGTCGTGACACATGAACGTGGTCACACACGCGACGTTGGCGTTGACTGCGTCGCCGATCGGTACCGCTTCCCTTTCGAGGGTCGCGTAGTAGTCGTCGACCCAGAGCTTCGCCTCTTCGGGATCGACGAACGCGAACGCGAGCGCGCCGATCGCCTTCTGCGCGGCGAGGTGAATCGTGTCGCGCCGACTGCACGCGACCCACAACGGCGGGTGCGGCTTCTGCCGGGGCTTGGGCACGACGTTGCGAGGCGGCATGGTGACGAAGTCGCCCGAGTGCCCGGTAAAGGGCGTCTCCGTCATGCACCGCACCGCGACCCGCAGACCCTCTTCCCACATCGCGCGCTTGGTCTCGGGATCCACCATGAAGCCGCCGAGCTCGGCCTCCGACGACGACTCCCCCGTGCCGAAATCGGCGCGACCGCCACTCACGAGATCGAGCATCGCGATGCGTTCGGCGATTCGGGCCGGGTGGTTGAAGGGCGGCGGCGTCTGCACGATGCCGTGCCCGAGTCGGATGTTCTTGGTGCGCTGCGACGCGGCCGCGAGGAATACCTCTGGCGCGCTCGAGTGCGAGTACTCCTCCAAGAAGTGGTGCTCGACCTCCCACGCGTAGTCGATGCCCAGCGCGTCGGCGTACTCGATCTGGCCGAGTGCGTCCTGGATCAGCCGGTACTCGGAGTCGTCGGTCCACGGCCGCGGCAGCTGGTGCTCATAGAAGATGCCGAACTTCATCGCGCGACCTCCGACGGGGACTCCGTACCCAACGAGAGGAACTCCTCCAAGATGTCGGCGCGGTCGGCACGCGGCGCCAGCGCGAGCTCGAGCTCCGCCATCGCACCCTGCTTGAAGTTCTCGCGGTTCGCCCCGAGGGAGAGCTCGAGCGCGGCATCCCAAATGGTGCCGATCACCTCCGAGCCGGGAATCGCGGCGCCGGATTCGCCGACGAACGTGCGGTCACGCATCTCGGTGATCGCAGTGCGCAGATAGTCGACGTGCGGTGTCTCGTCGGCACGGATGCAGCGAACGATCTCTGCGGCGCGACCATCGCCGGCGACGAGGTTGGTGTCGGAGAGCACTTCCTCCGCCCACGCGAACGTGTGGAACGCCGAAACCTCGATCATCAACAGTCCGACCATGCGCCGCACCATCATCTCGAGCGCGAGATCGAGATCGGGAAACCGGCGCGTTCCCTCGGCGCCGGCTCGAGCCTGTTCCGGAGTCGCGAGCTTGTCGTCAGCGGGAAGGATGCCCATCCGCACGAGCATCGCCTGGCGCACGTCGTCCGTGACCGGGTTCTCGAACGCGATGTCGCGTGCCGCGAACCACATGTGGTCGTGGCCGGCTTCCTCCTCGAACCCGGCCTCGTCGCGCGCGTGCGCTTCGAACAGGCCGCCCTGAAGATGGGCGATCGCGGTGCCCTCGATGCTCTGCCCGAAATGCCGTTGCAGGTTTTCGACGCTGACCGCCCGGATCATCGAGCCGAAGCCTTCGACCGTCCCGACGCGCGTGAGCGCGCTGACGGTCGGGTCGGTCACACCCGAACGCAGGAGGAACTTCGTCTGGTCGACGTTCGGGAACACCGCGGGCCACAGGTCGAGCGGAGCGTCGATGATCTCGGTCGCGAACTGTTCGCGATGCGCCTGTTGCCACGCCTTCGTCGCAGGGACACGGTTCTTCGTCCTCGGAGACACGTACCGACCATCGTCGGCGTAACCGCCGTGACAGCGGACGCCGCCCGCGAACAGCGGCTCGGCGACGGCTTCGTTCTCGAGCAGTTCCGTCTCGGACCAGTGCAGTTTGAGGTTGCTCACAGGCCGCAGTGTAAACGCTAGAGTTACACTTGTGGCAAATTCGATCTCAGCGGCTCCGCGCCGGAGCCCGGCCCGACGGGTGGCGCTGCTCCAAGCGGCAGCGGAGGCGTTCGCGCACGCCGGCTACGCGGCCACCTCCATGGACGAGATCGCGGCGACGGCCGGCATCACCAAGCTGATCGTCTACCGCCACTTCGAGTCGAAGGAACTGCTCTACCGCGCCGTGCTGGAGCAGGTCTTCGATCGGCAGGTCGAGCTGTTCCTCGCCAACGTCGCGCTGGGCCTCGAGGCGGGGGGCAGCACGCGCGCGCTGCTCGGGGTCGCACGCGAATGGCCGGACGGGTTCCGCTTGCTGTGGCGCCACGCAGCGCGCGAGCCCCAGTTCGGCGAGTACGCGCTCTCGCTGCGCGACGTTGCGGTCAGCGCAGCCCGCGGCGTCGTCACTCCCCTCGTTGCCCCCGAGATGGCCGAGTGGGCCGCACAGACGCTGTTCGATCATCTCGTCGACGCGGTCCTCGACTGGCTCGACCACGGCGGCGCCGACCACGACGAGGCGTTCGTCGCCCTCGAGACCGCCGCCATCCGCGCCACCGTGGCCGCGTGGGCTTCGGCCGCCGGCTCCTAGAACGCGGGCGCGACGGCGGGGACGAGCCGGCCGGCGCGCGTGTCGACGTCGGCGAGTTGCTCGGCCGTCATCACCGCCCGTAGCGACGCGATCGCGACCTCGAGTTGCTCGAAATCGGGCGGTCGGGTCGTGAGCCGCTGCAGCAGCAGGCCCGGCTTCATGAGCGCCCGGACGAACCCTCGCTGCATGTTCTTCGCTGCGAGCCGGATCACCTCGTAGCTCAGGCCGGCGATCAGCGGTACGAGCACGATCCTCGAGCCGATCACGAACAACAGATTGGGCCGCGGGATGACCGAGTACACGAGGATCGCGACCACCATCACCGTCAAGAGGAAGTTCGTCCCGCAGCGAACGTGCGCGGTCGAGAACTGTTGCGCGGTCTCCGGCGTCAGCTCCACGCCGTTCTCGTACGCGGCGATCGCCTTGTGCTCGGCACCGTGGTACTGGAAGACGCGCCGGATGTCGCGCAGGCGCGAGATCGCCAGCAGGTACACGACGAAGATCCCGAGCCGCGCGATCCCTTCGAACACCGGAAACGAGCCGTGAAAGAGGTGGCCGAACGAACGACCGGCCAGCGCCGGGAGCACGATGAACAGCGCGCTGAACGCGAGCGCGGCGATACCGACCGCCCAACCCATGACCTTCTCCGAGACCCGATCTTCTTCGGGCACCTGTTGGTTGGCCGACCACGTGAGCGCGCGGTAGCCGAGGCCAAGAGACTCGGCCAGCCCCATCACACCGCGGACGATCGGGATGTCGCGGTAGCGCTCGGACCAACCCGGGACGTCGCGCACGTCGAGCTGGATCGCGCCGTCGGGATCACGGATCGCGACGGCCCAGCTCGACGAACCGCGCATCATGACGCCTTCGAGCACCGCCTGTCCGCCCATGTAGCGAGGCTCCGCCCGAGTCATGGTGCGGCTTACGCCTTCTTGACCTTGACCTTGGCCTTCGCGGCCCGGCGCTGGAAACGCTCGACCCGACCACCGGTGTCCACGAGCTTCTGCTTGCCCGTGTAGAAGGGGTGGCACTCGGAGCAGAGCTCGGCGCGCAGTTCGGAGGCCGTCGAGCGGGTCGTGAACTCGTTCCCGCAGGAACAGTGGACCCGGCACTCGACGTATTCGGGATGGATCTCGGTCTTCATGATTCGTCCAGTCTATTGGCAGGCCCTCTGGCTTCCCAGGTCGGGAAAGAACGGGCTGCCGCTATGGGTGGTTGGTAACGCTCGACGTCAGGTTCCCATTCCCGTGGGGGCCTTGGCGATCTCCATCAGGAATTGCGTGTTGCTCTTGGTGCTGCGGAGCTTGTCGATCAGCAACTCCAGGCCGGAGCCGCCCTCGAGCGCACCGAGGACCCGGCGCAGCTTGTACACCTGTTGGATGTCGTGACGGTCGAAGAGCAGCTCTTCGTGCCGGGTGCCCGACTGCTCCACGTCGATCGCGGGATAGATACGGCGGTCGGCCATGCGCCGGTCGAGCCGGAGCTCCATGTTCCCGGTGCCCTTGAACTCTTCGAAGATGTGCTCGTCCATCTTCGAGTTCGTTTCGACGAGGGCCGTGGCCAGGATCGTGAGCGATCCGCCCTCCTCGACGTTGCGGGCGGCCCCGAAGAACTTCTTCGGCGGGTACAGCGCCCCGGCGTCGATACCGCCGGACATGATCCGGCCGGACGCGGGGGCGGCCAGGTTGTAGGCCCGCGCGAGCCGGGTGATGCCGTCGAGGATGATCACGACGTCCTTTCCGCACTCGACGAGGCGCTTGGCCCGCTCGATCGTGAGCTCGGCGATATGGCAGTGCTCGTCGGACGGACGGTCGAACGTGGAGGCGACGACGTCGGCGCGCAGCACGTGCCGCCGCATGTCGGTGACCTCTTCCGGGCGCTCGTCGACGAGGAGCACGATGACATGACACTCGGGGTTGTTGCGCTCGATCGAGTAGACGATCTGTTTGATGATCGTGGTCTTGCCCGCCTTGGGCGGGGACACGATCATCCCGCGCTGACCTTTCCCGATCGGCGCGATGAGGTCGATGATGCGACCGGTGATCTCGGCCGGATTGTCGGCCAGTTCGAGCTTCAAGCGCGAGTCGGGAAACAGCGGGGTGAGGTCCTCGAATCGGACGCGGTGCCGCGCTTCGTCGATCGAGACGTCGTTGATGAGATCCACTCGGACGAGGGCGGGATACTTCTCGCTGCTCGCCGGCGGACGCGTCGCACCCTTGACGTGATCGCCCTTGCGCAACCCGAACCGGCGTACCTGCGACGCGGAGACGTAGGCGTCGTTTCGACCCGCGAGGTATCCGGAGGCCCGGAGGAATCCGTAGCCCTCGTCGCGCAGATCCAGCAGTCCTTCGATCTCGATGAGGTCGCCGTTGTAGTCGTCGCCGCGGTCAACCCGCTCGGGTCGGGCGTCGCGCTCGACCCGCCCGTCGCCGGGCGTGCGCTCACGGTCGCGTCCGCGGCGGCGGCGGCGGCGCTTGTTCGCCGATGCGTCGTCGTCGCGCCAGGCCCCCGCACCGGACTGGCCGCGATCGCCGCCGCCGTCGACGTCGTGCTCATCGTCGTGCTCGGTGTCGTGGTCGCCGTCGGAATCCCTCGCTCCCGGCGAGTGCGACGCGGAGTCGGACGAGGTCACCCGCTCGTTGGAGTGATCGGCGCCACCCGCCCTTGGCTCGGTGCGGGCATTCGGCGGAGCTGGCGCGCCCGCACTCGCATCGGAGGCACCGGCGCCGTTCCCATTCCCGTGCGACGAGTCGCCGGCCTCGTCGCGTCCGTTCCCCGCCGATGGGGACCGGCGCCCGGGCCGGATCAACGACATGTCGTCGGCAGTCCCGGGAGCGCCGGCGAGCGCGTTCTGTTCGTCGGCGATCGATGCCAGTTCGTCGTCGACCACGCGGCTCGAGCGGACCTTGCGCGGCGTCGATCGCCCGGTCGTGTCGGACTCGCCGCCCGGCGCGCTCGCGCCGTTCGTGGCCCTGCCCGACGCGCCGTTCGACTCGGCGGCCGCGCCGACGATCGCGTCGACGAGAGCAGCCTTGCGCATCCGGCTCGTCGACTTGACGCCGAGCGCGGAGGCGATCTGCGCCAGTTGTTCGCGATCCTTCCCGTCCAGTTGCGAACGGTCGAAGGTCTCACTCATGGTTGTGCTCCTACCGGACCGGCTGGGACTCTGCCTGCAGCGACCGGAGTGTGATCGTGTGATCCGTGTTTCCAAGTGCCGACGCGCAAGGAAATCGCGGCGGCGGACGCAGCCCTCGGAAGATCTCGCACGATCTCACCGGGCGTGTCGAGCTCGGAAGAGAACGTGAGGTGATCCGGCCCCCACCGCCAAGAAACGCTCTCGGGGCGCGGTCTCGAGGGATCGTGCACACCATATACCCATGCGGTGCAGAGGGTGCAGGCCACCCGATCCGGTCGTCGATTGTTCAGTCGGCCGGGACGCCCAGTTCTGAAGGACCGGCGAATTGCGCCGGTCGCCGGGTCAGGCGCGGGCCTTCACCAAGCGGGCCATCAAGGAGTGACCCGGGACCGGGGCGCAGTGGGCCGTCGCCGGCTCGGTATACGTGCCGCCTGCCCCGGCGACCGTGGAGTCGAAGAAGAGGTACGGCACCGAATCGGCACTGTGCGTCTTGGTGTCGCACGGGGTCGCGTGGTCCGGCATCAACAAAATCCGATAGGGCTCGTCCCCGTGCTCCAGCGCGTCCAGGACCGGACTTATGACCTCGGTGTCCCAGCGCTCCAGCGCGTCGACCTTGATGTCGGAGCGACCCTGGTGCCCGGCCTCGTCGGTGGCCTCGATGTGCAGCACGAAGAGATCGCAGTCCGCGAGCGAACGGATGCACGCTCGGGCCTGGGCGCCGTAGTCGTTGTCGAATCCGGCCGTCGCCCCGGGCACGTCGACGACCTCGATGCCCGTGAGCACACCGAGGCCCTGCACGAGATCAACGGCCGACGACATGCGTCCCGCCGTGCCGAACGTCGCCGTGAACGAGGGCAGCGCCGGTTTCACCCCTTGGCCCCACAGCCAGATCTGCGTCGCGCTCGAACCGACCGCGCGCGCGGCGTCGCTGACGATCGAGCGCGAGGCGTCCATCAATCCGTTGACGAGCGCGGCGGCCGGCCCGTGCGGGAACACCGCGAGTTGACCGGTGAGATCGTGCGGTGGAACGCATTCCGTGTCGGTCCACGAGCGCGGTACGACGCACAGGTGGCGGTACTCGACCCCGGGGTGGAAACGCACGCCGGCGCGACCGGCGCCGAGCGCGTGCTCGAGCGCGGCGACGATGGCGTGACTCTGCTCGTTCGTGGGATGGCCGGCCGCGAAGTCGACCATCACCGGTGCATCGTCGTCGGAGAGCGTGACGAGGTTGCAGCGGTACGCGACCTCGTCCGGACCGAGCTCGACACCCATGGCCGCAGCCTCGATCGGTGCGCGCCCGGTGTGGTAGCGGGCGGGATCGAAGCCGAGGATCGACATGTTGCCGACGTCGCTGCCCGGCGGCAGCCCCAGGGGAATGACTGTGGCTCGCCCCACGTCGGACCGTGCGGCCAGCGCCGCCAGCCGGGGCATACGCGCGGCCTCCAGTGGCGTGCGATCACCGAGCTCGGGCAGCGCGACATCGGCGCAACCGTCGGGAACGAAGACGACGTACTTCATCGCGCGCATCATACGGGTGGGATACGGCACCGAAACGCGTGCTCCCCGTGGGCGATGCAGCCAACGACGAGCGGATCCCTAGCCTGCACGGGTGCAACCCTCGTGGATCGCGGTCGGGGTGTTGGTGCTCGCGGCATGCAGCAGCGGATCGAGTGCGAAATCGTCGGCCTCGGTCCCGATTCCACCCACCAGCCCAGCCCCGACGACGACCACGTCGAGCGCGACCGGGGTGTCGTCGCCGGAGACCCATCCCGACGCGTCGGAACCCGATCTCGCGCGGGTCGATGCGAAGCTCGCTCGGGTCGTCGGCGGTCTCGAGAGCCCAGTCGCACTCGCCTGGCGGCGCGACGACACCCACATGTTCGTGGCGGAGCAGCCGGGTCGCATCCGGATCGTCGATGCCGCCGGACAGCTGTCACCGACGTCGGTGCTCACGGTCGGACCTCTCTCGCACGGCAACGAGGAAGGGCTGCTCGGTATCACGTTCTCGACCGACGGAACGAAGTTGTACGTCGACTACACCGACACCGGGGACAACACCCACGTCGACGAGTACACGATGGCCGGAGAGACTGCGGTCGCATCGAGCCGCCGGCAACTGCTCGTCGTGCCGCAACCCTTCGCGAATCACAAGGGCGGCGACCTCGTCACCGGACCCGACGGGTTGTTGTACATCGGGCTGGGCGACGGCGGCAGCGAGGACGACCCGCAGCACAACGGGCAGAACCTCGGCGTGCTGTTGTCGAAGATCCTGCGCATCAACCCGGCGCCGAGCGGAGCCTCGCCGTATTCGGTACCGGCCGACAACCCGTTCGTCGGTCGCGCCGGCGGGCGGCCGGAGACGTGGATGTGGGGCCTGCGCAACCCGTGGCGGTTCTCGTTCGACCGAACGACGGGCGATCTGTGGATCGGTGACGTCGGCCAGGACGAGTACGAGGAGGTCGACTTCGCGCCGAAGGGCGAGAAGGGCATCAACTGGGGTTGGAGCGCACGCGAAGGTGCACACGCGTTCCGGGGAACGGCGCCGAGCGACGTACGCGATCCCCTGCTCGAGACGAAGCATTCCGAGGGAACCTGCGCGATCGTCGGCGGGTACGTGTACCGCGGCACGGCGATCCCGGCCCTCGACGGCGTGTACGTGTTCGGAGACAACTGCCGGCCGAACCTCGTCGGCGCCGTCGAAACCGGTGGACACCTCGTGGCCCAACGCGACCTCGGGCCGTCGGTTCCCGAGCTCACGACGTTCGGCCAGGACAACGGAGGCGAGCTCTACGCGGTCGCCCGCAACGGAACCGTGTACCGCGTCGTCGCCGGCTAATCCGGCGAATTGATCAGTGCGTTGCGCGCTTGAGGACCAGCGCGCCGACGCGCCGCGTGATCGCCTGCGGCGTCACCGCCGAGATGTTCCCGAGCACCTTGTTCGTCGCGCCCGGGATCACGACCGCGCGGTTCTTGAAGAGCGCGTCGAGACCGGCCCGGGCGACCTCCGGCGCTTCCTGCCACAAGAAGCCCGGCACGTCGCTCGCGGGCGCGTTGGCCCGCTCCTGGAACTCGGTGTGCGTGAATCCGGGGCACAACGCGGTCACCGCGACGCCGCTTCCCTTCAGCTCCTCGTGCACCGCCTGGGTGAAGGAGGTGACGAAGGCCTTCGTCGCACTGTAGGTCGCGTTCGACGGTCCGGGCTGGAAACTCGCGAGCGACGAAACGTTCAGGATGCCGCCCTCCCCGCGCCCGGCCATCGCGGCGGCTGCTGCGTGCGTCAAGCGCACCAACGCGATGATGTTGAGGTTGATCTCA
This sequence comes from Acidimicrobiia bacterium, assembly GCA_038239145.1. GTDB lineage: Bacteria > Actinomycetota > Acidimicrobiia > IMCC26256 > PALSA-610 > PALSA-610. The sequence goes on from JBBSFB010000017.1 coordinate 12,262, forward strand.
CGCGTCTCGGTGTCGACGTCGAGCGTGTGGAACGGGCCGAACGTCCCGAAGCCGGCGTTGTTCACCAATACGTCGACGGTTCGGACGCGTTCCTCGACCGCGGCCAGCTGTTGCGCGTCGGTGAGATCCGCCACGAACACCTCGGCGCGACAGCCGGGACGGCTCTCGATGTCCTTCGCCAACGCGTCGAGACGCGCGGTGTCGCGGGCCACGAGCACGACGTCGTGATCACGTTCCGACAGCTGCCGCGCGAACTGTTCCCCGATCCCGACCGACGCGCCGGTGATCAATGCGACCGGTTTGCTCATCCGCCGATGCTATGCCGGGCGGGGCCGATTGCTACGCAGGGCGAGGTATGTCCGCTACAAGCGTGCCCGTGACGACGATGCGCTGCGCGGCGCTGTGCTTCGGATTACACGCAATGAGGGTGACCGTCGGCTTCGGCGTGGGATCGGTGACGTAGAGCGCGCTCGGCAACACGACCTTCGTGCCCGTGACCTTGTAGACGCAGTCCTTGCGGGGCATGTGGAAGATGATCCGGTCGCCGGGGGCCAGCCGATCGATGTCGAGGAACGGGTGCGTGTGGGTCACGCGATGCCCCGGGAACACGGAGTTCCCCGCCTGGCATGGCATCGCGGAGCCCGGCCAGTGGCCGGGACCGTGGTCGATCACCGTCAACGTGATGCCCTCGAACACCGGATGCGCGAGACCGATCTTCGGGATCTCGATCGTGCCGACGAGGTTGACCGGACCGGCGGCGTACGGATCCGCCGGCGGCGGGAGCGGGTGCGGCAGCTTGGCCAGATCGACGGTCGTCGTCGTGGCGTGCGTTGTTGTCGTGCGCGGGATCGTCGTGACGGTGGTGGAGGGCTCGAGGAGCGGTGAGTCGTCCTCACTCGAGGCGCGGGAGTCGCCGTGGTGCATCACGGCCGCGGTCGTGAGCGCGGCCGCTGCCACGATCGCGAGCGCCGTGCAGGCGGCAATCCATCGCTTCTTCGTCATGCCGATCCCATCCTGGTTCCGGTTCAGAGTCCAAGCTCTTCGACCACCACGTCGATCGACGCCTCGACTGCGGGTCGGGCCTCGATCTGGGCAATCGCCCGGTTCGGGTCCTTCAGACCGTGACCGGTAACGGTACAGACGATTGTCTCATCCCGTTCGATGAGACCAATCGCCGCCGCCTGCAAGAGGCCGGCCACCGATGCCGCCGATGCCGGTTCGACGAAGACACCCTCCTGGGAGGCGAGCATGCGGTACGCCTCCAGGATCTGCGCATCGGTGACAGCGCCAATATGGCCACCGGAGTCGTCGCGGGCTGCGATCGCGCTGTCCCAACTCGCAGGATTCCCGATCCGGATGGCGGTGGCGATCGTTTCCGGGTGCGCGACGGGCTCGCCGTGCACCAGCGGCGCCGAGCCCGCCGCCTGCCAGCCGAGCATGCGAGGCAGCTTCGTGACGATCCCGTCGCGCTCGTACTCGCCATAGCCCTTCCAGTACGCGGTGATGTTGCCGGCGTTGCCCACTGGTATGCAGTGGACGTCGGGGGCCGTCCCGAGCGCGTCACAGATCTCGAACGCGGCGGTCTTCTGTCCTTCGATCCGGAACGGGTTGATCGAGTTCACGACGGTGACGCCACCCCGCTCCCCCAACTGCCGGACGACGTGGAGCGCGTCGTCGAAGCTGCCGTGGATCGACACGACCTTGGCGCCGTGGATCAAGGCCTGGGCCAGCTTGCCCAAAGCGACATGACCGTCGGGGATGATCACCGCCGCGAGCATCCCGGCCCGGGCCGCGTACGCGGCCGCGCTCGCCGAGGTGTTCCCCGTCGATGCGCACACAACGACCTTGGCGCCCTCTTCCGCCGCCTTGGAGATCGCCATCGTCATGCCGCGGTCCTTGAACGAACCCGTGGGGTTCGCGCCCTCGACCTTCAACATCACACGGGCGCCGACGGTGTCCGACAGACGAGGGGCGTCGACGAGGGGCGTGTTGCCTTCGCCCAAAGTGATGATCGGGGTCTTCTCCGTGACCGGCAGCCGGTCACGGTACGCCTCGATGATGCCATTCCAGCGGGAGGTCACTCTTCACCCCCAACGACGCGCAGCACCGAACCGATGCGCCGGACGACATCGAGCTCGCGGACCTCGTGGATCGTGGCGGTCAGCGCGGCTTCGCGGGCGAGGTGCGTGACGAAGATCAGGCGCGCGCCCGCGCCCTGGCCTTTTTGTTGCATCGACTGGATCGAGACGTCGTTGTCGCCGAACACACCAGCGATCGTCGCCAACACGCCGGGCTGATCGGCGACGTCGAGCGAGACGTAGAACTGCGATGCGGTCTCGTCGATCGGTCGGATCGGCTTGCGCACGAGCTCACCGATCGTTGCGCCCCGCGCCCCCGCCCGCACATTCTTCGCAGCGTCGATCAGGTCGCCGAGTACCGCGCTGGCCGTCGGGCCGCCGCCTGCGCCCCGGCCGAGCAGCATCAGTTGCCCAACCGCTTCGCCTTCGATGAACACCGCGTTGTACGAGCCGCGCACCGACGCCAAGGGATGATCGATAGGGACCATCGCCGGATGTACCCGCGCGCCCACTCCGCCTTCGTCTTCTTCGGCGACGGCGAGCAACTTCACGACATAGCCCAACTCTTTGGCCGCGGCGATGTCTTCGGGCGTGACCTTGGTAATGCCCTCGCGGTACACGTCGCCGGCGACGATCCGCGCGCCGAACGCGATGCTCGCAATGATCGCCGCCTTGGCCGCCGCGTCCATTCCCTCCACATCGGCCGTGGGATCGCGCTCGGCGTACCCCAGGTCCTGGGCTTCGGCGACGGCTTCGGCGAAGCTCGAACCCGCCTCGGTCATCTGCGTCAGCACGTAGTTGGTCGTGCCGTTCACGATTCCCATGACGCGCGTGATGCGCTCACCCGCCAACGATTCCCGCAGCGGGCGCATGAGCGGTATGCCGCCCGCGACCGATGCCTCGAACAACAGGTCGACGCCGGCCGTCTCCGCGGCTTCGAAGAGCTCCTCGCCGAAGTTTGCGAGCAGCTCCTTGTTCGCGGTGACGACGGGCTTGCCCGACTTCAGCGCGGTGAGGATGAGCCGGCGGGCCGGTTCGACGCCGCCGATCACTTCGACCACCACGTCGATGTTCGGATCGGTGACGACCGCGTCGGCGTCGTTCGTCAGCAGGCCGGGCGCCAGGGCCACGTCGCGTTCCTTGGTGACGTTGTGCACCGCCACGCGCCCGATCTCGAGGTTTACCCCGGCGCGTTGGGTAATCAGGTCGGCGTTGGCGTCGAGCAGGCGCACGAGCGCGGCACCGACGTTCCCACAGCCCAGCAATCCGACTCGCACGACGTCCGTCACCCCGCCATTCTTGCGGATCGGTCGACCCACACTGAACCGATCGGCGTGAGGAGCGCCTGCAGGAGGGCCGCGCCGGGCCGTCCGGCCGAACCCAGCTCGTCGAGCCGACCGAGAACCGCGCGGACAGTGACGAGGCGCCGGGACATCCATTGCGCAATCACGCGCTCGAGCTCGTCGGCGGCGAGCACCCGGGCGAGATCGATGATCGTGCGCGCGGGGGTGGTGACGAGGAGGCCGCCGACCGACACGACGTCGACGGGATCGAGTCGTGCGGTTCGGTGGACGACGACGCCTCCGGCGCGCAGGGCGCGGCTACGGGGAACGATGAGCTCCGGTCGAGCCGCAGCCGGGAGGCCGACGCGCCAGATCGCGGCGGCGCTCGTGTGCGACAGCGCGCCTTCGGGTCCGCACCACAGCACTGCCGCCCAACGCGATTGCGCGGGCGACGCCGGCGCGGCGACGTCTCGGTACACGCTCGGGAGGACCCGCACCCACACTCCGGCACGCACCCGCCGTTCGATCCGACCCGGACCGAACCCCGCGGCAATCGCCTGGGCCCGGGAGAACACTCCCTGCTGACGCGCGGCGGTCGCACCCAACCGCGCGTCGTCGGCCATCGCCATGCGCGTCGCTCCCCCATCGGTACGAAACGGGGGAAGAAACGAGAACGGACGGAGATTAGACGTTGACGTCGCCGACGTCGCCGACGTCGCCGACCACGTCGAGCCGCACGAGATCAGCTTCGGACTCGCGGCGCACGACAACCCGGGCCGAGCCGTTACGCACGAAGACCACGGCCGGGCGGGTCACCTTGTTGTAGTTGGATGCCATCGCATGGCCGTACGCACCGGTCACCGGGATCGCGAGAACTTCGCCGACCACGAGGTCGTCGGGGACCTGCGCGTCGCGCACGACGATGTCGCCTTGCTCGCAATGCTTTCCGGCGACACTCACGGACACCGGGCGGTCGGCGGTGACGCGTGCGGGAAGGAATGTCTCGTACTTCGCGCCGTAGGTGATCGGACGCAGATTGTCGCTCATACCGCCGTCGACGGCGACGTACGTGCGGATGCCTTCGATCACCTTGATCGTCCCGATCGTGTAGAGCGTGATGCCCGCGGGCGCGACGATCGAACGACCGGGCTCGGTCAGCAGCTGCGGACGCGACCGCACGCCTGCGTCCGCGAGCACTTTGCCGATCGAGTCGCGGATCGTGGTGGCATATTCCTCGATCGTCGGCGCCCGGTCGTCGGTGAGGTAACGCACACCGAGACCACCGCCGACATTGAGCTCGTCGACGGTCGTGTTCGTCTCCGCCTCGATCGAACGGAGGAGACCGACCATCTTGCCGACCGCCCGCTCGAACGAATCGAGCCGGAACACCTGCGATCCGATGTGGCAATGGATGCCGGCGAAGCGGAGGACACCGCGATCGACGACGCTTCGCACCGCCGCGAGCGCAGCACCGCTGTCGAGACCGAACCCGAACTTCGAGTCCTCGGTACCGGTCTCGATGTACTCGTGGGTGTGCGCCTCGACCCCGGGTGTGACGCGGACAAGAACGCGCGGGGCCGTGAGTCCTTCGGCGACCAACGTTTCGAGCCGGTCGAGCTCGTCGGTCGAGTCGACCACGATGCGACCGACGCCCAGCTCGAGCGCGGCCCGGAGCTCGGCGGTCGACTTGTTGTTCCCGTGAAACACGATCCGACCCGCCGGGAACCCCGCGGAACGGGCCACGAACAGCTCGCCGCCGGTCGCGACGTCGAGGTGCAGTTGCTCCTCGTCGACGAGGCGCGCCATCGCGACACAGAGAAAGGCCTTGCTCGCGTACGCAACTCCGTCGCCCAGAGCGGCTTTGTACGCCCGGCACCGGCTTCGGATGTCGTCCTCGTCGTACACGTAGAGCGGCGTCCCGAATTCCTCGGCGAGCGACGCGAGGTCGACTCCTGCGATCGCGACCCGACCGTCGGCGCCGACCGTCGCCGAGCCCGGCAGCAGGGAGCCGTCGAACGACCTCACGCCTCGAACGACCTCACGCCTCGAACGACGCGTCGTTGTCGCGTGACATCTCGTCGGGGGCGTTCACCCCGAGCACAGCCAGCGCGTTGGCCAGCCCGATGCGGCACGCCTCGGTGAGCCACAGCCGGGCCCGGGTGAGATCGGCATCGTCCGACAGCACCTTGCAGTCGCGGTAGAAGCCGTGGAACTCGGACGCGAGATCGCGGACCCAGGTGCTGATCTTCTGCGGTGCACGCGCCTCAGCTGCTTCGTGCAGGGCGTCCGGATAGTTCGCGAGCGCGCGCAGCAGAGCGTCTTCCCGTTCGTGCGATAACAACGACAGATCGACGTTCGCGATCGGCGTGCGCTCGATCCCCGCACTCTCGGCGCGCCGGCCGATGGAAGCGATGCGAGCGTGCGCGTACTGCACGTAGTACACGGGGTTCTCGCGCGACTGCTCGGTGACGACGTCGAGATCGAACGTCTGCCCGGTGTCGATGCCCTGCAGCAGGAACGTCATGCGCGCGACATCGGGATCGACCTCATCGAGGATGTCGGCCAACGTCACGATGTTGCCGGTCCGCTTCGACATGCGGACCTCATTGCCGTCCTTCACGACCTTCACGAACTGCCCGAGGATGATCTCCGGCTCGCCCGGTGTGAAGCCGAGGGCTTCCATCCCCGACTGCAGCGACTTCACCTGCCCGTGATGGTCGGCGCCCCAGATATCGACGAGGTGAGTGAAACCCCGCCGCAACTTGTCGCGGTGATACGCCAGGTCGTTGCACAGGTAGGTGGTGCTGCCGTCGCTCCGAACGAGTACGCGGTCGCGTTGATCCCCGAAGTCGGTAGAGCGCAACCAGCGCGCCCCGTCCTTCTCGTAGACGACACCGCTCGCGGTCAGCTGCTCGAGCACGTCGGCGACGTCACCGCGCTCGTGCAACGTGCGCTCCGAGAACCAAGTGTCGAAGTGCACGCCGACGCGTCCGAGATCGTCGTGCAGACTCTCCACGATCTTGCGATAGCCCCATTCGCAGGCGTCGTCGGGAATCACGGCGTCGCCACGCTCGGCGTGCAGCGCGGCGGCCATGTCGACGAGGTACTGACCGTGGTAGCCGTCCTCGGGCGGTTCCGTGTTCCGGTACCGGGCGTAGAGCGAGTCGCGGAACTTGTCGAGCTGGGCGCCGGCGTCGTTCAGGTAGTACTCACGATGTACTTCTGCGCCCTGCGCTGCGAGCAGGTTCGCGATCGCGTCGCCCACGGCGACCCAACGGCCGCCGCCGGCGTGCAACGGTCCCGTGGGGTTCGCCGACACGAACTCGAGGTTGATGTTCCGCCCCGAGAGCACCGTCGACCGGCCGTAGCCCTTGCCGGCCGCGACGACGTCGCGGAGGACTTCGTGCAGCCAGGTTGGGGCCAGGAAAAGGTTGAGGAATCCCGGGCCCGCGATCTCCACGCGCGCGAGGTGCGGCACCGCTTCCGCCTCCAGCGCGGCCTTGATCCGCTCCGCGACGTCGCGGGGCTTGGCGCCCACGACCTTTGCGAGCTTGAGCGCCACGTTCGAAGCCCAGTCACCGTGCTCGCGGCTGCGCGCGGGCTCGATCTCGATCCCGTCCGAGGGCGCCGGGAGGTCGGCGCGGTCGAGTGCGCGCGCGATCGCCCTCTCGAGGTCGTCTCGAATCATGGCGACGGGATGGGCGACCAGATGGGCGACTGGACGGGCGACAGAATCACAGTGGCAGAATCACAGTGGCAGGCACGACATTCGTTCGGCGGAGAACGAATCGTACATTGTCGTCCGAGAACGCCCTCGACCCATTTCGCGCGGGGCGCGCGCATCACTATGCTGCGCGACCAACGAAACGGGTTTCGAGGGGGGCGGCGGACCAAAGGTCGGGGCCGTTGCGATGGGCCAAGGAGGGCGAAGGTGTCGCAACAGTCGGGGGGCGCTCGAGGGCTGGGTGCGCTCTTTCCCGGCTCGGCGGAGGAATCCGCCGGCGGTGACGGCGACGCTCCCAGCGGGGTAAAGAGTATGAGCGCGCTCGGCGAGGACTTCGCGTCGACGGTTGCCACCAGCGAGTCGGGCATCGCGCTCATCTACAAAGCGCTCGACTCCCTCGTCGAACAGTTCGGTCTCGACGACGCCGCGGTCGTGATCGAGGAACCGAATTTGGGTCAGCAGGTGTTCTGCGCCGGGCGCCGACCCCTCGGAGTCGACGACGAGGCGCTGCTCGCCTCCGCGCCCGGGCTGTACACGCGCCCTGCGCTCGACGAGCGCACGTTCGATCGCTCCCTGCTCCTCACGCTCTGCGTCCTCGCGCTGCGCCTCGACGTGCTCCGGTACGACGCCTGGCACGACTCGCTCACCGGCCTCTACGACCGCCGGAGCTTCGACCGCCTGCTCGAGATGGCCGTCGCCCGCAGCACCCGTTACGACTGGCCGTTCACGCTCGTCCTGTTGGATCTCGACCACTTCAAGGTGCTGAACGACGAGCGCGGGCATCAGGCCGGCGACGCGGCCTTGCGCCACCTCGGCGAACGCTTCCGGCGCACGCTGCGTTTCGGGGACAACGCGGGCCGCATCGGTGGCGACGAGTTCGCGATGATCCTGCCGAACACCGAACCCGACCTCGTGCCCGCGCTCCTCGATCGCGTCCGCCGCGCCGAAGGTGTCCCGAGCGCGTGCCCGGCCTTCTCCTACGGCGTAGCCCAGTGCCCGAACGAGGCGACGGAGTTCGACGAGCTGGTGCAACTCGCCGACACCCGCCTCTACGAAGCGAAGCAGTCCAAGCGATGAATCGGGTCCGTACCAACGAGGTCTGGTCGATCGACGATCTCGAGCTCGAGCTCCGCAAGTTGCCGGGCGTGCGCGCCGCCGGCTTCGAGGAGGTCGACGAGGTGCTCCTCGTGCAGCTCCACGTGGCCGACCGCGCCGAGCAGATCAATCGCTCCGAGCGCAGCGACCAACCCGTCCCCGTCTCTGCCTCGCGTATCGCCGCGCGCCATTCCGATCGCCCGGTCGCGGTCGAGATCGTCCGCTGGCGCACCGCGCCGGCGCCGGTACCCGTGGCACCGATCGCGACCGAGCCGGCGCCGACGGTCGCGGCCGATGCGCCGACCGGCGAACCGACGCTCGTCACCGACGTTGCGGCCGCGGAACGGCGGGAGTCCGCGCGGGCCCGACTCCTCGCCGTGCTCGCGTTCCCCGACACCGACGAGCTCGAAGTGCATCTCGTCCTCGACGGCAAACGCACGATCGGCCGCGCGCCGGTCAGCCGGAGCACCGAGGGCGCGGTCCAGGCCACGCTCGATGCCGTTCGCGACCTGGGAACCGGCCTGCACGCGCACGTCCGCTGGGCCCGCACCGTCGACTCCGCCGAAGACGCCGACCGCCAGGTCGTCGCCGTTGCCCTCGTCGACGTCGACTCCCGCTCGTCCGTGCACTACGGGATGGCCGGTGGAACCAGCCTCATCGACGCGGCGGCCCGGGCCACGCTCGACGCATTGAACCGTCGTCTCGGCCGCGAACGCTGACGCAACCCGAGTCGGCAAGGCACGCGCCCGCTACCATCAGACGCCCTTGCCCTCGTAGCTCAGGGGATAGAGCATCGCCCTCCGGAGGCGTGTGCGCAGGTTCGAATCCTGCCGAGGGCGCTCACCACACGTTCGGCGGTGCAATCTGCGTCAGGCAGCAGTCGTCGAGTCGATCGACGCGGGCGAGACCTCGTTGCGGTCGCGGTTGAGGCGTACCACCAGGTCGGCGAGCAGTCCGATCGCGATCACCTGGAACGCGGCGAACAGGATGAGCAATGTGTTCGTCGCGAGGTGAAAGTCGTATTCGATGAAGTCGTAGACGACCTTGCCGCCCCCGAGCACGGTAAGGAACAGGCCGACCGGCAGGAAAATCCCCAGCGGGTTGTACGACAACACCATCCGGATGACCTGCGTGCCGTAACGGCGGGTGTCCTTGATCGGATGGAACTTCGACTCGCCCGCGCGCTTGGCGTACTCGATCGGGACGTATTTCACCGAGTACCCGTTGGCGAGGAACGTCATGGTCATCGTGGTCACGCACGAGAATCCGGCCGGAAGGAAACGCAGGTACTGGCGCGCGACGTCGGTGCGGAAGGCGCGAAAGCCCGAGTTGAGGTCGGGGATCTTCGTGCGGGTCAGGAAACTCGCGAGCCGACGGATGAGCCACTTCGCGGGAACGCGCAAGCCTTTCATCGTTCCCTGCTCCGATGTACGCGCGCCGACGACCTGGTCGTAGCCGTCGAGCTCTTTCACGAGCTGAGGGATGTCGGCGTTCGGGTACGTCATGTCGACGTCGGTCCATACCGTCACCCGGCCGCGAGCGGCGATCGTACCGGCCTTGCGCGCCGAACCCGAGCCGCGGTTCTGCAGGAAACGAATCACGCGGACGCTGTCAAGGGATTCCGCGAGCTCGCCGGAACCGTCGCTCGATCCGTCGTCGACGATGATGATCTCGTAGGAGTACTGCGACGAATCCATCGTCGAACGCACGCGGTCGACCTCTTGGCGGAGGTGTTCGACCTCGTTGTACACCGGCAGAATTATCGTGACGTCGAGGGTGTTGATCTCGCCGTCGACGACCGGCCCGCCGGACGGGACATCTGCGATCATGGAGCGCGAGCCTACGGGACGCGTCCCGTTTCCACGGGATGACGCGGGCGCTCCCCGCTCAGCTCCGGATCTGTTGGGCCAGGTAGTGGGCCTCGCCGATCTGACGTAGGAGCTCCAACTGCGACTCGATCCAGTCGGCGTGCTCCTCCTCACCCTCGAGGATGTGGTCGAGGAGCTCACGGGAACCGTGGTGTCTAGCCGGCGGCGGAGACGAGCGGACGCTCGACCGCCCCGCGGCGACAGACCCACTCGTCAGTTCGCCCACACGTCAGTGCGCCCAGCAGTGGCGCGGCGCCACTCGTAGCGGCACGGGACCTCGTCGAGCAGTTCCGCAGCGACACCGGCGCTGACCTCGCGCTCGACCGGGAAGCGATGACCGACACCCACGACGAAGAACCGCGGCTGCGGGCCGCCTTCGACCATCCGGACGAAGTCGACACGGCGCATACCCGAGGTCGCAGACGCCACGCTGTGCAGCTTCCTCGCGAACCTCGCGGTGCTCATCGCCGGCGCTCCTTGGGATACCCAGCCGACCTCTCGACCAGACAACTAAGGGAAGCCTAACCTTACCGAGTCGGTCCGTCAATCGCCAGAATGGCGAGAGCGGAGCGCCGCTCGGTCAGCTCGTCGCGCCGAACCGCTCGACTCGGATGGCCTCGGTAGGCACGCCCGCCGAGAGCAGTACGCCACTTGCCCCTTCGGCGAAAGCAGCGGACCCACACACGTAGGCGCTGGTCTCCGGCGCGATCGTTTGGGGCAGGTCGGACGCCGCCAGCCGGGCCGGGGGGCGGCTGAACGCCGGCGGCACAGTTCGGGTGTAGACGATGGTGCTCTCGGGCCCGACGATCTCGTCGGCGTAGAGGAGGTCGTCGGGCGAGCGCACCGACACGACGAGGCGGACGAGGTCGGGACGCCCGGTGTTGCGGGCCAGGCGGAGCATCGCCATCAGCGGCACAACGCCGGAGCCACCTCCGAGGAGGAGCGCGGGCGAATCGCCCTCCCAGACGAACCACCCGCCGATGGGGCCGCGCACCTCGAGCTCGTCACCGAGTGCGACCTCGTCGTGCAGGAATGTCGAGACCTCGCCGCCTTCCAGGCGCTCGACCGTGATCTCGTATTCTTGCACGCCGTTCGGTGAGCCGTCGGGCGCCGACGCGATCGAATACGAACGCGACGCGGTGTAGCCATCGGGCGCAGTCAGCCGAACGATGCAGTGCTGCCCGGCGCGATGCGGCATCGCATCGGGAACCGCGAGCCGGAAGGTCTTGGTGCGCGCGGTCTCGGGCCGGATCCCGACGACCTTCGCCGACCGCCACGGACTCGGCCGGGGCGCGCCCGGTACGGGAGCGACCAACTCAGTCGCCCTGGTACCGCTGCTCGAGCCAGGGATCGCCACGGTCGTGGTATCCGTTCTGCTCCCAGAACCCCGGCTCGTCGTGATCGAGCACCCGGAGTCCCGCGATGAACTTTGCGCTCTTCCAGAAGTAGAGGTGCGGGACGAGCAGTCGCGCCGGACCCCCGTGCGCGGGCTCGAGCGGACGGCCCTCGTAGTCCCACACGACCCACGCCTTGCCGCCGGTGACGTCGGCCAGGGGGAGGTTGGTCGTGTACGGAGTGTGCGAGAACGCGAGCACGTGGGTCGCCGTCGGTTGCACGCCCGCAATCTCGAGCAGCGTGTCGACGGAGACGCCGGTGAAGTTCACACCGAACTTCGACCAGGTGGTGACGCAGTGGATCGCGCCCGAGTACGCCGACGGCGGCAACGCGTGGATCTCGTCCCAGCTCCACGTCGTCGGCCGGTCGACGAGCCCTTCGATGGTGAACGTCCATGTCGCGGTGTCGAGCCGGGGCGTCACCTCCGCGGTCAGCACCGGCCAACTGTTGCCCGTGTCGTACTGACCGGGAGGTAGTCGTGGATCGCGCTCTGCGTGTGCCCGCCCACCGAACCCTCGGGTGAATCTCGCCATGTCGTCCCTCCGCCTCGCGTCCCTATCCGTGCGTCGACAAGTATTCGTGAACCTGGCGGACGGCGCTAGATCCCTCGCCGACCGCGGCCGCGACGCGCTTCAACGAGCCGCTGCGCACGTCACCGACGGCGAAGACCCCCGGGATCGAGGTCTCGAACGGCAACGGGTCCCGACCGCCGAAATCAGATCCGTCAGTGACGGCCTCCGGCAGGGAGCGATCGGTGACCACGAACCCGGATCGGTCGAGGAGCACGCAGTCACCGAGCCACGCGGTGGCCGGAACGGCGCCGATGAAGCAGAAGAGCCCTTGGCAGGGCACGGTCCGCCGCTCGCCGGTGGTGTTGTCTTCGAGGGTCACGTCTTCGAGGTGCTCAACGCCCCCGAGCCCGCGCACTTCGGTGTGCTGCAGCACGTCGATCCGGTCGTTGGCCTCGATCCGGGCGATCAGGTACCGCGACATCGTCGCCTCGAGCTGATGCCGGCGCACGACAAGTGACACGGGGCTGCCCTGCTGGGCCATGTAGATCGCGGCTTGGCCCGCGGAGTTGCCACCGCCGACGACGATCGTGTTGAAACCGCGACACACACGCGCTTCGAGCTCGGTCGCGGCGTAGTAGACGCCGGCTCCTTCGAATCGCTCGAGATCCTCGACTTCGAGCCGGCGGTAACGCGCGCCCGACGCGATGATCACCGAGCGGGTCGGGATCTCGCTGCCGTCGGCCAGCACCACCACGTGGAAGCCGTCCTCCAGCCGCAACCCTCCGACCTCGCAGGGGGCGTTGAGCCGCGCCCCGAGCCGCAGGGCCTGGATCGCGGCGCGGCCCACGAGCTCACCTCCCGACACACCGTTCGGGAAGCCGACATAGTTCTCGATGCGCGAGCTCGTGCCGGCTTGACCGCCGGGGCCGACGGCATCGAGCGACAGCGTCTCCAGGCCCTCCGACGCGCCGTACACCGACGCCGCGAGGCCGGCCGGTCCGGTACCGACGACGACGAGATCGCTGATGTACCCGGGGATGTTGTGATACGTCAGGCCGAGGTGTTCGGCGAGCTCGCCCACCGTCGGGTTCCGCAGGACGGCGGTGGGCGTGAACACGACCGGGACGTCGCGAGGACGGACGCCGATGCTCGCGAGATATACCGGCGCGTCGTCGATGTCTTCCAGGTCTATCCACTCGTGCGGGAGCCGGGCCCGGTTCACGAACGAGCGCAACGCCATCGCTTCCGACGAATACCGCGATCCGACGATGCGGATCGCGCCCGCACCTCCTCCCGCCCAGAGGATCTCCCGGCGGGCGAGAAACGCCCTGAAGACGGAGTCGGAGAAATCGGGTCGGGTGCTCATCAGCTGCCGCAGGGTGGCGAGCTCGATGGCCAGGACGCGCCCGGGTTCGGCGACGCGCGCAGTGAGGTACGCGCGTTGTCCGGTCAACAAGTTGAGCTCACCGACGAACCGGCCGGCGGTGTGCTTCGCGACGACGATTTCACCCACGTCGTCGAGGCGGACGATCTCGACCGCACCCTCGAGGACGACGAAGAAGTCGGGGGTGTCCCCGGCCCGGTACAAGATGGCGCCGGGTTCGACCGCGCGCACCTCGCCGAACTGCTCGAGGTCTTCGATCGTCGCCGCGTCGAGTGTCGGCCATGCCACGTCGGACGCCGGAAAACCCGTCTGGGTCAGGCCGGCCGCGTCGGTGTGGTCGTCGTCGCTCATGTCGCGATCACCTTAGGGGTAGCACCCGCCGGGGCAATCCCTCGCGTCGATCGAGTAGTGATGGGATCCTGTTCGCGGATCCGAGGAGATTCCATGGCATCGAACGAGTGGCCGGAGCTCACGCTGTCAGTCTGGGACGACACCCGTGCGACCGTGCACATGTGGACGCAGATCGTGGGCAAGATCCGGCTCGCGCTCGAGCCGCCCGAGAACCATTGGTGGCAGGTCACGCTGTACGTCTCTGCGCGGGGACTCACCACATCGCTCATGCACTCGGGCGATCGCGACATCGAGATCGAATTCGATTTCGTCGACCATGTGCTCTCCCTGCGCTCGACCACAGGGCAATCGCGCGCGGTCGCGCTCGAACCGCGCTCGGTCGCGAGCTTCTACGAGGCGACGATCACCGCGCTCCGGGAGCTCGGGGTGCACGTCGACATCCTGGCCCGCCCGGTCGAGATCCCCGACGCGATCCCCTTCGCGGTCGACACCGAGCACCACGCGTACGACGCCGACGCGATGCATCGGTTCTGGCTCGCGCTCGTGCAGGTCGACCGGGTGTTGAAGCAGTTCCGGGGCCGGTTCGTCGGCAAGGCGAGCCCCGTCCACTTCTTCTGGGGCGCGTTCGATCTCGCCACGACCCGGTTCTCCGGACGGAGCGCGCCGGTCCATCCCGGCGGCGTACCCAACTGCGCCGACTGGGTCATGCAGGAGGCCTACAGCCACGAGGTGAGCAGCTGCGGCTTGTGGCCGGGCGGCAGCGAGGAAGGATCCTTCTACTCGTACGCATACCCCGAGCCCGCCGGCTTCTCGGCGTGGAGCCGTGTGCCGGACGCCGCGCACTACCACGCTGCGCTCGGCGAGTTCGTGCTCCCGTACCGGGCGGTGCGCACCGCCGACGATCCCGATGAGCTGTTGCTGGAATTCCTCCAGGGCACCTACGAGGCCGCCGCCGAAAACGCGCACTGGGATCGCACCCTCACCACCTGAACCGCGAGGGGTTACGCGGGGACGGGGCAGCGCGCGGGGTCGGGTTGCAATGGCGGTCCGTCGACCGAGCAGTACGTCTTCCGGGCACTGGCGCGTCCCCGCACGTGCGACCGCAGGCCGATGAAGCTCAGCGGTGCGGCCAGTGCGGCGACGATCGCGGCGATGACGAGCGCGACCCGGAATGCGTGGGTCACTTCGTCGGCGCCGGACGCCGCGGTGAGCCCCGACACGACGGGCACCACGGCCAACGCGGCCAGGCCGGCGGTGCGCGCGATCGCGTTGTTGACGCCCGACGCGATGCTCACATGATCAGGGTCAACCGATCCCATGACGGTGGCCGTCAAAGGCGCGACGAACGTCACGAGGCCCAGGCCGAACACGAACGCGCCGGGCAGCACGTCCGCGACCCAGGTGGCATGCGGACCGATCCGGGTCAAGAGCAAGAGACCCGCGCCCGCGAGGATCGGGCCGGCGGTCAGTTGCACTCGTGGACCGATCCGTTGGGCGAGGGCACCGGAGCGCGCCGAGAACGCGAACATCAAGAGCGTGGCGGGCAGTAACGCGATGCCCGCGCGCAGGGCCGACCAACCGACGGCGACCTGCAGCTCGTACACCACCAAGAAGAATGCCACTCCCAGCGCGCTGTAGAGCAAGACCGTCGCGAGGTTGGTGACCGTGAACTCGCGACTCCGGAACAGCGCGGGCGGCACGAGCGGATCGTGCGCGTGCCGCATGCGCCACACGAACGCGGCAATGCCGATCACGGCAATCACCCCGCCGCCGATCACGGCGATATCGGTCCACCCTCGCGGTCCGGCCTCGGTCAACGCCCACGTGGCCGCGCCCAAACTGAGCACGGCCAGGGCGGCGCCGACGAGATCGAGGCCCTTGGCTGCGTGCGGATCGCGGGTTTCCGGGACCGCGGCACGCGTACAGGCGATGACAAGCGCGGCGACGGGAACGTTGATCAGGAACGCCCACCGCCACCCGGGGCCGTCGACCAACCATCCTCCCACGAACGGGCCGATCGCGCCGGCGACACCGCCGAGGCCCGACCACGCACCGACCGCGGCGGCCCGATCGTCCTCGTGGAAGCTCGCCTGCAGGATCGCGAGGCTCCCCGGCGTCAACAGTGCGGCCCCGACTCCCTGCAACACTCGCGCGAAGACGAGGACCTCGATGTTCGGCGCCGCGCCGCACAGCAACGACGCCGCCGCGAACCAGACGGTCCCGATCACGAAGACGCGGCGGCGACCGAAACGGTCGCCGAGAGCGCCACCGAGGAGGATCAGCGACGCGAGCGCGAGCAGGTAACCGGTCAGCACCCACTGCAACCCGCTGACTGTCGCGTGAAAATCGGAACCGATGTGCGGGAGCGCAACATTGACGACCGTCGCGTCGAGCGCGGCCATGCCGCTCGCGCCAACGGTCGCGACGAGCGCGATCCGTCCTCGCGTCGAATGCAGTCGTAGGCCCTCGGGAGCGACGATCGCGTCGGGGGTGGCCACGTCGGAACCCTACCGACGAGCCGCGCGGGCCAAACGCGCCACCAACCTCGCGGGAGAACACAGCTAGCGCTACGGCGGGTCCCAACGGAAGCGTTGGGCCGCGACGAGCAGCGCCCCGATACCCCACGCCAACAGCACCGCCACGTGCGCGCCCGAGATCCCGCTTCCGTGCACGGTCGGATCGAAGAGCGCGACCATCTGCTGGGCGAGGTGGCGGATCGGGAACACCGCTGCGATCCGCCCCGGCACCGACGCGTTCGCGATCGACCCGAAGATGCCGGAGATGAACAGCAAGGGCGCGACGATGACCGCGTTCCCCACGATGCCCGACAGGAAACGACCGGCGGCAACGGTGTGCCCCGCACACGCTTCAACACGCCCCGGTCGCGTCGGATCGAGATGGAGAACGCGAGATTCGAATAACACGCGGAGATCACACCGAACGCCACGATCGACGGCACGTAGTACTGCGCGAACTTCGCGCTCCCGTGCGCGAGCTGGATGCGGTTATTGCCGTTGATCGCGGCGAAGATCACGAGAAACATCAACGGGAACGCGGAGGTGAAGCCCGCCGACGCCGGATTCCGCCAGAAGATCTTCCGCTCCCAACGAATCTGACGGAGCACCGCCGTCACCCGGCCCGTCATGCCGAGCCCGTCACGGCGCGCTGTCTTCGTCGGTGTTTCCGATCAGCTGGAGCTAGACGTCCTCGAGCGACGGGCGGGCGACCGCGAGCCCTGCGAGCTCCTCGCCCCGTCCGATCGCCCACAGCGTGAGGTCGCGCAAGACCGCGGTCGGGTGCGCGGATCGCACTTGGGCGACACGCGCCGCTTCTTCTGTCGCCGCGACCGGAAGGTCGGACACGGCGACGCCCGCAGGAAGGTCGAATCGGATCGTCGCGATCGGCGAGCGCCTGGGCCTCCTCCATGTAGTGCGTCGTGGGGAGCACGGTCTTGCCGAGATCGCCGAGCCGGCGGATGACGTCCCACGCCTGGCGTCGGGCCGAGGGATCGAAGCCGGTCGTCGGCTCGTCGAGGAACAGGAGATCGGGATCACCGACGAGACCGAGCCCTA
Source organism: Acidimicrobiia bacterium (assembly GCA_038239145.1). Lineage (GTDB taxonomy): Bacteria > Actinomycetota > Acidimicrobiia > IMCC26256 > PALSA-610 > PALSA-610. The sequence continues at coordinate 29,524 of JBBSFB010000017.1, forward strand.
GGTGAGGCGTCGCTGTTGACCACCCGACAACGTCCGCACCCGGCTCGCAGCCTTCTCCCCGAGATCGACGAGCTCGATCACCTCGTCGACGGAGCGCGGCGTCGGGTAGTAGCCCGCGTACATCTCCAGCATCTCGCGCGCAGTCAGGTGCGGGTCGAAGCCGCCGGACTGCAGGACGATGCCGGTCCGGGTCCGGAACTCGGCGCCTCCGCTCGCAGGGTCGTGGCCGAGCACGCTCACGTCGCCCGCGTCGCGGATGCGGTATCCCTCGAGGATCTCGACCGTCGTCGTCTTGCCCGCACTGTTCGGCCCGAGCACGGCGACCACTTCGCCTTCCGCTACGTCGAAGCTGAGATCGCGCACGGCGGCGAAATCGCCGTACGACTTGCGGAGCCCCCGGACCTCGATCGCGTTCACGCCGTCATACTCGCATCGACGCCCAGCGCGCTCGGTCAGGACGAGGCGACTGCCACCTGGGCGCGCCGGCTCGCGAGCCGGCGCCCGATCTTCCCGATGCGCGCGATGTGATGGACGATGCGCTCCCGCGCGATCTCGGCCTCCGGGCACAGGCCCTCGACCGTCTCGATTCCCCAGTGCCGCAGCACCACGGGTACAAGGACCTGGTCGTGGTGCAACACGAGGTCGTAAATGCCCTCGGAAGCGATCGCGTTGGCGTGCGCGGTGAAGTCGGGGATGCCGCCACCCGGCATCTCGAACGTACGCACTTGGCGCTCGATCGCACACATCGTCGCCGACGGGTCGATCTCGAGGGCGGCCGACACGAGGTCGCGGTAGAAGAGGTAATGGAGGTTCTCGTCTGCGGCGACGCGCGCCATGACGCGATAGCCCGACTCGTCGTCGAGGAGGTTGCCGGTGTTGCGATGCGAGATACGGGTGGCGAGCTCCTGCAGCGCGACGTACGCGAGCGTGTCGACCGCGGTGTCGGGCTGCGGCACCTGACCACCACAGACCTGCTGCATCCGGGCCCGTTCGAGTGCGTCGAGATCGACGGAGTGCGTCACCGCGATGTAGTCGCGAATCACGATCGCGTGCCGCATCTCCTCGGCCGTCCACCGCTTTGCCCACTCCCGCCAAATGTCGTTCGCGAACATCCGGTTGATCGTCTCGAAGTAATACGGAAGGTTGTCCTCGGTGAGGAGATTGACGATGAGCGCGCTGCGCACCCCGGGCCGCAGTGGCGAGCTCGCTTCGTCGAAGTCGCCGCGCGGATCGGTCTCGACCGCGCGCTCCCACGGGATCAGGTCGTGGGGCATCCACGACTTCGTGGTGGCCAAGTGGCGCTCGAACAGCCGCTCGACCTCGGGCGTGAGGATCTCGACCAGATCGCGTTGGCTCGTGAGGGTCATGACCCAAGCCTACCTACCCGTAGGTAGGCTTTAAACCATAGGCGACCGCCGCGTCCGGAACTCGCCGGGAGGCGCCCCCTTCGCGACCGGAGTCGGTACGTTCGGGCCATGATCATCATCGTCGCGGCGCTCAAAGGCGGGGTCGGCAAGACCACGACCTCGGTTTATCTGTCGGCGCTGGCGGCAGCCCGGCGGCCCGCCACCCTGATCGACGCCGATCCGCAGGCCAGTGCCGCCGACTGGATCGAGAGCACCGAGGACGAGTACCTCGAACGGGTGAGCCTGATCGAGGCGCCCACCGATCGGCTTTTGCTGAAGGCGCTCGAGAAAATCGACGCCGAGGAGGTCGCGGTGGTTGACACGCCGCCTGGCAACGAACGACTGCTCGCCAAGGCCATCGAAAAAGCCGACGTCGTCGTCGTGCCGACCCGCATCGGCGGCGTCGAGACAGCACGGGTCGAAGCCGTCCTCGACCTCGTGCCCCACAAGCTTCCGGTCGGTCTCGTGATCTCCTCCGCGCGCACGTACACGCGCGACTACCAAGAGGTTGTCGACGCGTGGACGGAAGCGAACGTCGCGGTTTGGGGCAGCGTGCCCGAGCGGGTGTCGATCGCATCCGGTCCGGAAGCGCCGTTGTCGCCCGACGGTATCGACGCCTACCGGACCGTGTGGCGGCGCGCGCTGCGGGCAGTGCGCGAGGGCTAACCGATCGATATCTCGCGCCGGTCGAGCACCGGGCCGAGGAGATCGGTGAAGTTGTCGACGTAGAACTTGTCGCGCCGCGCGCCGTCGATCGCGCTCGCGTCCATGCTGCGCTCGAAGCGCGCGATCGGATTGCGGCCACCCTCGACGTGGGGGAAGTCCGACGAGAACATGCAAACGTCAGGCCCGGCGTTCGCGATCGTCCAACCCGTGTCCTCGTGCGGATACGGAGTCACACGCACTTGTCGCTGCACGTACTCGCTCGGGCGCAGGTCCATCTCCTGCAGTCGGGTTTCGTTCTTCCGGAACGCTTCGTGTGCAGAATCGAGCGAGCGCATCCAGCCGGGCACCCAGGTGGCCCCAAGCTCGATAACGCCTATACGCAAGGCCGGATGCCGCATCAACACGCCGTCGATGATCAGTGCGTTCAGCGTCTGCATCACCGGGAGCGGGATCGACATGTAGTCGATCGACTTGAAGTTCGTGTCGCCGCCGTGGAAGTCGGGCACCGCCGGCCGACCATTGTCGAAGAAGTCGGGTGACATCACGTTGGCACCCGCACCCGCGACGTGCAGCACGACGGGCACGCCGGCGTGTGCGCACGCGTCCCACATCGGCTCGAGCGCGAGGTGGCTCGGCGAATGACCCGCGGGATACTGACCGATCCACACGGCCGCGCTGCCGGCGTCGATCGCTTCGGTGGTGAGCGCAACTGCAGCCGAGGTGTCCCCGACCGGCACGACCGTCACGGGAAGCAACCGCGAGTCGACCGAACACCAGTCGAGCACGGCGCGGTGTTGCGCGCGCGCGACCGTCACTGCCATCTTGTGATCGCCGTCGCGATCGAACCGCAACGCGTGTGGACTCGTGAAAGTGTCGAACACGAGTTGGCTCGAGAACCCCAGGAGGTCGAGCGCGGCGGGACGATCGGAGTTCAGGAACGAACCCGTCGCGAGGAAGTTCTTGCGCAGCGTGATCTGCGTGGCATCGTCGGCCCGGTAGGTCGGGTCCCGATGCTTCGCGGCCGCCCGTTCGACCGAATCCTGCGGCGTCGTGTCCTCGTTCGCGTCGGTCCAGACGCGGGGGAACCGTTCGCGCGCGCCGGCTTCGAGGTAGGGCTCGAGCCAGTTCGCCGGCTCCATGATGTGCGAGTCGGCGTCGTGCATCGGTCTTGTCGCGTAGGGCACGCCGCGGGACGCTAATTGCTTGCTCGGGCCCCCGCCAGGGGTACCCGGCCGATAATGCTCTTCTCCTAATACTCTGATTCTGATATTCTGTGGAGATGACCGTACGGAACCGGGCCAATCCGCTCGCTCTGGCGATCCTGTGCTGCCTGCAGGAGCGGCCGATGCACCCGTACGAGGTGGCGCAGACGCTGCGGAGCCGGGCCAAGCACGAGTCGATCCGGCTCAACTACGGCTCGCTCTACAGCGTCGTCGAGGGGCTCGCGGGCCGAGGCCTGATCCAACCCCAGGAGACCGTGCGGGAGGGCAAGCGACCCGAACGGACCGTCTACGCGATCACCGCGCTCGGGATCCGTGAGCTCTCCGACTGGCTCTCCGAGCTCGTCTCGACGCCGTCCAAGGAGTACCTCCGGTTCGAGGCCGCGCTATCCCTGCTCCCCGGGCTGCCGCCCGACGAGGCCCTCGACCTTCTCCGTCTCCGCGCCAACGCGCTCGAGCTCCGGCTGCGCCAATCGGAAGCGGCGCACGCGCTCGCGCACGACCAGGGTCTGCCCCGCCTGTTCATGCTCGAGAACGAGTACGGCGACGCCCTGCTGCGGGCCGAGCTCGACTTCGTGGACGCCCTCGTCACCGACCTTGAGAACGGCAAGCTCGATGGCCTCGACGAGTGGCGGGGCTGGTACGTGGACGAGGCGAGCACGCGCCAATGGTTTCCAACCGACGCGACGGGGTCTCCGACCGAGGAGAACAAGAAATGACACCACTGGTCGAGGCTCGCGGTCGTGGGCACGATCCAGGGCGCGATGTTCCTGCTGATCTTCCGCTACGTCTTCGGCGGCGCGATCGGGACCGGCAACGTGTCGTACGTCGACTTCCTCGTCCCGGGTTTCGTTCTCACCGGCGTGTTGTTCTCCGGATCGAGCGCGGCATCGGGCGTCGCCCAGGATCCCGAAGCCGGGTTCATCAACCGGCTGCGATCGCTGCCGATCCCCCGCAGCAGCGTGATGGCCGGCCGCGCCCTCGGCGACACGATCACCGCGACGTGGGGTCTCGTGATCACCACCGCGACCGGCTTCGCAGTGGGGTTCCGGCTCCATGCGAGCATCGTCCACGCGCTCGCGGCATTCGGCCTCTGCATCGTGGCCGCGTACGCGTTCGCGTTCATCTTCATCGGGCTCGTGTCCGGCACCGCCCAGGCCAGAGCATCTCGCTGCTGGTGTTCCCGCTGACCTTCGTCTCGAGCGGATACGTTCCGGTGGCGAGCATGCCCGGCTGATGCAGCCGTTCGCCAACAACCAAGCGATCACGGTGCTGGTCAATGCGGTCCGGTCGCTGGTGCTCGGCGCCGATACCGGGAGCCACCTCCCCCGCTCGACCGGGTACTACGTGGGCGCCACGTTCCTCTGGGCGCCGCCATCCGCCTCGTCTTCGGCGCCCTCTCGATCCTCAGGTACCGCAAGGGCTGAGCCCCGAGGTCGCTCGCGCAGGCCGGTGGCCGGGACGTTTGGCCTGTTCAGCTATTATGAGGGCTCGGGTCCCACGCATCCTGCCGGGACCCGCGGCCGTCCCTCACCTGTTTCCGTTCGGAGATGCCGAGGATCGGCCTCCGAAACGTCGTACAGGTTGGAGAAACGTGACCACATTCAAAGAGCTCGGCCTTCGCGCCGAGATCGTCGACGCCCTCGCGGAACAAGGCATCAACGAGCCGTTCCCCGTCCAGGCCGCCACCATCGAGGACGCGCTCGCGGGACGCGACGTCTGCGGCAAGGCCAAGACCGGCTCGGGCAAGACGCTCGCCTTCGGTCTGCCCGCGATCCAGACCACCGAAGCCTCGAAGCCCGGCCACCCGACCGCGCTCGTGCTCGTCCCCACCCGTGAGCTCGCCAAGCAGGTCGTCGACGTGCTGAGCCCGATCGGCAAGCAAATCGGTGTACGCGTCGCCGCGTTCTACGGCGGCACGTCGATGGACCGCCAAATCCGCAACCTCTCCCGCCGGATCGAGGTTGCCGTCGCCACTCCGGGTCGTCTCATCGACCTGCTCGAGCGCGGTGAGCTCGACCTCGACCAAGTCGGGATCCTCATCATCGACGAAGCCGACCGCATGGCCGACATGGGTTTCCTGCCCCAGGTCGAATGGATCATGCGCAAGGTCCCCAACGACCGCCAGACGCTGTTGTTCTCGGCCACACTCGACCGCGAGGTCGACGTGTTGGTGCGGCGCTACATGCACGACCCGGTCGTGCACGAAGTCGTCTCCGAGGAGCAGGACGTCGAGGACATGCTGCACCGCTTCTTGAAGGTGCACGAGCTCGACCGCATCAAGGTGCTCGCCGCGATCTCCGAAGGGGTCTCCCGCACGATGGTGTTCGTGCGCACCAAGCGTGGCGCCGACAAGCTCGTGTCGCAGCTGAAGCGCGAAGGCGTCTCGGCCGGCGCGATCCACGGCGACCTCCGCCAGTCGGCGCGCGAGAAGGCGCTCAAGGACTTCCAGAACGACGAGCACGGGGTGCTGGTCGCGACCGACGTTGCCGCCCGCGGCATCCACGTCGACGACGTCGATGTGGTCGTGCACTACGACCCGCCGGAGGAGCACAAGTCGTACGTGCACCGCTCGGGCCGCACGGCCCGCGCCGGGAACGAAGGCATGGTCGTGACGTTCGTGCTCTGGGATCAGGAGCTCGAGGTCGAGCGGCTCCAGCGCAGGCTCGGGATGCGAGAGCCGATCATCGAGGTCTTCTCGAATGATCCCCGCCTCGCGAACCTCGTGGCCCTCGACGGTCCGGCGCCCCGGCGCAAGACCGCCCTCGTCTGAACCGGGCGCGAGACCGCCCTCGTCCGACCCAAACGCTCCGGGAACACACCGGTCCGGCCGGTACCATTCGCAATCGTGACCCAGATCCCTCCGCGACCTGACGGCTCCGAAGGCGCAGTGACGCCCGAAGTCGTCGACCTGCCGATGATGCTGCCCGAAGCCTCGACCGAGGGCGAGGAGCAGGTCGCGCGGCCGACGAAGCTGATCCGCATCGCGGCGATGGTGCGCGCGCTCCTCGACGAGGCCCGCCGCGCGCCGCTCGACGACGCCGGCCGCAAGTTGCTCAAGGAGATCCACGAACGCTCGATCCACGAGCTCCAGGAGATCCTCTCCCCCGACCTCCAAGAAGAGCTCGCCGCGGTCACGTTGCCGTTCTCGAGCGACTCGCCGACCGACGCGGAACTGCGGATCGCCCAGGCGCAGCTCGTCGGCTGGCTCGAAGGCCTCTTCCACGGCATCCAGGCCACGTTGTTCACCCAGCAGATGCAAGCGCAGCGTCAGTTCGAGGAGATGCGCAATCGGCGCTCGCTCGACGTCGGCAGCGGCGCCGGTGGCGGTGGCGGTGGCGGTGGCGGTGGCGGTGGCGGCGAACAACGCATCCCCGGCGCGTACCTGTAGCGATGAGCGCGCCCGTGCCGCTCGGCACCTTCGACTGGGAACCCGCGAGCTGGCGTCGCCGCGCGGCTGCGCACCAGCCTGAGTGGCCCGACGCCGACGCGCTCGCTCGGGTCGACGCCGAGCTCCGCAAGATGCCCCCGCTCGTGTTTGCGGGCGAGGCCCGAACGCTGCGGGAGTCGCTCGCGGCCGTGAGCAAGGGCGATGGTTTCCTGCTCCACGCGGGCGACTGCGCAGAGTCGTTCGACGAATTCACCGCCGACAACATCCGCGACAAGCTCCAGGTCATCTTGCAGATGTCGGTGGTGTTGACGTACAGCACCGGCGTACCGACCGTGAAGGTCGGTCGGATCGCGGGCCAGTTCGCGAAGCCCCGTTCGTCACCGGTGGAGACGCGCAACGGGCAGGAGCTTCCGTCGTACTTCGGCGACATCGTCAACGACTTCGCGTTCGAAGCGATGGCGCGGCGTCCCGATCCTCAACGCATGTTGCGCGGCTACAACCAGGCCGCGGCGACGCTCAACCTGCTGCGCGCGTTCACGAAGGGCGGTTTCGCCGACCTGAACCGCGTGCACCAGTGGAACCTCGAGTTCATCGCGTCGAGACGCGAAGGCCGTCGCTACGAAGAGGTGGCCGACGGGATCGAACGCGCCCTGCACTTCATGGCCGCGTGCGGAATCGACCTCGGGCACGAGGCGCAGTTGCACGAGGTCGACTTCTACACGTCGCACGAGGCACTGATCCTCGGTTTCGAGGAAGCCCTGACCCGGCGCGACAGCCTCTCCGGCGATTGGTACGACTGCTCCGCTCACCTGCTGTGGATCGGTGAGCGGACCCGCCAGGTCGACGGCGCGCACGTCGAGTTCCTCTCCGGCGTGCAGAACCCCATCGGGGTGAAGCTCGGGCCCGAGACCACTCCCGAGGACGCGGTCGCGCTGTGTCGGCGCCTCGACCCGGACCGCGAACCCGGCCGCCTGGTGCTCGTCAGCCGCATGGGCGCCGACAAGGTCGCGGAGAAGTTGCCGCCACTCCTCCGGGCGGTGGCCAAGGCGAACCATCCCGTCGTGTGGGCGTGCGATCCGATGCACGGCAACACCTACGCCCACGAGAGCGGCTACAAGACCCGTCACTTCGATGCGGTCATGCACGAGGTCGAGCAGTTTTTTGCAGCATGCCGGACGGCCGACGTGTGGCCCGGCGCAGTTCACGTGGAGCTGACCGGCGACGACGTCACCGAATGCCTCGGCGGTGGCGACGACGTGCGGGGCGAACAGCTCGAGAACAAGTACGAGACCAGGTGCGATCCGCGGTTGAACGCCCGGCAGTCGCTCGACCTCGCCTTCCGGCTCGGCGAGCTCGTCCAGCGCTGATTCGCGTTCGTTTCGCGCTCCGCGCGGGTACGAGTCGGCCGATCGGGTGTCGTACGCTCGGAGACAACAAAACGCCGTGCGGACGAAGCGGAGCGCAGCGGAGCCCGAGGGAGCAATGATGCCGTGCGGACGAAGCGGAGCGCAGCGGAGCCCGAGGGAGCAATGATTCAGGTGCGTTCACGATGACGACCGACGCGACTCCAGCCCGGTCTCGCCTCGCGGAGCTCGGTCCCAATGCCGGGCTGATCGACGAGATGTATCACTTGTACCGCGAGAACCCGAACGCGGTATCGGCTGGTTGGCGCGAGTTCTTCGCCGACTACCAGCCGCGGGCCGACGTCACCGCGCCTATCGTGCCGGTCCCGGCGCCGGCCGCGGCTCTAGCTCCCGCGGCGGTTCCGAAAGCCAGGACCGACGGGGCCGCCGCACCGGTGACCCTCGACGGCGAGTCGGCCCGGCCGCTTCGGGGCGCGTCGGCACGCATCGTCGAGAACATGGTCGCCAGCCTCGGGGTGCCGACGGCCACGTCGGTGCGCACGCTGCCCGCAAAGCTCCTCGAGATCAATCGCCAGATCCTGAACAACCAACTCGCGCGCGATCGCGGGGGCAAGGTCAGCTTCACGCACCTCATCGGCTTCGCCGTGGTGCGCGCGCTCGGTCTCGTCCCGAACATGAACTCGAGCTTCGGTGACGTCGACGGCACCCCGAGCGTCGTGCGCCATGCCCACGTCAACCTCGGGCTGGCGATCGACCAGCAGAAGTCGGACGGCTCCCGCACCCTGCTCGTGCCGAACATCAAGAACGCCGACACGCTCGACTTCGCGGGGTTCCATGCGGCCTACGAGGACCTGATCCGCCGGGCCCGCACGAACAAGCTCACGGTCGACGACTTCGCGGGCACGACGGTGTCGCTTACGAACCCGGGCACCATCGGCACGCTGCACTCGGTGCCGCGACTCATGCCCGGCCAGGGAGTCATCGTCGGCGTGGGCGCGATCACCTATCCACCCGAGTACGAGGGCGCCGACCCGCAGACGCTCGCCGAGATCGGCATCAGCAAGACGGTCACGCTGACGAGCACTTACGACCACCGCATCATCCAGGGTGCCGAGAGCGGCGAGTTCCTCGCCCAGCTCCACGACCTGCTCTTGGGCCGCGACGATTTCTACGACGACATCTTCGCCAGCTTCGCAGTTCCGTACGAGCCCGCCCGCTGGTCTCCCGACCGCGTGCCGCTCGAAGGGTCGGTCGAGGCTCAGGACAAGATCATCGCGGTCCAGCAGCTCATCAACATGTACCGCGTGCGCGGCCACCTGATCGCGAACCTCGACCCGCTCGGGTTGAAGGAACCGCGTACGCACGAGGAGCTCGACCCCAACCACTGGGGCCTCACGATCTGGGACCTCGACCGGGAGTTCCCGACCGGCGGCCTCGCGGGCCGCAACACCATGAAGCTGCGCGACATCCTCGGGGTGCTGCGCGACGCGTACGCACGCACCATCGGCGTCGAGTACATGCACATCCAAGAACCCGACCAGAAGGCCTGGATCCAGCACAAGGTCGAAGGCACGCACAGCGAGACGACGCTCGACGACAAGCGTCGCATCCTCTCCGCGCTGAACGGTGCCGAGGCGTTCGAGCGCTTCCTGCACACGAAGTTCCTCGGCCAGAAGCGCTTCAGCCTCGAAGGCGCGGAGACGCTCATCCCGATGCTCGACTTCCTCATCGGCGACGCCGCCGACGCAGGGATGGACGAGGTCGTGATGGGGATGGCACACCGGGGCCGGCTCAACGTGTTGGCGAACGTCGTCGGCAAGTCGTACGAGCAGATCTTCCGCGAGTTCGAAGGCGAGCTCGACCCGAGCGTTCCCCAGGGCTCCGGCGATGTGAAGTACCACGTCGGCGCGACCGGCAAGTTCGCGGCCGCGTCGGGGGCGACGATCAACGTCACGCTCGCCGCGAACCCGAGTCACCTCGAAGCGGTCGATCCCGTCGCCGAGGGGATGGCCCGGGCCAAGCAGGACCGGCTGGGCGACACCGAGTGCTGCCGGGTGCTGTCGATCCTGATTCACGGCGACGCGGCGTTCGCGGGCCAAGGTGTCGTGGCGGAGACACTCAATCTCTCCCAACTTCCCGGCTACGACGTCGGCGGGACGATGCACATCGTCGTCAACAACCAGGTCGGCTTCACGACCACTCCCGGCTTCGCCCGATCCACCGTGTACGCAACCGACATCGCCAAGGCGGTTCAGGCCCCCATCTTCCACGTCAACGGCGACGATCCGGAAGCCTCGGTCCGAACCATTCGTCTGGCAAACGACTTCCGCAAGGTGTTCCAAAAAGACGTCGTCGTCGACATGGTCTGCTACCGGCGTTACGGGCACAACGAGAGCGACGAGCCCGCGTTCACCCAGCCGCGGATGTACGCGGTCATCGGGAAGCGCCGCTCGATCCGCAAGCTCTACACGGAGTTGCTGGTCAACCGGGGCGACCTCACCCTCGAAGACGCGGAGCACGCGCTCGACGACTTCCGGTCAAGGATGGAAGACGCGTTCGACGAGACCAAGACGAGCGCGCGACCGCGCGCGACCGTCGCGACGAGCCTGCCCGACCCGACGCCCTCGCACGTCGACACCGGGGTCCCACGGGAGCGGCTCGATGAGATCGTGACCGCGCTCACGACGTTCCCCGACGGATTCGAACCGCACCCGAAGCTCGCGCGCATCCTCGCGGCGCGGCGAACCGCGTTCGACAGCGACCAGGTCGACTGGGCGCTCGGCGAAGCGCTCGCGTTCGGCTCGCTGCTGCTCGAACGCACACCGGTGCGCGTGGCCGGCCAGGACACACGGCGGGGAACCTTCAGCCAACGCCACGCGACGATCGTCGAGCACCGGACCGAAGAGGAGTACACGCCCCTCGCCCACCTCGGCACCGAAGCCGCGCCGTTCATGATCTACGACTCGGTCCTCTCCGAGTTCGCGGCACTCGGTTTCGAGTACGGCTACTCGGTCTCCGATCAGGACGCGCTCGTGTGCTGGGAAGCGCAGTTCGGCGACTTCGACAACGGCGCTCAGACGATCATCGACCAGTTCATCGTCGCCGCGGAGGACAAGTGGGGTCAGCACAGCGGCCTCGTCATGCTCTTGCCGCACGGCTTCGAAGGTCAGGGCCCCGAGCACTCCTCGGCCCGGCTCGAGCGCTTCCTCGTGCTCTGTGCCCAGGACAACATCCGGGTCGTGTATCCCACCACCGCTGCGCAGTACTTCCACGTGCTCCGGCGCCAGGTGCACGACGCCAACCGCAAGCCGCTGATCGTGATGACGCCGAAGCGTTACCTGCGCATGCCGGTCACCGCGTCGCCGGTCTCGGCGTTCACCGGCGGCGGCTTCCAGCCCGTGCTCGACGACCCGAACCCGCCCGCCGAGGTCAACCGGGTCATCTTCTGCAGCGGGAAGTTCGGCCAGGAGCTGATCGCGCGCCGCGACGCCCAGAGCGCGCCCGTCGCCGTCGTTCGCATCGAGCAGCTGTACCCGTGGCCGCGCGAAGAGATCGCGGCCGCACTCGCCCGCCATCCCGACGCCGCCGTGTTCTGGGCCCAGGAGGAGCCGGGCAACATGGGCGCGCGCTACTTCGCCCGGCGGCGGTTGGAGGAGATCGCGACCGGCCGACCCGTCGACGTCGTCGCCCGGGCCGAGAGCCCCAGCCCCGCCAGCGGCAGCTCGACCGTGCACGACGCCGAGCAACAAGCGCTCCTCGACCTCGCCATCAAGCCCGCTTCCTGAGATCGAGCTAAACCTTTCGGCGGCCCGTAGCGTTTCCCTCGCGATGGCCGGGTGGGAGTTCGATCAGTTCTACGGGACCTACTTCGACCGGATCGCCCGCGCCCTCACCCTCGCCGGCGGCGACCGGGAGCTGGCCCACGATGCCACCCAGGAGGGTTTCGCGCGCGCGTTGCGACACTGGCGCAAAGTTCGGTCGATGGATCGACCCGACAGTTGGGTCTACGTCGTCGCCATGAACACGATGCGCGACCACTGGCGTCGCACCGAACGGCGGCGCGGTCGCACACCGGACCCCGCGGTACCGGCCGACAACACGAGCCCGGTCGCGACCCGCGTCTCGGTGCGCGAAGCCATCGCGATGCTCCCACCCCGCCAACGCGAGGCGGTCATCCTGCGCTACCTCGCCGATCTCCCCCTCACCGACGTTGCCGACGCGATGGGCTGCGCGATCGGGACCGTGAAAGCCACGTTGCACCAGGCGATGCAGAGCATGCGCGTCGAGCTCGACGACACGGAGGACGACGATGCACCTCGATGAGCTGAAGGACGAGCTCACCACGCTCGCCGACGAGATGACGCCGTTCGCAGGCAACGTCGAGGCACTCCGCCGTCGCGAACGCCGGCGGCACGTCGTCACGTCGGCAATCGCCGCGACTCTCGCAGTCTGCCTCGGGCTCGCGGCTGTCGCCGTGATCGCACACCACACCTCCGGGAAGATCCACGTCGCCGGAGTCCCGAGCAAAGAGGTCCCCTCCGACGAGATCACGCACATCGACGCGATCGTCGTGCCCGCGACGCCCGAAGCGAAGCTCGTGCTGGATTCGTCGCCGCTCGTCGAAAGGTACGCACTCGTTCACCGCTCCGATCGCTCGTCGGGCTCGCTGCGCTTCGTGCCGAACGTCGGCTTGTGCGCGCTCCAGACGAACGACGGATACGCGGTGGACGCCTCGACGCCGGGTACCGACATCCACGACGGTCTGCAGCGGGCGCTCGGCGCCCGGGCGACCGCGTACGACGCCTCCGCCACCAACCTGGGCGTCGACCTCGAGATCTTCATGCGGGTCGGTGTCGCCCCCGAGTACGCGAGCGCCGTCCTGTACGCGCTGCGACGTGACCCGGACGTCCGTTCGGTTCGATACGTCACGACGACCGACGCCTACGCCGTCTTCAAGAAGGACTTCTCCGATCAGCCGGCGCTCGTGGAGAGGACGAAACCGTCGGATCTCCCGGAGTCCCTCCGGGTCATCCTCCGGCCGAATCGCCCAGTCGGCTCGGTGCGACAGCGCTACGCACACTCCGAAGGCGTCGACACCATCATCACGAACAGCGTGCCCACTCTGTTCGATCCCGCTCGGTCACCCAAGTTCCCGGGAACACCGGTGTCGCCTTGTGCCAAGCCCTGAACTGGTACTCGTGCGCAACACGCCACCAACAGTTGTCGGACTTCTCCGCACTATGCGCGGATATCTCTGACAACTGTTGGTGGACTTTGTCAGCGGGAGCGAAGGGCGCGGATACCGACGTAACCGGCGCCGATGCCGAAGGCCATCGAGATGACGGCCAAGGTGTCGTGGACGACCTTGAAGCTGAGCGGGTGGTCCTGACGACCGATGATCACGATGAGCGTGATCCAGATGTACAGCGACCACGCACAGAGCGCGATCAGGAACCAGGCGGTACGGCGCGACACGCCCTCGAGGCTACGGGTGTGACGCGTGGGCGACCGCATCGAGACAGCGCTCGATCGCAGGGGCCGATCCGTTGGTCAGCGGCAGCCGAACGTCGGGGGTCGGGATCCGGCCCTGGGCGTGCAGGACGCCCTTGAACACGGCCGGGTTCGGATCGACGTAGGCGGCGCGAATCACCGGCAGCAGGGCCTCGGCGTGGGCCCGACCGTCTTCGATCTTCCCCGCGAGCCCGCACTCGATCATCGCCACGAACCGCTCCGTGCACAGGTGAGCGGCGGCGGAGATCGTGCCGACCGCACCCATGCACATCATCGGGAACAAGAGCGTGTCCTCGCCGCCGAGGACCCCGAATCCGTCGGGTGCGTTGGCCAATACCTCGAGAGTGTCGACGTCGAGCGTCGCGACCGCCTGCTTCACGCCGGCGACGTTTGCGACCTGCGCCAGTTCCAGCAGGCCCGCGGCGCCCAGGTCGCGCCCGGTGCGCGTGGGGACGTTGTAGGCGATCACGGGGACCGGGCTCGCAGCCGCGACGGCCCGGTAGTGCGCGACGATTCCTTCGACGGACGGTCGCACGTAGTACGGCACCACGACGAGTGCGCCGACGACGCCGACGATCTCGCCGAGCGCGACCGTCGCACTGATCGTCGCGTCGGTGTTGTTCGAGCCCGTGCCGACGATCACGCGCGTCCCCGCGTCGGCGCACGCGTGTACCACCGCGTCGATGACGGCTTTCTTCTCGTCAGCCGAGAGCGAGCTCGCTTCACCCGTGGTTCCGAGGGCGACGATACCGCTCACCCCCGCGGCCGAATACTCGTGGCACAGGCGCTCGATCGCGCCGACGTCGACGGCACCGTGCGCGTCGAACGGCGTGATGAGTGGCACCCAGACGCCGCGGAGGTCGAGGTCGCTCGTCATGCTGCAAGGGTACTTCGCGCGGAACCCGCAGTCCGGGGGTTCTGCAGTACGGGAGGTACCGTCCCCCGGTGCCGGTCTGGCTCGAGTTCGCGATCACATTGCTCGTCGGCGTGGCCACGGGCGTGCTGTCGGGCATGTTCGGCATCGGCGGGGCCGTGGTCTCCACGCCCGCGATCCGCGCCCTCGGCGCAACGGCGCTGCAGGCGATCGGGTCCACATTGCCCTCGATCCTCCCGTCGTCGATCGCGGGGTCGCTCCGCTACCGGCGGGAGAACATGATCCTCCCCCACGTCGTGCTCTACACCTCCGCGTTCGGTGTTCCCGCTTCCATCGTCGGGTCCCGGCTCTCGGATGCTGTACCGGGCAACGGCCATGCGTTGATGATCCTGACTGCAGCGCTCGTCGCGTACACGGCCTACCGGACCGCTTTCCCGGCCTCGCGCACACTCCTGCGGTCCGGCGCGCCCGTCAACGACGAATGGTGGCGACTGGCGACGATCGGGCTCGCCGCGGGTGCGCTCTCGGGGCTGCTCGGCGTGGGCGGCGGAATCATCATGGTCCCCGCCTTCTCGGCGTGGGTCGGTCTGCCGTTGAAACCGACGATCGCGACATCGCTCGCGTGCGTCGGCATCTTCGCGATCCCGGGCACGCTCACGCACTGGTACCTCGGCCATATCGACTGGACGTTCGCGATCGCACTTTCGATCGGCGTGATCCCCGGTGCACGCATCGGCGCGCGCTTCACGATCAAGGTGTCCGACCGTGTCCTCCGTTACAGCGTCGGCGCCGCGCTCGGCATCGTTTCGCTGATCTACGGGATCGGCGAGCTACTCGCCCTCGTCAAGTGATGTCGATCAAGGTGCGGGCGCGCACGAACACGTCGTCGAGCATCGACGGTGTGAGTCTTCCCGTGAACGTGTTCTGCTGGCTGGGGTGGAATGCACCGACGATGGTCACAACACCACACGGCACCTCGATGCCGTGACCGAAGCGCGGACGCCGCGCCGGTAGCTCGACGCCCGGGAGCGCGGCCGCGCGCAGCGTCGCCCACGTGGCCTCGTACCCGAACGCGCCGAGCACGACGATCACCCGTGCGCGCGTCAGCAGTCGGAGCTCACGCACGAGATACGGCATGCAGGTGTCGCGCTCGAGAGGAGTCGGCTTGTTCGCAGGTGGCGCGCATCGGACCGCGGCGGCCACGTACGCGTCGAGGAGTTGCAAACCGTCACCGATGCGGACCGATTCGGCCTGATTCGCAAACCCGGTGCGGTGCATCGCCGCGAACAGGAAGTCGCCCGACCGGTCGCCGGTGAAGACCCGACCCGTACGGTTGGCGCCGTGCGCGGCGGGGGCGAGGCCGATGATGGCGAGCCGGGCGCCCGGGTCACCGAATCCCGGTACCGGCCGGCCCCAGTACTCCTCGTCCCGGAACGAGGCCCGCTTCTCGATCGCGACCAGTTCCCGCCATTCGACGAGACGCGGGCACGCGCGACACGAGACGATCTCGGCCGCCAACGCGACAAGATCGTCTCGTATCGCGCGTGCTGCAGGGGTGTCGCGGGCCGGCACGGCGTGCGAGCCTACGACCCGGCCGCCACTACCCTCCGGCGATGCGGGTCCTTCTCCTCGTCAACGCCACGGCGTCGTCGGTGACCGCCCGCAAACGCGTGATGATCCGCAAGCTGCTGGCCGCGCAGCACGAGGTCGAGGTGGCAGAGACCTCGCGCCGCGGCCACGCAACCCGACTCGCGCACGCGGCCGCCAACGACGGCTTCGACGTGGTCGTCGTGCTGGCCGGCGACGGAACGCTCAACGAGGCGGCCGATGGCCTATTGCAATCCGAGACGGCGCTCGCACCGCTGCCGGGCGGTTCCACGAACGTGTACGCGCGCACGCTCGGCTTCTCCACCGACGTCATCGACGCGACCGGCGAGCTCCTGCGCTCGCTCGGGCGAGGATCGACAAAACGCATCGGAGTCGGCCGCGTGAACCGGCGGCCCTTCCTCTTCAACACCGGCATCGGCTTCGACGCAGCCGTCATCCGGCGTGTCGAGCGTTACGGTGAGTTGAAGCGCCACTTCTCCCACCCGTTGCATATCGCGGCCGCGTTCGAGGCATTCTTCCGGCACGAGGGCACTCGGACCCGGCTCGACCTCGAGCTCGACACCGGCGAGGTCATCGAAGGCGCCCGTTTCGTGATCGTCTCGAAGACCGACCCGTACACATTTCTCGGGCGACTCCCCCTCGCGGTCGCGCCCGCGGCCCGGCTCGAAACGCCCCTCGCCGTAACGGCTTTTCGCGCCCTCGACGCCTTCACTCTGCTCGGCGGCGCGGGCTCGGCGATGCGGTCGGGCAAGTTCCTGGCTCACCGGAACGGCATCGACCATCGTCACGACGTGCACCGGATCCAGGTGCGGAGCGGCGACCCGTTCGCCTACCAGGTCGACGGCGACGACGTCGGCGACACTCAACAGCTCGACATCGAGTACGAGCCCGACGCGCTCACCGTCGTCGTTCCCTGATCTGTTCGTGCAAGGTCGTGACGGCGACATCGGGAACGTTCGTGATGATCGCGTCGGCGCCCGCAGTCGCCAGCGCACTGATGTCGGCGGCCGCATCGACGGTCCACACGCTGACACGCAACCCCGACTCGTGCGCCTCGTCGATTCCCGCCTTCCCGGCGCGCAACGCAAAGGCGCGATCGGGGTTGAGCCACGCGTGCCCGTGCGCGAGCGCGAGTGGCGCCGCGCTCGATATTTCTTGACCACTCGTCAACCAACCCGTGGCAAACTCCGGCGCGATCGCACGGCACGCGTCGATCGAACCGATATCGAAAGACGACACGATCACGTCGGCCGACGCGGCCGACACGTTCGCGCGCAGCACCTCCACGACGGCGTGCACGACAACGCGATCGGGAGCGTCGGCATCGGGCTCCCAGGGCAGACACTTGATCTCGACATTGACGATCATCCCGGCGCACGTCACGAGTGCCTCGGCGAGCAACGGGATCTCCGGGTGCGCGGCGCGCAGGGTCGCCAACGGCTCCGCCGCGATGAGGCCGAAGCCTTCGACGTGCGGATCGTGATGCACGACGACCTCGCCATCGCTCGTCCGGCGGGCGTCGAGCTCGACGCCGTCGGCCCCGAGCTCACGAGCCTTGGCGAACGCGGCGAGGGTGTTTTCGGGCCGGGCGTTCGACGCTCCTCGATGACCCAAAATGAGGGGAATCTGCGGCATGGCCGCCAGCCTAGGGACGGTCGGGGACGGGAACACGTTCCAGTCCGGAGCACGAAAGACCTGGTCAGAGCTCTTGCCGATGACCGAAAGGAGCCGTAGCCTGCACAAGCCTCGCAAGAGAGGCAGTGGGGATTCTTTGTGGACCGGGCGCACAGTTCTTGGCGTGGCCGCCATAGCTATGCGACCCAACAGGGGGGAACACAAGTGGCGTTGACCTGGATTCGAACCCATGACTGGGACGCGGAGGATTGGCGGGACAAGGCATCTTGTCGCGACACCAGCCCTGAGCTCTTTTTCCCGATCGGGACCACCGGCCTGGCGCTCGATCAGATCGACGCCGCCAAGCAGGTATGTCAAGAGTGCCCGGTCATGGGACAGTGCCTCGAGTTCGCCCTGGCGACGAACCAGGAAGCGGGCGTCTGGGGCGGGACCACCGAGGACGAACGGCGTCGGCTCCGCAAGGGCCTCGACGTCGCCGTCTCCGCCACTCGTCTCGCTTAGAGGGGCATCTCGACGGGAACCCGCACGCGCACCGACGTGCCATGGTCGTCGTGCATCTCGATCGAGCCCTGCAGCTCGCTCGTGACCAAGGCCTGCACGATCGACAGCCCCAGCCCGCTCGACCCTTCCATCGTGAACTGGTCGGGCAGACCGGTTCCGTTGTCGCGCACCTCGATCTCGACGTAGCCGTCGGTGCGACCGAGCGTCACCTCGACGAGCGCCTCGCCTGCGCTCCCGGGGCCGGCATTCGGAGGGAACGCATGATCGACGGCGTTCTGCATCAACTCGTTGAGCACGACCGCGAGCGGCGTCGCCACCTCGCCGGGCAGTTCGCCGGCGTCGCCTTCGACCTTGAATCGGATCGTGTGCTCCGGTGACGAGGCCGTGTCTTCGACGAGCCGGGCGAGCGGACGCACGATCTCGTTCAGCGAGACCACGTCGCCGGCTTCACGCGACAGCGTCTCGTGCACGATCGCGATCGACCGGATCCGGCGTTCGGACTCGGCCAATGCAATGCGGCCTTCGGGCGATTGCAATCTGCGGCCCTGCAGGCGCAACAGCGATGCAATCGTTTGGAGGTTGTTCTTCACTCGGTGATGGATCTCGCGGATCGTCGCATCCTTGGAGAGCAGCAGCCGGTCACGGCGTCGGAGGTCGCTGACATCCCGGAGCAGCACGAGTGCGCCCGCAGGTCGCTTTTGATCGACCAGTGGGAGCACGCGCACCAACACCGATACCTCGTCGCGCTCGATCTCCTCGGCGACGGGAAGGTGCAAGAGCATTGCGCTGCGCGCCGCGGTGTCGTCGAAGCCCACGTCGATCAGTCGTTGCGACTGCGCGTACGCGTGAATGCCCATGCGGTGCAACGAGCTGACCGCGTTCGGGCTGGCGAACTTCACCCGCGTCTCCGCGTCGATGACGATCACACCGTCACCGACACGCGGGGCGCTCTCCATCTCGACCTCGTCGACGTCGAAGGGGAAAGTGCCGTCGGCGATCATCCGGGCGAAGCGGTCGAACACGTCGAAGTAGGTACGCTCGAGCTCTCCGGATCGGCGGGCGAGCGTCATCGACTCTTCCCGGGTCACGATGCCGATCAGTCGGTCCTCGCGCCGCACCGGGATCACCTGCACCCGCACCCGGTCCTTCGACCCCAGCGCGGAGGTGTCGCCCCGCACGATGTCGGCCGAGCGCCAGCAGCGGGCGTAGAGGGGTCGCTCAACCTCGTCGACGACGTTCCCGACCAGATCCTGCGGATAGTTCGTCTGGCCCGTGACCGGCCGGACCTGGGCCAGCACGACGAACCGGTGGCCTTCCTCACCGGTGATCG
This sequence comes from Acidimicrobiia bacterium, assembly GCA_038239145.1. Lineage (GTDB taxonomy): Bacteria > Actinomycetota > Acidimicrobiia > IMCC26256 > PALSA-610 > PALSA-610. The sequence goes on from JBBSFB010000017.1 coordinate 49,030, forward strand.
GCGCCAGCAACAAGAGGTCGGCGAAGGACAGGTCGGCCAGGTGCCGCCACGTGGACACGAGCCGTTCCATGTGCACGAGGTCAGCGCCCGAGAGTGCGGTGCGGGAGAGCGCGAGTCCTTCGAGCGTGCTCATGCGCCTGGACCCTTGAAGAGGTACCGGCTGATCGCGTCGAGACCCTCGACGTCGCTGATGTCGTCGGAGAAGGTTGGAATGCGAGCCACGACGTCGGGGACGCGGGCCAACTCGGCCCGCAACTCGGCTTCACGCATCGCGACCACCGAGAAGTTCCGGTACGACTCCCCTACCGTTCGCAACACCCGGGCGATGCGGTCGCGATCCGCGAGGGCGAGCTCGTTCGGGTCGAGCAGCGCGTCGGCGATCGGACCGGCGTCGTCGATGCACGCGGTCGCGGCCGCGGCCCCATCGGGATCACGCAACGTATCCGGCAGGGTCTTGTTGAGGATCAATGCGCCAAGATGGAAGTCGCGCTCAATCAACGTTGCGCAGAAGCGTTCCGCTTCGTGGAGCGGCGCGGCCTCGAGCGTGGTGACCACCGCGAACGTCGTGCGCTTGTCGTGCAACAGCCTCTCGACCGCTTTCGCTCGGGTCACGAACCCGTCGTACATCGATTGGAAGTTCAAGAAGAACTCGGCGATGTCCTGCAAGAACTTGCTGCCCAGAATGCGGTCGGCCATTTGGTAAAAGGGTCGACTCGCCACGTTGAGCATGCGCGTTCCACGCTTGCCGCCGACGCGGTACGGCAGTGTCAGCCAGCGCAACAAGCGTCCGCCGAAGAAGTCGGCCATGCGTGCGGGCGCGTCGAGGAAGTCGATCGCGTTGCGCGTCGGCGGGGTGTCGATCACGATCAGGTCGTACTCGCCGCTCGCGTGGATCTCGAAGAGACGTTCCATCGCGATGTAGTCGTGACTCTGCACGAAGCGTGCAGTGAGGTTCGTGTAGAGGCGGTTGTCCAGGATTCGGTAAGCCGTCTCTTCGTCGGGGGCGTGCCGCAACACGAGCTCGTCCCACGACTGCTTCGTGTCGAGCATCGCGGCCCACAGCTCACCGCGCGCGTCGACGCCGGCCGCCTTGAGTACCTCGGGCGCCACCCGCACCGCGCGGTTCCCGAGACCTTCCACACCGAGCGCGGTTGCAAGCCGGCGCGCGGGATCGATCGTGAGCACCAACACCTTCCCGCCGAGATGCACCGTCGCGCCCAGCGCGGCCGCGGCTGCGACCGAGGTCTTTCCCACCCCGCCCGAACCGCAGAAGACCACGATCTCCTTGGCCGCGAACAGCTGCTCCAAGGTGACGGCGCGTTCGGTACTCGCCCGGCGATCGCTCGAAGCTCGGCGCGCGCTCACAATCCCATCTCCGCACCGAGCGCGTCGGCCACCATGCGTGTGACCCGTAGCCCGTGTGCCCGCACGAAGAGATACGGCACGTACATCAGCGGGAGATCAACCTCACGTTGGAGGAGCTCGAGGTGCGTGGCGCCGGTGCGGCGCAGCGACACCGCGAGCCGGGCCGCGTCGAGCACGTCGGTCGCGCCCCGGCCGACCCGGGTGGTCAGGAGATCGCGCGCGTGCGGGGCGCGTAGGCCCTCGAACGTCTCCTCGTCGGCGCGGGTGAAGAGCTCGGGGAGCACGCGGTTCACGATGACGCTGCCGAGCGGAACGTTCACCTCGTTGCGGATGCGCTCCACGAGCTCGATCGTCTCCGCGACCGGCATCTCCTCCGGAGTGGTGACGACGTTGACTGCAGTGACCGTGGGATCGGCGAGCAGTTCGGAGAGCCACTGCGTCTGGGTGCGCAGCGGACCGACGTCGACGAGATCCCGGATCGCATCGGCCGCGCCGAGCTGGGCGACGATGTGCCCCGTCGCCGCGGCGTCGACGATCACGAGATCGAAATCGGCCCGGCCCTCGATCGACTCGCGCACTTCCCAGACGATCTTGCCGATCGTGAGTATCTCCTTTACGCCGGGTGCGGCGGTGGCGACGAAGTCGAGGGCGCGCGCGAGTGGTCCGATCCGTCCGATGACGGGAACCCGGAGATTGAGCCGCAGGTACTCCTGCAGCGATGCCTCGGTGTCCATCGCCATCGCGAGGACGCCGGGATATATCTCCTTGGGCGCGAAACCGACGGGCGAATGCTCGAACTGCGCGGGGATGTCGCCCTTGGCATCGACCTCGACGAGCAGCACGCGCTTGCCGATGCTCGCCGCCAACAACGCCATGGCCGCGGCCATCGTGCTCTTGCCGACGCCGCCTTTCCCCGTGAAGAAGAGGAGCCGTCGATCGAGCAACTCGGGCGCGGGCCCGTTCACGGCGGCGTTCGTTTGCTAGCTCGCGCCGAAGCCGACCTTGCGCGCACCGGCGTCGGTCACGATCTCGATGTACGCGATCTTGTCGACCGGTACGCCGATACGGCGACCCTTCTTGTCGGTGAGCCACAAGAACGCGTCGCCCTTGGACATCGCGCTCTCGATCGTCGCGGTCACGCTGTCGACCGAATCGTCACTCTCGACGGTGAGCTCGCGGGCTGTGTAGACGACTCCGATGCGTACTTCCATGCCTCGACCCTAGCCGTCAGACGATCTTGAGCTGGGTTCGGTAGATGCGTTTCGGCGCCATCTCGACGTCGAGCCGCTCGGCCATCGCCGTGAACACCAGCGAGGCGGGATCGTCGGGATGGCTCACCACGATCGGCTCGCCGTTGTCGGCTCCCGCCCGCAGCTCGGGAACGAGCGGGACCTGGCCGAGCAGCGGCACCTCGAGCTGATCGGCAAGTTCCTGACCGCCGCCTTCGCCGAAGAGCCGGTACTCGGTGCCGTGCTCGCATTCGAACCACGACATGTTCTCGATGACGCCGACGACCGAGAGGTTGACCTTGCGCGACATGTACGCAGCGCGCTGGGCCACCTTCTGCGCAGCAGGCTGCGGCGTGGTCACGACGATGACCTCGGCCCGCGGGAGGAACTGCGCCATCGACAGCGCGATGTCGCCGGTGCCCGGGGGCATGTCGACGATGAGGTACTCCGGTTCGCCCCAGTGCACGTCGGTGAGGAACTGCTCGAGGGCCTTGTGCAGCATCGGTCCGCGCCACACGACCGGCTGGTCCTCGCGGGCGAAGAAGCCCATCGAGATCAACGTGACGCCGTTCGCATCGGGCGGGACGATCACGTCGTCGATGACCGTCGGCGGGCGATCGATGCCGAGCATGCGCGGCATGGAGAAGCCCCACACGTCGGCGTCGATGGCGGCGACCTTGCGGCCTCGCTGGGCCAGCGCCACCGCGAGGTTGGTGGTGACCGACGACTTGCCGACACCTCCCTTGCCCGAGGCGATCGCAATGATCCGGGTATTCGAATCGGTGAACGGGTTGTTCCGGTGCTCGTGGCCTTCGTGGCCCGCGCCGGTCCCGCCCTGGAGCTGCTGGGAGAGCGCGGCCCGTTCCTCGTCGGTCATGACGCCGAGGTCGACATCGACGTGGGCGACTCCCGCGAGGGGCGCCACCGCCTCGGTGACCCGCTTGACGATCTCGGTGCGCATGGGGCACCCGGCGACAGTCAGGGCGATGGTGACCTTGATGTTCCCGCCGTCGATCTCGATCCCCCGGACCATGTTCAACTCGACGATCGAGCGGTGGATCTCGGGGTCTTCGACCGGGCGCAGGGCTTCGAGCACCTGGGACTCGCTCGGGGCCTCGTTGGGCATGTAGGGCCTCCGGGGTATTTCCACTACCGACATAGGTAGAATACCTATCGTGGCCAACGAAGATCTCACCGCGGACGAGTTCGGCGCCGCGGTCGCGGCGGTCACGAACGCCTTCGGTGACCCGACCCGCCGCGACATCTACCTGTTCGTGCGCTCGTCGGCCGACGGAGCCAAGGCGGCCGAGGTCGCCGAGCGTTTCGCGCTGCACCCGAACGTCGCCCGCCACCACCTCGAGAAGCTCGCGGGCGGGAGCTACCTCGATGTCGAGCTCGAGCGGCACGTGTCGGCGGGCCGGCCGTCGAAGCGGTACCGCGCCGCGGCCAACGACTCCCATCTCTCGTTTCCACCCAAGCGCGACGACCTGCTCGCGACGCTGCTCGCCCGGGCCCTCGAACGACTCCCGATCGACGAAGCCCGCGCCCTCGCCGAGGAGGTCGGCTACGACTACGGCCGATCGATCGCGGCGCGCATGGAGCCGACCGAAGGACACCGTTCGGTCAAGGCCGCGGTTGCGTCGGTCGCCGACGCGCTGACCGCGCATGGTTTCGCCGCGCACGCCGAAGCCCGCGGCAATCTCCTCACGCTCGTCTCCGAGCACTGCCCGTTCGGCGAGGCCGCGCAGAAGTGGCCTCACGTCCTGTGCGCGGTTGACACCGGAATGGTGCGCGGGATGCTCGAAGGTCTCTACGGCGAGACCTCGCCCCAGCTGACCGAGAGTCGCCCCGACGGCGACCAGCACTGCGTCACGCGCGTCTGAGTGTCCGGGTAGCAACCTCGTGGCGGTCGCGCGCGCGTATCTCGATCACGCTTCCACCTCGCCGTTGCGCGACGCGGCACTCGCTGTGATGCGACCGTTCCTCGAGTCTTCGTTCGGCGACCCGGGGCGATTGCACGCCGAGGGTCGAACAACGCGCGTTGCGCTCGAGAACGCGCGCGAACAAGTGGCGGCTTGCTTCGGCGCGCGACCGCGCGAGGTCGTGTTCACCTCGTCGGGTACGGAGGCCGTGAACACCGCGATTGTCGGCGCGTTGGCCCGCGCCGCCGCGGGGGGCGGTGGGCGGCACGTAGTGACGACCGCCGTGGAGCACTCGTGTGTGCGAGACGCGATCGCACGAGGCTCCGACGACGTCACGGTGGTCGGGGTCGACCGGGTCGGGCGATTCTCCGGCGACGACGTCGTCAACGCGGTACGACCCGAGACCGCGCTGGTGAGCGTCCAGCTTGCGAACCACGAGGTCGGGACGCTCCAGGCCGTCGCCGGGCTCGCGGCCGCGTTGGGCGAGCGCGGCGCCCTGCTCCACGTCGACGCGTGCGCCGCGGCCGGGCACACCGTCGTCGACTTTGCAGCGCTCGGCGCCGATCTCTGTTCGGTCACGGCCCACAAGTTCGGTGGTCCGCTGGGCGCGGGCGCACTTCTCGTGCGCAGGGGGCTCCGGGTCCCGCCGCTGCTCGTCGGGGGTGCGCAGGAGCGCGCCCGCCGGGGCGGCATCGAGAACGTCCCCGCGTGGGTGGGCTTCGGCGCCGCGTGCGCAGCCGTCGACCTCGACGTGGAAGCCGACGCGCAGCGGATGCTGATCGAGCGCGCCGCGGTCGTCGTCGAGCTCGTCACCGGCATCGAACGGTTCGGCGACGGATCCCTGCCGAACGTGCTGTGCCTCGGCATCGGCGGGGTCGAGGCCGAACCGATCCTCCTTGCCCTCGATCAGCACGGGGTGGCCGTCCACTCCGGTTCCGCGTGCTCGTCGGAAACGCTGGAACCGTCGCCGGTGTTGGAGGCGATGGGGGTCGAGGCCGACCGATCGCTTCGTCTCTCGGTGGGCTGGTCGTCGACCCCGGCCGACGTCGAGCGGTTTGTGGAAGCGTTCCCGGGAATCGTCGATCGGCTCCGGGGGTTACGCACGTCATGACGAGGAGGGTCCGATGACGGCAACGGTTCGCCGGCTCAATCACGCGGTGCTCTACGTGCGCGACGCGCGCCGGGCCGCCGCGTTCTACGAGGAAGCATTCGGGTTCGAGGTGCTCGCCGACTACGGCGAGGGGGCGGCCGTCTTCATGCGCGCTGCCGGCACCGAGAACCACCACGACCTCGGCCTGTTCTCTCTCGGGCTCCAGGCTCCCCTCCCCGAGGCCGGCCGCGTCGGGCTGTACCACCTCGCCTGGCAGGTCGACACGATCCTCGACCTCGCCGAGATCCGGGAGCGGCTCGTCCGCCTGAATTCGATCGTCGGCGAGAGCGACCACGGCGTGACCAAGTCGCTCTACGGAAAAGACCCCGACGGGAACGAGTTCGAGGTCATGTGGATGGTGCCTCGCGAGCAGTGGGGCGACATGGAGCACGAGGCCATCACCAAGCGCCTCGACCTCGACGCCGAACTCACCCGCCACGCCTGACCGCTCAAATCTCCACCAACTGTAGGGCGAGAAATAAGCACTATGCGTTGAAAACTCGCACAACTGTTGGTGGGCTTTTGTTGGTGGGCTTTTGCTGGTGGGCTTTTGCTGGTGGGCTTTTGTTGGTCAGGGACGTTGGGCGAGGAGGTTGAGGGCGGATCCGGCGCGGAACCAGTCGATGTGCTCGTCGGAGAGCGTGTGGTTCGCGGTGAACGCCCGGATCGAACCGTCGGCGTGATGCACAACGACGCTGACGAAGCGGCCGGGCGCCAACCCGGCGAGCCCGTCGATGTCGACGACGTCGTCGACCCGGATCTCGTCGTAGTCGGCCGGGTCGGCGAAGGTGAGCGGGAGCACTCCCTGCTTCTTCAGGTTGGCCTCGGCGATGCGAGCGAACGACCGCGCCAACACGGCCCGCCCGCCCATGAACCTCGGTTCCATCGCCGCGTGTTCACGCGACGAGCCTTCGCCGTAGTTGTCGTCGCCGATCGCGATCCACTCGATGCCACTTCGCTTGTAGTCGCGCGCGAGCTCCGGCAACGGCTTGACCGAACCGTCTCGAGCGTCGACGCCCGTCCCCGGTTCTCCGTCGGCGAAGGCGTTCACCGCGCCGAGGAACAGGTTCTGGGAGATGTTCGTCAGGTGACCGCGGTACGCCAGCCATTTCCCGGCCGGTGACACGTGGTCGGTCGTGCACTTGCCCCGAGACTTCAGCAAGACCCGAAGACCTCGGATGTCGTGGCCGTCCCAGGCCGGGAACGGTTCGAGCAGCTCGAGCCGGTCGGAGCCGGGCGCGACGGCCACCGCGACCGCGCTCCCGTCGGCGAGCGGCGCCGAGAATCCGCTCGCGCCGCGATCGAAGCCGCGTGCCGGCAGGTCGTCGGCCACGGGCGGGTCGAACTCGTCGAGGAACGACCCGTCGAGCTTCCCGCTCAGGGCCATGCCGACCGCCGTCTCCGGCGATCCGATGAAGGCGAGCGTGTTCTTGTTGCCGTCGTTGCGGCCCGGGAAGTTACGGTTGAACGTCGTGACGATGACGTTCGGTCCCGCGGCCGCCCGGTGGGTTTCGTCGTCGCGCCGCCACTGCCCGATGCAGGGACCACACGCGTTCGCGAGCACAGTCGCGCCGATTGCTTCGAGATCGGCGAGCAGACCGTCGCGCTCGATCGTCGCGCGCACCTGTTCCGATCCCGGCGTCACCATCAGAGGAACTTTCACGCGCAGCCCACGCGCCGCGGCCTGGCGGGCCAGGTGCGCGGCGCGACCGATGTCCTCGTACGACGAGTTCGTGCACGAGCCGACGAGCGCGGCCGACACCTCGGTCGGGTAGCCCAGACGCGCCGCGTCGGCGGCGACTTCCGACACCGGACGATCGAGGTCGGGCGTGTTCGGGCCGACGAGATGGGGCTCCAGCGTCGACAAGTCGATGTCGACGACGCGATCGAAGTACCGGTCGGCATCGACCTCGACCTCCGGGTCGTCAACGAGGTACTCGCCGTAGCGGTCGGCCAGATCCGCGAGCGCCTCTCTCCCCGTCGCTTTCAGGTACTTCGCAGTGTTGTCGTCGTACGCGAAGAGCGAACACGTGGCGCCGATCTCGGCGCCCATGTTGCAGATCGTGGCCTTGCCCGTCGCCGAGATCGACTGCGCGCCCGAGCCGTAGTACTGGACGATGGCGCCGGTGCCACCGTTCACAGTGAGCAGGCCGGCGACCTTCAAGATGACGTCCTTCGCCGCGGTCCAGCCGGAAAGCTCGCCTGTGAGCCGCACCCCGATCAGCTTGGGAACCCGAGTGTTGTACGGCCACCCGGCCATCACATCGACCGTGTCAGCGCCCCCAACGCCGATCGCGATCATGCCCAGCCCACCCGCGTTGGGCGTGTGCGAGTCGGCGCCGACCATCATCCCGCCCGGGAACGCGTAGTTCTCGAGCACCACCTGGTGGATGATCCCGCTGCCGGGGTTCCAGAACCCGATCCCGTACTTGGCCGAGACCGCACGCAGGAACTCGTACACCTCGCGGTTCGTGTCGAGTGCGACGACCATGTCGTCGTCGGCGCCAACGCGCGCCTGGATGAGGTGGTCGCAGTGCACCGTCGTGGGCACTGCGACCGTCGGCATCTTCGCGAGCATGAACTGCAGCAGCGTCATCTGCGCGGTCGCGTCCTGCAATGCAACGCGGTCGGGCCGATAATCGGCGTAGTCGACGCCGCGCGTCCAGCCGACGCCCTGTGGGTCGACCGCGTGCACCGCGAGAACCTTCTCCGCGAAGGTGAGCGGCCGTCCCAGACGTTCTCGCGCGGTCGCGACCCGGTCGGGAAACTTGCCGTACAGAGCCTCGACGAGCGAGTCCGGGGTGGCGGCTCCGGCTTGGGATCCGATCTGGTCAGGCATGTTGGAGGGCTCCTGCTCGCAACGAGAACTCGATCTCGAACGTGGTGCGGTCGGCCGGGTAGCGATGCTCCGACACGAGGACGGGCGCGCCGGCCGTCTCGAAGGTGACGCGTCGGCACAACAACAACGGCGCGCCAAGCGCGCACGCGAGCAACCGCGCCGACGCCGCGCTCGCGATCTCGGCGGTGATCGTCTGGTGCACCGAACCGAGCTCCACGCCCCGCAGCGGCAGCAGGTCGTAGAACGTCGCCCGATCGACGTCGGCCCGGGACACGTCGGCGCCGACGTCGGCGCGCACCCAGACCGTCACCAACGCGAAGGGCTCGTCGTCGGCCAGGTTCACCCGTTCGACCCGCAGCACCTCCGACCCCCGATCGACGCGCAACGAGTCGGCGACCGATACCGGCGCCTCGACGAAGCCGAATCCGAGGATCTCCCGGCCCGGTCGAGCCCCCGCCGATTCGACCGCGGCCTCCACCGTCGTGACCCGGCCGAGCGGTTGGCGCACCGGATCGACCGCCGCGAACCACCCCGCGCCCCGGCGACTCGCGACCAGACCCTCCTGGCGGAGCAGGTCGAGGGCCCGGCGCACGGTGACCCGGCTGGTCCCGTACTCCCGGGCGAGCTCGAGCTCCCCGGCCAGGGCACCCCCGGCGCCGACGTCTCGGGCGGCGATTCGGGCCCGTAGGGCATCGGCAAGGTCGAGGTAGCGCACGGCCTGTATCGTACTTGTCTACCTCAGACCTGACAAGTGCTCTAGGTGACCGACGGGGGGCCGGCAGCGCGGATCACGGGGTCGATCTCGAAGTATGGGCGGGCGACGAATCCCGACATCCGGGCCACGATGAGCGCGGGGAAGGTCTGTACCAGGCTGTCGTAGGCCCGCACGTTGGCGTTGTAGATGCGTCGAGCGACCTGGATGCGGTCTTCGGTGTCGGCGAGCCGGCTCTGCAGGCCGAGGAACTGCTCGCTGGCTCGCAGCTCCGGGTACTTCTCCGCGACGGCCAGGAGCTGTGCCACACCTCGTCCGAGCGCCTGCTCGCGCGGCGCCTGTTCGTCGGGCGGGCGCGCCGCCGCCATGGCGTTGGCGCGCTGGGCGGTGACGGCCTCGAACGTCTTCTGCTCGTGCGCGGCGTACCCCTTCACTGTGCTGACCAGGTTCGGCACGAGGTCGTACCGGCGCTGGAGCTCGGTGTCGACGTCGCGCCACGACTCCCGGGCCAGGTTCCGGAGGTGGACCAGCCGGTTGTAGGTGGCGAACCACCCCACCCCGAGCAGGACGATCGCGATGATCACGAGAACGCCGATCACGGGGTCCTCACGGCCTGCACGAGCATCCACGCTACGCGCTCAGCGGGACCGATACGCGCTCAACGCGGCGGATACGACGAGTAGACGACGTCCGGGATCTGGCGCGCGAACTGATCCAGCCAGGTCCCGAGATCCAGCCACTGCGCAGGAGCGAGCCTCGCGTGCACGAGTAGCACCCACGGTCCGTCGACCTCGACGGTGTCGAAGTGCTCCGCAACGAGCAGCCATTGCATCATCCGCCCGTCGAGCAGCGAGAACGCGAACTTCTGGTCGTCGCACTTCACCCGGAAACGTCGATTGAAATCGTCGTACTCGAGCTGCACGTCGCGCAGCCCCACTTCGCCGCTGAGACGAGTGAGGATGTTCTCGTTGCCGAGCCTCAGACGCGGGCACGCGGCCGCGATCGTCGCCAGCGCGCACGTGAACCGGTGGTACGTGCGGTCGCGCCCGGAATCGACGTAGTACCAGTAGTCGAAAATCCGCATCGGCACGCCGTTGTGCGCACCCGACATCACCAGCTCCACCCGGCGACCGTTGCCGCGCGAAAACAATCCGAACGGCAGATCGACCAGGTGATCGTCGTCGGCTCTCGTGAACGTGAACCCGACCTGCCGGGCGAGCGCGGCGACCGCGCGCAGGCGGGTCTGGCGCGCCTTGTACTGGAACCAGGCCGCGCCCGCGACCAGGGCGACGACGACGAACACGGCCGCGAAGAAGATCAGCACGGATGCTCAGTCTCTCAGTGCGGCCGCCACGCGTCCTTAGGGCGCGTGCGATCCTTCACCGCCGTCGGCAGGCGCCCGCGGGCGATGTCGGCGAGCGTCACGTGTTCGAGGACGTCACGGAGGCTGGCGCGCAGCGCGACCCACACCTCGGGCAGGCGCTCGGCGGCGCCCCCGTACGAGAGCTGGTCGGGCCGCACGCCCTGCACGGCGGCGAGCGGTCCCTCGACCGCCCGGAGCACATCGGCCACGGTGATCTCGGCCGCGGGCCGGGCGAGCTGGTACCCGCCGTCGGCGCCTCGTCGGGTCCGGATGATCCCGGCCCGACGCAGCTCGGTGAGGATGTTCTCGAGGAAATTCTGCGGAATCTGCTGCAGACCGGCCAGGTGCTCACCCTTGACCGGTTTGCCCGATTTCTCGGAGGCCGCCAGCTCGACCGCCGCCCGCACCGCGTAATCCGCCTTGGCCGTAATCCGCACAAAGTGATTCTTACCGGTCCGCCACGCTTCCCCGAACGTTCGTCCGGCTTGACTCCGCCACCGGGTTACTCTAGTTTGTCGACTTCTTTAGTTGGGATTCGGTCCATGGGGGACTTCGTGCCGCATCGCACTCGACCACTGTTCGCCGCGCTCGCGGTCGCCATCGTGGCCTCGCTGGCGCTCGCCGCCTGCGCCAGCAGCTCGAAGGCGTCGACCGGCTCGAGCGGCTCGTCGGGCAGCACCACCCTACGGCTCGGCTACTTCCCGAACGTCACCCACGCGCCCGCGATCATCGGCGCGCAGAGCGGCTCGTTCGCAACCAAGCTCGGATCGAACGTCAAGCTCGAGTTGAAGACGTTCAACTCCGGCACCGAGGCGGCGACCGCTCTGCTCGCCGGCGCGATTGACGCCTCGTTCGTCGGCCCGAACCCGGCGATCAACGCCTATCAGAAGACGAACGGTGGCATCCGCATCGTCGCCGGTACCGCTTCGGGCGGTGCCGACCTGGTTGTGAAGTCGAGCATCAACAGCGCCGCCGACCTGAAGGGCAAGAAGATCGCGACGCCGCAGCTCGGCAACACGCAAGACGTTGCGCTGCGCTACTGGCTGAACCGGAACGGGCTGCACGAAACCAAGGACGGCGGCGACGTCACCATCGTCCCCGAGGACAACTCGACCACCCTCACCGCGTTCGAGTCCGGCGCCATCGACGGCGCGTGGGTCCCCGAGCCGTACGCGAGCCGGCTGGTGACCGACGGCGGTGGAAAGATTCTCGTCAACGAGGCGTCGCTGTGGCCGAACGGTCAGTTCGTGACCACCCTCCTCATGGTCAAGAAGACCTTCCTCGAAGCGCATCCGGAAGTCATCAAGAACCTCATCAGCGGCCTGTCGGATGCGATCGACCTGATCAAGACAAACCCCACCGAGGCGCAAAAGGAAACGAACGACGGTCTGAAGAAGCTGTCGGGTAAGGCACTCAAGCCCGCGATCATCGCGTCGTCGTTCGCCCACGTGACGTTCACGCTCGACCCGATCAAGTCGTCGCTGCAGACCGACGCCGACCGCGGCAAGTCACTGGGATTCCTGAAATCCAGTGACCTCGGCCAGATCTTCGACCTCACGCAGCTCAACGCCGTCTTGCAAGCGGCCGGCAAGCCGGCAATAGCCTCGTGAGTCTGGTAACCGAGCTCGGACCGCGAACCCATCCCGCGTCGGCGGTCGCGATCGTCGACGTCTCGAAAGTGTTCGGGTCCGGTCGCGCCTCGGTCGCGGCACTCGATCACATCAGTCTCGACGTGGCGCCGGGCGAGTTCGTCTGCTTGCTCGGCGCCTCGGGTTGCGGCAAGAGCACGCTGCTCAACATCGTGGCCGGGCTCGACCAGCCCACATCGGGGAAGGTGAGCGTCCAGGCCGAACGCACGGGTCTGATGTTCCAAGAGGCGGCCCTGTTCCCGTGGCTGACCGCCCGGGGCAACATCGAGCTCGCACTGAAGCTCAACGGCGCGCCGAAGGACCGACGCCGGACCCGGACCGACGAGCTCCTCGCGATGGTGCACCTCGGCGACTTCGACAAGAAGCGTCCGCACGAGCTCTCGGGCGGCATGCGCCAGCGGGTCGCTCTGGCCCGGGCTCTCGCCCAGGACGCCGAGGTCCTGTTGATGGACGAACCGTTCGGCGCGCTCGACGCGATGACCCGCGACCGTCTGCACGACGAACTCGAGACGGTGTGGCGAGGAACCCACAAGACGGTGATCTTCGTGACCCACAACGTGCGCGAAGCCGTTCGCTTGGGAGATCGCGTCGTGTTGCTCGCGAGCCGTCCTGGACGCGTCGCCGAGATCTTCCCCGTCGACATTCCCCGGCCCCGACGCATCGACTCCACCGAGGTTGCGACCCTCGCGGCGACGATCACCGATCGACTACGAAGCGAGGTCGCCGGTGGCCGTTGACGTCGGGGAGGGCGTCCGCCTCACCGAGCTGATGTCGAAGCCGGCCGGCCGGCCGTCTGGCCGGCCGTCTGGCCGAAGCTCCTCGCGGTGGCGGTGTTCATCGCCGCCTGGCAGGTACTCGTGTGGTCGGGCTGGAAGCAGCAGTACATCATCCCGTCGCCCTTTACCGTGCTCCACCAGTTCCCGCACGACACGGGATCGTTGTGGAGAGCGGTACTCGTCACGATGCGCCGAGCCGCGATCGGATTTGTCGTCTCCATCGTCATCGGCGGGATCGTCGGCCTCGCGGTTGCGCGCGTCAAGGTCTTGCGCGCCGGCATCGGCTCGATGATCACCGGCCTGCAGACCATGCCGTCGGTCGCGTGGGTACCCCTCGGGATCGTGTTGTTCCAGCTGAGCGAGCGCGCCATCTTGTTCGTCGTCATCCTCGGCGCGGCGCCGTCGATCGCGAACGGGATCATCGACGGCATCGACAACGTCCCGCCGCTCCTGATGCGCGCCGGTCGTGTGCTCGGAGCCCGGGGCTGGTCGGCGCTGCGCTACGTCACCATCCCGGCCGCGCTGCCGTCCGTCGTCAGTGGGCTCAAGCAGGGCTGGGCGTTCGCCTGGCGCAGCTTGATGGCCGGCGAGCTGATCGCCGGCTTTCCCGGTCACATCGGGATCGGCCAGGTGCTCAACAACACGGCGCAGAATGCCGACTTCGTCGGCGTCTACGAAGCGATGATCGTCATCTTCGTCATCGGTGTCGTGATCGACGCCGCGCTCTTCGGCACGGTCGTCCGTGGCATCCGCAGGCGGTACGGACTGATCGACGCCGCCACGACCTGATCGCAAAGACGTCGATCAGGCGCCCGTTACCGGTCGCGCTCTTCGACCTCGAACTTGTTGAACACGTCACCGACCTGCGTGGCCTGGGCCACGTCGATGCCTTCGACCACGTGGCCGAACAGGTTGTAGTTCGGCGTGAGCTTGCGGGTGCAGTCGTCGATGCAGATGAAGAACTGCGATCCGTTGGTGTCGGGACCGGCGTTCGCCATCGCGACCGAGCCGAGCGTGTACTCGCCCTTGACCGGTTCGTCGGCGAACTTGTAGCCGGGCCCGCCGCGCCCGCTCCCCTCGGGGCAACCGCCCTGGACGACGAACTCCGGGACGACCCGGTGGAACGTGAGGTTGTCGTAGTAGCCCTGACGGGAGAGTCCGATGAAGTTGTTGACGGTGTTGGGCGCGAGCTGCGGGTCGAGATCCATCACGATGGCACCGCGATCCGTCGTGATCGTGACGCGGTAGATCTTCGACACGTCGGTCTGCGGTTCGGGCATCTTCTGTTTGGCCACGAAGGGCTCCTTACGGCTTGGTTGTGGGGGTGGTCGTCGGTGAAGGGCAGTGTCCGGCCTTCACCCCCGTGGCCAGGTCGGTTTGCACCTGGGCGCGGTACGGATGGTTCGCCGGCGCGAGGGAGAGGTAGCGCTCGAACGCGAGGGCGCCGGGGCACGGTTGCTTGTCGATCTGCGTCAGCAGCTCTCCCTGGAAAGCATACGAGTCAGGGTAGGACGGATCGATCGTGATCGCCTGCTGAAGGTTCTTGCGCGCGACGTCGATCAGCTGCTTCTGCGACGTCGCGTCGGTGTCGGCGTTGCTGACCAGCACCTCGAGGTACCCGGCGTAGGCGAGCGGCTCGGGCTGCCTCGGATCGACATTCGCAGCGACGAGATACTGCTGGATCGCCGCCGGCGCGGCTCCGGCCGTGAGGAGAACGCGCGCGTAGGCGATCTGGGCCTCGTAGCTCTTCGGCGCGCCAGCCGCGGCCGACTTGGCCGCGGCCAGCACGCGGTTGGGAGACGTGGAGGTCGTGGCGCCCGCGCCCGCGGCGGAATCACCCGTGATCTCGCCCCCGGCCCGGCGCTGACCGATCGTGTGCGCGAGCAGCACGGCCGCGAGCACGGCAAACACGACGATGCCGCCGACGGCGAACACTCGCATCGACCGCGACGCGCTCGGTGCTCCGGGCGGGTCGCGCGTGACGCCGTCGGCGAGCGACTCGATGACGGCGGCGGCCCGGGCGGTGTAGTCGTCGTGCAGGACCCGATACGTGTCGGGATCGATGTTCCCGGCCACCAGCTCCCGATCGAGGTCGTCGAGCGAGCGGAGCAGGAAGTCGCGCTCGTGCTCGAGCTCTTCTTCGTGCTCGGGGTCCCGGGCCTTCGACGCCGACCGATTCGTGACGCGTTCGGTCATGCGAGACCCTCGGTGCCGTCACCGTGTACCCGCGCCTGACGGACCACTTCTTCGTCCTGTTCGGTCGCCGGGAGCCGGGGCGTACGACTCCAACGGCGGACGGCCACGGTGATGCTCACAACGCCGAGGATGACGGCCAGGGCGGGCAGGCCCCACGCGACGATGCCGAGCCCGGAGTTCGAAGGCGTCTCGAGCACCTTCTCGCTGTAGAGCGCCACGTAGGCGTCGCGGATCTCGGCGTCGGATTGTCCCGCGGCGATACGACGGGGAATGTCGGCGCGCATCGCCGCCGACTGCGATGAGTTGCTGTCGAAGACCGATTGCCCCTCACAGACCGGGCACGCGAGCTGGTGCTCCAGCCGTTCGGCTCGCGCCGCGGGCGAGGAATCGGGCTGCGAGCGCACGATGAGGACGACGACCCCTACTACGACGACCAGTCCGAGCGCGACCCACGGAAGGAGCTTGCGCGACTTCATGCTCGCGTCACTTCTTGGACGCGGTGCACTCTTGGCCGGACTTCCCGGCCTGGAGCCAGACGTCGAGCTCGGCCTGCGTCGACGCGCCCAGGTTCCCGCACACCGCGACACCATCGGGCGCGATCACGTACGTCTCCGGTTGTCCGGTCGTACCGAAACTGAGCGACGCCCCACCATTGGGATCGACACCGACCGGCCACTTGATGCTCTCCCCCCGCACGTAGTCGCGCATCGTCGCGGCATCGTCGTCGATGATGATGCCGACCATCGCGAAATCGGCGTCGGATTTGTGCTCGTCGTAGAAGGCTTTCAAGGCGGGCGCCTCCTGCCGGCACGGCAGGCACCAGCTGTTGAAGAAGTTGACGACGTACGTCTTGTTCTTCAGGGACGCGGAGCTGATCGGTTTCCCGTCGAGACCGTCGAGCTTGAACGCGGGAGCCTGTCCGTGCTCGAGCACAAGACGAGGGATCGACGGCTCCGAGCGGTGCTGTACCGCGAGCACGACCCCGAACGCGACGCACACGACGCCGACCACGGCCGCGATCCAGCGGGCGCGGTGCCTCATCACGGGCTCGTGCCCGCTTCGACGAGCGGCGTCGGTGCCGGCGCGGGCGCGGGCGCGGTGTCGTTGGCCGACGGCGTGATGACGACGCGTTCCAGCACGTCCCGCTTCCGGGGCGGCACGAGGGCGAGCGCGCACCCGAGCGCCATGATGAGTCCCCCGATCCAGAGGAACATCACCATCGTCCCGATCTGCACGCCGATCGTGACCCGGCCCGACGTCGGCGACGACACCAGCGTCAGGTAGACGTCGCGCCACGGAGTGGTGTGGATCGACGGCGTGCCGATCCCCTCGGCCGCGTTCGGGAACGTGGAGATCGCGGGCGCGAGGTCGCCGACGCCGCTGACGTGCACCCGCGCCTTCACCGTCGTCTTCTGGGCCGACACGTCGACCGTGCGACCGAGATACGTCACCGTGTATCCACGCACGCGCGCCGACTGGCCGGGCGACAGGTCGACCGTCTTCTTGGTGGTGTAACCACCGGTCGTGGCCAAGGCGATCGCGACGACCACGACCCCGACGTGTACGAGCAGACCGCCGTACAGTCGCGTGTTCGAACGAACGGTGCGCAACGCGGCGAGCGGCAACCGCTCCCGGTTCGCGCGCGTGCGGGCCCTGACCCCGACGACGACCGTCCGGCCGATACTCGTGAGAGCGAAAGCCCCGAGCGCGAACGCGCCCACATTCGCGACACCGTGCGCGCCGACAACCAGCGTGACGACGAGCGTGAGCGCGCCGGCCCACGCGGGGACCAGGAGTCGGTCCCGGAGCACCTGGCCGCTCGCGGCGCGCCACGGCAGGATCGGACCGACCGCCATGAGGAACAGGAGGGCGATGCCGATCGGTGCGCCGAGGCGGGTGAAGTATGGCTCGCCCACGGTGATCTGCTTGTCCTGCAGCGCCTCGACGAGAAGCGGGAACACCGTGCCCGTGAGCACCACGAGCGCGAACCCGGCGAACAACAGGTTGTTGAGCAGGAACGCGGCCTCGCGCGAGACCGGGGAGTCGATGCGTCCGGGCGATCTGAGCTTGTCGCCGCGCCACGCGATCAGCCCGACGCTCCCGAACACGCAGATGCCGAGGAACGTGAGCAGCCACGGCCCGATGCTCGACTGCGAGAAGGCGTGGACCGAACTGATCACGCCGGAGCGGGTCAGGAACGTGCCCAGAATCGTGAGACAGAACGTCGCCAGCACCAGCGAGAGGTTCCAGACACGCAGCATCCCGCGCCGCTCCTGGACCATCACGGAATGGATGAACGCAGTCGCGGTGAGCCACGGCAGCAGCGACGCGTTCTCGACCGGGTCCCAGCCCCAGAAACCACCCCAGCCGAGCACCGAATAGCTCCACCAGGCGCCGAGCACGATGCCGACGGTGAGGAAACCCCACGACACGAGCGTGGTCCGGCGCACCGCCGCCAACCACCCCTCACCGAAACGACCGGTGACGAGAGCCGCGACCGCGAACGAGAACGGGATCGCGAAGCCGACGTAGCCGGCGTACAGGAACGGTGGATGGATCGCGACGAGCGGATGGTTCTGCAGCAACGGATTGGGCCCGGCGCCGTCGAGTGGGATCGTGCCCGGCTGAGCCTTGAACGGGTTCGCCGCGAAGAGCATCAGCGCGAAGAAGAAGAGCAACACGCCGTACTGCACGAGCGTCGCCCACGCGACGAGCGGATCGTCGACCCGGTCGCGGAAGCGCCACGCCGTGACCGCGACGTAGACCGAGAGGATCAGTGCCCACAACAGGATCGATCCCTCGAGCGCGCTCCACGCGGCCGTGAACGTGTACAGGCCCGGCGTCGCACGGGCGACGTTGTCGGCGACGTACTTGATCGAGAAGTCGTGGCCGTACAGCGCCGTCTCCATGACGACGAACGCCGCGATCGACGCCACGAGGATCACGACGATGTACCGACGGCCGATCTCGAGCGGCGTCCGGCGCCCGGTGGCGAGACCGAAAGCGAGCGTCCCGAGACCGAGAGCCGCGGCAACTGTCCCGATCGTGATCAGGCCGTACCCGAGTTGTGCTCTCACGCGTTCACGCTCAGGTCCCTCTGCCGAACGGGTCGGCCGGGCACTGGGTTGCGGTCTTCGGCGGCTTGTAGTCGGCGCCGTGCTTGATGAGCAGACGGGTCGAGTCGAAGGTGTTCGAGCCGGGCTCGCCCCAGTGACCTTCGGCCACCACCGGCGCACAGTCCTTGAACAGCTCGGGCTCGTCGCCGGTGTGATGGATGTGCACGGTGACCCCGCCCTCGGTGAGGTCGAAGTCGGCGCCGTCGGAACGCTGTTTGATGCTCGCCGGGAGCACGCCGCCACCGATGCGCATCGTACGCACGCCGTCGTGCGCTTCGTCGTGCACCGCCACCGAGACAGTCTTGAAGAACACGACGTTCTTCTGCATCAGCGTGATCATCCAGCCGACCGCGCCGAGGCACAGCACCGCCACGACGGCGTAGCGCACCCGGTGGCGTTTGCGGGGCGGGACGACGATCGGCGTGTTCGTCGGGTCAGTCACGGGTCTCGTCGTGCAGGGTTCGCCGGAGTTGGCGCGACTTCTGCCGGATCCATACGAAGTAGCTGCCCAGCGCGACCGCGGTGATCGAGTACCCGGCGATCACGAAGCTCCAGTTGTGACTCATGCGGGAACGACCTCCACGTTGTCGGCGCGTACGCGCTCCGCGATCGCGAGCTCGAGCTCACGCGCCTCACGACCTTCCTCGAGCTGCGCGAGCTGGAAGCGCTCGAGGACGAGGTAGGCGTACAGCAACGTGAACGCGACGACCGCTGCGATGAGCGTGAACGCCATCGTGCCGTCGATGAGCACCTTGTTCTGTTCGTTGAACACCGTGCCCTGTTGGTGCAACGTCTGCCACCACGTGACCGACAGGTAACTGATCGGTACGTCGGCGAAGGCAATCAGCGCCGCGATCGCGCTGCGCTTGCCCCGCTCTTCCGCGGTCGCGCCCGTGCGCCGCAATGCGAGATAGCCGAGGTACAAGAAGAAGAGGATCGCCGTGGTGGTGAGACGCGCGTCCCATTCCCACCACGTTCCCCACGTGGGCTTGCCCCAGAGAGAGCCGAGTACCAGCGTGAGCCCGGTGAACACGACGCCGACTTCGGCCGACGCGCCCGCGAGCAGGTCCCACGCGGTGTCGCGCGTGCGCGGGAACAGCCACAGCGCCGACGCCAGCGCGGTCACGCCGAAGGCGAGATACGCAACCCACGCAGTCGGCACGTGGAGATAGAGGAGCCGGACCGCGTCGAATCCCTGATTGGCGCGCGGCGGCGTGATCCAGAGCGCGAAGACCGCGGTGACGCCGAGCGCGACGACCGTGGTCGCGAGGAAGAGCCGCTTCATGCTTCCTCCAACAGCGGTCCGAACGCGACCGTCCCCGCAGTGACCGCCAGCACCGCGAACGCGACGAGCAGTTGCACCCAGGGCCACGCATCACCGGGCGCGCCCTGAAGCGCGGCCTGGAACGAGCGGGTCGCGCCCAGCATCACCGGCATGACCGCCGGGAGCAGGAGCAGCGGTACCAGGGTCTCGCGGGCGCGCAATCCTCCGGCCAGCACGCCGTAAACCGTACCGGTGGCGGCCAGTCCGAGGGTCGCGGCAACGGCTGCGCACACGAGGATCACGACCCCGTGGATCGAGACGTCGTACAGCACGACCACCGCCGCACCGACGATCGCCTCGAGCAGGAACATCTCGACCGCGACCGCAGCCGCCTTGCCCAAAAAGATCGATCCCCCGTCGAGCCCCGAGAGGCGCAGCCCGTCGCGCGCTCGATTGGCCTCTTCGATCGAGAACGACCGGCCCACTGCGAGGAGCACCGCGAGCAGTACCGCCGCCCAGAACAGCCCGGGCGCGGCCTGGCGCAGCAGCGTGGGATCGGAATCGAGCGCGAATGCGAACAACACCACCACGATCGCACCGAACGGGACGATCTGTTGCAACGCAACGCGCGAACGGCGCTCGATGCGCAGATCCTTGCCCGCGACGAGCAGCGCGTCCCGGAAGAAGGTCACGCGCGGGCCTCCGCTTGCGCGGCGACTGCGGCTGCCGCTGCGAGCTCCGCGGCGGAGGGCGCGGGCTCGGGAGCCGCAGGAGGGATCGGGTGGACCCGACCACCGACGACGCGCACCTCCCGAGTCGCGATCCGGCGGGCAAGGTCGAGCTCGTGGGATGCGAGGAGCACCGTGCGGTTCTCGGCCGGCGCGGCGCCCACGATCTCCTCCAACACGTCACGGCCGTGCTCGTCGAGCCCGGCGTGGGGCTCGTCGAGCAGAAGGAGCTGCGGTTTGCGGGCCAAGGCGTTCGCGAGCGACAGCCGGCGGCGCTGTCCCTGCGACAGCCGTCCGTGCGCAACGTCGGCGACCCGCTGCAGCCCGACCCGGGCCAGCGCGGCATCGGCATCCTCGACGGAGTGTCCGGTGGAGCGGGCGACGAAGCGCACGTTCTCGGCGACGGTCAGGTCGTCGTAGCAGAACGTCTCGTGCCCGACCAGCGCGACCGCACGGCGCACCCGCCGGGGTTCCACTGCCAGATCGACTCCGAGCACTTCAGCTTCTCCCGCGCGTAGTGGCAACAGACCGGCGCAGAGGCGCAACAGCGTGGTCTTTCCCGCGCCGTTCGGGCCACTGAGCAACACCACCTCGCCGGTCTCGACCTCGAGATCGGCACCTGCGAGCGCGGGAAATCTTCCGAGCATGCAAACGGCCGACCGAAGGCGTACGCAGCGCAACCAGAGCTCCGGGGACCGGGGGTGCGGTACGGCACCAAGCTTACGGACGGGCCGGCGAAGGCTGCGAACCGGGCCCGACCACCGCGCGCGGGCGCTGGAGCACACCCGGTACAATTGCCGCCGTGCGGCGTGCTATCGCGGGTGTCGGCCGGACGCTGGTGACCCTCGGGCTGTTGATCCTGCTCTTCGTCGTCTATCAGCTCTGGGGGACGGGCATCTTCACCGCTCGCGCCCAGGAGAACCTGAAGAGCCAGTTCAACCGGCAGGTTGCCCAAAGCGAAGAGAACGACACGGTGGCCCCGGTGCCCACGACGGTGGCCAAGCCCGTCGTTCCGGCGTCGTCGACCACCACCACGGTCCACTACGACAACGTGCGGCCCGCGCCCCCGACCCCGGCGGACGGCCAGGTCGAAGGGATCATCTCGATCCCCAAGATCGGCGCCGACTTCGCGTACGTCGAAGGCACGTCCCGCGACGATCTCAAGAAGGGACCCGGCCACTACCCCGGAACGCCGCTCCCCGGGACCATTGGCAACGCCGCCATCGCCGGGCACCGCACCACGTACCTGCACCCGTTCTACGACGTCGACAAGCTGAAGCCGGGCGACGACATCATCATCCACGACGCCGTCGGTGGTGTCTTCGACTACCAGATGACCCAGCAGCTCATCGTGAAACCGACCGACGTCTGGGTCGTCGACAACACGCCCGACGCGCAGCTGACGCTCACCGCGTGCAACCCGAAGGGCTCGGCGTCACAACGCATCGTCATCAAGGCCAAGTTGGTGCCGAGCAAGAGTACGAAGCCGACCAAGCCGAAACCGGTCGCGACCGTGGGGACGGGCAAGAGCCACCTCACCGAAGCGGCAGGCCTCGCCCAGGGACTGTCCGGTCAGACCCGTAGCCTCGTCCCGAGCGTCGTCTGGGGAATCGTGGCCGCCATCGTCGGCATCGCCTGGTGGTGGGGATTCCGCCGCTGGCGCCACCCGGCCACGTGGCTGATAGGCGCGCTGCCGTTCCTGATCGCCCTGTTCCCGTTCTACGTCTTCTTGGAACGCGCGCTGCCCGCCGGTTACTAGGTACCGCGTGAGCATCTCCCGCGGGCAGATCGAAGCGGCGGCGGCGCGGATCGCACCGTTCGTGCGCCGCACCCCGGTACTGCGATCGCGAGCGCTCGACGAGTGGGTCGGCGCCGAGGTGTTCGTGAAGGCCGAGCACCTGCAACACATCGGCGCGTTCAAGTACCGGGGCGCGACGCACGCCGTGCAATCGCTCCCGGACGACGCCGCGCGCAACGGAGTCGCCGCCCATTCGTCGGGGAACCACGCCGCGGCCCTGGCCCTCGCGGCCGGGACGCGGGGGATCGCGGCGTACGTGGTGATGCCGAAGAACGCCTCGGCGGCGAAGCACGCCGCGGTCGAGCGCGACGGCGCGAAGATCACGTGGTGCGACAACACGATCGAAGCCCGGCAGGCCCGGCTACTCGAGGTGCTCGAACGCACCGGCGCCACCGAGATCCATCCGTTCGACGACGAACGGGTGATGGCCGGCGCCGGCACCGCCGCGCTCGAGTTGATCGACGAGGTGGCCGACCTCGACGTGGTGGTCGTACCGGTCGGGGGCGGCGGGCTGGCCTCGGGGACGTGTGTGGCCGTGGCGCCGATCCGGGTGATCGGGGCGTCGCCGGCCGACCGGACGGCGACCGTCGCCGACGGCCTGCGCACCGGGTGCTCGCCGGGCACGGAAGCGATCCTCGCCGCACACGGAGTGGAGCGGGCCGTGGTCGCAGAACGCGAGACCGTCGAAGCCATGCGCGCAGTCTGGGAACGAACGAAACAACTGATCGAACCGAGTGCGGCGGTCGCGTTCGCAGCCGCCCGTGGCACCGGCCTCGACGGTGCACGCGTCGGGATCATCTGTTCCGGGGGCAACGTCGACCTCGACGCTCTCCCCTGGTGATCTACCAGCCGACGTGGCCGTCGACCAGCTCGCGGATCAGGTCGGCGTGCCCGTTGTGGCGCGCGTACTCCTCGATCATGTGCACGTAGATCCACCGTAACGAGCACGGCTCGCCGTGCCGGATACCGGTGTCGTCGAGATCGCGCGCTGCCGCCGCAGCGCGGCTCGCGTCGCACTCGGCGTACCACCGCGCGAGATCGGCCTCCCAGTCGGCGTCGTCGAGCGGGACCATCTCGCTGTCCTCGTCGATCGCGGGGTCGAACCAGATGGACGGGGTCTCGGGTTCCCGAAGCAGTACCCGATGGAACCAGTTCTGCTCGACCTCGGCCATGTGCCGTACCAGTCCGTGCAGTGACAACTTTGACGTTGCAACGGGACGCCGCTTCCGTTGTTCGTCGTCGAGACCCTCACACTTGAGGATCAGCGTCGTGCGGTGGAACTCGAGCCAGCGTTCGAGCATCTCTCGTTCGCCGAGGATGAACGGCGGCTCCTGCCGCCGGGGATCTTCGATGTCGCCGACCACGTCGTCAGCCCTTCCTCGTCGAACGTCTTCCGGCCGTCAGTTACCTTTGAACTCGGGCGTGCGCTTCTCCGCGAACGCAGCCATGCCTTCTTGCAGGTCGTTGCTCGCGAAGGCGGCGGCTTCCCGGTCGGCGATCTCGGCCCGCGCCGCCTCGCCGAGCCATTGCGACTCGGCGACGAGATTCAACGCGAGCTTGTGCCCGCTCACGGTGAGGGGCGCCGACGCCGCGATCTCTCCCGCGAGGGCGAGCGCGGAGCCGCGCGCGTCGTGATCGATGTACTGCACCAACCCGAGTCGGAGCGCCTCTTCCGCTTCGACGGTTCGCCCGGAGAGGAGAAAGTCACGGGCGTTGCCCTGCCCGACGAGATGCGCGAGGCGCCAGATGTTGCGGGCGCTCAAGTGGATACCGAGCTTTCCACCCGGGATGGCCAGGCGCGCACCGAGCGCGGCGACGCGCACGTCGCACGCGACTGCGAGCTGCATGCCGGCGCCGATGGCCGGTCCGTTGATTGCGGCGATCACCGGCGCCGGATGCGCGACGATCGCGTCGAGCACCTTCTCGAACGCCGGGCGGAAGGTGTCTGTCGGTGAGTCGCCCTCGCCCGCAAAGCGGTCCACGAGGTCCGCGCCCGCGCAGAACGCTGTACCCGCGCCGGTGATGACGATCGCCCGGAGCTCTCCGGCCGCTTTCAGATGGCCGCGGAGGTCGTCACACATGTACGCGTTCAGGGCGTTGCGCCGTTCCTGACGGTCGAGCGTGGCTATGCCGACCTTGCCCCGCGCCTCGAAGCTGACGACGTCGGGCCCGCTCACGACTCGTCGATGAGAGCGATCCGATCGCCCTCTTGCACGGTCTGGCCGGGCTCGACGTCGAGCTCGCGCACGACACCCGGGACGTCGGTCACGACGGGTATCTCCATCTTCATCGATTCGAGGATGCAGATCTCTTCGCCCGCGGCGATCATCTGCCCCACTTCGACCACGACTTGCCACACGTTCGCGGTGATCTCCGCGCGGATCTCGGCCATGGCCCGGATCGTAGGCGGCGTCGCGCTCGCCCGCTCACACCGGGAGCACGCCGTGCTTGCGCCAGGGCCGGTCGACCTGCTTGTCGGCCGTGATGCGCAGCCCCCGGGCGATTGCGATCCGAGTGTCGGCGGGATCGATGACGTCGTCGATCTTCGCGTGGCCGGCCGCGATGTAGGGGTCGATGTTCGCCCGGATCTCTTCGGCCAGCTCCAGCCGCTTCGACGCCCGTTCGTCGTCGTCCTCGATAGCTTCGAGCTGCTTACGGTGGATGATGTTCACCGCGCCATCGGGACCCATCACGGCGATCTCGGCCGTCGGCCAGGCGACGATGTA
Organism: Acidimicrobiia bacterium; assembly: GCA_038239145.1. Lineage (GTDB taxonomy): Bacteria > Actinomycetota > Acidimicrobiia > IMCC26256 > PALSA-610 > PALSA-610. The sequence goes on from JBBSFB010000017.1 coordinate 73,863, forward strand.
GTCGGCCTCGTACGCGAGCCCGTTCATGACGAAATATCCGGCGCCGTAGCTCTTGCGCAGGATAACCGAGATCTTGGGGACCGTTGCTTCGCTGACCGCGAACAGCATCTTGGCGCCGTGGCGGATGATCCCCTGCTTCTCGACCGCGGACCCGACGATGAAGCCGGGTACGTCGTGCAGGAACACCAGCGGGATGTTGAACGCGTCGCACAGCCATACGAAACGGGCCGCCTTGTCGGCCGCGTTGACGTCGAGCGCGCCGCCCAGGACCATCGGCTGGTTCGCGACGACACCGATCGGCTGTCCGCCGACGCGGGCCAGACCCGTGACGAGGTTCTTCGCCCACTCCGGCTTCATCCAGAACACGTCGCTGTCGTCGGCGATCGCTTCCACGACCTTGCGCACGTCGTAGGCGCGTCGAGGCGCGGTCGGGACGATGTCGTACACCTCCTCGACGCGCCGGTCGACGGGGTCGGTCGTGACGCGCACCGGCGGCCGCTCCCGATTGTTCTGCGGGAAGAACGAGAGGTACGCGCGCACGACGCGCAGACATTCCTCGTCGTGGGCGCCCGCGACGGCGGCGCCCCCCGCGCGGGTGTGGTGGACCGCGGGGCCCCCCCCCCCCACAACTGGGTCCTCAAAGCCAACCCCCCCCCGTACC
>JBBSFB010000018.1:0-73878 GCA_038239145.1 Acidimicrobiia bacterium
AGCTGCTTGCGCGTCGTCCGGGCGTTCGAGGGCCGGAGGTCGTGGCCGCATGAACAGGGCCAGGCGCAGATCCGGTGGCCCGGAGCTGCTTGCGCGTCGTCCGGGCGTTCGAGGGCCGGAGGTCGTAGCCGCATGAAAATAGAGATATACGACACGACGCTGCGGGACGGGTCGCAGCTCGAGGGGATCTCGCTCACGGTCGAGGACAAGCTGCGGATCGCGGAGCAGCTCGACTGGCTCGGTGTGCACTACATCGAGGCGGGTTGGCCCGGCGCGAACCCGAAGGACGACGAGCTGTTCCGGCGCGTCCCACACGAGCTGAAGCTGGAGACGAGCACGCTCGTCGCGTTCGGCTCGACCCGGCGGGTCAAGGGTCGCGTCGACAGCGACGACACGCTCCGCCATTTGGTCGAGGCGAACGTCGGGACCGTGTGCATCGTCGGCAAGTCGTGGGATTACCACGTGACCGAGGCGCTGGGGACGACGCTCGACGAGGGCGTGGCCATGGTCGGCGACTCGGTCGAGTTCCTCCGGCGCTCGGGCATGCAGGTGCTGTTCGACGCCGAGCACTTCTTCGACGGCTTCAAACGCAATCCCGAGTTCTCCTTGCGCGTGCTCGAGTCGGCCGTCACCAATGGTGCCAGTCACCTCGTGCTGTGCGACACGAACGGTGGCGCGTTGCCGCACCAGGTCGAGGACGCGGTGGCCGAGGTCGTCCGCTACTTCGGTGGGGATGTCACGGTTGCCGTGCACCTGCACGACGACGCGGGCACCGGCGTGGCGAACGCGCTCGCAGGAGTGCTGGGCGGCGCGACGCAGGTGCAGGGAACGATCAACGGCTACGGCGAACGCACGGGCAACTGCAATCTCACGACGATCATCCCGAACCTCACGTTGAAGATGGGGTACGAGACGATCCCGCGCGATCGCCTCGAACGTCTCACCCCCGTAGCGCATCACATCGCCGAACTCGTCAACATGCCGCTCAACCCGCAGGCCGCGTACGTCGGTCACTCCGCGTTCGCGCACAAGGCGGGACTGCACACCAGCGCGATCGCGAAGCGTCCCGACGCGTACGAGCACGTCTCGCCCGAGGTCGTCGGCAACGGCACGCGGTTCGTGGTGTCGGAGCTGGCGGGCAAGTCCACCCTCGGTCTGAAGGCCAAGGAGCTCGGCTTGTCACTCGACGGTCCGCAGCTCGCCGACGTCGTGGAGACGCTGAAGCGGCTCGAGCACGAGGGTTATCACTTCGAGGTCGCCGACGGCTCGCTCGAGCTGCTCATGCGGCGCGCGTCCGGGTGGGAGCCGAACTGGTTCACGGTCGAGTCGTTCCGGGTGATCACCGACGACATGCTCGGCGTCGACACCCTCACCGACAAGACCGCGGCGACGGTCATGACGGAGGCGACGGTCAAGGTGCACGTCGGCGGCCGGCGGGTAGTTGCGACAGCCGAGGGTAACGGGCCGGTGAACGCGCTCGACACCGCGCTTCGCACCGCCCTGGACGGAGCTTTTCCCGCGCTGACGCGTGTGCATCTCACCGACTACAAGGTGCGGGTGCTCGACACGAACAAGGGCACCGGCGCCGCGACCCGGGTGCTGATCGACTCTTCCGACGGCGACGCGACCTGGACGACCATCGGTGTCAACGAGAACATCATCGAAGCGTCGTGGCAGGCGTTGCTCGACTCGATCCACTTCGGCCTGCTGCGGGCGGAGATCGCCTCCGGCTGACGGGCGCGGGCAATAGTCGAGGTAATGTCGGCATTCGTGCCCACCGATCCTTTCGTAGCTCCCGACCCCAGCGCGCGCCCGCGCCAGCAGCAGAACCTGCCCCCGGGCGTGGCGTACCCCCCGGCGAACGACTGGCGTTCGGATCGGCCCGGCGACCTTGGTCCGGGGCAACCCGACGGTGCCCTCCTCGGGCGTCCGGGCCCGAACGTCGGCTACGCATACACGCTCGCGCAGCGGGCCAAGGATCGCCTGCGGCTCGGACCGTTCGAGCACGCACACGACGCGATCGCAGTGGTCGCGGAGGTGGCGGGGAAGCGTGCGTCCCTGTTCGGACGCGCGCCGGTGATCGGCGACATCGACGTCGCGATCTCAGTCCTCGGCTTCGACGGGAGCGCGAGCGACGACTTCGTGAAGGCGCGTTCCGCGCTCGTGCACGAAGCCGGGCACGAATACCGCCGCCGGCGCGCACTTGTGGATGCGGTTCCCGACGCGCTCCTGCGGGAGCGGTCGCCGCAGGCGGCCGAAATCGAGTCGTGGCGGAAATCGATCCCGGGGCTCGTCGCCTCGGGCTGAACGGCGTTCGAGTGCTGCGGCGAAAGGCTCGCGAGTGACCTGCTTCACCCTGTCCGACGAACTCGAAGCGTTGCGGACATCCGTCCGGCGCCTCGCCGAGGACAAGATCGCACCCAACGCGGTCCGGGCCGACGAGGACGAGGAGTACCCCTGGGACTCCTGGCGCGCGTGGCGCGACGCAGGCTTCGCCGGCCTCCCGTTCCCGGAGGACCTCGGCGGTCAGGGCGGCGGCTTCCTCGCCCACGCGTTGGCGGTGGAGGAAGTCGCACGCGTGTGTGCATCGTCGTCGTTGTTCGTCTTCATCTCGAAGCTCGCGATGACACCGGTCCTCGATCACGGCGGCGATCTCCTCCGCAAGAAGTACGTGGCGCGTGTCGCGACCGGGGAGAGTCAGGCGTCGTATTGCCTCTCGGAGGCTGACGCCGGGAGCGACGTCGCGGGCATGCGCACGAAGGCGGTGCGCGACGGCGATCACTACGTCCTGACGGGTCGCAAGCTCTGGATCACCAACGCGGGCGTCAGCGACTTCTACACGGTCTTTGCGAAAACCGATCCCGACGCCGGCCACCGCGGCATCAGCTGCTTCGTCGTCGAGAAGGATTTCGCCGGATTCTCGGTCTCGAAGCTGGAGCACAAGATGGGCGTGCGGGGCTCGCCCACCGGTGAGATCGTCCTCGACGAGTGCGCGGTGCCGGCCGAGAATCTGATCGGCGAGCCGGGCCAGGGTTTCTCCTACGCCATGGGCGCCCTCGACCGGTCCCGTCCGTTGGTCGGCGCGCAAGCCCTCGGCATCGCGCAGGGTGCGCTCGATCTCGCCACGAGCTACGTGCACGAACGCAAGCAGTTCGGACGCGAGATCGCGGAGTTCCAGGGCCTGCAGTTCATGCTCGCCGACATGGCCACCGCCGTCGACGCGTCCCGGCTGCTCGTGTACCGCGCGTGCTCGTTGCTCGACGACGGCCTCGGCGGAACTCCCACAACCGCGAGCGCCTCGTCGATGGCGAAACTCTTCGCGTCGGATACCGCGATGCGCGTCACGACGGACTGCGTCCAACTCCTCGGGGGCATCGGCTACACGAAGGACATGCCCGCCGAGCGCTTCATGCGCGACGCCAAGATCACCCAGATCTACGAGGGCACCAACCAGATCCAACGCGTCGTGATCGCCAAGCGCCTCCTCGGCGGGTGACATGCCCGAGGTGACCGGCTAGGCGCGAAGTGGTGAGGCTCACGTCGCGTACTCGGTCACGGGCGACGGCCCGATCGACGTCGTGGCCATGTCGGCATTCACGATCGCAACCGAGTCGTACGCGGAGGAACCGCACGCGGCCGCGTACGACCGCCGCCTCGCCTCGTTCTCTCGATTGATCCGCTTCGATCCCCGCGGCATCGGGCTGTCCGATCCCATGGACCTGAGGGTCGGGGTCAGTGTCGACGACATGGCCCGGGATGCCCTTGCCGTCCTCGACGCGGTCGGGTCGGTGCGGGCGACGCTGATCGCCGACGACGGTGCCGTGTCCGTTGCGATCGCGCTCGCGACGATGGCGCCGGAACGGGTCGACCGCTTGGTCCTCGTCAACGGGTACGCCCGGATCACGACCGCCGACGGATATCCGCACGGCCATCCGCCGGACCTGGTGGCCTCCTTCGTGGAGGGGAACGTCGATCCCGGAGCCGTCTGGTCGCTCGACGGTGCCGACGACCGCGCGCTGATCGCGCCGTCGCTGGCCGACGACCCTGCGTTCGCGGACTGGTGGACGAGATCCTCCCGGCGAGGTGCCAGCCCGACGCAAGCACTCTCGATGCTTCGTACGACGACCCGCGCCGACGTGCGCGACCTCCTTGATCGGGTGTCGGTACCGACACTGGTCATCCACCGCCGAGACAACATCTTCACGCCGGTCGGATGCGGGCGGTATCTCAGCGAGAGCATTCCCGGCGCCACGTACGTCGAGCTCCCCGGTTCCGACCAGCCGCCCTGGGCCGGCGACGCCGACATGCTGCTCGACGAGATCCAGGATTTCCTGACCGGCCGGCGCGGCGGATCGAGCGAGAGAGTGCTGACGACGGTGTTGTTCACCGACATCGTCGACTCGACTGCCGCGCCGCGGTGCTGGGCGATCGGGCCTGGCGGGCCCGGCTCGAGAATCACGACGCGATCGTCCGCCGCGAGCTGCGGCGGTACAGCGGGCACGAGGTGAACACGACCGGCGACGGTTTCCTCGCCGCGTTCGACAGCCCGACCCAGGCGGTGCGCTGCGCGCGGGCGATTGTCGACGCCGCGGCAGGGGAGGTCGAGGTGCGGGCCGGAGTCCATACGGGTGAGTGCGAACGTCGAGGCGCCGACCTTGCCGGGTTGGCCGTGCACATCGCGGCGCGTGTGGCTGCCGCCGCTGCTCCGGGCGAGGTGCTCGTCTCTCGCACGGTCCGCGATCTCGTCGGCGGATCCGAGGCCCGCTTCGCCGACCGGGGCGAGCACGACCTCAAGGGCGTCCCCGAGCGATGGCAGCTCTTCGCGCTCGAACCCTGAGGACCATTCGGAAGGCCTCCCTAGACTCGGGGGTCGCATGAGATCCAGGCGCAGATGCGCAGGCCCGGACGCGGTTGCGCGTTGCGCGGGCGTTCGAGGGCCGGAGGTCGTAGCCGCATGAGATCCAGGCGCAGATGCGCAGGCCCGGACGCGGTTGCGCGTTGCGCGGGCGTTCGAGGGCCGGAGGTCGTAGCCGCATGAGTGTGAACACCCCTCGCCTTCGTTTCTCGCCTGCTCCGACCGGGTTCCTGCACATCGGCAGCGTGCGCACCGCGCTCTACAACTGGTTGCACGCGCGCCATGTCGGCGGCACCTTCATCCTCCGGATCGAGGACACCGACGTCGCCCGCTCGACCCAGGAGTCGGTAGATCAGATCCAGCAGGTGCTCCACTGGCTCGGCCTCGAGTGGGACGAAGGTCCGTACCTCCAGAGTGCCCGGTTCGACGCGTACCTTGCCGCGGCGGCGCGCCTGGTAGACGAGAGCCGCGCCTACGAATGCTTCTGCACCGAAGCCGAGGTCAAGGAGCGCAACGAGATTGCGATGCGCGAGGGTCGCCCGCCGGGCTACGACGGACGGTGCCGCCACCTCACCGTCGACGAGCGCGCGGCCCGGCGCGCCGACGGTCTTGCCGTCTCGATCCGGTTCCGCACCCCCGACGATGGGCGCAGCTCGTTCACCGACCTGATCCGCGGCGAGGTGTCGGTGGAGTGGTCGACGATCTCCGACTTCGTGATCGTCCGATCGAACGGCACGCCGGTCTTTTTCCTCGCCAACGCAATCGACGATCTCGACATGGAGATCACTCACGTGCTGCGGGGCGAGGACCTCATCGACTCGACTCATCGTGTGCTCGCGCTGCGGCATGCGTTGGGCCACGACGATCAGCCGATCTACGCGCACATGCCGCTCATCCTCGGTCCCGGTGGTGGGAAGTTGTCGAAGCGGCACGGCGCGGTCTCGGTCGAGGAATACCGCGACGCCGGCTATCTGCCGAGCGCGCTGCTTAACTACCTTGCGCTTCTCGGCTGGGGTCCCGACGACGACCGCGAGATTCTGCGCAACGACGAGCTCATTGCCGAGTTCGAGCTGGAACGGGTCAACACGTCGTCGGCTACGTTCGACCCGAAGAAGCTCGAGTGGATGAACGGAGAGCACATCCGCGCGATGACACTCGCGGATCTCGTGTCCGCGGTCTTGCCGTTCGCTCGTACTCGCTACGCGGATCGACTCGACGTACCTCGGTTCGAAAGAGCCGTGAACCTCGCGCAAGAACGAGCGACGACGCTCGTGCAGATCGCCGAGCAGATGGCTTTCCTGTTCACGCCCGATGACCAACTCGAGGTCGACCCGCAGTCGTGGGACAAACTCGTGAAGGTCGAGCGCGCCGGCACCATCCTCGACACCGTGATCGACTTCGTCGAGAACTGCGAATGGTCGGACCAGATCGACCCGCGCGGCGTCATCGAAGCTCTCGGTGTGAAGCCGGGCAAGGTGATGCACGTCCTGTACACGGCGGTCGAAGGACGCAGCCAAGGTCTGCCGTTGTTCGACTCGATCAGCATGCTCGGCCGGGAGTCGGCGCTGGTACGGCTGCGGGCGGCGCGTTCCCGGCTCTGAGGTGGAAAAACCCGCATCGTCTCTCGCTAGAATGTGGCCTCCGTTGCGCCGCCCTCGCGGTCGGCGTACGGACACCCATTCGGGGGTGGTGTAATCGGCAACACGGCAGGTTCTGGTCCTGTAGTTGGGGGTTCAATTCCTCCCCCCCGAGCGCAACACACGAGACCGGCCCCGTTCGTCTAGAGGCCTAGGACGCCAGGTTCTCATCCTGGTAACACGGGTTCGAATCCCGTACGGGGTGCCATGTGGCCCGAGCAAAAGTGCTCGGGCCACATTTCTTTTCCAAATTGTTTCGCGGCTCGCGCGGTCACGCTGTGCGCGCATCACGCGAACTGCGTCGACACGATGCGATGCGTGTACGCGCGGCGTGCGCGTCGTCACGTGCACGTCGTCGCGCGCGTCACGACACGATGACGCGAACAGTGTCGAGCGTTACTCGGTGACGCGGATCTCGTCGCCGTGAACGATCAAGGTGCACGGCATCCCGACGAGTGAAAGCGGATCGTGCGTGACAAAACTGCTGGTCACGATGTTGTACACGTCACCGCGCTCCGCACCCGTCGTGATCGTGCACTCGAGCGCGACACCGTTTTCGTGTTGCTCGGCCCAGATGATGAACGCGTCGTACGTTCCGTCGCGAAGCCGCGTCACGCGGTCTTGCAATCGTCGACGCGTGCGCCACCGGAACAACACGGGAGCGCGTGTGCGCGCATCCAGAGATGTTCGCGCGAGTCGCGCAACGAGTGGTGGATGGCACGCGCATTGCGTGGGCAATGCTTGACGTATCCGTGTGAATAAGTTCTCATAACACGAAACACACGCGGTGCGTGGAGGTTTACGTGAACAAAGGCGAGCTCGTCGACGCGATTGCGTCCGGCGCAAATCTGAGCAAGACGGATGCCGAGAGTGCGCTCAACGCGTTCATCAACTCGGTGCAATCCGCGATCACTTCGGGTGAGAAGGTGACGCTCCCGGGTTTCGGGACGTTCTCTCCCGCTTTGCGGAAGGCAAGAACGGGTATGGATCCGCGTACGCGGGAACCCGTGCAAATTCCCGAACGCAAGAGTGCCAAGTTTTCCGTGGGCTCGAAATTCAAAGCCCAGGTGCAAGGGTCGTAATCGAGTAGGGCGTGGGGTCGCACTCCCTCGCGCACCGAATGACAAGAAGTTCGAACTTCCCCGAGTGAGAGCTCTCAGGAAAGGTGGTGACCGTGCCTCCGGCTAAAAAGGCAACGAAGAAAAGGGCTGCCAAGAAGGCCCCGGCCAAGCGCAAGGCCGTGAAGAAGGCTCCCGCAAAGCGCAAGGCGGCCAAGAAGACCGTCAAGCGCAAGGCAGCGAAGAAGAAGGCTCCGGCGAAGCGCAAGGCAGCAGCCAAGAAGAAGGCTCCGGCCAAGCGCAAGGCGGCCAAGAAGACCGTCAAGCGCAAGGCCGCCAAGAAGGCTCCCGCAAAGCGCAAGGCCGCGAAGAAGAAGGCTCCGGCCAAGCGGAAGGCAACCAAGAAGCGCGCCGCGAAGAAGGCTCCGGCCAAGCGTGCAGTGCGTCGCACGACGCGCAAGCGCACAGCGAAGAAGAAATAACTTCGCTGACGCGGTTTCGAAGAAGGGCCCGGGCAACCGGGTCCTTTCTTCGCGTTCGGGGCCGGTGAGGCCGACCTCGGTTCAGAGGCTGTCGATGCGAGCGAATGATTCGCCGGCCCGGAGCCCGGCGCGCAGCCCCTCACTCCGTGCCGCCGCGTGCAGCTTTGCCGCAAAAGCCCGGCGCTGGTCGTCGGGCTGTTCGTCGATGGCCATGGTCGAACGCCACTGGCTTCGATGGGCGAGGAGCGCATCGATCTTGCGATCGACGAACCCGTCGACGCGCTCGACGTGGTCGACCCGGCCCGGCTCGAAGCACAGCAGCGTGCCCGGCCGGTACGCTGCGACTCCCTGATCGGGAAAGAAGTGAGTATCGCGCGCGGCGACGATTCCCGATGTCACCAGCAATCCGGCGTGGAGGTGGTCGGGGTGGATCCGGTACGGCTGCCACGGATCGTGTCCGAACACAACGTCGGGACGAGTTTGGCGGATCACCCGGCACACCGCCGCGGTCGTGGGCAACGTGCTGTCGAGCTCGCCGTCGACGTAGCGCAGGAAGACCACGTCGGTCGCGCCCAGGATCGCCGCGGCTTCGCGTTGCTCCGCTTCGCGCATCGCGATCAGCGCGTCGAGATCGGCGTCGCCGTCCCAGGTGCCTTTGGAACCATCGGTGCAGATGCACATCGTGACGTGAGTGCCGCCCGCCGCCCATTTGGCGAGCGTCGCGCCGCAGCCGAACTCAATGTCGTCGGCGTGGGCGCCGACGGCGAGAGCGCGGGCCGGGATCGGAACATCGACGGTGGTCGTCACGGTGTCGACGCCCGGAGGCGGGCTTCCCGGCGGAGCTCGTCGAGGGTGTCGAGGTCGGCCGCGACGTCGACGTCGAATCCCAGTGCCGGATCGTGCACGACGCGGACGGTCAGCGACCGGCGGCGCGCTTCCTCGGAGTGTCGGGCGGCGGAGTCGGGACCGTAGGCGAACGTGAACGGCGTTGCGCTCGGGAGCGACAGAACCGGCGTCCCGTCGTTGCGATGGTCGGGCACGATGACGGCAACGGAATCCGCGCCGTCGGAAACGACCGCGTCGAGCGACTTTGCGAGTGGCAGATCGGCATGGACGACTGCATACCGATCGAGGCCGCGGGCGAAGGCCCATTCGCGTCCGGCGCCGGCCGCGGCGTCGAGGGATCCGGGGTCGTCGACCACGTGGAGAGCACGGGCGCGGGCCCAGGTGACGACTTCGGGCGCGCTCGTCACGATCGCGATCGGTCGGGACCCGGCGGCGTCCACGACACACTCTGCCATCGAGCGGGCGAGCGCTTCGCGCTCGGGTTCCGACAGCACGGAGGTCAGCCGGGCTTTGCCCAACGTGAACGACCGGAGGGGGATCACGATCCCCGCGTCGTCTCGAGGTCGACTCGGCATTCGCTGCGTATGCTACTGATCGTGGACGCGGTGTATCCCGCCGCGAAGGCGGTGTTCTACCCATGGTTGCGGTACGGGCTGCGGTGGACGATCGAGGGTGACTCGAACATCCCGGTGCACGGTCCCACGATCCTTGCGAGCAACCACATCTCTTATCTCGATCCGCTGATCCTCGCCTGGGTCGCCGATCGCCGCCGGCGCCGGATCCGCTTCCTCGCCAAAACCGAGCTCTTCCGGAACCCGGCCCTGGGTGCGCTCCTGCGCGCCGCGCACCAGATCCCCGTCGACCGCGGAACCGCGAATTCGTCGGGGGCGCTGTCGGCTGCGATCGAGGCGCTCCGAGCCGATGAGTGCGTGGCGGTCTTCCCGGAAGGAACGATCTCCGAGGACCTCGAACCGATGCGGGGCAAGTCGGGAACGGCCCGGCTCGCAGCGGCGTCCGGTGTCGCGGTCGTCCCGATCGGCCTCTGGGGAACGCACCGGCTGTTCACGAAGGGCCGCAAACCACACCTCTCCTGGCGGATCGCGCAGGTGGCGGTGGTCGGAGAGCCGATACGCATCAGCGAGGGCGAGCGGCCGCACGACGCGACGCTGCGCATCATGGATGCGGTGAGCGGCTGCGTCGCGCGGGCGCGAACGATCTACCCGGAGCAGCCCGCGTCCGGCACCGAGGCGTGGTGGTCGCTCGGGCCCGAAACCGTCAACATGCACCGGAGGTCGGCATGACCCGCATTGCAGTGATCGGGGCCGGGTCGTGGGGCACGGCGGTCGCCGCGATCGCGGCCGGAAACGTGGCGACGACCCTGTGGGCGCGACGTCCCGAGCTCGCGGCCCACATCCGCGACGAACACGAGAATCCCGACTATCTCGCGGGTGTCGCGCTGCCGGAGCGATTGCACGCGACCGACTCGCTCGAAGAGGCCTGCACCGGCGCCGACGTCCTGGTGCTCGGCGTTCCGTCGCACGGTCTGCGCGCGGTCCTCGGCGAGGCCCGGCCGTACGCCGGCGCACGGGTTCCCGTCGTCAGTCTGGCCAAGGGGATCGAGCAGTCGACACTCGCGCGCATGACCGAGGTTGCGTGCGAGGTGCTCGACGGTCACGACGCCGCCTGCGTGGGAGTGCTCACCGGTCCGAATCTCGCGCGTGAGGTCGCGTCGGGTCAGCCGACAGCGTCCGTCGTCGCGATGTCCGATCCGGCCGTGGCGGAAGCAATGCAGCAGCTCTTCTTCGCGCCGACGCTGCGGGTGTACACGAACCCGGACGTCATCGGTTGCGAGATGGCGGGCGCGCTCAAGAACGTGATCGCCATCGGCGCCGGCATCGCCGACGGTCTCGGTTACGGCGACAACACGAAAGCCGCGCTGATGACGCGCGGCCTGGCCGAGCTGGCCCGTCTGGGCGCAGCCATGGGTGGCGATCCGCTCACGTTCGCTGGGCTCGCAGGTATGGGGGATCTCATTGCCACCTGCAGCAGCCCACAGAGTCGCAATCGGCACGTCGGGGTCGAGTTGGGCAAAGGTCGCGCCCTCGACGACATTATCAACGAGATGAACATGGTCGCCGAGGGTGTGAAGTCGACCACCGCGGTGCTCGAGCTCGCGGCCCGCCATGGGGTCGACATGCCGCTCGCGTCGTTCGTCCGACGGGTGCTGTACGAGGGTGCGCGTCCGGCCGACCTGGTCTCCGAGTTGATGCTGCGCAAGGCGAAACCCGAGCTGCACGGCATGCGGTGAGGTGCCGGCGATGATCGGGATCGGCACCCTCACGACGGGGATCGCGGCCGAGGTCGACGTCGACGGCACCGTGAGACAGGGGCAGTTGCGGCTCGGTTGGCGCGTGCGGAGTGGCAACGAGTGGCTGGTGCCCGGGCGCGACGGACCAGTACGACAGTCACGACCGGGTCCCGCACCCGTCGTGCACACGGCGATGCGAATCCCGAAGGGCGACGCGATCGCGCGCGTCTACGCGGTCGGCGCCGGCGACAGGAACGTCGTGGTCGTCGAGGTCGAGAACGACTCGCCCGACGCGATCGCGATCGGCTTCGTGGTCGACGCCCCCGGTGTCGTTGCCGTCGACGTGAACGGCGTGTACGTCGACGGGCGGCAGACGCTGGTGCCGGCGCGACGCGGGGGCGACGTGGACGACGAGCACGGTCTCGTGTTCCCCGTACCGCATCGCACCAAGGTCCGCGTCGCGATCGTCAGTTCGGCGATCGTCGGCGCGGGGATCGACGTACGCGGCCTCGCCGATCCCGACGCTGTCTCCCGGGGATGGGATCGGATGCTCGATCGCGGGCTGCGCGTCGAGTTGCCCGAGCCGCTGCGAACCGACGTCGACACCGCGCGCGCCGATCTGTTGCTCGCTCCGGCGTCGGCGGAGACGTTCGCGACGCTCGAGGCGTGGGGCTTCGACGACGATGCCATCGAGATGTGGGGTCGTCTGTCGATGCGCGCCCGAAGGGCCGCGCGCCGGGCTTCGCCGAGCGCGGGTCCGGGCCTGCTTGCCGAGACCCTCGCCGCGCTGGTCTCGGAGAACGGTACGGTGATCGACATCGTGCCGGGCTTTCGACCCGCGTGGCTCGGTCAGCACCTCGCTGCGCACCACGTGCCGTTGCGACGGGGCGTGTGCTCCTTCGCCGTCCGCTGGCACGGGGCCCGCCCCGCGCTGTTGTGGGACGTTCCTGCCGGTTCGACGGTCAGGGCGTCGAACCTCGACCCCGCCTGGTCGTCGAGCGATCCGGTCGGCGAGATGTTGCTCGCGGAGCCTTCACCAACGTTGTTGGCGATGGGGAACGCCGCCGAGCTCGCGGGCACTGTCGTCGACGCCCCGGATCAGTTCACGTGAGCGAACACGTCGACGACCTCGTCGCAGCCGGACTCTACGACCCGGCCCGCCCCGACGCCGACGAGCGCCTCGGGCTCTTCGTCTTCCTGCTCGACGAGATCGGCGCATCCATACCCGAGTTGGTCCAGGCCGACGAGCAGGGAGGCTTGCTGAGCTTCGCCGCGTTCCGCACGCTGCGGATCGGGCGCGACGGGATGACCTTCTCCGAAGTGGCGGAGCTCGCCGGTATCGAACCGGATGTTGCGCTCACGATGTGGCGGGGCGCCGGCTTCGCCGATCCGCGCCCGTTCGAACGTCGTTTCGGCGTGCACGACGTCGAGATGTTTCGCCTGTTCGTTCTGCTGAAGACGTTCGTGACCGAGGCGCAGGCGTTGCAACTGATGCGGACGATTGGGGAGGCCGTCGGCAGGGTCGCGGAAGCCGAGGTCGCGCTGGTGCGCTCGAACGTGGAGGCGCCGCTCGCGGAGCGGGGCCGCTACCTCGAGGTGGCGCGCACGTATCGCGCGGTCGTCGACGAAGTGGTGCCCCGCATCAGCGAAGCGATCGACACCATGCACCGACACCACTTACAGGCGATCGGGCGGCGCTACAGCGACGTGAACGCGCCCACCTCACTGCTCAACGTCGTGCAGCTCGCGGTCGGGTTCGCCGACCTCGCCGGTTATACGGGACTGTGGCAGGAGCTCGAACCGGAACATCTTGCAGTCATGCTCGATCGGTTCGAGGCGACGACCGGCGACGTCATCACCGCCGCGGGCGCCAACGTCGTCAAGCGCATCGGCGACGCAGTGATGTTCGTGACGAACGCACCGGGTGTTGCCTGCGCGCTCGCGGTCGATCTCCTCGCGGCGTGCGAGGCGGCCCGGTTGCCCAAGCTGCGCGTCGGCCTTGCCTTCGGCGACGTGATGGTGCGCCAGGGAGACTTCTACGGCCCGACCGTGAACCTCGCGGCCCGGCTCGTGTCTTCGGCCGAGGCCGGGACGGCCCTGACCGACTCGGGCATGCACCGGCGGCTGGCCCGGGTCCGCGTTGGCTACGCCTTCGTGGCGGCCGGGAAGTACAACCTCGCCGGCTTCGAGGAGCCGGTCGAGGCGTACCAACTGCTGCGTCCTTGACGTCTCTCACCGTTGGGGAGACGCGGCCTCACCCGTTCGGGGGGAGATTGGGATTTTTGGTACTGAATGCGGAGCGTGACCGATTCGTCACGCTAAGGTGTCGAGATCGTCACCCGCGAGTGACGAATCGCATACCGCGAGCCGAAGCCGATGACCTCCGAAGGGACTTCCTGTGCGTCATTCGGCCCGTTTGGGCGCTTCCGCTCTCGTGCTCTCGTTCGCCTCGGTGCTGACCGTCGGGATCGTCGTTTCCGCAGGTCCCGCCGCTGCCGCCGCGGTCGCCGCACCGGCCCCGGTCGTCGCCCAGCACGGTCTCGGGGCCCGCGTCTCCCTGACCTCCGCGCCGGCGCCGGCGCCGGTGCCGGTGCCGGTCCGGACGGCGGTCGCGACGAGCTCGGCGCTCGTCGTGCTGCCGACGAGCATCGATCTCAAGAAGTGGGCGGTCACCCCCGGGAACCAGGGCGCGCTCAACTCCTGCGTGCCGTGGACCATCGACTACGCCATGCTCGGTTGGTACTCGCGCTACAGCGGGCGGCTCGGTCAGCCGTTCGCACCGATGTACACGTACTCGCAGATCAACGCCGGCGGTGACTGGGGCAGCGATCCCACCGCGGCACTGCAACTCGCCGTCACCCAGGGCAACGCCACTCGTGCCGCCTACCCGCGGGGCGACAGCAATTGGAAGACCGCGCCGACGGCCGCGGAGCGGTTCAGTGCCGCGCAGTTCAAGGTCAAGTCGTTCACGACCGTGTTCGTCGGCGTGAACCGACCCGGTGCGACGACCTTGTTGAAGCAAGCGATCGCGACGAATCATCCCGTCGCGATCGAGCTGTCGGTGCGCTACGGCTTCGACTATCTCGCAAAGTCGCCGACGGCGACCGACACCGACACGACCAGCGCCGTTCGCGGCGACCACGAGGTCCTGGCCGTCGGCTACGACGCGACCGGCCTGATCGTGCAGAACTCCTGGGGCACGGGCTGGGCGAACGGCGGCTTCGGTCGCATCTCGTGGGCAGTCGTGCAGAAAGACGTCGGCGAGGCCGAGACGATCACGGGCTTCGCCAAGAACGCGACCGCGCCGTCGGTGAGCGTGCCCGTCGTGGGACGCGCGGTGACCGTCGTCAAGGGTCGCACGAACACGCACGCCGTCAGTTGGCACGACACGCTCGGCGACACCGGAGCAGTCACGGCGAACAACGCGTGGTACCAGGTCGACAGCGGACCGTTCGTCGCAGTAAGGCTCGCATCGGCGAAGGCGACGTCGTTCACCCTCGTGACGAAGATCGGCCACCGGTACCGCGTCGCTGCTCGCGACGCCGCCGGTGGACACGTGGGCACGATCCGGTACAGCGCCACCTTCGTCGGCTGAGTCGTCGGCGAACCTGCGCATCCGGCCGACGGCATCGCTACCTTTGACTCGGGTCTGCACGTGCTGGAGCACGAGGAGAATGAATGCCGGTCGCGTTCGAAGGTCCGCCCACCGAGGTGAGCGGGCTGGCCATGTTCGTGGAGGAGCAACGGGCCGCGTTGCTGCGCAACCTCGCCGGCCTCACCTACGAGCAGGCGACCAGTCATCCGACCCCGAGCTCGTTCTGCATCCTCACGCTCGTGAAGGACGCCGCGGTCGTCGAGCGCCGATGGTTCCAACTGGAGATCGCGCAGCGAGAGATCGAGGGACTGTGGCCTCCGCCCGACGACCGCGAGATGGAGGTAGAGCCCGGAGACTCGGTGGACTCGATTTCGGGCGTTCTATGAAGGAGTCATTGCCGAGAACCGCGAGATCCTCGCGGGAGTCACCGATCTCGACTCTGTGTCGGCGATCGGTCTGAACCGGCGCTGGGTCCTGCTGCATCTCATAGAAGAGATCGCGCGTCACGCCGGCCACGCAGACCTCATTCGCGAGACGATCGACGGCAGCAAAGGCGCGTGAGCGCCCGTAGATCCGACTTCCGGGCCCAGTTCATCGCCGCGCTACGAGGCTGACAGCTGCAGCGTCGCGATCTCGAACGGATTCAGCTCCACGCTGCCTTCGAACGCGACGATCGGACGGCCCCGCAGATCGACGACGAAACCCCGAGCGGGCACGCCCTCGTGCTCGACGGTGACGGGTCCGGCCGTGTCGGCCGTCCGGAACGCCCGGACGACGAGACCGCCGGGAACCCGGTGCACGGCTGACACCTCGGCGCCGTCGACCCGGAGCGCGGCACCCGCCGCGGGTCGGCTCGCGTCGGAGTGCAGCGCCACCCGAGTACGTTCGAACGGCACCAACAACGCGTCGGCGGCGCCGTAACAATCGGCCGCGCGCCAGTCGCCCGCGTGCAACAGCACTGCGTATTCGGCCCGTTGCGCACCGAGCATCTGTGGGCCCGAGAGCGGATCGGGCGGGCCGGCCGGATTCGGGCGGAACTGCGGATCGGTGCGCGACAGGAAGCCAACCGCCCGCAGCAACGCGATGGCCAGCGCGCGGCCTTCGTCGACCACCTCGTACTCGAGCAGCCCGTCGTGGAGCAGCGCCAGACCCGCGGATCCGTCGGAGGCATCGACGAAACGACGAGACGGGAACGTCGGCAGTCCGAACTCGTGCACGCCCCCTTCCGCGGTCAGCCCGCGGTGGACGACCGCGAACGCGCACTCCGCGTCGGAGCCCGTCACCGGGCCCGGAAGGGGGAAGTGGGCGCGCAGGCGATGGTCACAGGCGGGGTTGTCGATCTCGTGGGCGACGCGAAGGAAGTGCTCGCCGTCGCGTAGCTCGAGCGTGGTGCGCACCGTCGCACCCACGCTCTTCTCGCTCCGGCTCGTACAGCAGCGGACGTCACCGACCGCGAACGCAGGCCAGGTGTAGTCGGCTTCGACCACGATGCGCGCCCGCACCGGCCCGGTCTCGACCGCGTGGACCCGCACGGCGTCGGGGCGGTCGATGACGAGGTCGTTGTCGGGCGGCGAGTAGTTGTAGGTGTCGCCGCCGTCACCGTCGTCGACGAGCCGTCCGCATCCGTC
This sequence comes from Acidimicrobiia bacterium, assembly GCA_038239145.1. GTDB lineage: Bacteria > Actinomycetota > Acidimicrobiia > IMCC26256 > PALSA-610 > PALSA-610. The sequence continues at coordinate 16,410 of JBBSFB010000018.1, forward strand.
GACGCGAAGCCCGTCGGACGTCTCGATCGAGTACGTACCGTCATCGGCGTTTACGGTCACCAGCAGGTGCTCGTTGGAGAGCACGTGGGCGACATCCCGCTGATCGAGGCGCGCGGCCCCGGCGGCCGCGGGCGCGTCGCCTTCGGCGGCGTTGAAGCACGCCCAACCGAAGCCCTCGATCTCGCCGGTGTCGAAGAGCACGTGGCGAACGGGAGCGACCTGCATCCGCAGGCTCATCGTGTGGCCGGCCTCCCCGAGCGCGAGCATCTGCTCCTTCAACTTGGTCAGGTCGATGCGCTCGTCGTCACCACGGGCCTCGATCAACAGGATGTCGTGTTGGTCGGTAGTGCTCGGCACCGGGGTGACCGCGTACGCGTGGATCTGACGGCCCGCGAACTCGCTGGCCCGCATGAGGTCGAGCACCCACCGCACCTTCTGGCCGGTGACCATCGTCTGGAAGCCATCGTCGCCGGCATCGTCGAGCAACTGGGTCGCGTGCAAGGCCCCGTCGGGCCCGACGAAGTGACAGGGGCCGCGGCCGGGTATGCGCACGTCGACGACTCCCGACCGGGCGTGGGCGGTCGGGTTCGCGACCACCGTCGCACCGCCGGGAGCACTGACCTGCGTCGCCAGCGCGCGCACTGCTTCTTGAGTGAGACCGTCGCCGATCTGGCGGGACTCGTAGTACCGGACCAGCACCTGATCCACCACTTCGTCGCTGCTGCACGCGCACGACGAGTCGTGGGCGCTGTTCAGCACGAGCTTGCGCCAGGCGATGTCGGCGAGCGCGTGCGGATACTTCTCCGCCGCCAAGAACAGCGCCGACAAGGGTTCGGCCTGCTTCTCGAGCGAGCGTTCCGCACGCGCGCACGCGCGGTGCACGTCGACGCGGTTCGATCCCACGCCCATCAACAGATTGGCGCGCGCTCCGGAACGGAGCTCACCGCTGACGGTGACGAGGCCTTCGGACGGCTGGTCGGCGAGGTACTCCGGCAACGACGTGACTGCGAACTCGTACTCGTCCTGTTGAGCGTTGGCTTCGGCGACGACGCGACCGAGCCACGGTTGCGGCATCTGATGGTCGGTCCCGTTCATCAACAGCATGTCGCGCAGACGGGCGGAGCCGAGCTCCTCCTCGTAGTCGCGTGCGCGCAGCACGAGGCGCTTGGCGTCGTCGGGGATGTCGCGACCATTCGAGTACGAGCCGTAGAGATATTCGGCGCGTACCCGGGATCCGTCGGGTGCTTCCCACCAGAACGCGGTCTCTTCGACCACCGCCGGTACTCCGCGCCAGACGACCGCGTGCTCGAACCCTGCGAGCCGAAGGAGCTGGGGCATCTGGGCGACGTGACCGAACATGTCGGGCAGGTAACCGATGTCCATCACGCCGCCGAGCTCGGAACCGCGTGTGATACCGAACTGAAGGTCGCGCACCATGGTCTCGCCCGACACCATGAACTCGTCCATCAGGACCATCCACGGGCCGATCGAAAGGCGACCCGAGCTCGCGAGCCGCGCCAACGCGGGCCCGGCTTCGGGTCGCACCGCGAGGTAGTCGTCGAGCACGGCGGTCTGACCGTCGAGTAGGAAGCGGGAGTAAGAGAGGTCCGACTCGAGCATCGGCAGGAGCTCGTCGAGCAACCGGACGAGCCGGAGCCGGAAGGTCTGGAACGGCGAATACCACTCGCGATCCCAGTGCGTGTGGGGGACGATTGCTACTCGCGTCGGCATATTTTCGACGCTACTCGGGTCAGGCGGGGTTCTCTTCGCCTGCGATCCAGCGGTACCCGATGCCCGGCTCGGTGAGGATCAGCCGAGGATGCGCGGCGTCGTCACCGAGCTTCTTGCGGAGTTGGCCGACGTACACCCGCAGGTAGTTGCTCTCCCGGCCGTACCCCTGACCCCAGACCTCGCGGAGCAGGAATTCCTGGGTGAGCAGTTTGCCCGGGTGGGTCACGAGCATCTCGAGCAGGGCGAGCTCCGTGCGGGTGAGGTGCACCGGCGCGCCGGCCAGGGTCACCCGCCGGCGGGCGAGGTCGATCTCGACGTCGTCGACCCGCACGAGCGTCGCAGTCGGGCTGGATTGCGGGACCCGCCGAAGTGTCGCCCGGACCCGCGCGAGCAACTCCTCGGTGTCGAACGGCTTGGTCACGTAGTCGTCGGCGCCGGCGTCGAGTGCACGGATCTTCTCCGACTGCTGATGGTGCGCGGTGAGCACAATGACGGGCATCGCCGAGAAGGCACGTACCCGACGGAGGACCTCGAGCCCGTCGATGTCGGGCAGGCCGAGGTCGAGCACCATGAGGTCGGGGGAGCCGCTCGACGCCACCACGATCGCGTCTTCGCCAGTCGCGACGTCGAGCACCTCGAGGTCGCGGCTACGCATCATCGTGCGCAGCGCGCGCCGCAGGGCGGGATCGTCTTCGACGAGCAGAATCGTGGTCACGCGGCTCGGGCCTCCCGCGGAAAGGTACACACGAACGTCGCGCCGCCTCCCGGCGTGTCCTCGTACCGGACAGAACCGCCGTGCGCGACGACGAGCGCGCGGACGATCGCGAGCCCGAGCCCGGTGCCCGAACGATCGGGGCGGGTCTCCGCGCTCTGGAACTCCTCGAAGATTCGGCCGCGAGCTTCGAGCGGTACGCCGGGACCGTGATCGGAGACGACCAGCTCGATGTCGTCGGTCCCGTTCGCCGATGTATGGGCGCCGACGACGATCTCGGAGCCGGGTGGCGCGAAGCGCAACGCGTTCTCCAAGAGGTTCAACAGGATCTGTTCGGCCATGGTCACGTCGAGAGAGACCGGCGGGAGGTCGTCGTCGACGTCCAGCCGGACGCGATGCGCGCGGGCGATCGGGCGCAGGCGCCGGACCGCGTGCTGCACCAGATCGGCGATGTCGACCCGTTCGGGCTCGATCTCGAGCGCGCCGGCGCGGATACGGCTCAGCTCGAGCGTGTTGCGCACCAGCCGCTCCAGGCGCTCGGCCTCGTCCGAAATCGTCTCGAGGAGCTCCCGGCGTTCTTCCGGTTCGATCCGCGACCACGACGCCAACAGTGTCCCGGCCGCGGCCTTTACCGCGGTCAACGGCGTACGCAGGTTGTGGCTGACTGCCGAGAGGAACCCGGCCCGTTGCTGACCGATCTCGGCCACGAGCCGCGCGTCACGCACCTCCTCTTGGAGTCGTAACCGATCCACACCTGCCGCAAGTCCCGCGACGAGCGCTTCGAGTAGCTCGCGGTCGGCAGGAGAGAGTGGTCGAACGGAGCGGGCGAGCAGCGTGACGCCGGGACCGTCGACGCGCACGTTCGCGTGAGCAGGCTCGTCGACTGCCGCGAGCGCCGCGCCCGCGGTCAGTGTGCACGCGTCGAACTTGAAGAGATCGGCGAGCGCGGCCGCGGCGCCGTGGAGCGCGTCGTCGACGTCGGCGCCCTCCAGCAACCGGTTGGTCAGGTCGAGCCGAACCTTGGCCTCGGCTTCGCGTTGCAGCGCAGTGGCGCTGAGGCTCGCGAGGCGCTGCACGATCCAACCGACGAGTGTCGCGGCGGCCGCGAACACTGCGAGCGCCACGACGTCGTCGGAGCGATGGATCTTGAACGACCCCGTCGGTTCGGTGAAGAAGAAGTTGAGCGCGAGGAAGCCGACAACCGCACCGACCAGTCCCGACGGCAGGCCGAGAGTGCCGACCGCGAGAACGGTGACGAGGAGCAGGAGCGCGGCGACGGTGAGGTCGGCCCGCGCGCCCCGGGCGATCCCCGCCACCGCGAGGACGCCGACCACGGCCAACGTGATCCGGAGCAACGGCCGTTCGTGCATACGCATCCTGGGCGACACGATCGCACGGATCCCCGGATCAGGGCGGCATTCGGCGTGCCAAGCGGGTCCCGGCCCAGTTATCCTCCCGCGTCATGCCGATGTACGCGATGCTCTCGACCCTCGGACCAGGCGGCTGGGAAACCCTGCGGGAGAAGCCCGACCGCATCCGGGAGGTCACCACCGAGGTGGAGGCGATGGGCCTGACGGTCCACGCGCAGTACGCGCTCATGGGTCAATACGACTTCTTGAACATCATCGAGGCGCCCGACGAGGAGACGATGGCGGCTGCCGCGATCATGCTCGCCTCGCGCGGCACCATGCGTACGACGACCCTGCCCGCGATCCCCATCGATCAGCTGATCGCCCGCCTGAAGTCTGACGGATAAGGGTCGTCGTCGACCGGGCACTCGTCTGGCACCGCCCACGAAACCACCAACTGTTGTCGGAGTTTTCGGTGCATGGCGCGGATATCTCCGACAACAGTTGGTGGAGTTTTCGAGGTCGGGCTTCGCGTTGGTGGTGACGGACGCTCTCAGATCCACCAGGTGCTGCGGCGGTTTTCTTCTCGCAGGTCGGACTCCGGGAAGGAGACGGGGAGGATCGAGCCGTCGGAACGGCGGCGGACCTTGTACATCGGCTTGCCCGTCGCATCGTGCTCGGCGTCGAGGCAGTCGGCGACTTCGAATCCACGTGACCACTTCGATTCGAAGCGGCCCCTGACCTCGACGCGCGTGCCGGCTCTCACATCTCCATCGTACGGCGCGTGTCCAGCGGTCCTGATGTGCGCCAACACCTCGTGTGCGCGATCGGCGAGTAGCGTCACGCGCTGTGACCGCGCCCTATCCAACGCTGCGAGTCGAGCGGAAGTACTGGGCCGAAGGCGACCGCATCGTGGTCGGTATCGACGAGGTTGGCCGGGGTTCCTGGGCGGGTCCGGTGACGGTGGCGGCTGTGGTTCCGGGAGACGAGCATCTCGCCGGCGTACGCGACTCGAAGCTCTTGAGCCCGCAAGAACGAGAGGTCGCAGCGGCGCGGGTGCGGGGCTGGGCCCGGGCCATCGGCGTGGGACATGCTTCGCACGAGGAGTGCGACCTCGTCGGGATGACCGAAGCACAGCGCCGGGCCGCCGGACGCGCGCTGGAGCAACTCGCGGCGCAGGGATATACCCCCGATCGGATCGTTCTCGACGGCAAGCACGACTATCTCGGCATGCCGCGCGTCGTGCGGACGATCATCAAGGGCGACCAGAAGGTCTTGTCGGTCGCGGCGGCGTCCGTGGTCGCCAAGACCACACGCGACGCGATGATGGCGGAAGAGGCCGAGCACTACCCGGCCTACGGATTCGAGTCGAACCGCGGCTATCCCGCGCCCCACCACAAGTGCGCGCTGGCCGGATACGGGCCTTCGGCGATCCACCGCCGCTCGTGGATCTTCATGGACTACTGCCTCTGGGGCGGGATCCCGCGCTTCGAGCGGCAGCCGACCCTCTTCTCGGGAGCGATCGATGGTTGACGCGCGCTGGGACTCGCTCGGGTTGCACGCGAACGCGATGCGACAACGCACCGTGAAGCAACTCTTCGATGAAGAGCCTCACCGAGATCAGATGCACGTCGAGGCCGCGGGTTGGTATCTCGACTACGCCAAGCACCGCGTGAGTGCAGAGACGATTCGCCTGTTACGCGATCTCGTGACCGAACGCGGGCTTCGCGAGCGCATCGACGCGATGTTCGCGGGCGAGCACATCAACGTCACCGAAGATCGGGCGGTGCTGCACGTTGCGCTCCGGATGCCGGCCGATGCGCGTCTCGTCGTCGACGGTGTCGACGTGGTGGCCGAGGTACACCAGGTGCTGGACCGGATGTCGACGTTCGCGGAATCGATCCGCAACGGCAGCCGGACCGGGCACACCGGTCGACCGATCCGCAACGTCGTGAACATCGGGATCGGCGGCAGCGACCTCGGTCCGTCGATGGCCTATGACGCGCTGCGCGCCTACAGCCGTCGCGACATGCAGTTCCGCTTCGTGTCGAACGTCGACGGCGCCGACCTGGTGGATGCCGTGCACGATCTCGACGCGACCGAGACGCTGTTCGTCGTCTCGTCGAAGACCTTCACCACGTTGGAGACGCTGACCAACGCGCGCGCGGCACGCGCGTGGTTGCTCGACGGGTTGGGGGGCGACGAGCGCGCGGTCGCCAAGCACTTCGTTGCGGTCTCGACGAACTCCGAGAAGGTCGCCGAGTTCGGCATCGACACCGCGAACATGTTCGAGTTCTGGGACTGGGTCGGCGGTCGCTACTCGATGTGGTCGGCGATCGGCTTGTCGTTGATGCTCGCGGTCGGTCCCGACAACTTCCGCGAGTTTCTCGCCGGCGCGCACGAGATGGACGAACACTTCCGCACCGCGCCGTTCACTGCGAACCTTCCGGTGCTGATGGGCATGCTCGGGTGCTGGTACCGCGACTTCCTCGACGCGCAGTCGCAGGCCGTCGTGCCGTACGCGCAGGCGCTGGTCAAGTTGCCGTCGTATCTGCAACAGCTCGAGATGGAGAGCAACGGCAAGTCGGTGCGGGCGGACGGCGTGCCCGTCGATCAGCCGACCGGCGAGATCGTGTGGGGCACCGTGGGCACGAACGGGCAGCACGCGTATTTCCAGCTGCTGCACCAGGGGACCACGCTCGTCCCGATCGATTTCATCGGGTTCGATCACCCGCAACCCGATCACGCGCTGGGCGACCAGCAGGACCTCCTCGTTGCGAATTTGCTCGCGCAGGCCGAAGGGCTTGCTTTCGGTACCGACGACCCGGAGCTCCCGCCGTACCGAGTCATGCCCGGCAACCGGCCGTCGTCGACCTTGATGGCCTCACAGCTCACGCCCTCCGCCCTCGGCGCCCTCGTCGCGGCGTACGAGCACAAGGTGTTCACGCTGGGCACCATCTGGGGCATCGACTCGTTCGACCAGTGGGGCGTGGAGCTCGGCAAGAAGCTCGCCCAGACGATCGCGGGCGAGATCGCGGCACCCGACGATGCCGGCCTCGCGCACGACTCGTCGACGAATGCCATGATCCGGCGCTACCGCAACCGTTCCTCCTAGGCTGGCGGCATGGGTCAGCCGATCACTGTGACGATGCGCGCCGGCGCCGCGCCCGACATCCGCTTCTTCGAGTGCAACCGCTCGCTGACCGGGATGGCGATCGAGGTGTACACGGCCGATTCGCCGATCGGCGCGCGGCCTCCCGACGTGCTCGCCCAGCGGTTGCTCGCAGCGGGTGCGGCCAAGGTGACGATCTACTCGAACGTCGTCACCATCGAGGCGCCCGCCGCCGCGTGGGCAGTGCTCGAGCCCAAGGCGACGTTCACTATCGAACACCTCTTCGAGTTCTACGGCGACGACGCGGGGTGGTCGTTCGAGGCCCGCGGCGTCGAGCCCGAGATCTCCAAAGTCCAATAGCTCGACGTTCTACGCGCTTCGATATCGACGGTATCCCGGCTCAAAGGCGTAACAAGTAGTTCGCCAGGAGATCGGGATGCGCGAGCGACACGAGGTGGCCGCCGGGCACCACGTCGATGTCGATACCGAGTCGGTCGTGCGCCACCCGGCGTTGGAACTCGACCGGAAAGAAACGGTCGTCGGATCCGGCCACCGCTCGAATCGAGATCGACGGCCATGTGTCGAAGTCGCACGTCGACGCGAACGCGGCCTCGGTTTCGTCGCGTTGGTGGTGTTCGCCAACTGCTGCGATCCCCACCGGGACGTCGTGCAGGAAGTACGTCTCCGCATCGAAGTCGGTGCTGTACCCGCCGGCTTCGGCCGCCTTGATGCGCGCCTCGGACGCACCGGTGTTGTCCCACCAGTCGCCCGGCGTCTCGTGCGGCACGGGGATCATCGCGTTCACAAAGGTCAACGACTCCACCGCCGCGCCTACGCACACCATCGGAGCGGTGAAACCACCCATCGACTGTGCGACCAGCGCGATGTCGGTGCGGCCGTCGATCGCGGCGAGCACCAGATCTGCGTATTCGGCGAGACCGGCGGCGTCGTCGTCGCCGGGGAGGTCGACCGCGATCGCGGTGTGGCCGGCGCGCTCCAACAACGGCACGATCCGACTCCAATACCAAGCGACCCCGCCCGCTCCGGGGATCAGGACGAACGCACTCATACCGGTACCGGCTCCTTCGTTCATGCCTTCGAGGTTCGACTTCCCGAGCGGGCAGAGCTCATCGGTGCCTGGGCCCGGCGCTTGCGGGGGCGAACATGTGTTCGCTATCGTCGACTCGTGGTCGCAGCCTCGATTTCCCCCAGCCTTCGCAATGATGGCTTGCCCCGGCGGGACGAGCATGCCCGGGCGCAGTTGCGGGCTGCCGCCACCCAGGCCGCTCCGGCGGTCCTGGCCTGTGACCGGCTCCTCGCCGTTCCCGGGCCGATGGGTCAGCTTCTTCCGGCGGGTGGAATCCAGCGTGGCAGCACGGTCGCGCTGGAGGGGCCACCGGGTTCGGGGTCGACGACCGTTGCGCTCATCCTCGCCGCGGCAACCACCTCCGTAGGCGAGTGGGCGGCGGTCGTCGACCCCGACGGCACCGTGGGGGCCCGGGCCGCGGCCGAGCTCGGCGTCGCCCTGGAACGGTGCGCGATCGTCCGACGCGTCACGCCCGACCGATGGCTGACCGTCGTCGGCGCGTTGCTCGATGGTGTCTCGCTCGTCGTGGCTGCGGTGCCCCCCGGCTTGCGGTCCGGCGACGCCCGCCGGCTCACGGCCCGAGCGCGGGAACGGGCCACCGTGCTCGTCACGCTCGGACCGTGGCCGGTCGAGGCTTCGCTTCGTCTCTCTACGCACGGTCGCGCCTGGTCGGGTCTTGCGAACGGCGGAGGTTTGCTCGCGCGCTGCGAGCCGGACGTGCGCGTCGAGGGAAAGCGGATGCGCGCGCACGCTCGGGCCGGATGAGCACCCGCTCTGCCAGCCTCGCGGCCAGTCGCACGGCCGACCGCACCGCCAGTCGTACTGGGTGCGTGTGGTGTCCCGACTGGCCGGTGATCGCAGCGCGTAAACACGCCGACACCATCGGTCTCGCGGGTATGAGCTCGGGCGATCTGCGCAACCGACCCGTCATCGTGCGGGAACGGGTGGGGAGCCGCGACATCGTGCGGGCCGCGTCCACCGACGCGCGTGCGGTCGGTGTGATGCGCGGCATGCGCCGGCGGGAGGCCGAGGCCCGATGCCCGGAAGCAGTGTGTGTCGATGTCGACGAAGCGAACGAGGCCCGCACGTTCGAGGTCGTCGCGCGCGCCATCGAGGTGTTCACACCCCGGGTCGTACTCGAGCGTCCCGGCCGCTGCGAGTTCCCCACTCGGGGCCCGTCGCGCTACTTCGGGGGTGACGACGCGCTCGCGGAGAAGATCCGCGCTGGTGTTGCGGCCGCGCTCGGTCCCGACGGTGACGATGTGCGCGTCGGTATCGCCGACGGTGTGTTCGTCGCCCGGCTCGCGGCGAGGCGTTCGGTGGTCGTGCCTGCGGGCGGATCGGCCGAGTTCGTTGCGCCCTGGCCGGTGTCGGTACTGGACGACAACGATCTCGCGGGCCTGCTCATCCGCCTCGGTCTTCCGACGCTCGGCGCGGTCGCGGCGTTGGCGTCGGATGCTGTGCTCGCCCGGTTCGGGTCGGAAGGGCGGCGGATCCACGAGCTCGCCCGGGGCATCGATCCCGGTCCGTCCGTACTCGTCGCGCCCCCGTCCGATCTCGTCGAGCGCACCGAGCTGGATCCGCCCGCGGAACGGGTCGACATCGCCGCGTTCGCGGCCAAGGAGCTTGCCGACCGTCTGCTCGAACGGTTGGCGGAACGGGGTCTTGCGTGCACGCGCGTGCTCGTGGAGGTGGAGACCGAGCACGGCGAACGGCTCACCCGGTGTTGGCGGCACGCCCGTTCCGCGCTCGGCGACGCGCTCACCCCCGGAGTGCTGGCCGAACGCGTGCGCTGGCAACTCGACGCGTGGATCAACACGGGGGAGACGACCGCCGGTATCACGAGCTTGATGCTGACCCCCGACGAGGTCGTGCCCGCCGACGGGCGCCAGCTGGGGTTCTGGGGTGGCGATCAGGTCGCGCACCAGCGCGCCGATCGCGCGCTCGCGCGCATCCAGGGCATGCTCGGCTTCGACGCGGTCACCACTGCGGTCGTGCAAGGCGGCCGGACCGCAGCAGAGCAGGCTCGCTTCGTCCCGTGGGGAGAGCCGCGCGATCCCGAGCGCCCGCTCGCGGTTGGCACCGAGGTCGCGGCGTGGCCGGGCGCGCTGCCGCCCCCGTTCCCGGCCCGTGTGTTCGATCCGCCGTTCCCGGCCGAGCTCCTCGACGCCCGGGGGAACGCGGTCGCGGTGAACGGCCGGGGTGAGCAGGTACGCGCCCCCGCCCACGTACGCAGTCGAGTGCTTCCTGAGGGTGGGGGCGCCGTGCACGCGTGGGCGGGGCCGTGGGCGCACGACGTGCGGTGGTGGGATCCCGCCGCGCACCGGCGGTGTGCAAGGTGGCAGGTCGTGGTCCGTGCGGACGAAGCGCAGCGCCGCGGTGCCCGAGGGAGCCATGGTGATGTCAACCACGTTGCGTGCATCGTCGTCGTTGTTGGTGGTCGAGCAGGAATCGAAGCCATCTACGACTGACCAACCACTCATCAGTTTCATCGACGATTCGGACCGGCGCTGTGTACGCGGAGTTGCACTGCCATTCGAACTTCTCGTTCCTCGACGGCGCGAGCCATCCCGAGGAGTTGGCCGAAGAGGCGTCGCGCCTCGGCCTGGCCGCGCTCGCGATCACCGATCACGACGGCTTCTACGGGATCGTGCGCTTCGCGGAAGCGGCGCGTCTGCTCGGGTTGCCGACCGTGTTCGGTACCGAACTGACCCTCGGCACCCGTCAGGTTCCCAATGGGCCGGCGAATGGAATCGCCGACCCGCCGGGTGAGCACCTGATCGTGCTCGCGCAAGGGACCGTCGGGTACGCCCGGCTCGCGCAGGCGATCAGCCGAGGTCAGCTCGCGGGGGAGAAGGGCGCACCCCGCACCTCGGTCGCGCAGCTGGCCGAGGCTGCTCGCCTGCCGGTGCACGGTCACGGTCCGAGCACTGCAAACGATCATTGGTTCGTGCTCACCGGTTGCCGTAAGGGGCCGGTCCCGGCCGCGCTCGTCCGCGACGGTCCCGCCGCGGCCGAGCGCGCGTTGCGGCAGTTGGTCGACGGCTTCGGCGCCGAGCGGGTCCTGGTCGAGCTCTGGGATCACGGTGATCCGCTCGACCGGTACCGCAACGACGCGCTGGCGCAGGTGGCCATGCGGGTCGGGGTCGAGGTCGTGGCCACGAACAACGTGCACTACGCCACTCCGGCCCGGCGTCCGCTCGCGCAGGCGCTCGCCGCGGTACGGGCCCGGCGGTCGCTCGACGAGATCGACGGCTGGTTGCCGGCCGCGCCGTTCGCGCACTTGCGCAGTGCGGCCGAGCAGCGGCGCCGATTCGCACGCTGGCCGGGTGCGGTCGAACGGACCGTCGAGATCGCGCAGGCGTGTGCGTTCGACCTGAAACTCGCCGCGCCCCGGTTACCCGATGCGTCGGTGCCGGAAGGGTTCGACGAGATGTCGTGGTTGCGCGAGCTCGTGCGCCGGGGCGCAGCGGTGTTCTATCCCGAGAGCCATCCGAAGCACGCGCAGGCGATGCAACAGATCGCCTACGAGCTGACCGTGATCGAGCAGCTCGGATTTCCCGGCTACTTCTTGTTGCTGCACGACATCGTCGAGTTCTGTCGCCTCTCCGACATCTATTGCCAGGGGCGGGGGAGCGCGGCGAACAGCGCGGTCTGCTACTCGCTCGGTGTCACCAAGGCCGACGCGGTCACGCTCGGGTTGTTGTTCGAGCGATTCCTCTCACCCGAACGTGACGGCCCGCCCGACATCGACCTCGACATCGAACACCAACGCCGCGAAGAGGTGATCCAGTACGTCTACGAACGCTACGGACGCGATCGGGCCGCACAGGTGGCCAACGTCGTGACGTACCGACCCCGTTCCGCCTTGCGGGAGATGGCGAAGGCGGCCGGGGTCGCGCCCGGACAGGCCGACGCGTTGGGCAAGTGGGTCGACCGTTGGGCCGCCGGTCCCGAGGCGTTCGGTGAGCTGACCGACAAAGCGCTCGAGGACCACCGTCAGGTCACGCCCCGAAACGTTCGGCGATTCGAACGGACGGCCCGCGATCGCACGCGCGACGGCGTGCCGCTCGACGGTCCCGACGCCACCACCAGACCACCCGCGATCCCGCCCCTCGCGCTCGAGCTCGCGAGCGCGGTCATCGACTTCCCGCGCCACCTCGGCATCCACTCGGGCGGCATGGTGATGGCCGACCGCCCGCTCGTGGAGTTCTGCCCGATCGAATGGGCGCGCATGGAAGGGCGTTCGGTGTTGCAGTGGGACAAGGACGACTGCGCGGCCGCCGGTCTGGTGAAGTTCGACCTGCTCGGGTTGGGCATGTTGACGATGTTGCACATCGCGGTCGATCTGGTGCGGGCCCAGGGCGTCGACATCGACCTCGCCACGATCCCGCAAGAAGACGAGGTGTACGACCTCTTGTGCGCGGCCGACACGGTCGGCGTGTTCCAAGTGGAGAGCCGAGCGCAGATGGCCACGCTGCCGCGCCTGCGCCCCCGCTGTTTCTACGACCTCGTGGTCGAGGTCGCGCTCATCCGCCCCGGCCCGATCCAGGGCGGATCGGTGCATCCCTACCTGCGGCGCCGCAACGGTGAGGAAGAGGTCACGTACATCCATCCGTTGACGAAGCCGTGCCTCGAAAAGACGCTCGGCGTTCCGCTGTTCCAAGAACAGCTCATGCAGCTTGCGGTCGACTGTGCCGGATTCAGCGCCGCCGAAGCCGACCAGTTGCGTCAGGCGATGGGTTCCAAACGCAGCCAGGCCCGAATGGAGCGCATGCGGGAACGGCTGATGGCCGGGATGGCCGAGCGCGGGATCACCGGCGACACCGCCGAGGAGATCTACACGAAGTTGCGGGCCTTCTCCAACTTCGGTTTCCCCGAGAGTCACTCGGTGAGCTTCGCCTACCTCGTCTATTCCAGCTCGTGGATCAAGTACCACTACCCGGCCGAGTTCGCGGCGTCGTTGTTGAACGCGCAGCCGATGGGCTTCTACTCGCCGCACACGATCGTGCGCGACGCGCGTCGCCACGGTGTGCAGGTGCTCGGTCCCGATCTCAATGCGTCGTGCCGCGACGCGACCCTCGAACCCCGCATGCTCGACACCGAACCGGTGGGCCGCCCGTTGCGCGGCTTCCACGCGGAACCGTCGCACCTCGCCGTCCGGCTCGGCCTGCGCAGCGTGCGCGGGCTGCACGACGCCTTGCTCGATCGCGTCGACGACGAGCGCGCGGAACGTGTCTTCACCGACCTCGAAGACTTCGTACGCCGAACCGGTGCAACCGTCGACCAGGTCGAGGCGTTGGCGACCGCGGGCGCGTTCGAGGGTTGCTTCGGTCAGTCGCGCCGCGCCGCGTTGTGGGCCGCGGGCGCGCTCGGGACCGCCCGACCCAACGCGCGCCGTGACGGCTCGGTGGTGGAGACGTTGCCCGGCATGATCACCGGCACCGACGCGCCCGCGCTCCCGGGGATGACCGAGATGGAGACGGTCTATGCCGACCTGTGGGCGATGGGCATGAGCGTGGGCAAGCACCCGACCGAGTTCGTCCGGGAAGAGTTGACCCGTCAGGGGGTGGTGACGAACGCGCAGCTCCGCGAGCTTCCCGACCGGACGGTGGTCGAGATCGCGGGAGTGGTCACCCATCGCCAACAACCGGCGACGGCGAAGGGCACCGTCTTCTTGAACATCGAGGACGAGACCGGGCTCACCAACGTGATCTGCGCCAAGGGCGTGTGGAAACGGTTCCGCATCGTGGCGCGGGGCGCGCCCGCGCTCCGGGTCCGGGGAGTGCTGGAGAAGCACCAGGGCGTGATCAACCTCGTCGCCGGTCGCATCACTCGTCTTCCGATAAGTCTTGGGGATCATCTGAAGTCGCGCGACTTCCACTGACACCGACGAAGCTGCCCATCCGGTTCGGTCACTGGAGGTTCTCGGTCGATTCCGTACCGCATACGCGTACGGATCGACGCGAGAACGGGATACCTGGCGGACCGGCGGCCGGGAACGAAAAGCGCGAGACTCGAGGTATGACCGAGACGATCGGGCCCTGCATCTCCGCCGATTCGCACATCACCGAACCGCCGGGCACCTATATCGATCGCATCGATCCCGCCTATCGCGACCGGGCGCCGCGTCTGCATCATCACGACGTCCTCGGCGACGTGATGCTGATCGACAACGGCAAGAGCCTCGTGCCGTTCTGGCTCGTCGCCGCAGCCGGGCGCCCGACGGACGAGATCCGGCTCGACATCGACAAGCGCTTCGACGACCTCTGGCGGGGAGGGTGGGATCCCGTCGCGCGCCTCGTCGATCAGGACACCGACGGAGTCTCGGCCGAGGTCATCTATCCCTCGGTCGGCATGCTGCTCTGCAACCACCCCGACGCCGAATATCAACACGCGTGCTTCGACGCGTACAACCTCTGGATCGCCGAGTTCTGCGCGACCGCGCCCGAGCGGCTGATCGGCCTCGGTCAGTCCGCGCTCGTCACGCCCGAAAACGGCATCCGCGACCTCGAAGCGATCAAGCGCCTCGGGCTGAAGGGCGTGATGCTCCCGGGCAAACCGCCGGGGGAGAAGGACTACGACGACCCGATGTACGACGAGCTCTGGGACGCGATCGTCGATCTCGGGCTGCCGCCGTCGTTCCATATCCTCACGAGCCGGACCGACACTCCCGGTGCCGATCACGTGCGGGGCCCGAAGCTCAACAGCTTCATGAGCATCGTGCGCGGCAATCAGGACATCATCGGCACGCTCATCTTCGGTGCGGTGTTCGAACGCCACCCCGACCTTCGGGTCGTGTGCGTGGAAGCCGACGCCGGTTGGGCGCCGCACTGGATGTACCGCGCCGACCACGGCTACGACCGGCACCGCAACTGGCTCACCGCGGGCGAGCTGACCCGGCGCCCGAGCGAATGGTTCGCCGACAACGTGTACCTCACGTTCCAGGACGACTGGGTCGCGTTCCGTACCGCGCACCTGATGAATCCGGAACGACTGATGTGGGCGAACGACTTCCCGCACAGCGACGCGACGTGGCCCAACAGCCAGGAACTCCTGGCCGAGCACGCGATGCAGCTCGACGAACGATCCCGCAGCCGCATCCTGCACGACAACGTCGCCGAGCTCTACGGCATCACCGTCTAGCTGCTCGGAAAAGTCCGGAGTTCGCCGCGGCGATGCTTCGTAGGATTGGTCCCTATGGGGCTGCTGATCGACACCACGCCCCTGCGAGTGTCGCGTGACTTCCGACGGCTCTGGATCGGGCAGGCCGTATCGTTTCTCGGCAGCACCATGACCGCGGCCGCGCTGCCGTTCCAGGTCTACGAGCGGACCCATTCGTCGGTCGCGGTCGGATTGCTCGGCGTGGCCCAGCTCGGCCCGCTACTCGTCTTCTCCATCATCGGTGGTGCGCTTGCGGACAGCGTCGACAAACGTGTATTGCTGATCGGGGTCACTCTCGCCGCGCTGCTGTGCGCGACCGGGCTCGCGGTCAACGCCTCACTCGACCACCCGCAGCTCTGGCTCTTGTACGTCCTCGGGGCCGCCGCCGCGGGTGTTACCGCGGTGACATTCCCGGTGCTGCGCTCGCTCCTCCCCCTGCTGCTCGACGAATCACTGCGGCCGGCCGCGTTCGCGTTGCAGTCGACGTACGGCTCGTTCGGCATGATGGCCGGGCCCGCTGTGGGCGGAGTGCTCATCGGCGTCGTCGGCCTCACCGCGACGTACCGGGTCGATGTTGCGACGTACGCCGCGGCTTTGATCACGTTCGCGGGCATCGCGGCGTCGCCCCCGGTAGGGGACGGGCAGAGGGCGTCGCTCGCGTCGGTCGTGCACGGGTTGCGGTTCCTGCGCGGGCAGTCCGTCATCATGAGCGTGTTCGGCATCGACCTGCTCGCGATGATCTTCGGTATGCCCCGAGCGCTCTTCCCGGCGCTGACCGCGCGTCTCGGCGGCGGTCCGGTTCTCTACGGGTTCCTACTCTCGTCGGTCGCGGCCGGTGCGTTCCTGGCGTCCGTCACGAGTGGATGGACGGGCCGGATCGAGCGCCAGGGCCGTGCGGTCCTGTGGGCCGTCGCGGTGTGGGGCGCGGCGATCGCGGTCGCCGGGCTCACGTTGAGCACGACGGTGGTGTTGGTCTGCTTTGCCGTCGCGGGTGCGGCCGACATGATCTCGGGGGTCTACCGCTCGGCGATCGCGGGCGACGTGACGCCCGATGATCTGCGGGGCCGGATCAGCGGCGTCGAGATCGCGGTGTACGCGGGCGGTCCGCAGTTGGGCGACATCGAGGCCGGTGTAGTGGGTGGCCTCGTGGGCTTGCCGTTCGCGATCGTCTCGGGAGGAGTTGCCTGCGTAGCTGCGGCGGGCGTGTTTGCGATGCGGGTGAAATCGTTCGCGCGCTATGTCAGCCCCGTCCCGAAGACCGCCGCGCGCGTGGAGTAGCTCGGGGATCAGGTCGGGTGCAGCTCCGCGCGCCGGTGCTGCCCGAGCGACAAGAGCACGAAGCGCATGATCCGGTCCCGGTCGAGTTCGCGGATGAGCACGAACTCGACCCGAGTCAGCGGCTTCCCGATCGTGGGGAGCTCCTCGCGCGGGAGCACCCGGCCGATGAGGGCGAAGGGGACTTCGTCGTCGTCGAAGGCAAACGACATTGCGATCGTCGCGCCCTCGGGCGGGGTCAAGTCGGCCAGTATCGAACAGCCCCCGCCGCCGAGATCGCGGACGTCGCCCTCGAACGTCGCCCAGCCGTTCGTCTCCGCGTCGAGGACCGCGCACGTCGCGGGGACGTGCCGGTGGACCCGCGCGTAGGCGCGCCTTTGGATCGCGGTGTTGTCGTTCGGGGCGTCGATCACCAGCCGGGTCGTTCCGCTGCGAACCACCGGAACGTGAATGAGGTAGACGCTGTAGCGGCCGAGGCAGGTGAGCTGGACCTCGGCGATCCCGGCCCATTCGTCGGGCAGATGTTCGTCCTCCTGCGCGGTCAGCGTGATGTGGCCGTCTTGGACCAGGTCCACGGTCATCCGCCACGGAGCGTCGTCGGGAGCGGTGGCGACGAGCACGGGTTGACCGACCTCGAGCAACGGAGACGTCACGCCATCTCTATCGACAGATGGTGGGACGAGTCGTACCCGAACCGGGTAGCCTCGACGGGTTCCGGAGGACTTCAGATGGCTGACCCGCCGAGTTCGTCATGCCGCGCTCAACGCCCCGTTCGTCACGCCGCACCGGCGAGCGCTTCATCGCGTTTCTCCGCGCCGACATCTCCGGAGTCCGTGCGGGTTTCTTCGCGCTCCTGATCTCCTCGGGTGGCGACCTCGTCACCGGCGTCACCTTCGCCACCATCAGCAACACCCTGAACCTGCTGCCCGGGCTCGTGGTGTTGGTCCCCGCAGCGATCGGGATGCGGGGCAACGTCTTCGGCGGCCTCGGCAGCCGGCTCGGGACCCTGATCCACACCGGGACGTTCCGGGTGTCGCGTCGCGTCGAAACCGAGGTCGGCCAGAACATGTACGCGGCGATCCTGTCGTCGCTCTCCACGGCGGTCCTGCTCGCGGTGCTCGCCAAGCTCATGTGCGAGATGTTGATCGGCGGGAAGTCGATCTCGGTCGTCGACTTCATGGTGGTCTCCGTCATCGGGGCGATCCTCTCGTCGGTCGTCGTCCTGGTGCTGACGGTGGCGGTGGCCGCGTTCTGCGCGCGCCGCGACCTCGACCTCGACAACGTCGCCGCGCCGATCGTGACCGCAGCCGGCGACATGGTCACGCTCCCGAGCATGTTCCTCGCGACGTACCTGATCGGGTACCACTACGTGACGCCGATCATCGCGATCGCGTGCGCGGCCATCGGGATCGGCGCCGCAGTCGTGGGCATCGGGGTCAAGGGGCTCCCGATCCTGCACCGGATCGTCGTCGAGTCGCTGCCGATCCTCGCGCTCGCCGGCGTAGTCGACATCCTCGCGGGCATCACGATCCAGAACCGGTTCGCGTCGTTTCTCAAGTATCCGGCACTGCTCGTCATGGTCCCCGCGTTCCTCGAGGACTCCGGCTCTCTCGGCGCGATCCTCGCCGCACGCGTGTCGACCAAGCTTCACCTGGGAACGCTGGGCGACAGCGGCGCGTCGTGGCGCGCCGCGACGGACGACGTGTTGCTCGTGTACCTCTATGCCGTTCCGGTGTTCGTGTTCCTCGGCCTGTCGTCGACCGTGGTCGCGAGCGTGCTGAACAAGACGAGCCCGGGCATCGTCGACATGCTCGGGGTGAGCCTCATCGCGGGCTTCCTGGCCACGACCGCTTCAGTGGTCGTGGGCTTCTACTCCGCGGTGGCGACCCACCGGTTCGGCCTCGATCCCGACAACCATGCCATTCCCCTCGTGACATCGAGCCTTGACCTCCTCGGCGCGTTGTCGCTTATCCTGGCCATCGTGATCCTCGGGCTGGCTTAGGGCCCCTCGAGGAGCCGGCTGCGGAGCCGGCGGTATCAATGGACGAACGACCACGAAATCTGAAAGCCATGTTGTCGGAGGCGAAGGACACCTCTGAGCTCATGGTCGATCTCGGGTACGCGTCGCTGTTCTTCGGCGACACGCGCATGGCCGACGAGGTCCACGAGCTCGAGGAGCGCCTCACCGAGCTCGTGCACGAGATGCGTGAGGTGTGCGTGCTCGCGGCGCGCTCGAAACGGGACGCCGAGCAGATGTCGAGCGTCCTTCACGTCGTGTCCGCGATCGAGCGGATGGGCAACGCGGCCGTCGACATTGCGCGCGTCGTGACCCACCACCTCGGCATTCCCGCGTCGCTCGTCGCCGATCTGGCCGAGGCCGAAGAGGTGTCGCACCGCGTGCGCATCCGCCCGGAGTCGGCGTTGGCCAACCGTCAACTCGACAGCGTGGAACTGCCCGTGGAGGTGGGCATGCGAGTCGTCGCGATCCGTCGCGGCCGCGAATGGCTCATCGACCCCGACGGCGACGAGCATCTCCTGCCCGACGACGTGCTGATCCTGCGGGGCGCGCGCGAAGGAATCGGCGAAGTACGCGAGCTCGCAGGCGCGCCCGTATGGCGGTCGGCCGGCATCGAGGAGAATCCCGCGATCTCCGACCTCGACCGGGCCGTCGACGTGCTGGTCGAGATGAAGAACGTGTCCGAGGCTGCCGTCGGGCTCGCCTACAGCGCGCTCCTGCTCAACGATCAGGGCCTCGCCACGCAGGTGACCCAGCTCGAGGACCGCCTCGACGAGATGCGCGAACAGTTGGAGCTCTGGGTGCTGCGGGCCGGGGCGGAGACCGTCGACCCGTCGGGCCTGCGCGGGCTCTTGCACCTGGGCGCGGCGTCGGAAGAGGTCGGCGACGCGGCCCAGCAGCTGGTGTGGCTCGTGGAACAAGAAGAGGAGATGCACCCGATCCTCGCGGTCGCGCTAGGCGATGCCGACGAGGTCTTCGTGCAGTACCCGATCGCCCGCGACAGCGCGCTCGACGGCGAGATCGTCACCGGTACCCAGATCGGCGACGACACCGGTTTCCACCTGCTCGCGATCAGGCGGGAAGGCCGTTACCTGTACCGGCCCCGGCGGGTCACGCTCGCCGCCGGCGACGAGATCCTCGCGACCGGGCCGTGGGAAGGTCGCTCGGTGCTGGCCGAGCAGTGCGGTTTCCGCCTCGTCGAAGACGACGACACCGGGACCGTCGAGCTCGTGCCCGCGAACGTGCGCGTCCGGTAGCTAGAAGGGTTTCGCGACCGCGAGGCTGACCGCGACCGCGGCCACACCCACCAGCACCCCGCCGACGATGCCGAGCTCCGGGTGCCCGGCTTTGCGGGACTGGAGCATCGCTTCTGCGACCAGCACGCCGCCGATCGCGCCGCCGATGTGCGCGGCGATCGAGACGTTCGCGATCACGAAGTAGTCGAGGAACAAGTTGATGACCAGGAGCGGTCCGAAGCCGGTGTCCCAGAACCGCACCCCTTGGCGCTGCATCACGATCGTTGCGGCCGCCGCGACACCGAAGACCCCGCCCGAAGCGCCCGCGGAGACCGCGTGCGGCGTCGCGATCAACGCGCCCGCCGACCCGGCCGCCACCGACGCGACGTAGATCAGGCCGAAGCGGACCGGACCCGCGCCGGGCTCGAGCAGTTGGCCGACGATCCATAAGAGCACCATGTTGAAGAACAGGTGCAGGAACCCCTCGTGGACCAGCGAGACCGTGAAGATGCGATACCACTGGCCCTGGTGCACGAGCGGGCCGAACAGCACCAGGTTGTCGGAGGTGTGACCGACGCCGCCGAAGTTCTTGTCGCGCAGCCCGATGACGATGAACGCGGCGACGGTGATGCCGACGATGATCTTCGTCGCGAGCATGTTCTCCTGCCGCGCGAAGAGCCCCACGCGCTGCCGGGTCGTGGGCGCAGCAGCTTTGACACAGTCGACGCACTGCGAGCCGACCGATGCAATGCGCAGGCAATCGGGGCACGCCGGACGTCCACATCGGGTGCACCGACGTCCGGTCTCCCGATCGGGGTGCCGGTAGCACGCGACCGGAGGCGATTCCTGCGTCATAGACGGATTCACGGTACCGGCTCAGTACGACCCGAACGGCGCACCGGAGCGGCGCCGATCGGTAGCGTTGCCCGATGAGCGACACCGGACTCGCGGGCGCCGCTACGACGACCGGGCCGAAGGGACTCACGGCCGCCGAGGTCGCGGAGCGGGTCCGCTCCGGCCAGGTGAATGTCGCCGACGAGCGCACGAGCCGGACCATCCCGGAGATCCTGCGGGCGAACGTGCTCACCCGCTTCAACGCCATTCTCGGCGCGGCCTTCGTCCTCATCCTCGTGTTCGGCGAGGCCCGTGACTCGTTGTTCGGCTACGTCCTGATCCTGAACGCGCTGATCGGCATCATCCAGGAGTGGCGGGCCAAACGCACGCTCGACCGTCTCGCCGTGTTGAACGCCCCCCGGGCCCGGGTCGTCCGTGACGGTGAGACTACGGAGATCGACGTCACCGCGGTCGTGCTCGACGACCTCTGCGACGTCCGTGCCGGTGACCAGTTGCCGGCCGACGGGGTGCTTCGCACCCAGGACGGGCTCGAGCTCGACGAGTCGATGTTGACGGGCGAGTCGGATCCGGTGACCAAGGGCGAGGGCGACGAGGTGCTCTCGGGGAGCATCGTCGTCGCCGGGCGCGGATGTATCCAAACGACGCGCGTCGGCGGCGATTCCTATGCCCGCAAGATCGCGACCGAGGCCCGGCGGTTCACCCTCACGCAGTCCGAGCTGATGGACGGCATCAATCAGATCCTGCGCTACGTGCAGTGGGCGTTGGTGCCGACCGCGATTCTCCTCGCGTTCAGCCAGTTCCGCGTGCAGGACACGCACCGCGCCGCGATCCAGGGCGTCGTGGCGGGCGTGGTGGCGATGGTCCCTGAAGGGCTCGTGTTGCTCACCTCGCTCGCGTTCGGGCTCGCGACGATCACGTTGGCCCGCCGGCAGGTGCTCGTACAGGAGTTGCCGGCGGTCGAGGGTCTGGCGCGCGTCGACACCGTCCTGCTCGACAAGACCGGCACGCTCACCGAGGGGGTCATCCGGTTCCAACAGGTGCATGCGCTCGTGCCGGACGATCCGGTTTCGGACGCGCTCGGCGCGCTGGCCGACGACGACAACCGCAACGCAACGATGACCGCGTTGAGCGTGGAGTTCTCCGCGCCCGATGGATGGACCCGGACCGCGTCGACTCCGTTCTCGTCGGGCCGCAAGTGGAGCGCGAAGACGTTCGGTGATAGGGGCTCGTGGGTGCTCGGCGCGCCGGAGATGGTGAGGCCCACGGTCGGTGCCGACGATCCGGTTCGGGCGCGGGCGAATCAGCTGGCCGGCGACGGGCAACGGGTGCTCCTGTTGGCGCACTCCGACGCCGCGCTCGTCGCCGAGAGCCTGCCCGACGGTCTGACTCCTTCCGCGCTCGTCGTGTTCGAGGAGAAGGTTCGGCCCGACGCGGCCGAAACCCTGCAGTACTTCGCGGACCAGGGCGTGCGGTGTGTGGTGATCTCCGGCGACAATCCACATACGGTCGGTGCCATCGCCCGTCAGGTCGGGATCCAGGGCGCCGATCGTCCGTACGACGCGCGCGAGCTCCCCGACGACGTCGACGCGCTCGCCTCGGTGCTCGAAGAGTTCTCGGTGTTCGGGCGGGTGTCGCCCCAACAGAAGCGGGCGATCGTCGGCGCCCTCCACCACGGTGGTCACTACGTCGCGATGACCGGCGACGGGGTGAACGACGCGCTCGCGTTGAAGGATGCCGACATCGGCATCGCGATGGGGAGCGGGGCTCCCGCCACGCGCGCGGTGGCGCAGGTCGTGCTGCTCGACGGTCGGTTCGCGAGCATGCCCAGCGTCGTCGCGGAAGGGCGCCGCGTGATCGCGAACGTAGAACGGGTCGCGACGTTGTTCGTGACCAAGACGTTCTACGCGATGTTGTTGGCGATCGCGATCGGGATCGCGCGTTGGCCCTACCCGTTCCTGCCACGCCATCTCACGATCGTCAGCAGCCTCACCATCGGGATTCCTGCGTTCTTCCTCGCGCTCGCGCCGAACCGCCGTCGGTACGTTCCCGGGTTCGTCCGCCGGGTGGTCGCGATTGCGGGCCCGGCCGGGGTGGTCGCGTCGGCATCGACGTTCGGCGCGTTCGCGATTGCTCGTCACTATGACGACCTCGAGGTGTCGCGCACCGCCGCCACGATCACGCTGCTGCTCGTCGGCCTCTGGGTGCTGAACCTGCTGGCCCGACCGATCACACCGCCGCGCGCGCTCCTGTTCGGCGCCATGGTGGGTGCCTTCGTCGTGATCCTCGTCGTTCCCGGGCTGCGCGACTGGTTCGCGCTCAACCTCCCGAGCGGACCTTCGACGTGGGCCGCCGGACTGAGCGCGGCCGCGGGAATCGCGACGCTGGAACTGGGGTGGCAGGCGCGGCAATGGCGACTCGCCCTCGCCGATCGCACGGCCCGTTGGGCGTGGCACGGACCTTCGGCTCGTCGCGACACCTGACTGACCGGGGCCACCCGGCTGCGGCGGGGATCCGAGCGTCAGATCAACAGTGCAGCGTCCCTGAGTCCGGGCGGGCGATCGGATCGACCGGCGGCGTGGGCGTCGCGGTCTGGGCCGGGCCCGCGCTCGACGGGTGCCCGAAGTCTTCGGTGAGGAACACCGAGCCGTCGGCGGAGCAGTGCACGCCGACGCCGACCCGGGTAAACCCGGGGGCGAGGATGTTCGTGCGGTGGCCGTCGGAGTGCATCCACGCGTCGTGCAGGGCGCCTACCGTCGTGCCGCCGCTGCCGGCCGCGATGTTCTCCCCGACGAAGTTGTAGGGCCCGAGCAGGTCGCCGATGGCGCTGTGGCGGAACCCGTTGGCGGCCATGTTGGCGGCCCAAGTGGCGGCGTAGTTCGCGAGGCTCTGATCCCAGGCGAGGGGAGCGATGTGGCGCGCCGCACGTTCGCTGTTCAGGCGGCCGAGGAGATCGGCGGCCATCACGTCGGTCTTGGTACCGACGCCGGGTGCACACTTCGGCGGCGGCGACGACGGCGAGAAGGCGTACGTCCTCGCGTCGGCGAATGCGATCCAGTAGCCCCGCGCGCCGGGCGACATGGCCACGGCGACGGCCGGGGCGCCGGGGCACGCATTCACTGCGGATCCGTAGAACGGGCTGTTCGCACCGAAGCGGAACAGTCCACCGTCGGCGGCGACCATGGTGTAGCCGGCGCCGGTAGATGCCGCCGCCATGCCGCTGATCGGTTCGTTCAACCGGATCGCTCCGGTGGAACCGAAGAAGGATGCGTTGAACGCGAAGATGCCACCGTCGCTCGCGACCAACCAGTAGCCGCGGCCGCTCGGCGTCGACGCCATGCCCGTGATCGGTTGATTGATGTGCATCCCTCCGGTCGAGCCGGCGAAGGGCGCGTTGAAGGCGAAGATGCCACCATCGCTCGCGACCAACCAGTAGCCGTCGCCACTCGGGGTCGCGGCCATGCCGACGATCGGCAGATTCAGTTGGTGTCCGCCCATCGAACCGTGGAACGCGGCGTCGCCGAAGCCGAACACGGCGCCGCGACGATCGGTGAGCCAGTAACCGTGACCGGTTCGCGTCGCCGCAATGGCGACGATCGTGTCGTGCGCGAAGCCGACGGCCGACCCGTAGAAGTGCGCGTCGCCCGCGGTGAGTACGCCGCCGTCGGCGGCGGCCCGCCAGTAACCCTTACCGGTCGGTGTCGCTGCGATGCCGATGACCGGGGCCGCGAGCGCGGCGGTATTCGACTGGACGGACACGTTCGCGGTACGCACGGGTGTGGCCGCCGCGGCGGTGATGCCGGTCGTGATGCCGACGAACGCGCCGGCCCCCGCGACGAGAGAAAGTACGAGCGCGATGACCGAAGCACGCATGTGGCGCGCAGCAGAGCGATTGCGCCGCGCGTCGCCTCGAGCTTGCTCCATCGGATCTCCCCGTACCGCCGCCCGTGCCTGTCTTCCACGAGTCAATTCGGCACGTTTCGACGCGCGATTGAGGGGATTCGCAGGCGAGCGCATGCGCCGCGCGGGCGAGAGCGGACGTTGCCGGACGAATCGACCCTGGTTGGCGATCTAGCGATGCGCCGTGGTCGGAGTGGAGTTTGACCTGGTAGTCGTGGGCGCGTGACCAATTGTGGTCGGCGTCACCGGCGGCTTCGGGGCCGTTGTCGGCGCCACTGGATTTCCGCCCGCATTTCCGACGAGCACGCTGTTCTGCAGCATCGGATAGTGCACCTGATAGTGCGTCTGGACGGGCGGTCTGCCCGGCTGGGTAATCAGGCGGTCGAACTCCACGTCGTAGCCCGTCTCACCCGTCGAGATGGTGTCGTGCTCGCCGGGCAGCAGCTTGGGACACGAGTTGTTCGGGTCCTGCGCGGGCTTGGTCACCGGGCACGGGATCAGCTTGTCGGTGATCGGCTCGGTGTGCAGGATCTTGCGGTTCGTCTCGGACGCGACCCGGCCGTCGGTGTTGCCGTAGAACGTGACGGTGATCGACGTGCTGCTGTAGCTGGTGCGGATCAACACGCCGTGCTTCGAGTCGTTGCGGAACTTCAGGTCGACGTACGGCCACACGATCGTGGCTTCTCGCCCGAGCGGATAGCGCGAGACGTAGTAGTGGTGCGGCGAGTGGTCGACGTCGACGTACCCGCCGAAGAACGCCGCGTTGAAGAGTGTCGTCGTCAGCTGGCTGATGCCGCCGCCGTAATCCTGCCCGAAGCCGTCTTCGACCTCGATCGGCGCCTGCACGTATCCCTTCTCGGGTGTGCGTTGTCCGAGCTTGGCGTTCAGAGAGAACGTCTGACCGGGAGTGACGACCGTGTTGTCGAGCGTGTCGGCCGCGAGATGGATGTTGTGCACGCGCGGCTCGCCCGACAGGTAGTTCGTCGTGAACGACGACACCTGGTGCGTGATGCCGAGCGCGGTGGCCCACGCCGTGTCGTGCACGGGATGTTCGTCGGTGATCGATGCAGTGATCGCTCGGTCATCGCGCAGGATGGAATTTCCGACGGCTTCGAGATTGAGCTGACGACCGTCTCGCGAGGGCACGACGGTCACGGCATTCGCGTTGCGGATGTTCCACGTGGCGTCGACGGATGGTTGTTCCACCGCGCCGAACGCGGGCGCGAGCACGAACCGCAGCTTCTGCGGATCGATCGTCAGACCGAGCGAATGGCGATTGGTCGTCGTCCCGAGCGTCGACGCGATCTGCGCCGACGTGAGCGTGACGTGCGTCGTCCCCGCGACGACGACGAAATCGCCGGTCAGGATCGAGCGCGCCCGAGCGAGCGCGGCGTCCACCGCGGCCTTGTCGGTGTGCGGCTCGACCACACCGACGGGAAGATCAAGATCGGTGCGGGTCCTCCCGGCCAACATCTCCCGGAGTGCGTGCTCGGCCTCGTCGCGCTGGAGACCTCGACCCGAGTGCGGCTCCACCGGAACCACTGTTGCCCCCTGGAAGCGCAGGTCTCCCTCGACCAACCCGGTCTGCAGCGCGCTCGTCCAGCCGTCGAGCACTCCCTCGAATCGGTTCTCGTCGTAGCGCACGACGAGGTCGACGTTCTCGGCGCGGAAACGGCGGAGCAGGGTGTCCCCGATGAGACCCAGCCGGTTCGAGTCGCGACCCGCGCTCTGCGCGGCGCGCAGAGTTGCATCGACGTCGACCGAGAAGCCGATCAGGCTGGGATCGACGACGAAGGTCTGCTGGCCTGCATGTGCGTGGATGGTCTCGGTGTCGAGTTGCCGACTCATCTGCTCGACGGCGGCGCGCGCCGGTGAGTCCTTCATGCTCCCGATGTGCATGCCGTCGAGCCGTACACCGGGAAGTATCGATCCCGAGTAATAGGTGTGCTCGACCGCGGAAGCCACCGCGAGCAGCACACCGAGCCCGACGATCACGCCGGTCACGATCAAGATGATGCGCCGGACCTTCGCGCTCGCGATCGACTTTCGGGAGCCAACGACTGATGCTGCCTCCGTCATCGGGCGGCAGGCTAGCGAAACGGGAAGAATGGGAGTATGCGCGAGGATCTACGCAGTCGGCTCGTTTCGCTGGGCGCGTCCGACGCCGACATCTCGAGGGCCGACACCCAGGGTTGGCTCCCGCTCCTCGCGTTCGAGCGCACCTTGTTGCCGGGTGAGCGACGCTACGACCTGGCCGCGCTCGTCCGCGAGGCGGGCATCGACGAAGACCTCGCGCGCGGGTTGTGGCGGGCCGTGGGCTTCCCCGATGTTCCCGCCGACCTCGCCGTGTTCACGGAACGCGATGTCGAGGCCGCGCGGCTGGCGTTCTCGCAGGCGTCGCCACGCGAGATCGAGCAGGGGACGCTTTTGCAGCAGGTTCGTGTGATCAGTGGTTCGCTCGCCCGGGTCGCGGCGGTGGAGGCCGAGGGTTTCACCGATCTCCTGGCGGAGCTGAAGACGCAAGGCGTGCCCGACGAAGAGATCGCACTCGGGCTCCTCGACGACACCCGCCTCGACGAAGTCGGGCTGCTGATCGACTACGTGCACCGTCTGCAGCTCCGCGCCGCGGTATGGCGGCGGACCGTGCTTGCGGCCGAGCCCGAGATCGCGGTCGCAATCGGTTTCGCCGATCTGGCCGGTTACACACCGCTCAGCGCGTCGCTCGATGCGATGGAACTCTCCGAGCTGGTCGGCCGCTGGGAAGCTGTCGCCTACGACGCCGTCGCCACGAGCGGCGCCCGGGTCGTGAAGACGATCGGCGACGAAGTCATGTACGTCGGTCTGACCAACGAAGCGGTCGCGGCGTCGCTCGCGTTGCGGGAGGCGGCCGCGGCCGCGTCCTTGCCCGCGGTGCGGATCGGGCTCGCGGCCGGACCGGTGGTGTCGCGCGACGGTGACTATTTCGGTCCGGTCGTGAACCTCGCGAGCCGGTTGACAGACCTCGCGACTCCGGGAGAGATGCTGGTCCCGGCGGCGCTTCGCGACGAGCTGCAGGCCGACCCGGCCGGGGCCCTGCACTGGGTGCCGAAGGGAGTTCAGCAGGTCCGCGGCATCGGGTCGGTCGAGGTCTTTGCGTTGGAGCGCACCAGGTAGCGTGCCGGGGGTGACTGCGGAACACCTGAGCCTGCTCCAAGTCCATGCGCATCCCGACGACGAAGCGTCAAAGGGTGCCGGCACCACCGCCAAGTACGCGGCTGAGGGTGTGCACAACGTCCTCGTGTGCTGCACGGGCGGGGAGGCCGGCGACATCTTGAACCCGGCGGTCGAGCACCCCGGATCGCCGGAAGCGATGTACGAGCTGCGCATGGCCGAGCTCGCGGAGAGTGTGCGCGTGCTCGGCTACGACTCGCTGCACATGTTGGGGTACCGGGACAGCGGCATGCCCGACACCGACGACAATGCCCGCGCCGACAACTTCGCCAACGCGCCGCTCGACGAAGCTGTGGGCCGCCTCGTTGCGATCATCCGCGAAGAGCGGCCGCAAGTGATCATCACCTACCGTGATGATCGCGACTTCTACCCGCACCCGGATCACATCCGGGTGCACGAGATCTCGGTTCCCGCGTTCGATCTCGCGGGCGACCCCGAGGCGTACCCGGAAGCGGGCGAGCCGTGGCAGCCCCTGAAGATGTACTACGTGTCGTGGTCGATCGCCCGGGTGAAGGCGCTGCACGAGGCGTATGTCGCCCGCGGTGAGGAGAGCGCGTACGCCTCCTGGTTCGAGCGCGGGTTCGGCAAGGACCGCTCCGACGAGTTCACGACGCTCGTCGACGTCGGCGACTACCTCGTCAAGCGCCGGGCCGCGCTCCTCGCGCACCGCACGCAGGTCGACCCCGAGGGCCATTGGATGCGCCTGCCGGACGACGTCATCCGGGAGGTGTTCCCGTGGGAGGAGTACACGCTCGCACGGACCCTCGTCGACAACAACGTGCCCGACGGTGAGTTCGAGGACGATCTGTTCGCGGGTGTGCGCGAACGTGTACAGCAGCAGTAGGAGGAGCCTCCGATGATCGTCGAGTTCGTCATCGCCGCGGGCAAGAAGGAACAGGCCCGGGGTTGGGCGCAGGTCGACAACGGAGCCCTGATCTCCAAAGGCACGGGCGCGCCGGCTGAGTCCGCCGACGTCACGTTCACCGCGACCCCCGCCGACGCGCAGGCCCTGCACGACGGCACGCTCGACCTCTCCGCGGGTTTCATGCGCGGTCAGGTGAAGATGGCCGGCGACTTCGGTGCCCTCCTCCGGTTCTTGCCCCTCACGAGCGGCGCCCCGCCGGCCGTGGCGGTCGCCGCGCTCCTCCCCGGCTGACGCCGGACCGCGCTCAGCCGACGACGCCCGCCGCGCGGAGGTCGGCGACGCGGTCGCCGAGGCCGATGTCGCACAGGATCTCGTCGGTGTGCTCGCCCAACATCGGTGCCGGCCCGCCAAGGGGCGGTCGGCTCCCGCCGAATGCCGACGGATGCCGCGGTTGGCGGAGGCGGCCCGCAATCGGGTGCACCGAATCCTCGAACAGCCCGATTGCCTGAGCGTGCCGATCGCTCGCAAGCTCGGTGGGTGTCAACACCACCCCGCAGGGGACGTTGTGCGATTCGAGGGCGCCGATCGCGGCTGCCGTCGTCATCTCGGTTGCGGCCGCGTAGCAGCGATTCATGATCTCCCGCAGCAACTCGCGGTGCTGGGATCGTTGCCCGATCGTCGCGACGCGCGGGTCTTCATAACCGTCGACGCCGAACGACTTGCACATACCGGCGAAGTCGGCATCGGACGTGGGGGTACAGATGCCCCACCCGTCGCGAAACTGGAAGGGCCGAAAGTTCCCGACGAAGCTCGACGGTTGCGAACGGTCGGCATCCTGCATCACTTCGTTCCCGGCCGAGTCGGCCCAGAGGAACGACACGACGGCATCGAGCATCGCGAGCTGCACGTGTGCGCCTGCACCTGAGCGTTCGCGGGCGAAGAGCGCGGCGGTGATGGCCTGCGCCGCGTAGAGCGCGGTCACTTTGTCGGCCGCGGTCTGGTTGAGGAAGTGCGGCGCGCCGGTGTCGGCGTCGGCCTGGTTCGCGGCGAAGCCTCCGTAGGCCTGGATCACCGTGTCGTACGCGCCCTTGGTCGCATACGGGCCGGTCGGCCCGAAGCCCGACAACGACGCGTAGACGACGGAGTCGTTGATCGCGCGCACGTCGTCGTAGCCGATGCCGAGGCGTTCGACCACGCCGGGACGAAAGTTCTGCACCACGACGTCGGCCTCGGCCATGAGCTGCATGATGATGTCGCGTCCCGCGGGCTGGTGCACATCGACCGCGAGGGAGCGCTTCCCGCGGTTGCACATCTGTGCGAGCGCGCTCAGCCCGTTGACCGACACGCCCACGTAGCGCCCGATGTCGCCGAATCCCGGGCGCTCGATCTTGATCACCTCCGCGCCCTGGTCGCCGAGCAGCGCCACTGCGTACGGACCGGTGAGAGCGATCGACAGGTCGACGACCTGGATGCCGGCGAGGGGAAGTGGGTTGGTCATGCGTCGAACTCCGAGTTGGTGCGGGGTCGCCCCCCGGGGCCGCTGTAAGCGAGCCCGTATCCGGGCGGGATTGCGAAGCCGGGATCGGGCAACGCTCCGAGCGCACGCTGCCAGGAGTCGATCAGGCGGTCCTCGGCCTCGTAGTCGAACGGATCGGTGAGCACGAGCTCCTCTTGGCCTCCGGGTGGGCACGGATTCTCGACGAGCCAGCGTGCGGTCGTACCTACGGCAATACGCGCGGGTACGACGTCGCGATATCCGAGCACGGTTCGGACGCGGGCGATGTCGAGGACCCGGTGCGTCGGCAGCGGCTGCGCGAGCAACGGTCGGGCGGGGAGCGCGAGCTCGAACGGCATGGAGACGATCTCGAGCGGGTGCCCCAACGCTCCGGCGATCGTCTCGATCACCTGACGGATGGACAGGACCTCTTCGTCGCCGATGTTGAAGAGGTTTCCGGCGGCGGCGTCGGGTTGTTCGATCGCGAGCAGCAGCGCGTGCGCGAGGTTCTCGGTGTAGCCGTGATGATGCAGCGTGAGTCCGTCGTCGGCGACGACGATGCGCTCGCGCCCGTCGAGGATGCGCCGGACGATGAGCCACTCGCGCGGTACGAGCTGGTGCGGCCCGTAGACGTACGGATAGCGAAAGTGCGCCGCCTGCGGATGATGCGAGAACACTGCCGCCTCGGTGCGCGCGATGCGGTAGCCCTTCTCGTCGTCGATGGCGCGTTCGACGGACGCGGCGGCTTCGGTCACGGGCACGGGCAGACCGGCCGGATCGAACGCCCAGGGATTCATCCAACCGAGATACGCGGGCACGCCGCCCACCGAGACGAACTGACCGACCCGGCCCGCCGACAGCTCCGCGATCCGGCGGAGCCGCCCGTACATGGCGACCACGACGTCGAACGACAAGGTTCCGTCGAACAGGTCGTGCAGGGCGTCATCGTCGTAAGGATCGGCGTGCACGTGCGCGACCTCGGCCGGCGTCTCCGCCCGTTCGTGCAGCCCTCGGTGCACGATCGTCACGTCGAAGTCGCGCTCGACGAGCCCACGCACGAGGGGGATCCCGGTTGGTCCCGTCCCACCGATCACCAGAGCCCGCGTCACGGGTTCGACGCTACCTACTCCCAGGCGAAGTCGGCGCCGATGGTCACCAATTCGGCCTTGGTGTTCGCGTCGCAGAGCGCGCCCTGGAGCCCGGCCGCGTAGGCGGCCCGGGCCGTCAGACCCAACGCGGCCGCGGTCTCGTACTCGCGGGTCAGGTCGGTGTCGAACATCGCGGGATCGTCGGTGCTGATCGAGCAGACGACGCCGGCCGCGAGCATCGCCGCGAGCGGGTGATGTTCGATGGAGTCGACGGCCTTGAGGCGCAGGTTCGACACCGGGCACACGTCGCACACCACGCCCCGCGCCGCGATCTCGTCGAGCAGCGCGGGATCGTCGGCGGCTCGGATGCCGTGACGCAGACGGTCGGCGCCGAGCGCGTCGAGTGCACCCCGAACCGATGCGACCCCTTCGGTCTCACCAGCATGGGGGACCGAGCCCAGCCCACCGTCCTTGGCGATGCGAAACGGCTTCTCGAACGGCTCGGGCGGAAAACCCGCCTCTGGTCCGCCCAGACCAACGCCGACGACACCGCGGTCGCGGTACTTGATCGCGAAACGCGCCGTCTCCATCGCGGCTTCGAGCGGGAACGTGCGGGGGATGTCGGGCGTGAGTCGTACTTCGACCCCGGTTTTCTCCCGTGCTTCCGCGGCGCCGTCGCAGAACCCGGAGAACACTTCGTCCCACGACGCGCCGCCGCGCACGCGCTCGGCCGGCGTGAAGATGCCTTCGATGTACACGGCGCCGTGCGTGGCAGCTTCCTCGGCGTACGCCACGACGAGCTGGCGGAAGTCGATCTCGGTGCGGATGACGTGGGTCGTCATCAGCCACAGCTCGAGGAAGTGATCGAAATTCTGGAAGCGGTACAACTCGGCGAGCTGGGCTGCGTCGTGTGTCGGCAGCGTCTGGCCGTTGCGCTCGGCGATCTCGATCAGTGCTGCAGGTCGGACCGAACCTTCGAGGTGTACGTGCAGCTCGATCTTGGGTGTCGTGCCGCCGGTGGGCGTGGTGGCGGGCATGTCGGCTCCTGGTGCGTCGAAAGCGGGTACTTGCTCTCGCCGCGACCCGGGGCCTTCAGGCGCTGCCCTTCTGGTCAGCTCGTGACCCGACGAAGTTACCTCGGCCGGGTACTCCGGGGGCAAGCCTTTTACGACGAAAGCGATTGCTCGGCGCGCTGCAACTCCCGCAGCTCGCGGTACCCGATCGGAGTCACGCCGGCCCGGTCGATGAGGTCACGGAACGAGGGATCACGCGTGAGGTAGGCGTGATCCTCGACGCGTGCCGCCCAGTCGGGATGCGACGCCCGCAGCTCGTCGGTGTCGATGCCGGGGTGCAGATACACCTCGGTGACGCCGGGTGCGAGATCGAAGAGTGCTTTCTCGATCGAACGCCGGGAGCCGACGCTCGTGTACACGAAGTGGTCGGGGAAGACGACGCCCTCTTCGAGCGCGAGCCGGCGGTACGGGAAGCCGACGAGACGCTCGGCACTCGCGCCGGCCATCCGCAGCGGCAGCCGGAAGTCGACCGCGAGCTCGAGGTAGATGTCGAAGAATTCGGGTCGGAGCTGCATGGTCCCCATGTGGGAGTCGAGGTGCGACACGTCGAAGCCCCAATAGATCGCCCGTTCGAGCTGGGCCCGGCACTCCTTGCGCACCTCGTCGAGGTCGGCGTGATCCCAGACGTCCTCGATGGTGCGGGGGAAGCCGCCGTCGCCGTCGAGCAGGCTCGGGGAGTGGGTGACTGGTCCCCAGCGGTACGTGTCCCACTCCGCGTTGAGGGTCAGGTGCACGCCCACGTCGTCGCCCCGGTACATCGCGGCCGCGTCGCGCGCCCACGGGCACGGCACCATCAACGTCGCGCTCGTGGCCGAGCCCTCGCGCAACGCTTCGTAGACGGCAACGTTCGCCGACCGCGACGATCCGAGGTCGTCGCAGTTGACGATCAGCAGCTTCGCGTCGGAGGCGTACCCGAGTCGTTCCGCAAGGCTCACGACCCGAGAGGCTACGCGAAGTCCCTCGACTTCGCGTAGTGCGAGAAATCAGCACTATCCGCTGAAATCTCGCACAATTGTTGGTGGGGAAATCAACGAATGGCGATGAAATTCCGCACTACATCGTCATCTGGGTGGGAGGGCTTGCTCGACCGCTTCCGCGAACCGGCGCAGCTTGCGGCCGCGGAGGGCTTCGATCTCGACGACGGACCCGTTGGTCAGCGCGAACGCGACGCCGGTCACGATGCCGTGCTGGGCGGCGACGATCTGGGCGATGTCGCCGAACGCGAGCGCGCTCCAGTACGCGGTCGGCGGGTAGCCCCAGAACGTGGGTTTTCCGAACAGGACGCGACGGTCGGAGGCGGCGACGACCATGTCGGGCGGGACGGTCGGGAACCCCGTCTGGATGACGGCGTTGTGCCACTCGGCGTAGGCGCGCATGCGCATCCGACCGGAGCCGAGTGCGAACGTCGCCCGCGTGCTCGTAGCTGCCGCGCCCCGAAAGCTGGCGCGCGCGATCGCCCGGAGCTCCTCACCCGATTCGAGCTCGGTCAGCTCGCGCGGCGCGCTCAAACGCGTTCGAGCACCGTGCCCGTGCCGAGGCCCCCGCCGCAGCACATCGTCACGAGTGCGTACTGCCCGTCGATCCGTTCCAGCTCGTGGAGCGCGGTGGTGATCAAGCGGGCGCCGGTAGCGCCGACCGGGTGACCGAGGGCGATGGCGCCGCCGTTGGGGTTCACCTTGGCCAGGTCGGCCTTGACCTCGCGTTCCCACGCGAGCACCACCGACGCGAAGGCTTCGTTGATCTCGATCGTGTCGAAGTCGTCGATGCCGAGACCGGTGCGTTCCATCATGCGCCGCGTCGCATCGATCGGCCCGGTGAGCATCAGAACGGGATCGACGCCGACGAGACACTGGTCGACGATGCGGGCCCGTGGCCTCAAGCCGAGTTCGCGCGCTTTGCGAACGGTAGTGAGGAGCACCGCGGCCGAACCGTCGGTGATCTGCGACGACGACCCGGCAGTGTGGACGCCGTTCTCGCGCCCGACCGGCTTCAGCTTCGCGAGTGCCTCCAACGACGTCTCCCGCAGTCCCTCGTCGCGCGACACATGATGGGTCGTTCCGGTCGGCTTGCCGTCGGCGTCGACATCGGGCGCGTCGACGGGGAGCACCTCACGTTCGAAGCGACCTTCGGCCCACGCCTGCTGCGCGCGCTGTTGCGACAGCAGCCCGAACGCGTCGCAGTCGGCGCGCGTGACGCCCCACTTGTCGGCGATGCGCTCGGCGCCTTCGAACTGGCTCGTCAACTCGTAGTGACCTTTGTACGACGGGGGGTTCGGCCGGCCGAGATCCTTGCCGACGCCCGACCCGAGCGGAATCCGGCTCATCGACTCGATGCCGCACGCGAGCGCGACGTCGATCACGCCGGACGCGACCATGGCCGTCGCCAGGTTCGTGGCCTGCTGCGAGGATCCGCACTGGCTGTCGACGGTCGTGCCCGCGACCTCCATCGGCAGCCCCGCGCTCAACCACGCCGTGCGTGCGATGTTGAACGTCTGCTCGCCGACCTGGCTCACGCAGCCGCCGATGACCTGGCCGACCTCGAGCGGGTCGATCCCGGCACGGTCGAGGGCCGCGCGCTGCACGAGCCCGAGCAGATCTGCGGGGTGCATGGTCTTCAGGGCGCCGTTGCGGCGACCGAGCGGTGCGCGGACCGCCTCGACGATGACGACGTCGTTGTCGTTGAACTCGGGCACGTGTACTCCTCGGAGATCGGAACCGCAGTCTCTTGGATCGTACCGGTGACCCGCCCGGACCGGTCCGAGGCGCGAGGATGGCCGGATGCGCAGAGCCTTGATCGTGATCTCGTGCGCGGCGCTGCCGCTGGCCGCGTGCGGCAGCAGCAGCGGGAAGGATGCAGTGTCGACCGACACGTCGACGAGCGCGGCCAGCTCGACCACCGCGGCCGGCCCCACCACCACGAGCACGACTGTCGAGCTCCCGACCACGTCGCTGCCCTGCCAGCCCGTCCCGGTCCCGGCCACACCGGTTGCGAGCCCGGTGCCGACCGCGCAGTCGGCGTACCTCACGAACGTGCAGGACCAGAGCGACGGGTGCGTCGACCATGTGATCTTCGACTACATCGGTAAAGGCGCCGATCCGGTCGGCTACTCGCTGACGTACGGCGTCGCACCCTTCGTCGCCACCGGCTCGGCTGCGCCCGTTGCCGTGGCAGGAACCGCGTTCGTCGTGGTCACGGTCAAGCCCGGCTACGGCTTCGACTTCGAGACGGGGAAGGCCAGCTACACCGGGCCGAAGAGCATCACACTCGGCCACACGAACCACGTGAAGGCGATCGTGGAGACGGGCGACTTCGAGGGGACGCTCACCTGGGTGATCGGGCTCGATGCCAAGCGCCCGTTCAGCGTCCAGGCGACGGGCACGCCCCGCCACCAGCTTGTCGTCACGATCAGCTAAGAGGCGATCGGCCGTTGACGGCTGACCGTCACCGGCAGTCGAGGATGACCTTGCCGAACGTCGCGTCCGACTCGAGCAGCGCGTAGGCATCGTTCGCGCGATCGAGGGGCAGCGTCGCCTCGACGACCGGTGCGATCCGCCCGTCGACCAGCAACGGGACGACGTCGCGTACGAACGCGTCTGTCGCGGCTGCTTTCTCGGCGATGTCGCGTCCCCGCAGCACGGTGCCGATGACGGTGAGCCGCTTGGCGAGGATCGCCATGATCGGCAACGTGGCCCGCCCGCCCGCGATGGTGCCGATGCAGACGATGCGGCCCCTGGGCGCGGCCGCATTCACGTCCGCGACCACGTAGTCGCCGCCGACGAGATCGAGGACGACGTTCGGGCCGCCGCCCGTCGCTTCGACGATCGCCCACGCGAGCGCGTCGGTGTCGAGCGCACCTTCGGCGGTCCGCGTCGGTTCGATCCCGACGTCGAGCCCGAGCGGCCGGCAGCGTTCGAGCTTGGCCGCGGTGCGCGCGGTGCCGACGACGCGGGCGCCGAGCTCGTGGGCGAGTTGGAGCGCGGCGGTCCCGACGCCGGAACCGACCGCATGGACGAGCAGCCACTCGCCCGCAGCGACGTGTGCTTGCGTGACCATGGCGTCGTGCGCGGTGACGAAGACCTCGGGCACGCCGCCCATCGCAACGAGGTCGAGGTGATCGGCGACGACCGCGCAGTGCACCGCCGGGACCGCGACGTACTCGGCCTGCGCGCCACCGCCGATGATGCCGAAGACGCGATCGCCGACCGCGCGCGTCGTGACCTCGGCGCCGATCGCGGTGACGACGCCCGCGAACTCCATACCGGGAATGTCGACGGGTACACCGGGCGGCGGCGGGTAGCGACCGGCGCGTTGCAGGAGGTCGGCGCGGTTCAGACCGGCACCGTGGACCCGCACCACGACCTCGCGGGGCGCCGGCTCCGGGACGGGTCGCTCGGCCACCTCCAGACGGCCCTCGGAGATCGTGATCGCACGCACGAGTCAGCAACCTAGCGGGCTGTGGGGTGTGGCCGAAGGCGGCGCTACCGTCGAGACGTGGCCGCTGGGCTCGTGATCATGGATGAGGACGGGAACGAGGTCGTGCTCGACGCGCGCGAGGCGGAATGCCTCTTCCTGCTGACCGGTGGCCTCGAAGCCGCCACGATCTCCGCGTGCCCGGGGTGCCGCTGCCGGGTGCTCGCGGGCATGGCGCTCGTCGATCTGCTCGACGCCGCGCCCCCGCACCCGTGCAGCACTGCGCTGGTCGAGCTCGCCGACGACGCGCCGACGATGCACCTCTATGTCGTCGACAGCGCCACCGAGTGCGATCACCCGCACTGGCGGGATCCGCTCTTCGACGAGTGGCTCGACGCCGGGGTCTCGCCCGGTCCGCACGTGCGCCGCTGACCGCGAAACCCGGAATGCGGGCTCGGCTTACGCCAACGAGCAGAGATCGGCGAACGCGGCGCGCACGTCGTCCATGAAGCCGTCGACGTCGGTGACCGCAGCGGGATCGATGTTGAGGCCGACGTGCACCTCGTCGCAGTACGACAGCATCGTGACGGTCAGCGCGCAGCCCGTGCGCGGTCCCAGCGGATAACTGCCGAGGATGCGCGCGCCGGCGAGGTACAGCGGCACCGGGCTCCCGCGCAGGTTGGACGCGCCGAAGTCGATCGTCCGGGTCTGGGAGCGGGTCATCGTGACGAGCACCGCCGTCGGCAAGCCCGCGATGACGCCGGCGAGCGCGTCTGCAGTCGTGAGCGCGGTCTCCTGCTTCGCCGTCTGCAGGCGTTCGCGGACTTCGTCGAAGAGCGCGTACAGATCGTGTGCGGGCTGGATCGGCACCAGCACGCGTGCGGGGACGAACGCGTTTGTGCTCGTCGTGTCGCCGGGGCGCCGGGTGCTGATCGGCATCGCGAGCCGCAGCTCGTCGACGCCGCTGCCGGCCCGCTCGTGGTATCGCCCCAGCGCGCTCGCCAGCCCGGTGACGAAGACGTCGTTGACGCTCCCGCCGAGCTGCGCCGCGATTTGGCGAAGGGGGCGCAATGGGATCTCGTGGATCTCGAAGCGGCGCCGCAGCGAACGATCGTGCATCACGTCCGACCGGGCCCCGTCGGTGAGGATGGCCTGGCGCTGAAGCGAGGTGAGCAGCCGCGCGGCGTCGGTCGCCCGGCCCGGCACCTCGCTCGGATGGACGACCACATGCCCGGCGGTTCCGATGGTGCGCCGGACGGCGTCGAGGCTCCGGTGGGCGGCGTCGACCACGGCGTCGCGTGCCACCGTGATGGGCGACGAGTCCGGCTCGGTGGTGGCGTCGGGGTCGGCGGCATCCGGCCGGGACACCCCGTCGAGCGCGGGCACGGGGTCGCGTTCGAAGTCGACGAGAGCGAGCGAGAGCTTCAGGCCGCCGACGCCGTCCGTGATGGTGTGGTGCACCTTCTGGAGCAGCGCGGCCCGACCGTCGGACAGGCCCTCGACCACGGTGAACTCCCACAGTGGGCGGGCCCGGTCGAGCGGCTGCTCCGCGAGCGCACCGCACAGGTCGAGGACGGCCCGGTCGTTGCCCGGTTCGGGGACGGCGACGGTCTTCACGTGCGCCTCGAGGTCGAGCGTCGGGTCGTCGGAGAACTCCGGGGGCACGATCCGCAGCGGCGCGCCGACGACGCGCTGGCGGAGACGGGGAATGCTCTCGAGCGCGCGCAGCAACGTGTCGTGGAGCCGTTCGTCGGTCGGGCGCTGGTCGAGGAACGTGAGATTGCAGAAGTCGGACCGGAGCGCGGGGTCCTTCTCGACCGCCCACATAATCGCTTCCGCATTCGTCATGCGCACGACAGCCGAGTCTACGGGCGTGGCGCCGACGCCCGAAGGGAGGGTGTCGGGTCAGTCGGCGAGCGGATTGCGATTCGTCGGCGAATCGCGCGTGGTGACAGCTCTACCGCATGCCGAAGAACTTGCCGAGCTTGCGCTGGCGTCCGGAGCGGGTGAGCGGGATACCGGTGGCCCGGGAGATCCTGCGCTTCGCCTTGGTCAGGCCGAATTGACGCTTCCAGCTCCACCCGCCCTTGTTCATCGAGCGAGCGTAGAGCTTCTGGCGTCGATGGGTACCCATAGGACGTCAGCGCCGGTCAACTTCGACGTGTAGACGTACTTGCCCGCGAGCTCGCGACGCCAGCGCACGATCTCGTCATGATCTTCGTACTTCTTGTCCTCGTCGACCACGAATCCGCCAGGAGTGAAGCACGCGGCGAGGGCCTCGGCGTCGCTGTCGCCGGCGGCTCGCAGATAGCGACCGATGACTGCGGGATCGTCGCTCACCATTAGCGGGGAACCGATGTGTGCTTGAACTCGTTGAGGTCGGTCCACTGGAAGAGGTCGAGCACCCGGTCGACGGCTTCGGGGTTGCCGCGGTCCATCAGCCGGACGAACGCGGCCTGGTCGCCGACGATGAAGGTGGGAACGCCGAACACGTCGTGGTTCTTCGCCGCGTCGGTGTGCGACTGCGCCAGAGTCTTCAACGGGCGACCGGTCTCGACTTCGGCCTGGATCGCGGCCGGGTCGAGGCCGACGGAGGTCGCGATCTCGGCGAGCACGTCGTCTTTGGCGATCTGGGCGCCGTGCTCGTGCCGGGCCTTGAACGCGGCCGCGTGCCAGGCGAGGAACGTGTCCGGGAACTCGTCGCGAATGGCGATGGCCCAGCAGAGGGCCTTGACACCGGAGCCCTGCTGGGCCGACGGTCGGTCCCAGATCGCGGGCTCACCTTCTTCGACGTGCACCTGGTCGAGCGAAAACGGCAGGAACGTGACATCCCAGTCGCGACCGGCGCGTAGTCCGGCCATGACCGACTCGTGGCCGTTGCGGGCAAAGGGGCAGCGGTAGTCGAACGTCACTGCGAACTGATGAGCCACGAGGCCCTCCTACATGCGACTTGGCCGGGATGCGATCGGGCACGGGCCAAAGAACGGACCCGAGTAAGCGTTGGGTGCAACGGTCCGGGCACCTTCGTCATTCCCCGCGGTCGAGAACACGAATGTCAGGAACGGCCGTTCACGAGCGGTCGCATGATGCGCCCGAGTCCGAATCCGAAGGCGACGCCGGCAACCACGTCCGAGGCATGGTGCAGCCGGACGTAGATGCGGGTCGCGGCGACCGCACCCGCGGCGGCGTACCAACCCGGTCCACCGTCGACCAGCGCGGCGACGCAGAAGGCTGCGGTCGCGTGACCGGAGGGGAACGAGCTCGTGATCGGTTGGCGCAGGCCGTGGTGGAACGCGAGATCGGTGTACTCCGCCGGCCGCCCTCGGCGGAACAACGACTTCACCGCACCGTTCGTGATGGCCGACTC
Organism: Acidimicrobiia bacterium; assembly: GCA_038239145.1. GTDB lineage: Bacteria > Actinomycetota > Acidimicrobiia > IMCC26256 > PALSA-610 > PALSA-610. The sequence goes on from JBBSFB010000018.1 coordinate 56,352, forward strand.
GGCGCTGAGCGCGAGGGAGAAGCGTGCCGCCCACGCGACGTCGTCGCCGTGCGTCAGCGCCCGGACGATGCCACACGTGTGCCAGAGGAGGCTGTGGTCGGCCAGACTGGAGAGTAGGTACGCGACCTTGTCGACGGCTGGGGTCCGGATGACGTCGAAGGCGCGATCGACGGCCGCATCGAACGCGGCGACGCGCTCGAGGATGCCGGGAGTCTCGGGCACCGGCGCGCTCAGACGAATGCGAGCGGGAGTTGTGGGCGGCCTTCACGCTCGGCCTGCCTCGCGATGAGCGTGGGCCGGGCGAGCTCGGGTTGACCGTCGAACTCGGGGCAGAACTCCTGGAACGTGCAGTAGTTGCACAACGCGGAGGTGCGGGGCCGGAAGTCGTCGCGCTTGCACGCTTGGCGGACGGCTTGCATGACCGCGTTCGTCTTCACATCGACACCGCGCAGGCTCTGATCGGACGGTGTGGTGATGATGCGTTCCGGCTTCGATAGGTAGAGCAGCTGCACCCGTGCGGGCCGGCGCCCGAACATCCGCTCGCAGAGCAGCGAGTACACATGCACGCCGGCCATGCTCTTTTGTTCCCAGCCCTCGCTCGGGGCCGAGCCGGTCTTGTAGTCGGTGACGACGAGCTCGCCCTCGGCATCGAGCTCGAGCCGGTCGATGATCCCGCGGATGACGACGCCGCCCGTGGTTTTCGCGCTGACGCGGAGCTCGACGCCGAGCACCGTGACGTCGCGCGGGTCTTCCATCTCGAAGTAACGGTGCACGAGCACTTCGGCTTCGGAGTGGAACGCGGCGCGTTGCTCGTCGGTGAGGTCGAGATGGGCGAACTCGGGATCGTCGGCGACCTCGGCTTCCGCCCGGCGGAGGTCGGCGAGTGCGGCCTCGATGGTCCGCTCGGCGGGGGGTCGCCACATCAGGTGCTGCAGGGCCAGGTGGACGAGGGTTCCCTTGCTCGCGGGGGCCGACGGGGGCTCGGGCAGCCGCTCGATGTACCCGAACCGGAACGCCAGCGGGCAGCTCGTGAACGTGCCCATCGAGCTCGGCGACAGCGAGAACGGCACCGGGTGCGCCAGCTCCGTTGCGGGATCACGCGCCGGGTCGATGAACTGCTCCGCCGTCATACACCGACGATACCGCCGGGGTGTGCCACTTACGGCGACCGTCTAACTTCCTCGTCATGCGCCCGCCGTCCGAACAACCTGAAGATGTGAGGTACCCGCGATGAAGGTCGACACCGGAGTGATGGCACCGTCGTTGAGCGACATCGGGCCTCGAGCCAAGGAGCTCGAGGACCTCGGCTACGACGGGTTGCTCACCGCCGAGACCAGCCACGACGCGTTCCTGCCGGTCGTTCTCGCGGCCGAGCATACGGAACGGATCGAGTTGGCTACGGGGATCGCAGTGGCGTTCGCCCGCACCCCGATGGTGCTCGCCTATACCGCCAACGATCTCCAGCAGATGTCGAAGGGTCGGTTCACACTCGGCCTCGGATCACAGATCAAGCCGCACATCGAGCGGCGGTTCTCGATGCCATGGTCGCACCCGGCCCGGCGTATGCGCGAGTACGTCCTGGCGTTGCAGGCGATTTGGAGCTCGTGGAACGACCAGACTCCACTCAAGTTCGAAGGCGAGTTCTACCGGCACTCGTTGATGACGCCGTTCTTCGCGCCGCCGCCGAACCCGTACGGGCCGCCCAAGGTGATCCTCGCCGCGGTCGGCGAGTTGATGACCGAGGTCGCGGGTGAAGTTGCCGACGGCATCATCATCCACGGCTTCACGACGGAGCGTTACGTCAAAGAGGTCACGATGCCCGCGATCGAGCGGGGCCTGAAGAAGTCGGGCCGTTCGCGCTCGGCGATTCAGGTGTCGGGGCCGTTGTTCGTCGTCACGGGAACGAACGAGAAGGAGATCGAGGCTGCGAAGACGGGTGTTCGTCAACAGATCGCGTTCTACGGGTCCACCCCCGCGTACCGGGGCGTGCTCGAGCTCCATGGTTGGGGCGACCTGCAGACCGAGCTCAACACGCTTTCGAAGAAGGGTGGCTGGGTCGAGATGGGCGATCTCATCGACGACGAGATCCTGAACACGTTCGCGGTCGTCGCCGACCCCGCGGGTGTGGGCACCGAGCTCGCCCGGCGTTACTCGGGGGTCGTCGACCGGTGCTCGTTCTACGCGCCTTACCGGATCGATCCGGCCGAGTGGACGGGCATCATCGAGGAGCTGAAGCGGGCCTAGCTCGCCGCAGTGTCGGCCGCGAAGCGCAGGATCGACGCGATGCACGCGTCGGGATCTTGTTGCGGACCGAAGTGACCGAGCCCGGGGAGCACCTCGAGTCGCCCCTTCGGGATCTGTTCTGCGATCTCCGCGCCGAGCGCGGGGCTGATCGACGTCGACGTTTCGCCGCACACGACGAGTACGTAGCAGTCGAGCTCGAACAAATGGGCGAACGCGCCGTGGTTCGGCCCCATTGAATACACGCGTGCTTCGATCTCGGGCGAGCACTTCAGCTCGAACACACCGTCGCCGCGATCGCGCAGGCCGTACTCCACGTAGGCGCGCAGTGAGTCGGCGGTCAGCACGTCGAGCGGAGCCTTCGACGCGTACGCCGTGAGTGCTGCGTCGGTCGACGGCCACTTGTTGCGGCGCTTGCGGGCGGCGCGGGCGAGGAAGAAGTCGTCCTGCGGTGGGAGTGGTTCGAGCGACGCGAAGATGATCGGCTCGTACGCCCAGATTCGCGCGTACGTCCCCGGCCGTTTCTGTTCGCCGAGGATCAGGGCCGCACCGCCCTTCGAATGACCGCACGCGACCAGGTCGGGATCGTTCGCCAGCCCGAGATGCTCCACCACTGCCAGCGCGTCGTCACCGAAGCCGTGCCACGAATAGTCACCGTCGGGCGCATCGCTGTCGCCGTGACCGCGGAAGTCGAACGACCACACGTGCCTCCCCGCGGCGACGAGACCGTGCGCGACCGGCTCCCACACACGCCCGTGGAACCCCGTGGGGTGTGCGAGCAGGACGGGCGCGCCGGATCCGCCCCAGTCGTGGACGACGAGCCGGATCCCGTCCGCATCGATGGCGTGGGCGGTGGGTGGCGTGCTCACAGGGTCAGGGTCATGGTCAGGGTCATGAATGTCACGAGATCGACGTGATCCCGATCAGGTCGCCTGCTGCTCGTCGGCGTAGTCCGTGATCGCCTTCGTGATCGCCCCGAGCGCTCGGTTTACGAACTCGCCGCCGCTGCCGGTCAACCAGTCGCACGATGCCGCCGGCCGTTCGAGCTGACCGGTGAAGTGCGGCATCACGTATTGGGCGAAGAGATCGAAGCTGTGCTTGGTCGCGGCCGGGCTCGCCCAGTCGTGGCCGAACAACAGGAACGTCCCGAAGCCGCCGGACTCGTCGACCAGAGACTGGATCTTGGCGATCGCGTCGTCGGGAGTGCCGATGACCGCGAACCCGTCCTCGTCGGTGTTGGCGATGATCTCCTCCGGCGTGTCGCCGCGCGTCGGACCCGCGGGCAGCACGTGGGTGAAGTACTTCGAGAAGGGGACGATGCCGTAGGCGACGTCGGCGCGCGCCTGTTCCTTCGTCTCTGCGAGATGCATCGGCCCGACGAGGCGCCACTTCGCGCGGTCGGCGGTGTTGCCGTGCTTGGTGGCAACGTCGTTCCACGTCTGCCAGTGCTGACCGATCGCGTCGAAGCCCTGCTTCGTCGTCGCTGCGATCGAGAGGAGCCCGGTGCCGTACTTGCCCGCCGCCTTCGCCCCGGTCGGGGAGATCGAAGCGGCGACCGCGACCTCGATGTTCGGCTCGCTGTACGGCTTCAGCTGCAGTCGAGCGTCCTGCAGATTGAACCAGTCGGTCCGGCGCGTGATCGTCTCGCCCCGGAAGAGCGCCATGATCACGTCGAGTGCTTCGTCCATTCGCGGACGCTGGGCGTCCGCGGGGATGCCGAGCATGTGCGCGTCGGAGGTGAGCTGACCCGGACCGCAGCCGAGCATGGCGCGTCCGCGGGTGAGGTGGTCGAGCAGCACGAACCGATCTGCGAGCATCAGTGGGTTGTGGTACGGGAGCGAGTTGACGCCGCTGCCCAGGCGGATGTACTTGGTACGGGCCGCGGCTGCGGCGATGAACACCTCGGGTGACGAGATGATCTCGTAGCCACCCGAATGGTGCTCGCCGATCCAGACCTCGTGGAAACCGATCCGATCGAGGTGCTCGATCAGATCTAGGTCGCGTTCGAGCGCGAGCGTCGGGTTCTGCCCGGTCGGGTGGAACGGGGCCATGAAGAGTCCGAAGCGCATCCGGCCATTCGAGTCCCGACTTGACCGCTCGGTCAACTCGCTCGTTTCGGTCCCGGCGCCGCTACGGAAGCTGGGACGCGAGCCATGCGCCGAGCGCGGGAGCGCTCTCGTAACTCGTGATCAGCGCGTAGCGGGGTTCGGTGCCGTTGTGTACGACGACGTGCCAGAGCCGCTGCGTGTCGACGAGGAACCGTGATCCCTTGTGCAACGGGACCCGCGCCTCGGTCGTGGGGTCGGGCAGACCGTCGGGGCCGGTGTCCATCAACAGCATGTAGCTGTCCGGGTTGTCGGTGAGCTCCAGCCACGTGCGCACGACCCAACCGTCGGCCGGGGGATTGAAGCGGTTGTTGTCGTCGCGGTGGAAGCTGCGAAACGCTGTGTCGTGATCCTGCGGCTCCAACTTGATGGTGCGCACGCGCCCGAAGTCGGCGCCCGCGCTCTCGACGTAGCTCTTGATCGTCGGGCACTTGGCCGCGTTGCTCGTGAAGCGCGCGCCCTTGTCGGGGCGCTCGTCGCCGGCGTTCCAAAAGCCGCGGCAGTCGAGCTCGCCGTCGGCGGTTGCGATCGGGGCGAAGTTGGTGTCGCCGCCGCTCTTCCAGTCCATGTACTCGAGGTCGAGGTACTCGGACGCGGGAACCTCGTAGGGAAGATCGGTCATCCGGACGAACCCGTGCGCTGCGAGCGCCTCGAGACGAGGGTGAGGAGTGTCCAGCGGGATGTCGCACGACCAGTGGTCGGCGTTCGGCCAGAAGGTCGTCGCCATGTCATCGAGTCTACGGTCGCGGCCGGGTCCATCAGGGCCGCAGACCGTGGCTCGTCGGGCCGCTCTGCAGTATCCGGGAGGCCAGCTCGGCGAACTCGCAGAGCAGGGGCCGCGTATCGCGCGGATCGACGATCTCTTCGACGAGGAACGCCTCGGCGGTCTTGAAGGGTGATTGCCGTGCCGCCAGCCGGTGCTCGATCTCGGCGCGCAGCGCGGCGGGGTCGTCGGCGGTCTCCAGCTGCGCCTTGTACGCGGCCTCAATTCCGCCCTCGAGCGGAAGGCTGCCCCAGTTCCCCGAGGGCCACGCGAACCGGTACGAGAGCTTCGACGCGTCCTGATGCGCCGCACCCGCGACGCCGTAGACCTTGCGCACGATCACCGAGCACCACGGTGTCGTGGCCTGATAGATCGCGGCGAGGGCCCGGGCGCCGTACCGAATGGTCGCCGCTTTCTCCGCCTCGGTGCCGATGACGAATCCGGGGTTGTCGACGAAGTGTACGACGGGGAGATGGAACGTCTGCGCGAGGTCGACGAAGCGCGTGACCTTTTCCGACGCGCTCGCGGTCCAACCGCCGCCGTAGAAGTACGGGTCGTTCGCCAGCACCGCGACCGGTCGGCCGTCGAGGCGGGCCAAGCCGGTGACGGCACTCCGGCCGTTGAAGCGCCCGAGCTCGAACCACGAGTCGCGGTCGACGACGGCCTCGATGATCGCGCGCACTTTGTAGACCTTGCGCCGCTCGCGCGGGATCGCCGTCAGAAGCGACTCGTCGCGGCGTTGTGGATCGTCGGTCGGCTGCGCGTGCGGTGGCAGTTCGTCGACCGACGACGGTAGATACGAGAGGAACTGCCGGACGCGTGCGAACGCTTCCGCTTCGGTGGCGACCTCGTCGTCGACCGCGCCATTGCGCGTGTGGATCGTGCTGCCGCCCAGGGTCTCCTTGTCGACGTCCTCGCCCAGCCGCGCCACGACCGGTGGACCCGCGACGAAGAGCTGCGAGGTGCCCTTCACCATCACGCTGTAGTGACTGGTGACAACTCGTGCTGCACCCAACCCGGCGACCGAACCGAGGCAGCACGAAACGACCGGGACGGTGGCGAGGTTCGCCACGACGTGCTCCCAGCCCGGATTGAAGGGGACGAACGACCGGCGCTCGGTCTCGAGCGACTTGACCGAGCCTCCGCCGCCCGATCCGTCGACGAGACGAACGATCGGCATGCGCAGCTCGCGCGCCATGCGCTCGGCGTGGACCTGCTTTTGGAAGATCGACGCGTCGGCGGCCCCACCTCGCACGGTGAAGTCGTCGCCGCCAACCACGACGGGCCGGTCGTCGATGCGGCCCCGACCCATAACGAAGTTGGCGGGCATCACGGCGACGAGATTGCCGTCGTCGTCGTACGTCGCCCGTCCGGTGAGCGCGCCGACCTCGTGGAACGAGCCCGGGTCGAGCAATGCATCGATGCGTTCCCGCACCGTGAGCTTCCCCTGGGCGTGATGGCGCTCGACTTTCTCCGCGCCGCCGAGCTCGGCGGCAAGGGCAGTGCGCCGCGCCAATTCCTCGAGCTCCGGCTCCCAACTCACCGGCGGGAACGGATGCGATCGATGACCATCCGGGCAGTGTCGTGTTCTCCCGACCGTCTGGTCAAGAGAACACAACGTCTGTGCCTGCTTCGGGAATCAGCCGGCGGTGACCGTGACCGGGATGGTCACGGTCGCGACGGTCTTGCCGGTAGCCCGCTCCCGTGCGGTGATCTGCAACGCCGTCGAGCCGACTCTTGCGGGCGCGATGGACGCGTCCCGGTCCCGGATCCGTGTGGAGGGCCGCGCCCGTTTCCAGCGACGACCCGAGGTCGAGGTGGGCGATCGTCGGATCGGCGATCGCGAACGCGAACGTGAACGCGTTCGGATGGGCGACGGGAGCACAGGTGCTCGTGTCGAGCAGTGTCGTGCCACCGAAGCCGAAGCCGAAGCCGAAGCCGAAGCCGAAGCCGAAGCCGAAGCCGAAGCCGCTCGCGCTCCGCGGAATATCGACGTGGTCGTACTTCGGGTTCAACGCATAGCGCGACGTCGGGTGCGCGCACGACGGCGGTTCGAGGAACGGTTGCAGCCGGAGGCCGGAGATGTGCAGATGGCCGACGGCGTGTGGTGCGGCCAGGTCGGCATCGCCGGTAAACGGTGTGCCGAGCGGCGAACGGAAATACGGACCGGCGTAGTCGATCCAGTCGCCCTGGGCCTGGCCGTTGTAAGTGCGCAGATCGCTCACCCACCAGCTGTGACCGTCCGAGGCGAAGTAGGCGTACAGGCGCATACCCACGCCGTGCTCGTCCCACTCGAGCTCGAGGGTCGTGTACTCGTCCGGCGTCCCCGGATCACTGTGCACGGCGTCGGCGGAGCCGGCAGTCGTGAACGTCTTGCCGCCGGCCTCGATGTCGATGCTGCTCGCGGAGAAGTCGACCTGGGGGTCGTGAACCTGACCACCGAAGCGGAGCCGGGTTGACCGCCGACGCCTACGTCCTTGGATCCCGAATCGATCGCGGCGATCCCCGCGACGAGCGCAACTGCGGCGGCGGTGGCAACGATCGCGGCGAGCGCCGGACGCGGCCGGCGGCGCGAGGTGAGCTCGGTGACACTGGTGACCGGGAGGTCGTCGCACGCTCGGAAGCTGACAGGGACCGCGTTGGCCTGACGGTCGAAGAGCTCGCGGAGATCGGACTCGGTCTCATCGAATGACGTGCGGTTCATTGCTCGATTCCTTTCCGGAGCGCGGCGAGCCCGCGCGATGTCAACGACTTCGCGGTGCCGGGCCGACAGGAAAGTGCTTCGGCGATCTCGGCTTCGCGTAGACCGAGATGGAACCGGAGCACCAGCACTGCCCGTTGTCGATAGGGCAGCGCCCCGACGACATCGGCCAGCACATCGAAGGCGAGCTCGTTCGACACTGGACCGGCCACGAGCGGCAACTTCGCTCGCTCGCTGTGCCGACGCGATTGCCAGCTCCGGCACGCGTTGACGATCGAGGCTCGCAGGTACGCACTCGGGTTCTCGACGGTGGCCCACTTCGGGAACACCCGCGTGAACGCCTCCTGCGCGAGGTCTTCGCCCGCTCGGGCGTCCTGTACGAGCAGTGCGGCCAAGCGAACTGCGCCCGGCCATGCCTGCCGGTAGAAGTCGACGAATTCCGTGGGCGTGGTCGGTGCTTCGCCCAAGGTCGGGGACTTCGCCAGGGAATCAGGTTGTGTCACTGTCACGCTCGCTCCCGCTGGCCATCGGAGCCGAAACCCGGCCCGTACGAGATCCAGACCGGCGAGGTACCCGTTCGGTTCCATGCGCGTTCCGTTTCGGACCGGCGTCGCGTCGATAGTGTGACCGCGGTGCGCGCTGCCGTCGCCCGTCGAGGTGCTCTCCTCGTGGAAGAAGTCGCCGAGCCGGTTCTCGGACCCGGAGATGCGTTGATCGCGGTCCGGGCCTGCGGGATCTGCGGTTCCGATCTCCACGCGTTGCACTACGCCGACGAGCTCGTGGCCATCACGCGCGAGATGGGCGTTCCGATGACGTTCGACCCGGCCCGCGACTTCATCATGGGTCACGAGTTCACCGGTGAGGTGCTCGAGCTCGGTCCGATGACCGACGGCGCGCCGGTGCAGGTCGGCGACCTCGTGACCTCGCTTCCCATTGCGCTCACGCCGGCGGGCATGGAGCCGGTCGGCGCGTATTCCAACACGTACAACGGCGCGTACGCGCAACGAATGCGGCTCACCGCCGGGCTGTGCATGAAGGTCCCGAACGGCCTCGACCATCGCCGGGCCGCGCTCACCGAGCCGATGTCGGTGGGACGGCACGCGGCCGCGCGCGCGGCCGTGACGCCCGCCGAAGCCGCAGTCGTGCTCGGCGCGGGACCGGTGGGTCTCGCGGTCGTGGCCGAGCTGCGCCGGCTTGGAATCGAGACGATCGTCGTCTCCGACTATTCGCCCCGTCGACGCGCGGTAGCGCTTGCGATGGGCGCCCACGTTGCCGTCGATCCTGCTGTCGACGATCCGATGGACGCGTGGTTGGCCGCGGATGGTCGCCGCACTCCGGTTGTGTTCGACGCGATCGGTGTTCCCGGAACACTCGAAGCCGTGATCAAGGCCGCGCCGGCTATGGGCCGCGTCTGCATCGTCGGTTCGTGCATGCAGCCCGACACGGTGCGCCCGCTGGTGGCCCAGACTAAACAGCTGACGATCGTCTTTTCGTTCGCGTACGAGCCGTTCGAGTTCGGCGACACGCTCCGGGCGATCGCGGAGGGCGAAATCGACGTCACTCCGATGATCACGGGAACCTGCGGGGTGGACGGCGTACCCGCCGCGTTCGATGCGCTGCGCAATCCCGATGAACACGTGAAGATCCTCGTCGAGCCCGGCGGCCCGACGATTCCCCAAACCGTGTGACCCGGTCGGCTTAACCCTCGATCTTCTTCTTCAACTCCACGACTGATCCCTCGTACACGGGAACGAACAGCCCGAGGAGATCGTCGGGCACAACCGCGACCGACCACGTGACGTGCGAGCCGCCGCCTTCGGGCTCGACGGTGATCGTCGCGAGGTGCGACTCGAGGTTGCCCATGGGCGACTCCACCACGGAGTACGAGATGCTGCGCGCTTCGTCGTCGATGCCGCGCAATTGTTCTTTGATCTCGATGCCCATCAGCCCGACGGTGCGGACGTCGCCGGCGACGACGCACGATTCGACGCCGGGCATCCAGGTTTCGAGCCCACCGAACTCACGCACGACTTTCCACACTTCGTCGGGGCTCTTGTCGATCGAGACTTCTGCTTTTCCGTCGGCCATGCCGACATCATTGCATGTCAAGCAGGGCGCGTGTCCGGCGGCGAAAGTGCAGCGCCGGGCGCGGTGAACACGCCCCGGTGCCAGCGGTCCGGCGTACCGAGGAGGGCGCGGGGGTAGTCCTCCCACATCCACCGGGCGAAGTTGCGGCGCGTCCACGGCGTGAGGTCGGCGGCGCGGAGCGCGGCCCGGGCGCCGAGCGGATGGCGCAGGATCCGTTGGAGCAGATGCGCGAAGCGCAGGTCGCGTCCGATGGCCCGTTCGACGAGGTCGCGGTAGTCGGCGCCGGTCGCGATCGCTTCGGCGGCGAGCATGCCGGTCTCGATCGCCTGGGCGATTCCTTCGCCGGTCATCGGGTCGACGACTCCGGCCGAATCCCCCGCAAAGAACACGCAACCCTCGACGAGGCGCGCCGGCTCGTACCGGGTCGGAATAGGCCACGCCCGCACCGGTTCCGACGGTTCGGCGGTACGACCGAGGATGTCGCGCAGCACGGGCCGCGACAACAGATCGGGCCAGAGTTCCTTGAGCGCTCGACCGCTTCGGCCATCGGAGCGCAGGACCCCGTACCCGACGTTGGCCCGGCGACCGGGCAGCGGGAACACCCACGCGTATCCGGGAAGCAGATCGCGCTCGAAGACGACCCAAAGGCGGTCTTCGTCGACGCCGTCGAAGTACTGACGGACCGCGTGCCATTCGCCGAGGTCGCGCGGCGCGTGCGGAGCAAGGGCGCGCCGCACTGACGACCAGTGCCCGTCGGCCGCGATCACGAACCGGGCGTCGAGCGTCGCGCCTCCCGCGAAGATCAGGTGCACGCCGGTACGATCCTGCTGCACTCCCTCGAGCGTCCAGCCCTCGCGGACGTCGGCGCCGCGTCGGCGAGCAACCGCGACGAGTGCGGCGTCGAGTGCAAGCCGCGACACGACCGCGGCGTGCGTCCCGTTCGTCGGGAGGGGCAGCACCGCGCGTCGTCCACTGGGTGAGACCAGCACCGTCTCCCGTATGAACATCGGCGCCGCGAGCGCGAGATCCGCAACCGTGACGCCGAGTCGTTCCAGAAGACGCAGTGCGTTGGCGGTCAGACCGTCGCCGCACGTCTTGTCGCGCGGGAAGTGGGCCTTGTCGACGCACACGACGGTGAGACCGCGCTCCACTGCGGTGATCGCGGCTGCGGTGCCGGCCGGGCCGGCACCCACTACGACGACGTCGACGGGTTCGGCCATCCACGCCGACGGTACCGGCTGGACCCGTTTTCAGCGCACTTCGGCGCGGCTGAACCAGAAGCCCGACCCGACGACGAAGACGATCAACCAGGCACCCGTCAACACGGCTCCGCCGGCCATGGTGTGGATCGTCCGTTCGTTGATCCCGTTGCTCGTGGCCGGATCGACCACCAGAGCGAGCAGGCCCCGAACCGGCGCGTAGTGCGAGAGGAGACCGAACGGCATCTCCTTCGGTTCGATGATGAACAGCAACGGATACTGCAGATAGAGGGCGATCATGCCGGCGCTCGACCGCCTCGTCACGAGCGTGACGCAGTACGCCATCGCGGCTCCGGCGCCGGCTGCGGCCGAGATGCGCAGCGCCTCTGCGACGCGATCGACTACGAACGTCCCGTCGACACCCCGCACGACGCCGTTGGCGACACTCCCGAGATACATGGCGATCGCCACGATCAGCAACACCGCGAACGCGAACGCGCCGACCCCGATCGCGACCGCCGCGGCCTTGGCGACGTGCAGGCGCTCGCGTCGCGACTCGAACAGCAACTGGGTGGTGAGCGATCCGACGTGGAACTCCGCACCCACGAACGACGCGCCGATCGCGAACCCGGCGAACAGGAGCGCGACGCCCGTGCCCTGGAGGACGTCTCGAAGATCCTTCCCGACGTTTGTGCGCGTGTCGGATTGTTCCACGACCAACCCACCCTGATCGTCGGGCGAACCGGAGAACGATCCGGTGGGCACGGTGCCGGTCGTCGGATCAACCGTGAACGTGCGGCTCGCGTGTCCCTTCGCGGTCCCGACGGTGACGACCAGCACGATGATGAGCACGGCGACCAAGAACATGCCCCGCACGATCCGGCGGGCGAAGAACCGGCGCAGCTCGGCGTCGAGTTGCCTCATCGGTCTTCCCCGGTCAGCTCCAAGAAGACTTCTTCCAGGGATCGGGCGACGGGGGAGAGTTCGGACAAGAAGATGCCGGCGCCGGCAAGTGTGGCCGTCACCTCGTGGCTCCGGCTCGGCTCCACGTCGACCACCAGGGCGCCGTCGGGCTCGACCAGCACCGACCATCTCGCGCCGGCCAACACCTCGCGTGCCCGGGGATCGACGACGCGCACGCGGAATCGTGCGTTCGTTCCCTGCAGCAGGTCGCTGACCCGGCCGTCGGCGATACAGCGGCCGTGGGCGAGGATCGCCACGCGATCGCACGAGTGCTCCACCTCGGAGAGGATGTGGCTCGACACGAAGACGGTCCGGCCCTCGGCCGCGACGGACCGCATCAGTGTGCGTACCTCGAGGATCCCGGGCGGATCCAGGCCGTTCGCCGGCTCGTCGAGGATCAGCAGCGCAGGGTCCTTCAGGAGTGCGGCCGCGATACCGAGGCGCTGCTTCATCCCGAGCGAGTACGTCGCGAATCGGGAGTCGGCCCGGGCACCGAGTCCGACCCGACCGAGCGTTGCGTCGACCGTCTTCGGTGCGATGCCGCGGGTCCGGGCGAGTAGTTCCAGGTTGCGGCGACCGGTGAAGTTCGGGAAGAACGAGGGTTGCTCGACCAGCGCGCCGATGCGGTCGAAGGCGGAGGGCAGTTCGCGCGGTACCTCGGCGCCCAGGACGCGGACCCGGCCCTTGGCCCCTCGCAACAACCCGACCGCGGCCCGGATGGCCGTGGTCTTGCCGGCCCCGTTCGCGCCGAGGAACCCGAACACGCCCCCTTCCGGGACCGTGAGGTCGAGCCCGGCCAGGGCGGCAACCCGTCCGCGTCGGGTCCGGTACGAGACCCGGACGTCCTCGAATTCGAGTGCCGCGCCCAAAGAGTTCTCCCGTTCGTCGTAGCGGGTTGGCCCGTTGCGTCCTCTGGGTGACGCTCGGGAGCGTCGCGATGTTGCACGTTTCGACGCAGTGGCGGGGGGATTGGCAGAATCGTGGTTTCCCGGACCGGCGCCCGCGCGCCGATTCGCGTCACGAACAGGAGTCGTATGAACGTCGCCGTCTGCGTCAAACAGATCCCCGACCCGGCTGTGCCGGGCACGCTCTCGGCCGACAAGACGCTCGATCGCGCCGGCAAGCTCATCCTCGACGAGTCCGACAGCTACGGCGTCGAGATGGCCCTGCAGCTCGTCGACGCGGCGGGAGGCGGCGAGGTCACGTTGATCTCGATGGCGCCGAACGACGAGGTCTCGGGCCTGCGCACCGCGCTCGCGATGGGTGCGGCCAAGGCCATCCTCGTGTCCGACCCGGCGCTCGCCGGTTCCGATGCGCTCTCGACCGCCAAGATCCTTGCCAAGAGCATCGAGCGCGCCGGCGACATCGACCTCGTCCTCGCGGCGACCGAGTCCTCGGATGGCTACACCGGCACGGTGCCGGCCCAGGTGGCCGAGCTGCTGGGTTGGCCCGCCCTCACCTTCTCGAAGCACGTCGAAATCGCCGACGGCAAAGTGAAGGTGCAACGCCAGACCGAAGCCGGTTACGACGAAGTCGAGGCCTCGCTGCCGGCAATCGTGAGTGTGACCGCCGGAGTGGTCGAGCCCCGCTACCCGTCGTTCAAGGGGATCATGGCGGCCAAGAACAAGCCGGTCGACAAGGTCACCGCGGCCGATCTCGGTCTCGACGCCGGGCAGGTCGGCTGGGCCGGCGCTCGCCAGGAGATCGTCAACATCGAGCAGGCGCCCGCCCGGCAGGCCGGCGAGAAGTTCGAAGACGACGGTACGGGCGCGGAGAAGGTCGTCGCGTTCCTCGAGCAGTTGAAGGTGGTCTGACGTGAAGGTCTGGGTGTTCGCCGAAGTAGCGCTCGACAAGGTCACGACCGCGACGCTCGAGCTTTTGACGAAGGCGCGCGAGATCGGGTCCGACGTCGAGGCGATCTACGCGGGTGCGGGCGACGCGGCCGCGGTCGCAGCTTCGGTCGGCGCGTACGGAGCGACCAAGTTGCACGTCATCGATCCGGGCGACGGACTCCCCGGTCAGGTCGCAGCCGCGACGATCGCGCAGCTGGCGGGCGAGCAGAGCCCCGACGTCATTCTCTTCGCGCAGTCGTACGACGGCCGTGACGCGCTGGCTCGTTTGTCGGTCAAGCTCGACAAGCCCGTACTCACGAACGGCATGTCGTTGTCCGCCAACGGTGACGCGCTCACGTTCGGCACCGCGATCTTCGGCGGCGTCACCCTCGTCGACGTAAAGCTCACGACCGACGGACCCGCGTTGATCGCGATTCGTCCGAAATCGTTCGCGGCCGAAGAGTCCGGTGGCGCGGCGGCCGCGGTCGCCAACGTCGCGACCGCGGATTCCGGTCGCGCCGCGGAAGCCAAGATCCTGGCCCAGCACGTCGAAGAGCAGCAGGGTCCGAAACTGGAAGAGGCGGCGGTCGTCGTCTCCGGCGGTCGTGGCATCGGTGCGGCCGAGAACTACGAGCCGCTCGTCGAGGAGCTCGCCAAGGTGCTCAAGGGCGCCTGGGGTGCATCGCGCGCCATTGTCGACGCCGGCTGGGTACCGTACGCGTTGCAGGTCGGTCAGACCGGCAAGACGGTCAAGCCCAAGGTGTACATCGCGCTCGGCATCTCCGGCGCGACGCAGCACCTCGTCGGTATGAAGGGCAGCGACAACATCGTCGCGGTGAACAAGGACGGCGAAGCACCGATCTTCTCGGTGGCCGACCTCGGCATCATCGGCGACGTCCACAAGGTCGTGCCCGTGCTGATCGAAGCGCTGAAAGCCAAGTCGTAAGTCACCTAGCTCTGGGGTGGAGTGGGCGCCCAGATATCGCCTTCGAGGCGTATCGTCGGATCGGTCGCGGCGCACAACGCCGCGACCGTTTCGCGTTCCCTCCACATCACGAGCGCGGACGACACCGCGTCGCGCTCGTGCTCGCTGACGAACGGCCCGGCGTCGGGGGCGTCGATGCGGAGAGCTGAGGGGTAGATCTCGAACGCCGTACGCGGGCCCGGAGGATCGAACGGCCAGATCGCCACGCCGCACGCGCGGAGCTGGGCGATCAGCGGCATGCCGCGGACGGAGCCGGCGCCGACTTGTCCGTTGCCGACGAGTTGGAACACCGACTTGGCGCGTGGGTAGCGCGTCTCGCAGACGCGAAATCGTCGTGCGGGTTCCACGGCGCAGCGGGCCCGCCAAAATGGCGGCGTGGGCGCGAGCCAGTGCTCGCCCTCTCGCGCTGCGAGCGCCCAGACCTCATCGATGGTCGAGCAGCCGCGTTCGCGTGCGAACCACGCCGGCAGCCCGAAAGAGAAGTCGAAGCCCGCGATCACGGGTGGCTCGCAGTCGGCGCCATAGGCGATCGCCTCGGCGCGTGTGGCCAGCGCCCGGCTTTCGATGACGCGCCCCGCCTGGACGACGGCCAGCCAGATCCCGCTCTTCAGGTTCGTGCTCTTCGCGCCGGACCAGTCGATCGCGATAACCGTGGGCTCAGTCATCGATCAGAAGCTACCGTTCGCGCATGGCCGAGGAAGTGGTGTTGGATGCCCGCGGCCTGGTGAAGGACTACCGCCGAAACCGGGCCGTCGACGGTGTCGATCTCGTGGTGCGGGCGGGGGAACGGGTCGCCCTGCTGGGCCCGAACGGCGCGGGCAAGACGACCACGCTGCTCATGATCCTCGGGGTCGTCTCACCCGACGAAGGTGCGGTCTCGATCTGCGGCTTCGATCTCGCGCACCAACGCAGCCGCGCCGCGGAGTGTGTCGGGTTCGCGGCCGGCTACCTCCCGCTGACGGAACGGATGCGCGTCCGCGAATACCTCCGGCTGTACGGGCAGCTCTACGGCATCGTGGAGCCGAACCCGCTGATCGACGCGGGCCTCGAACGATTTCGCATCAGCGACCTCGCCGGTGCGATGGGAACCGAGCTGTCGTCGGGGCAGCGCACGCTCATCGGGATCGTGCGCGCCACCCTGCACCGACCGCGTCTCCTCGTGCTCGACGAACCGACCGCGTCGCTCGACCCTGACGTCGCGCAGCGGGTGCGCGCCGGCCTCCTCGACCTCTGCGGTCGCGACGGCACCGCGCTGTTGATGACCAGTCACGACATGAGCGACGTGGAACAGGTGTGTGAGCGGGTCATCTTCTTGTCGCACGGCCGTATCGTCGCCGACGGATCCCCGGCGACGGTCGCATCGTCGTACGGGCGGGGCGACCTCGCGGGAGTGTTCCTCCATCTCGCCGAAGGGCACGAGTCCTCCGGCTCGCAACAGAGCGACCACCCGTGACCCAGCTGCGCGCGGAACCGGCGAGCACGATGACCACGGGCTCGAAGTCGTGGCTGCGCATGCGCGCCATCGCGAAGCGGCACGCGTACGTGCTCGTGCGGAGCCCGCACCGATTGTTCGACGTCACGCTGTGGCCGCTAGTCGACGTGCTGTTGTTCGGATCGCTCGCCGCGTTCGTCGGGACCTCGGGTACGACGCCCGCCGCCAAGGCTTCCGGCTATCTCCTCGCCGGCATCGTCCTCTGGCACGTGATCTACCAGTCGCAGATCGCGATGAGCACCGGCCTGCTCGAGGAGACCTGGACTCGCAACCTCTTGAATCTCATGGTCACGCCGCTGCGCGAGATCGAATACCTCGGTGGAGTCGCGCTTTTCGGCATGGTCAAGCTCGTCATGGGCGTCGGCGTGATGGTGCTCGGCGCGCTCGCGTTCTTCTCGTTCGACACCTGGTCGCTCGGGTTCGGCCTCGTCCCGATCGTGGCGATCCTGCTGGTGGTCGGGTGGGCGATCTCGCTGCTCGTCATGGGCCTGGTCCTCCGGTTCGGGACCGGCGCGGAAGCCCTGGCGTGGGGAGTGATGTTCGTGCTGTTGCCGCTCTCGGGGGTCTTTTATCCGACCAAGGCACTGCCGACCGCGATGCAGCCGCTCGCACTCGCCCTACCGACGACGCACGCATTCACGGCACTGCGATCGCTCGTCGATCACCGCGGCAGCGATTGGAATCAACTCACGATCGCGGCCGTCGGTTCGCTCGCCATGCTGGGCCTGTCGATGTGGTTCCTCGTGGCGATGCTGCGCGCCTTCCGTAAGCGCGGCTACATCACGCGCTACACGTGAGACGCGACGCGAAAGAACCCGGCCGTCCATGGCCGGGTCCTTTCGAGCTCCGCTGTCCGGCTAGATCGCGGCCGGCATGTTCCCGCTCCACTCCCGCTTGTCGCTGTACTGGTAGTTCGTGATCAGGCTCACGCCGAGCACGGCCAGTCCGGCCACGACGTAGACCGCCGTCAGTCCGCCGTCGGTGGCGTGGAAGCCGAGGGCGAACGGTGACACCAACAGGAGCGCCGCTGCGAGGTAGTCGCCGGCCGAGTGCACGGTGAAGGGCAACACCTTGAACACGCCGAGCGGGTAGCGGGTGAGCATGCTCACTGCGAGCACGGTCACGCCGACGACGACACCGGCCGCGACGGCCTTGCCG
>JBBSFB010000019.1:0-71159 GCA_038239145.1 Acidimicrobiia bacterium
AGACGCGCGGGCCCACCCCCCCCCCCCCCCCCCAACCCCCCAAAACCCGCCCCCCACTCTGGGGCTAGTTACCCGCCCACCGCCACAAAAACTCGCACATCTGTTGGTGGATGTCGTGGGTTGGAATTGCGTATACGCTGGGGAGAATGACGTTCTCCGCGGGAATCGAGGTTCCTGATCGCCCGCAGGTCCTCATCGCGACTGCGCGCCTCCTGGCCGGCGAGACCGGGAGCGCCGCGTTCACCGTGGTGCAGCTGACGGCCCGGGCCGGGATGTCACTGAAGGCGTTCTACGGCTGCTTCGCGGGCAAGGACGACCTCCTCCTGGCTCTGCTCGCCGAGGACAGTCGCATCGGCGCTGACGTGCTGGCCGGCCAGATCGGTGCGCGTTCGGGGACCGACGCGGTGCGCGCGTACGTCTACGAGCTCTTCGACATGCTCACGCTTCCGGGCGCGATCGGGTACGCGGGGGTGCTGGTGCGCGAGCACCGGAGGCTCACCGAGTTCCACGACGGGGAGCTGCGCGACGCGCTGGCCCCGCTCGTGGATCTCCTCGCGAGTCACATCGATTCGGCGGATCCCAAGCGCGATGCCCGCACGATGTTCGCGGTGTTACTCGACGGCATCCACGATGTCGTCGTCGGTCGGGTTGCCGACGCCCACGAGCTCGCGCGCTACCTCGAGGAGTTCTGCACGCAAGGCATCGGGCGGCGATGACCGCCACGTTCCTGCCCGACCCGGCGCCTCGCGTCCGCAACGACACGATCATCTCGGTCGACGATCACCTGATCGAGCCCGCGCACTGCTTCGAGGGCCGGCTGCCGAGCGCGCTGCAGGAGCGAGCGCCCCGCGTTGTCACCCTCGACGACGGCCGGGAGATGTGAGTGTACGACGACAACTTCTACCCGCAGGTCGGGTGAACGCGGTCGCGGGGCGGCCCAAGGCGGAGTGGAGCATGGAGCCGGCGCGCTTCGACGAGATGCGGCGCGGCTGTTACGACATCGACGCCCGCGTTGCCGACATGGATCTCGACGGCGTCTACGCGACCCCGTGTTTCCCGTCGTTGATCGCCGGCTTCGCGGGGACGATGTTTGCTAAGAGCCACGACCACGACCACGACCACGACCACGACCACGACCTCGGGCTCGCGGCGCTACGGGCCTGGAACGACTGGCACATC
Source organism: Acidimicrobiia bacterium (assembly GCA_038239145.1). Lineage (GTDB taxonomy): Bacteria > Actinomycetota > Acidimicrobiia > IMCC26256 > PALSA-610 > PALSA-610. Next base: position 1,180 of record JBBSFB010000019.1, read on the forward strand.
GAGGAATGGGCCGGCCCGCATCCGGACCGAGTCATCCCGCTGCAGCTCGCGTGGGTGAACGATCCGGAGATCGCGGCGGCCGACATACGGCGTAACGCCGAGCGCGGGTTCAAGGCGGTCAGCCTTCCCGAGAACCCGGTCGATCTCGGGATGGCGCCGATGATCTCGACGTACTGGGACCCGTTCCTGCGCGCGTGCGAGGAGACCGAGACGGTTGTATGCCCGCACAACGGCTCGTCGTCGTGGACGGCGGCCCGTTCGCCGGGTGCACCGCTCGAGCTCTACACGAGCCTGTTCCCGGTTAACGCGCTCGTGACCGCGGCCGACTGGCTGTGGGCGCAGGTGCCGACCCGATTCCCGAACATCAAGATCGCGTTCTCCGAGGACGGCATCGGCTGGGTGCCGATGCTCATCGACCGCATCGACTACGTGCTCGAGCACTCGGCCGCGGGCTCGCACGGCTGGGTCGACACCGAGATCACGCCGACCGACGCGCTGCGCCGCAACTTCTGGTTCTGCACGATCGACGTCGGCTCGACGTTTGCACTGCGCGATCACATCGGTGTGGACCACATCTGCATCGAGAGCGACTATCCGTATGCCGACTCCACCTGGCCCGACACCCAGCCTTGCGCGTCGGCCGCGCTCGGCGACGTTGTTCCCAAAGTGGTCCGCAAGCTCACGTGGGAGAACGCGTCGATCCTCTTTCGCCATCCGGTGCCGGAGCCTCTCCGCCAGCCGGCAGATTCGAAGTAGTCCAAGGAGACAGTGATGTACACCGACGACGCCGTAGCGAACGACTCCGCAGCGAACGACTCCGCAGCGAACGACACCAGCACCGACGCGGCCAGTGTCGACGTGTTCTCGATGGAGTGCGCAAACGATCCGCATCCCGTGTACCACGAGATGCACGCCAAGTGCCCCATCACGCGCGTGGCCGGCATGTTCGGTGGCAGCAGCGTGCAACTCTCGAAGTACGACGACGTGCTGTGGGCGCTGAAGCACCCCGAGGTGTTCTCGTCGAAGAACGTCGTCAACATCGGCAACGACGTGCCGTTGATCCCGCTGTCGGTCGACCCGCCCGACCACGCGAAGTACCGCCGGCTCCTCGACCCGCAGTTCTCGCCCAAGCGCATGCGCGACCTCGAGCCCGAGGCCCGCAAGCTCGTGAACGAGGTGATCGACAGCTTCGCCGCCAAGGGGGAGTGTGACTTCCACGAGGACTTCGCGACCCCCCTGCCGTCGACGATTTTCCTTGCGCTGATGGGCTTGCCCCAAGACGACCTGCCGCAGTTCCTGCGCTGGCGGGATGACACGATCCGTCCGCAGGCCGACGAGCGCGGCAACGAAGAACAGAAGCGGGAGGCCGCGGGCAAGGCGATCGAGGACTACTTCGAGGCCAAGATCGAGGAGAAGCGCGCCCATCCCGACGACCGGTTGCTGAGCACGATCGTGCACGGCGAGATCGAGGGCCGGCCGCTCACCCACGACGAGCTCATCGGCACGACCCACCTGCTGTTGCTCGGTGGCCTCGACACCGTGACCGCGACGCTCGACTGCATGATCGTCTACCTGGCCCAACATCCCGAACGGCGGCTGGCGCTGGTGGAGGACGGGTCGCTGGTCGCCGGCGCGGTGGAGGAGCTGTTGCGCCACCAGACGCCGGTCATGCTGGTGCCGCGCATCGTTGCGCAGGACTACGAGCTCGGCGGCGTGCAGTTCGAAGCCGGCGACGGCGCCACGTTGCTCATCGGCGCCGCGAACTGCGACCGCGCCGAGTTCGAGGATGCCACCGACGTCCGCTTCGATCGCGAATCGAACCGGCACCTCGCGTTCGGGGGTGGCGCGCACCGTTGTCTCGGCTCGCACCTCGCCCGGCTCGAGCTGACCGTGGCGCTCGAAGAGTTTCACCGCCGCGTCCCCGACTACAAGCTCGCCGAGCACACGACGATCGCGTTCTCGCCCGGCATCCGCCAGACCGAGAACCTGCACCTCACGTTCACCGCTTCCTGACGGGGCGGAGGCGCCGCGGCCGACACTGCTCGAAAAGCCCCGCCGCACCCCGTCACCCGCCTACGCTCGCTTCTCGTCGTGATCAAGTACATCGGTTCGAAACGGCGGTTGGTGCCGGTGCTGGGCGCGATCACGACGATCGCGGGGGCGCGGACCGCGCTCGACTTGTTCACCGGGACGACGCGCGTCGCCCAGGAGATGAAGAAGCGTGGCGCCCAAGTGACGGCAGTCGACACCGCCCGCTACGCGCAGGTGTTCGCGCAGTGCTACGTCGAGACCGACGGGGCGGCAGTCGACACGGCTGCGATCGAAGCCGCGCTCGCAGACCTCGCGGCGCGGCCCGGCGTCGACGGTTACTTCACCGACACCTTCTGCATCCGTTCGCGGTTCGTCCAACCCGACAACGGCCGCCGGATCGATGCGATGCGCGACGCGATCGAACAGGACTACCGCGATTCGTGGATGTATCCCGTCCTGCTGACGAGCCTCATCGAGGCGGCCGACCGCGTCGACTCCACGACCGGCGTGCAGATGGCATACATCAAGCAGTGGGCCGACCGTTCGTACCGCGCCATCGAGCTGCGGATGCCCGAGCTCGTCGGAGGCTGCGGATCGGCGCTCCGGGCCGATGCCGTCGACGCGGTGAAGTCGCTCGGGCCGTTCGACGTCGCGTACCTCGATCCGCCGTACAACCAGCACCGCTACTTCACGAACTACCACGTGTGGGAGACCCTCGTGGCGTGGGACGCGCCCGAGCACTACGGAATCGCCTGCAAGCGGATCGACGCGCGAGCACCGGAGACCAAGAGCGTGTTCAACCGTCGTCGTGACATGCCCGCCGCCCTTGCGAGCGTGATTCGCACGGTCGATGCGGCGCTCGTCGTGGTCTCCTACAACAACGAGTCGTGGGTCGACATCGACGAGCTGGAAGCGATCTGCCGCGAGCGCGGCGGTGCCGTCGCCACGCTCGCGTTCGACTCCCGTCGCTATGTTGGTGCCCAGATCGGCATCCATAGCCCGACCGGCGAGAAGGTCGGCGAGGTGTCGCACCTACGAAACATCGAGTATGTGTTGTGTGCGGGGGAAAAGACACTCGTCGGCCGCATCGTGAGCAAGGGAGATGAGCTGTGGAGCTTGCCGGCAACGTCGCGCTCGTAACGGGTGCCGCTTCGGGTTTGGGTGAGGCGACCGCGCGCCGTCTGCACGCGGCCGGGGTGGAAGTGGTGCTGGCCGATGTCGCGGAGGAGCGCGGTCGCGCCAATGCGACCGAGCTCGGGCGCGCGAACCACTTCATCCGCTGCGACGTCACCTCCGAGGAAGAGGTGACCGCCGCGGTCGACACCGCGGCCGGCTTCGGCCGGTTCTCGATCCTCGTCCACTGTGGCGGGGGTGGGATTGCCGGTCGGACCGTCTCGCGCGACGGGACACCCCACGATCTCGATGCCTTCCGGCGCACGGTCGAGCTCAATCTCGTCGGTTCGTTCAACATGCTGCGGTTGTCGGCCGCCGCGATGTCGAAGAACGAGCCCGACGCCGGGGGCGAGCGCGGCGCGTGCGTGCTCACGGCGTCGATCGCCGGGTACGAAGGTCAGATCGGACAGGTCGCGTATGGCTCGGCCAAGGCCGGGGTGATCGGCATGACGATCATCGGCGCACGCGACCTCGCCGCTATCGGCGTGCGTGTCAACACCATCGCGCCGGGCACCATTGCAACGCCGCCGATGATGATGATGCCGGAAGCGATGCGGGACGTCTTCGCCGCGAACGTGCCGTTCCCGAAACGCCTCGGTGAGCCCGACGAGTACGCGGCGCTCGCGCAGCACATGCTCGAGAACGCGTACCTGAACGGTCAGGTCATCCGGCTCGACGGCGCGGTGCGGTTCCAGCCGAAGTAGGCCGGGCCCGCAGCCCCGCGGCCCGGATGCGCCGCACCAGTTCGTGTGTGGTGACGATTACGGCGCCGGCGTCGACTGCGAGCTGCCACGCGCGTTCGGGAACGTCGTAGTGATCGTTGTGGAAGCGCAGCCGACGTGGGAGCGCGAGCGCGGCCTCGAACGCGTGCAGCTCGTCGATCGACGTATCGCTCACGAGGTGCGCGTACCGGGTTCCGTGCGCCGGCCACCGGGGCCGGTCGACCAGAATCACGCGTCCCGCAGGCCGATGCGCGCCGACTCGTTCATGATGTGATCGACCCACCACGCCGGAGCCGCGTTCATCAGGGTGGCGAGGTCCCAGTAGTCCCACCAACGGACGAGCTTCCCGTCGCTCACGACGTGCATCGAGACGAAGGGCAGCGCGGCCTTCTCGCCCGTCGGCCACTCCCAGTTCTCGACGTGCTCGGTCACCACCGTGTCGCCCTCGGAGATCATGACCCGAATGTCGTGCGAGATCCCCGATAGCGGCTCGAGACCGAGCCGGAGCCGGGCCGCGATCTGTTCCGGACCCCGGGCGACGTCGTCGGCGGGCGTCGGCATGTCGGTGTACTCGCCGTTCTCCGTGAACGCGGCGCCGACCGCGTCGAAGTCACGGTTGTACAGATCGATCCACAGCTTCTCGACCAGCTCGCGACTGTTCACAGCCTGCCCTTCGTCATATAGCGCTCCGCAGGAGGGGACGGGTCGGACTGAAGCGCACCGGCATCGACTCGAGCCCGCTGATGAAGTTCGCGCGCCGGCGCGGGAGATCGGCGGGGTCGGCCGCGAGCTCGAGGTCGGGCAACCGGACCAGGATTTGTTCGAACATGACCTTGAGCTCGAGCCGGGCCAGGGCCTGGCCCAAGCAGAAGTGCGCACCGAACCCGAACGCCAGGTGCTCGTTCGGGTTGCGTTCGACGTCGAAGCGGAACGGCTCGTCAAACCGGGTCGAGTCGCGGTTGGCGGATTCGAACAACAACATGCACTTCTGCCCGGCCGTCATCGCCTGCCCCTGGAACTCGGCGTCGTGGGTCACGATGCGGCACATGTTCTTGATCGGCGTGACCCAGCGCAGCATCTCTTCGATCGCAACCGTGATCTTCGCCGGGTCGTCGACGAGAAGCTGCCGTTGGTCCGGATGGAGGAGCAGTTGTTCGACGCCACCGCTGATGACGTGGCGCGTCGTCTCGTCCCCGCCGACCAGGATCAGCAACGACTCGTGCAGCACGTCGTCGGGGCTGAGGCGGTCGCCGTCGACCTCGGCGTGCACGAGCACGCTCATGAGGTCGTCGGTGGGTTCGGCCTGACGTTGTGCGACCGCGTGGGTGCAGAACGCGCTGTACCCCTCCATCGCCTGCATCGCTTTCAGCCATTGCTCTTCGGTGGCGTTCCCGCTCTGCGCGCTCACCATGTCGTCGGACCACCGGAGCAGGTCACTTCGGTCGTCGGGTTCGACGCCGAGCATGTCGCCGATGAGGATCATCGGGAGCGGCGCCGCGATGTCGTTCACGAAGTCGCACTCGCCCCGTTCGCAGACCGTGTCGATGATTGCGTCGCAGGTGTCGCGGATCTTCTGCTCGCTGTCGCGGACGCGGCGCGGGGTGAAGCCCTTGTTCACGAGCTTGCGCCGCTTCCAGTGTTCCGGGTCGTCCATGTCGATCATCATCGGTATCGGCCCGTTGTCGGGCCGGATGCCGCCGGCGTTCGAGAACGTCGCCGGATCCTTCTCCATCGCGAGCAGCGCCGCGTACGACGCGATGCCCCACACGCCGTTCGCGGCGTCGAAGTACACGGGCGCGTTCTCGCGCATCCACGTGTACTTCTCGTGGGGGTCGTCGACGTAGAAGCTGCCGTCGAGCAGGTCGATGTCGTCGCGGTTCGGGTGCGTCGCCATGGTCTTACTCTGTCACGTCCTCACTTCGGGGGCATACGGATGCCCGCGTCCATGCGGATCACCTCGCCGTTCAGGTAGTGGTTGCGCACGACTTCCATCGCGAGCGAGGCGAAGTCGTCGGGAACGCCCAGGCGCTTGGGGAACAGCACCGACTGCGCGAGCGCGTCGCGCGCCTCGGGCGGCAGTCCGCCCAGCAACGGGGTGTCGATGAGTCCCGGAGCGATCGTGCAGACCCGGATCCCGAGCGCGGCGAGGTCTCGGGCCCCAGTGAGCGTGAGCGCGACGACGCCACCCTTCGACGCGGAGTACGCGGCCTGGCCGATCTGCCCGTCGTACGCGGCGATCGAGGCAGTGTTCAAGATGACGCCGCGTTCGCCGTTGTCGTCGGCCTCGTTGCCCGACATGCCCGCGGCAGCGAGCCGCATCACGTTGAAGGTCCCGATGAGGTTGATCTCCAGCACCTTGCGGAAGGTCTCGAGGGAGTGCGGGTCGCCGGCCCGGTTGACGGTGCGCTCGGCCCAGCCGATTCCCGCGCAGTGGATGCACGTGCGCAGCGGACCGATCGTGGTGGCGACCTCGACGGCCGCCTTCACGTCGTCCTCGCTGGTCACGTCGGCCGGTGAGAATCGGCCTCCCAGCTCCCCGGCGACCTGCTCGCCCTTGTTCTGATCGCGGTCGACGATCACCACCGTGGCGCCTGCGGCAGTCAGGCGCCGAGCGGTCGCCTCGCCCATGCCCGAGGCGCCGCCGGTGACGAGGGCGGAGGATCCTGAGAGTGCGTCTGGGGTCGGCATGGTGGGGGACCCTACGACAGGAGGGAATCCTCGGACCGATTCGCGGGTTCGACTCTGTGTGCCGCCGCCCGACAACCCCCGACTACCGACCGTACGTCGAGTGGGCGCGCCTGGCGGACGGCCGGCTCTCGCGGTCGAGCCCACGTGCATCGAGGTGCTGGCGATCATCAACTGCTACGTCGACTGCGAATGCGACGTGGCCACGATGCTGCTGATCGCGACCCATATCGACGTGTGCCGTTCGTGTTGTGAACAGCTCTCCCAGCTGCGGTGGCTGAAGTCGGCTGTCCGTCGCTGCGGTGGCGCGCCAGAATCTCGGCCGTGGCCCTGATCTCGTATCCGCAACGTCTCGCCCAACACCTCGCCTCCGATCCCGACCACCGTGCGCTGACCCATTCCGGCGGCACGGTGACTCGCGCGGAGCTCGAGTCGCTCGCGAACCGAACTGCCCGAGCGCTCGCGGCGAAGGGCGTCGGTCAGGACGACGTCGTCACGATCGCACTGCCGAACGGTGCCCCGTTCGTGGCGACCACCATCGCCTGTTGGAAGCTCGGTGCCGTGCCCCAACCTGTCTCGGCCCGGCTCCCCCGGCGCGAGCTCGAGGCGATCATCGAGCTCGCGGGCTCTCGGGTCGTGGTCGAGACACCACTTGCGGTCGACGACCTCGACGACGGCCCGATGCCCGACGCGGTTTCGAACCCGTACAAGGCCATGACGTCAGGCGGCTCGACGGGCAGGCCGAAGCTCATCCTCGCGAACCAGCCGAGCCTGATCGATCCGGACGCGCCACCATTGCTCGGCATGCAGATCGACGGCACCCATCTGATGCCGGGTCCGCTGTACCACAACGGTCCGTTCATCTGGACGTTCACGGGGTTGCTCGCGGGCAATCACGTCGTGCTCGGTGGCAAGTTCGACGCCGAGCGCACGCTGCAACTCGTCGACGAATACCACCCCGACTCGCTGTACGTCGTGCCCACGATGATGGCGCGCATCTCCAAGCTGGCGCCGGAGGTGCGCGAGCGCTACGACGTCTCGTCGCTGCGCGTCGTGTGGCACCTCGCGGCGCCGTGTCCTCCGTGGTTGAAAGAGGAGTGGATCAACTGGCTCGGCGCGGAGACGATCTGGGAGCTGTACGGCGGAACCGAAGCGCAGGCGGCGACGATCATCACCGGGCCCGAGTGGCTCGCGCACCGCGGCTCGGTCGGGAAGGTGAACGTCAACCAGTTCAAGGTGCTGCGCACCGACGGCACCGAAGTGGAGCCGGGCGAGGTCGGCGAGGTGTTCATGCGCCCGTCCGACGATGAGAACGTGCGCACGTACCGCTACGTCGGCGCCGAGGCCCGTCGTATCGATGGCGGCTACGAGTCGCTCGGCGACATGGGTCGACTCGATGCCGACGGCTATCTGTACCTGAGCGACCGGCAGACCGACATGATCCTCGCGGGCGGCGCGAACATCTATCCGGCCGAGATCGAGGCCGCGCTCGACGAGCACCCGCGGGTGCGGTCGTGTGCCGTGATCGGACTGCCCGACGACGACCTCGGCAACACCGTGCACGCGATCGTGCAGACCGACGACGGCTCCGCCATCGACCTCGACGACCTGCGGGCGCACCTGGGCGAACGGTTGGTCCGCTACAAGGTCCCGCGCACGTTCGAGTTCACCGGCGAGTCGCTCCGGGACGACGCCGGTAAGTCGCGGCGCTCGGCGCTCCGGGCGGATCGCCTTCCCCGGGCCTGAGGGCTAGACTAGAACCGAGTTCTAGATTTTCACCGGACCGGAGGTGGCAATGGGAACCGTCGACTTCGACGTCTTCGACGCCGACAACCACTATTACGAGGCGACCGACGCCTTCATCCGCCACCTGCCCAAGCACCGTTCGAAGCTGGTGCAGTGGGCCGACATCGACGGCAAGCACCGGATGCTCGTCGACAGCAAGATCTTCCGGTTCATCCCGAACCCCACGTTCGATCCAGTGGCCCGTCCCGGTTGCCTCGACGACTATTTCCGGGGCAAGCAGGCCGGCGACGACATCCGCGCCGCGTTCGGTGAGCTCGAGCCCATCAATCCTGCGTATCGCGAGCCCGAAGCGCGCGTGAAGCTGATGGACGTGCAGGGAATGCAGGCCTGCTTCTTGTTCCCGACACTCGGTGTCGGTGTCGAAGAAGCGCTGCTGCACGATCCCGACGCCCTGCACGACGTGTTCCACGCGTTCAACGAATGGATGCACGACGACTGGACGTTCAACTACGACGACCGTATCTACTCGGCGCCGTACATCGCGCTGCAGGATCCCGAGCGCGCGGAGCAGGAAGTCGCGTACGCGCTGGAACACGGTGCGCACGTGGTCGTCATGCGTTCGGGTCCGGTGCGCGGTCCCGGCTTTTCACGCAGCCCGGGCGATCCGGTCTACGACCGCATGTGGGCGCGGCTCGCGGAGGCGGGCGTCCTCGCGGCGTACCACTCGGGTGACGCGGGCTACAACCGCTACGCCGACGAGTGGGGCGGCGGGGGCGACTTCCAGGCGTTCCGCAACGACCCGTTCCGCAGCGTCACCGGCGGGCACCGGCCGATCTACGACACGATCGCGGCGCTCGCGTGCCACGGTGTGCTGCGCCGTCACCCCGACCTGAAGGTTGCGACGATCGAGAGCGGCTCGGACTGGGTCGCGCTCCTCTTGCGGGCGCTGAAGAAGTCGTTCGGTCAGACGCCGGGCGCGTACGACGGGGTCGATCCGGTCGAGCAGGTGCAGAGTCACGTGTGGGTGTCGCCGTACTACGAGGACGACCTCGAAGAGCTGCGCGACAAGCTCGGCGCGACCCAGATGATCTTCGGCTCCGACTACCCGCACGCCGAAGGTCTCGCCGATCCGAAGTCGTTCGTCGACGATCTGCCGACGTTCACCGAAGAGCAGATCCGGCTGGTCATGCGCGACAACGGCTTGGCGCTCGCGCAGATCCGCAGTTAGCCAAATCCGGGCTTCACCGCGACGATCAGGTCACGGGTGATGGCCTGATCGACACGGTGCTCGAACGACTCGTCCCAGGTCGCGGGAGCGAGTCCGTGGCGCCGGAGGATCTCGGTGAGGGCGGCGCGGGCGAGCACCTTGGTATTCCACGACAGGCCGATCGCCGCGCCCGGTTTCATCGCGCCGATCCAACCCGGCAGCGCGGCGTCGAGGAGGTCTTCCGGACGCCGGCTGCGGGCGTCGGGCTTCGCCCGGCTCGCGTGCTGCACGCCGTAGGGAAGATCGGCGATCACCGCGTCGAACACGGGCTTGCGGTAGTGCTCGCCGGCCCGAGCGGTGTCGTCGTTGACGAGCCGCACACGCTGGACGTCGTCCGCCTTGTACTCGTCCTTGTCTCGGGCGAACACGACTTCGAGACGCCGGCCGACGATCTTGGTCTCGCGGCGTAGAGGCATCGTGTGCACCTGGTGCTTGAAGCGCTTGTCCTTCAGCCAGGTCACCAAGAACGTGTTGTAGGCGTCGTACGCGGTGCGGTCGATCTCGATGCCGTCGACGTCGAATCCGTACACGAGACCCTGATTGAGTGAGGTGCCGCGACCGCACATGGGGTCGAGGATGCGGAGGCGACGCGTGGGCCAGTCGCCGCCGTGGGCCGATGCCTCGAGCGTGACGTTGAAGAGCAGCTTGGTGAACTGTTCGTTGGTCTTGCCCTTGTACCGCAGGATCGTGAGCAGGTCGTCGTCGAGGTAGGCGACCGGCGTGAGCGTGATCGGGACGAGCGCGGTCGTTGCGGCGGTCGTCGTTTCGGGAGCATGACCGTCGCCGCTGATCCGGAAGAGGGCGAACGCCGACGACAGGTTCGAGAGGTGCGCGACGTCGTGGTCGGAGAGTTCCTCGTCGGTGATGAAACCGACGTACTCGACCCCGCCGATGACCGTGGGCTCGACGTTGCGGAGCGACGCGGTCAGCACCTGTTCGTCCAGCACCGAGAGCTCGGCCGAATTCAAGACGCCGGCCCCCTTGCTGTACAGCCGATTCGCGGCCGGGCGGAGGAGCAGTGCGTACGCGGGCATCGCTCATCACCGTATCGCTGCGACCGGACGGCCCTGTCTGCCTAGGCTTCACGCCCGTGACCCGCCTCATCTTCCACATCACGACCGCGCCCGAGTGGGATGCGGCCCGCCGGGACGGTTCGTATCGAGCGGCGAGCCTCGAGGCCGAGGGCTTTATTCATTGCTCGTTGCCGACGCAGGTGAACCACGTCGCCGACTGGTTCTACCGCGACATCCCCGACCTCGTGTTGCTCTGCATCGATCCGGGGGAGCTGAAGTGCGAGCTGCGTTGGGAACCTTCGGCCGACGCGTTCGCAGGTGAGTTCCCCCACGTGTACGGACCGATCGCGATCGAGTCGGTCGTCGCCGCGATCTCGTGGGGCCCGGGTGAGAACGGCTTCGCCCTCCCGGACGCCATCCACGACCTCCTCGACGGCTGAGTAAGCAGACCGCGACCCGAGAACCCTCGCAACAGTTGGGCGAGAAATCACCGCATAGCGATGAAAACTCGCACAACTGTTGGTGGAGAAAAGAGGGGGGTTAAAGGTCGGGGAGGCCCATCTCGAGGTTCGCCTCTTCCAGGCCGCCGTCGACCTCGAAGAGCTTGCCGGTGACGAAGCTGCCCGCAGGAGAGGCGAGATAGAGCGCGCACAGCGCAATGTCTTCCGGGCGCCCGAGGCGCTTGAGCGGGGTGCGCCGCACCATCTCGTCGTGGATCTCGGGATTGTCGAGCACGATCTCGAGCGCGCTCGTCGCGATCGAGCCGACCGCGATCGCGTTGACGCGGATTTTGGGCGCGAGGTCGGCGGCCGTGAGGCGGGTCATGTGCGACAGCGCGGCCTTCGCAGTGCCGTACGCGACGAAGCCGCGATCGCGCAGGCGCCCGATCGCGGACGAGATATTGACGATCGACCCGGCGCCGCTCGCGAGGAGGTGCGGTGTCGCCGCTTTGCTCAGCACGAACGCAGTCGTGACGTTGAAGTGGAAGGAGCGCTCGAAGAACCCGGGGCTCGTGTCGAGGAACGGCCGGGGCATCGTGCCGCCCGCGTTGTTCACCACGATGTCGATGCCACCGAGCTCGGAGACGGTGCGGGCGACGATCTCCTCCAGCACGTCGTTGTCGTTGACGTCAGCCGGGATGACGAGTGCCTTCTGTCCGGCGGCGCGTACGTCGGCGGCGACCTCGTCGAGCTGCTCCTGCGTACGCGCGGTGAGTACCACGTCGGCGCCTGCTTCCGCGAACGTGCGGGCGATGGACGCACCGATGCCGCGCCCGGCGCCGGTGACGATCGCCGTCTTCCCGTCGAGGCGGAAGGCGTCGAGCGCGCTCACGCGAGATACCGCGAGATCGAGTCGACGACCGCGACGGGTTTGTCGCCGCCTTCACGTTCGATCGTGATCCGGACCGTGGCCTGGACGCCGCCGGCGACCTCGGTCGCGGCGAGCAACTCGCCTTTGGCCCGGACCCGCGAGTTGACCGGCACCGGTGCCGGGAACCGCACCTTGTCGACGCCGTAGTTGATACCCATCGAGATGTTGCTCACGTGAACGAGCTGCGACAGGAAGTGGGCTGCCAACGACATCGTCAGGAAGCCGTGGGCGATCGGGGTGCCGAAAGGTCCCGCTTTCGCACGCTCGGTGTCCACGTGGATCCACTGGTTGTCGAGGGTCGCTTCCGCGAATTTGTCGATCTGATCCTGGGTGATCGTGACCCAGTCGGTGACACCGAGATCGGTGCCCACGGCCCCGAGCAGGTCGTTGGGGGATGCGAAGTTCGTCGTCATGGCGGGGACGCTATAAGGCTTTGCGCCGTCGATGTCGATGCATCCCACAATGGCAGGAGTTTTCCCGTTCGTCGCGCCCGACGGTGATGCGTACGACCCGACCGGCACCGCCGGCGACCCGACCGGTCTGGGGTCAGGCGGCGGCGAGCCGCTCGACGTACGCGATCCCGACGTGGTGCGCGCGCTCTCGGACGCCGTGGCGATTCTCGGGCCCGATCTGCGCCCCCGAATCATGCTCGGCCGGCTCGGGGGATACGTCGGATTCTCCCGGTTGGAGAACTTGAACGTCCGCATCGCGGAGTGGGTGCATCAGGACGACCTCGGGACCGTGATCGACGCGCTGACGCGTAGTCGTCTCGCCCCGGCGGTCGATGTCGAGGCCCACGTGCGCGTCCACAACGAGCACGACGGCTGGCACGACATGATCCTCGTGTTCCGCAACCTGCTCGATCACCCCGAGGTGCGGGGAACGATCGTTCGCGCCGTCGACCAGACGGTGTTCGATCGCGAAGCGCGACTGCGGACGCTCGTGGCCGAGAGCCCGATCGGCATCTTCGAGCTCGATCTCGACGAGCGCTGCACGTTCGTGAACCCGGCCTTCGAACGGCTCACCGGTCTGTCGGCCCACGAAGCGCTCGGTCGCGGATGGTCGTCGGTGATCGCGGTTGACGACATCGATCGGCTCCGGGAGATGCAGCGCGCCGCAACGTCACCGACCGCACCGTCACCGATGACCGGTATTGCGCCGATGAGCGCATCGATCGACGGTGACGCGCCTGCGTGCGAGCTCCGGCTGGCCTCGCCCGACGGCAGCTCGCGCTGGGTCAGTGTGCGCTCGGTGCCGCTGCGGGGCGCGGACGGTGCGGTCAAGGGCTTGCTCGGCACGCTCGAGGACGTCACCGAGCGCAAACGTCTGGAAGCGCGTCTCGAGCACGACGCGACGCACGATCGCCTCACAGGTCTCGGCAGCCGGACACTCCTCGTTGCGGACCTCACGGCGATCCTCGCCCGCGCCCGTCGGGGCGGTCCCGGGGTCGCACTCCTGTACATCGACCTCGACGGCTTCAAGCGGGTCAACGACATGCTCGGGCACGCCGCGGGCGACGAGCTGCTCGTGCAGGTCGCCAAGCGCCTACGGCACGCGCTTCGCGGCGGCGACCTCTGTGTGCGGCTCGGTGGTGACGAATTCGTCGTGTGTTGCCCCGACACCGAAGACTCCGAGATCAGCCCGACGTACGCGGGTGCGCACGCGCGTGCGCTCCAGCTCGCTGAGCGGTTGCTCGACGCGCTGAACGAGCCCTACGACGTGCACGGCCACGAGCTCCTCGTCGGCGCGAGCATCGGCATCGCGGGTGCCGCGGGCGAAGATCCCGTCTCGGTCGACCAACTCCTGTCGAACGCAGACGTCGCCGCGTACCGAGCCAAGCGCATGGGGCGCGGTCGGATCGAGATGTTCGACGACGCGCTGCGCCGCCAACTCGCGCAGGCGCGCCGAGTGGCGCGCAGTGTCGGACGTGTGCTCGACCAGCCCCGCTTGCCGATCGCGCTGTCACCGCTCGTGAGTCTCGGCGACGGTCACGTCGTGGGGTTCGACTGCACCATCGACTGGGAAGCCGCCGGTGTACGCGAGCCGGTGGAGAGTATCGAGCGCGCCGTCGACGAGGCGGGAATGTCGCGCGCGGTCGACGTCGCAATGGTGCGTACCGCGCTCGCGCACATCTCCGACTGGGAACGGCGACCGCCCGCGCCCATCGTGCCCGGGCTCAGCATCACCCTGACCCGGGCCGGCGCGCTCTCGCCGGTGCTGCCCGAGCTCGTGCGCGACATGCTCGTGCGCAGCGGCGTGACGCCGTCGCTGTGCTGGCTCGGAGTGCCCGAAGCGGCGGTTGCGCAGGATCTCGAGGTGGCGTCTCGGGTCGCGGTCGCGCTCGACAAGCTCGGCGTCGGCGTCGCGCTGCGCGACTTCGGCTCCGCGGTCTCGTCGCTGGAACAGCTCCGGCGGCTCCCGGCGCCCACCATGACGATCGCGGGACCGCTCGTCGCCGCGGTCCACGAGTCGTCGAACCGCGTCGACGTGGACGCGAGCATCGCGCTGCTCGCCGCGATCGTCCGCTACGCCCGGGCGCTCGGCCGCGTCGTCGTTGCGTTCGACGTACGCGACGATGCGCACGCGAACCGGTTGCGCGACCTCGGCTGCGATTTCGCTACCGGGCCCGCGTTCGGTCGCCCACTCCGGCCCGACCAGGTCGAGCGGTTTCTGTCGCGAAACCGCTGAGACCCGCCCCGCCCGGAGCGCCGTCAGCAGGCGAAACCAGATCGCGGCACACCCGTCACCTACGGTTGGCGCATGGCCAAGTCCACCCCCGGCGACTATTCCGCCGCGCACATCCAGGTGCTCGAAGGCCTGGATCCGGTGCGCAAACGCCCGGGCATGTACATCGGCTCGACCGGTCCGACCGGCTTGCACCACCTGGTGTGGGAGGTGGTCGACAACGCCGTCGACGAGGCGATGGCAGGTGTCTGCACTCGCATCGATGTGACGCTCCTGGCCGACGGGGGAGTGCGTGTCACCGACGACGGCCGCGGCATCCCCGTCGACGAGCACCCCCAGTACAAGGGCAAGTCGGCGGCCGAGATCGTCATGACCACGTTGCACGCAGGCGGCAAGTTCGGCGGCGGCGGGTACAAGGTCTCGGGCGGGTTGCACGGCGTCGGCGTGTCCGTCGTGAACGCGTTGTCGTCACGCGTCGTGCTCGAGGTCGATCGCGACGGGCGCACCTACCGTCAGGAGTACGCGGCCGAGCCCGCGGGCAAGGGCGCGGTCCGGCCCGGCGTGCCCCAGGGGAAGTTGAAGGTCGTCGGGCAGTCGAAGCGCGGCCACACGGGAACGAGCGTCTCGTTCTGGCCCGACCCCGACGTGTTCGAGGAGATCGAGTTCAGGTACGCGACCATCGCCGAACGCCTGCAGGTGATGGCGTTCCTGAACCGCGGCCTGACGATCGGGCTGAGCGACGAACGGCCCGGCCACAAGCAGTCGGAGTCATTCAAGTTCGACGGCGGCATCGTCGACTTCGTGCGTCACCTCAACCAGTCGAAAGAGCCCCTGTTCAAGGACATCGGCTACTTCGGCGACAAGGGCCCCGAAGGTGAGGTCGAGGTCGCGTGGCAGTGGAACACCGGCTACCACGAAGGGCTGCATTCGTTCGCCAACGGCATCTCCACGACCGAGGGTGGAATGCACGTCGAGGGGTTCCGGCGGGCACTCACCCAGGCCGTCAATCGCTACGCCAAGGATCGCAGTCTGGTGAAGGCCAAGGACGTCGCTTTCCAGGGCGACGACGTGCGCGAGGGTCTCACCGCGATCGTCTCCGTACGCCTCGGTGATCCACAGTTCGAGGGCCAGACCAAGGCGAAGCTCGGCAACACCGAGATGCGCACGTTGGTCGAGCGGGCCACGAACGTGCACCTCACTCGCTGGCTCGAAGAGCACCCCAACCCGGCCAAGGCGATCGTCGCCAAGGCGGCGAGCGCGTCGAAGGCGCGGTCCGCGGCGAAGTCGGCCCGCGACCTGACGCGGCGCAAGACCGCGCTCGATGGTGTGGGGATGCCCGACAAGCTCGCCGACTGCGCGTCGCGCGACCGCGACGGCGCCGAGCTCTTCCTGGTCGAGGGCGACTCCGCCGGTGGGTCCGCGCGCGACGCCCGGGATCCCAAGAACCAGGCGATCCTGCCGCTTCGGGGGAAGGTGCTGAACGTCGAGCGCGCGTCGATGGACAAGGTTGTCGCCAACGCCGAGATCCAATCGTTGACGGCGGCGATCGGCGGCGGCATCGGGGCCGACTTCGACGTCAACAAGGTGCGCTACGGCCGTGTGATCATCCTCGCCGACGCCGACGTCGACGGTGGGCACATCCGCACCCTCCTGATCACGTTCTTCTATCGACAGATGACGCCGTTGGTCGACAGCGGTCGCCTCTACGTCGCGCAGCCGCCCCTCTACTCCGTCGAGATCGGCGGTCAGAAGCAGTACATCGCCGACGACGCAGCGCGATTGCGGGTGATGGAAGAGCACCCGAATCGCCAGCTCTCGTTCGCCCGGTTCAAAGGACTCGGGGAGATGGACCCGCACGAGTTGCGGGAGACGTGCATGAACCCGGCGACCCGCCATCTCGTGAAGATCGACGTCGACCAAGCGACGATCGCCGACGACATCCTCTCGGTCCTCATGGGTGACGACGTCGAAGCCCGCCGCAACTGGATCCAGCACAACGCCAAGGACGCCCGCTTCCTCGACGTGTAGGGAGAGAACTCGCATGGCCCGGCGCAAGACGACGAACCAGATGACGCTCGAGGCGCCCGCCGACGCGGAGATCCCGACGCGTACGCTCCAAGAAGAGGTCGAGAGCGCGTACCTCGAGTACGCGATGAGCGTGATCGTCCAGCGGGCACTGCCCGACGTGCGCGACGGGCTCAAGCCGGTGCACCGTCGCATCCTGTGGGCGATGCACGACGCGAACCTGCGCCCCGACCGGCCGTTCGTGAAGTGTGCGCGCGTAGTCGGCGAGGTCATGGCCAACTATCACCCGCACGGCGACACCGCGATATACGACGCGCTCGTCCGGATGGGGCAGACCTTCTCGCTCACGGCGCCCCTCGTCGACAAGCACGGGAACTTCGGTTCGCCCTCGGATCCGCCCGCCGCCTCCCGCTACACAGAGTGCCGGCTGTCGCCGCTGGCGATGGAGCTGCTCGCCGCGATCGACGAGGGAACCGTCGACTTCGAGCCCAACTACGACGGCTCCCGGAACGAACCGGTCGTGTTGCCGGCGCGGTTCCCGAACCTGCTCGTGAACGGTGCGCAGGGCATCGCGGTGGGCATGGCCACCAACATTCCGCCCCACAACCTGGCCGAGGTGTGCAACGCCGCGATCAAGCTCATCGACAAGCCCGATGCCACGATCGCCGACCTCATGCGTGTCGTCAAAGGCCCCGACTTCCCGACCGGCGGCCTCATCATGGGCAGCGACGGGATCAAGGACGCGCTGCTGACCGGCCGCGGCACCGTGCGGGTACGCGCCACACACGAGATCGAAGACCTTCCGCGCCGCGGTGGTCAGGCGATCGTGCTCACCGAGGTGCCGTTCCAGACGAGCGTCGACGCGATCTCGGGCAAGCTCACCGAGCTGGTCCTCGCGGGAAAGATCGACGGCGTCCGCGACATCCGCAACGAGTCCGGGCAGGGCAAGACCCGGCTCGTGATCGAGCTGCGACCCGACACCAATCCACAGATCGTGTTGAACAACCTCTTCAAGCACACTGCCGCGCAGAGCACCTTCTCGGTCAACATGCTGGCGCTCGTCGACAACGTGCCCCGCACCGTCAACCTGCAAGAGGTGCTGCAGCACTGGCTCGACCACCAGGTCGTCGTCGTCACCCGGCGCAGCCAGTTCCGCTTGCAGAAGGCGCAGGACCGCCTCCACATCGTCGAAGGCCTGGTGAAGGCGCTCGACATGATCGACGAGATCGTGAAGGCGATCCGGGCGTCGAAGGATCGGGGGGCGGCCCGGCTGGCGCTGATGGCCAAGCCGTTCGAGTTCTCCGAGATCCAGGCCAACCACATCCTCGACATGCCGTTGGGCCGGCTGACCCAGCTCGGTCGCGAAGAGCTCGAGAAGGAACGCAAGGAGCTGGTGGCGCTGGTCAAGGAGCTGACCGCGATACTGGCCCGGCGCGACGTGCTCATGAGCGTGATCCGGGAGGAGCTGGTGGCCATCCGGGACGAGCACAAGGCGCCCCGCCGTACCCAGATCGTGAGCGACGACGCCGGCACCATCGACGTCGTGGCTCTGGTCGAGGACGAGCCGTACGTGGTCACGGTGACCGCGCGGGGCTACGTACGCGCCGTCCCCGAGCGCTCTCGTAAGTCGCTGGTCGCGAATCCGGGTGATCGCGACGCGGTCGCGCAGGCCATCGACACGACTGCGCTCTCCGGGCTGTTGTTCTTCACCGACCGCGGTCGCGCGTACCGCGCGACCGTTCACGAGTTGCCGAAGGAGAAGTTGAGCGCGGCGCAGAACCTGTTCCAATTCGGTGACGGCGAGAAGGTCGTGGCCGTGCTCGACGCACGTATGCACGAAGAGCACCCGAACCTCGTGTTCGTCACCGCGTCGGGCACCGTGAAGCGGACGGCGCTGAGCGAGTTCGCCGACGCGTCCGGCCGGCAGAATGGCCTGGTCGCGATGAAGCTCGGGTCGGAGGATCGCGTCGTCTCGGTCTTTCCGGGCTGGGACGACTACGAGGTGCTGCTGGTCACCGCGAACGGGCAGGGGATCCGCTTCGAGGAGAACGAGGCGCGGCCGGTAGGCCGGTCCGCGGGCGGGATGCGCGGCATCCGGCTGAAAGGCGACGACCGCGTCATCGGTGGCTGTGCGGCCGGCGACGGTGAGATCGTCGTGATTGCAACCGACCAGGGTTTCGCGAAGCGGACCGACGTCGACGAGTTCCCGGTGCAAGCCCGCGGTGGGTCCGGGCTGAAGGCGGCCAAGATCGACAAGGCCCGGGGCAAGCTCGTCGCGGTCACACCCGCGGCCGACACGCTCGCGTTCCTCGCGGCCGACGCATGTCTCGTGGTGCCCGGCGGAGGCGTGCGGGCGGCGTCGCGCGACGGTGGGGGATCGAAGGTGTGCCCGGAGGGGCTGCAGCAGGTCGTCGCCGTCGCGACCGCGCGCGCGGAGGCCTGATCGCTATTGCGCCGGGTTCTCGACGGTGTGCCAGTCGCGCGTCGTGAGGTACGTACGGAACTGCTCGCCGATGCCGGCGACGTCGTCATTCGTCTTCGGGTGTCGGAGCTCGTAGAGCTGGAACCGCGGCATCGAACGCACGATGTCCCAAAGTGCGACCGCGTCGTCGCCCGTCGGAGCGGGCACGACGACCGGTCCGTACACGGCGTAGCCGTTGCCGACGATGACGGTGGGAACTCCGTGCGCGCCGTACCGTTCGACCGCGTCGACGTGTTCGTCCCGCACGTCGGTGAGCGTCGACTCGTCGGCCACCGCGCGTTCGACGAACGTAGGATCGAACCCCGCCTCTGTGATCACTTCGGTGTGGCGGGCGGGGTCGTGGGTCTTGATGCCGTCGTAGAAGAAGGCGCGACCGACCGCCGCGTACCAACGGTCGAGCGCGTCGTTGCCGAGCTCTCGACGGATCAGCGCGCCGACCCGCATCTGCCCGAACCCGTACGACCAGGGCCGCTCCCAGGGATGGGCCTTACCTTCGACCAGGTTGACCTCCTCCAGCGAGAAGAAGCGCCAGGTCACGTCGAGGTCGACGAGTTTGCGGACCTCCCGGATCCAGACCGACGACTGGTAGGCGTACGGGCACATCGGGTCGAAGTAGAAGGTCACTGGCTCGGTCACGGCCCGAGTCTCCCACGGCCCGGAGGGGGTACCGTGCGCGCATGACCGAGCCGCTGATTGCCCGCCTCGACGAGGTGTGGACCGACATCGCCGACGTGTGTGACGGGCTGACGGCGTCGGCCTGGGCGACGCCCACGGAATGCCCGGGCTGGACCGTGTTCGACAACGTCGCGCACATGATCGGGACCGAGCGCATGCTCGCGGGGGAGCAACCCGATGCCGCCGCCGCCGTCGGCGCCGCGCCCCACGTGCGCAACGACATCGGCAAAGCGAACGAGCAGTGGATCGCGAGCTATCGCGGCTGGGACGGGCCGAGGTTGCTCGACGAATTCCGTGCGGTGACGGGCCGGCGCCTCGACGGGTTGCGCGCGCTGACGGCGGAACAATGGGATGCCGAAGGGTTCACGCCCGAAGGTCCCGGTCCCTACCGGCAGTTCATGGCGATCCGGGTGTTCGACTGCTGGTTCCACGCCGAAGACATCCGGGAGGCGCTCGGCCGGCCCGGGTTCCTCGAGGGTCCGGTCGCCGATCTCTCCCTCGAGCGCATCCCGCCGAAAGGGCTGGGCTACATCGTCGGCAAGAAGGCGGGCGCACCTGCGGGCAGCACCGTCGCATTCGTGATCGAGGGAACGCCCGAGAGCGCGGCCGCGATCTCGGTTCCGCCCGAGGGACGCGCGGTGTTGCTCGATGCGGTACCCGAAGAGCCGACCGTGGTCATCACCACCGATCGCCGCACGTTCGCCCGGCTTGCCGGCGGTCGTTGGACCGGCGACCACGCGCGCGCCCACGGGGTCGTCCGGATCGCCGGCGACCGCGCACTCGGCGACCGTGTCGTCGACAACATGGCGTTCACGATTTGACGGTCACGGGCGCGCGCTGATGTGGATCCGGCGGATCGTCGGGACCGTGCTCGTCGCGGTGGGAGGCGTGTGGATCGCGCAGGGATCGGGCGCGCTGCACGGTTCGTTCATGACCGGCGAGGG
Organism: Acidimicrobiia bacterium; assembly: GCA_038239145.1. Taxonomy (GTDB): domain Bacteria; phylum Actinomycetota; class Acidimicrobiia; order IMCC26256; family PALSA-610; genus PALSA-610. Next base: position 21,999 of record JBBSFB010000019.1, read on the forward strand.
CTTCTGGACGTTCATGGGTGTGCTCGCGGCGTTGATCGGTATCGCGCTGCTGGTCGGGGCCGCCCGGGCGCATCGTCGCGCCGACCGGGAGGACAGTTGACGTGAAGAAGCCGTTCGAGGTCGTGTGCGAGATCGAGCCCCCGACCCGCCCCGATCTGATGCACGTCCGGCACCAGATCGGCGTGCTGAGCAAGGTGGCCTCGCAGTTCCTCATCCCCGACAACCACATCGGGCGGGCGACCGTGTCGAGCGTTGCCGTGGCGCACGAGGTCGAGCGCATGGGTGGCCGGTCGATCGCATGCCTCAACGCCCGCGACCGCAACCTGCTCGGCTTCCGACGCGACCTCCTCACGGCCGCGGCCTACGGCGTCGATCAGTTCCTCTTCGTCTATGGCGACCGTCCCTCGCTCGGTGCTCGGACCGGTCAGCTCACCGTGCAGTCGATGATCCAGGAGTTGCGCGCGTTTCCCACCACACACGACGACACCGGCGGGCGACCGTTCCGTGCCGGAGTGTCGGCGGGCGCGGGAAAGCTCCCGACGTGGAAACGCGACGCCGACTTCCTCTTCGCCCAGGTCCGGTTCTCGCTCGACGCACTGCTCGAGTGGCGCGCCGGCGTCGAGTTCGACGGTCCCGTGTACGCAGGGGTGATGGTCGTGCCGAGCACAGCGATGGCGCGCAAGATCTCCGCCGACATCCCGCAGCTCGCGGTGCCCGACGCGTGGCTGCGCGCGATCGAGACCGATCCCGGGGCCGGCGTCGAGTTGGCGTGCGACCTCGTGGCCGCCATTCGCGACTCGGGCGCGTTCGACGGCGTGCATCTCGTTCCCGTCAGTCGTTACCGCGAGGTCGCGACCCGGCTGGAGTTGCGTCTCGCCCAGGCCTGACGCGTATCGGCACCCGACGACGGAGTGACCGGAACGGTTCCGGGCGTGTACCGTCCGCGTCATGAAAGCCTTGCTCTACGGCGTGAAGCCCGACTCAGTACCGGTCCCCGAGACCGACAACTTGCTCCTGCGCAGCCTGGCGCAGACGCCGATGAAGCTCGTCGACATGGACGAGCCCGGGTTCTTCCTGCCCGACTGGGTCGTGACCAAGCCCCGCATGACCGGCATCTGCGGCTCCGACTCCAAGCAGGTCTTCATGGACTTCGGCGAGGTGGGCTCGGCCGACAACCCCATGAAGGGGTTCTTCTCGCTGCCGCAGGTACTCGGGCACGAGGTCGTGGCCGACGTCGTCGCGCTCGGGCCGGAAGCCGAAGGACTCGAGGTCGGCGACCGCGTGGTGTTGAACCCGTGGCTGTCGTGCGGTCCGCGCGGTGTGACCGCGCCGTGCCCGGCGTGTGCTGTCGGCGACTACAGCCTCTGCTACTCGTTCGACGTCGGGCCGATTCCGCCCGGCATCCACATCGGTACCGCGCGCGACGTCAATGGCGGGTACGCGGAGGTGATGTCGGCACACGACTCGCAACTCTTCAAGGTTCCCGACAACGTCCCCGACGAGCTCGCCGTGTTCGCCGACCCATTCGCGGTTTCGCTGCACTCGATCACGCGCCACCCCCCGAAGCCGGGCGGCAAGGTGATGGTCTACGGCGCGGGCGCGCTCGGCACGTGCGCGACGGCGATCCTGCGGGCGCTCTACCCCGACGTCGAGGTGCTCGTCGTCGCCCGGTTCGAGGCGCAGGCCGAGATGGCGCGCAAACTCGGCGCCAAGGTCATCGGGCACACGCCCGCGATGCAGGTTATCGAGGAGGCGGCGGCGTGGTCCGGAGGGATCCTGCGCGCGAGCGACGGGCTCCCGATGGCGTTCCCGGGTTTCATCGACGTCGTGTACGACACCGTGGGCAAGCGGGAGACCTTCGAGGTCGGAACCCGCGTGCTCGCGGCGCGGGGCACGCTGGTGAAGGCGGGTGTGCACGGCCCCACCTGGTGGGAGGACACGCCGCTGTACTTCAAGGAGATCTCGATGGTCGGATCCAATGCCTTCGGGTTCGAGGAGGTCGAAGGTGTGCGCAAGCACGGTATCGGCCACTACCTGGACCTCGTCTCGTCGGGCCGGATCGATCTCACGGGCATGCTGACGCACACGTATCCGCTCGAGGCCTGGCGAGACGCGTTCACGACGCTGGCCACCCAGGACGACTCCGGCGCGATCAAGGTGGCGTTCGACTACCGGAACGCAAACGCCTGATGGGCAGCCAGGCGCAGCAGGGAGGCCCGGTCGTTCCCGTGTGGCCCGCGGGCGATCGAGGGCCGAAGGGCGTAGCCGCATGAGCGACGTCGTCCTCGTCGACATCGTCGAGCGCGTGGCGGTCATCACGTTGAACCGTCCCGATCAGCGCAACGCGCTGAATCGCGACGCGCGGCGCGAGCTGCCTGCGGCGATTACGCGCTGCGACGCCGACGACGACGTCGACGTGATGATCCTCACCGGCGCCGACCCCGCGTTCTCGGCCGGCGTCGACCTGAAGGAGTTCGGCTCCGGTCAGGTGCAGCAGGGCGAGAGCTTCGGCGGTGTCGCCGAGAGCCGTGATTCGTTCCGCGGTGCGCTCCCGCCCCACACGAAGCCGTTGATCGGTGCGGTCAACGGGGTCGCGGTGACGGGGGGCTTCGAGGTCGCGCTCAACTGCGACTTCATCGTCGCCTCCGACCGCGCCCGCTTCGCCGACACGCACGCGCGCGTCGGCGTGATGCCGGGCTGGGGCTTGACGGTGTTGCTCGCCCAGCGCGTCGGAGTCGCACGGGCCAAGCAGTTGAGCTTCACCGGGAATTACCTCGACGCGCAGACCGCGTACGAGTGGTCCCTGGTCAACGAGGTCGTGCCCCACGACGAGCTATTGCCGCATTGTCGAAAGCTTGCCGCCGACATCGTCTCCAACGACCAGATGGGTGTGCGTCGCATGTTGCGCACCTACGACGAGGTGGCAGCGACGACCGTCGACGAAGGCTGGAAGATCGAGGCCCGGGTCAGTCGCGACTGGGAAGGTCCCGGCTTCGACCCCGCGAGCATCGAGTCGCGGCGCATGAAGATCGTCGAGCGCGGCCGCAGCCAGATCCAACCCTGACCCCATAAGTCCACCAACAGTTGTGCAAGTTTTGCCGCCCCAGGAGCGGAAAAGTCGCACCACTGTTGGTGGTGTTGACGGGGGTTTTCGGGGTCAGGTGACGAGGAGGGTGTCCTGGCGGAGGCTGGTGTCGTCGCGGACCTCGAGGGCGAGCATGAGGTCGGGGGCGAGGACGAGGTCGTCGGGCCAGGGCTCGACTCCCCGGCCGGTCCCGTGTACCACTGCGCCCCATTCCCGCAACGACGCGACGGTCGTTCCCGGCACGCACACGGCGACGAGCTCGTTCCAGGCCGCGGGCGGAGGTTGTTCGATCGAGGGGGTTCCCACGAGGTAGGTGCGGGCGACGGACGCTTCCCAGCCGTCGCGCAGTGCGCCGGCCCGGAGCACGACCCGTTCGCCTTCCATCAGCGGGCGTTCGGGCGGGAGCCACGTGGACGCGCTCGCGTCAAGCGGCGCGGCGACGGCTTCGAACGCGGGGGTCGTGACGCCGCGCGCCGCGAACGCGGCCGCACACGCGCCCCGGAGATCGCGGGGCCGGACGTCGGGACGCAACGCGGCCGCCATTGCATCCAGGCCGGCCTTAGCGATGATCGACGCCTGTTCGACCCCGGCGATCTTCTCGGGATCGGGCACCCACCACAGCTCGGCGAACAACGCGCCCGCGTCGACCACCTCGGCCCCGGGAGCCACGCGCGCCAGCAAGGCCTTGGCCATCGGCGACATAGCGTCGACCGCGACGCGCTTGGCGTCGCGCACGCCGTCGATCGCATCGAGCGCGGCGATGAGTTTCTCCGGATTCCAGGTGATGCCGTAGAGACGCTCGACCGGGAATCCGGGCGGGACGACGCTGTCGGTGTTCGACAAGATGTGCACCTCGCCGGTGCGCCGCACGACGACGCAACCGGGGGAGAAGGCACGCGTCCCGGCCAGCCACAGTCGGGCCGCGTCGGAGACGGTGCGGGCGTTGGCCTCGCGCCCGAGCAACATCACGTCGACGCCGTTGCGGCCCATCAGCTCGAGACACTCGGTCAGCCGGCTCACGCAGCGCCCCCGTCGTCGAGTCCGGCCGGAGCCGAGAGTCGCACGTAACCGTCGTCGGTCACTGCGACGATCTCCTCGGATCGGTGTCCGGCCTGACCGTCGTCCCACACCACCGGTTCGAAGACCAGCACCATGCCTGCCTGCAGGATGAGTGACGCGTCGAAGTCGTCGCCGAGGTCGGTGCCGACGAACGGCATCTCCGCGCTGTCGGTCCCGATTCCGTGGGCCAGGTAGAAGTACGAGAGCCAGGGCCGGGTGCCGTCGTCGAGGCTCGCGACGCGCACGAGATCAGCAGCAGTGGCGCCCGGCTTCACGACCGCGAGAGCACGGTCGACCACGGCCCGCCACCGGACGAACTGGTCGCGCTCGACGTCGTTCGGTGCGCGGCCGACGATCCATGTCGATCCGAAGTCGGACGCGTAGCCGTGGAGATTGATACCGGTGTCGATCCACATGACATCGCCGGCCCCGAGCGCTTCGGGCCGGGTTGGGATCGGGAAGACCGCTTCGCCGGTCACGCTGTACGGACCCGACCCGATCGATCGGGGCATGATCTGGAAGACGGGATCGACGGTGTTCGCGGTTGCCCCGAACTCGGCGACCGCCCGCAAGAACGCGCCCGACAACTCGGTCGCATGGACTCCCGGCGTGGCCAACGGGCGCACGACCCGCATCGCGGCCTCGTTGATCGACTGAGCCCGGCGGATGCATTCGAGCTCGTCGGGGGTCTTGGTCAGCTTGGCCGGCGCCATGACGACGGTCGCATCCGTGAGCTCGCGACCCTCCAGGGCCCGCCACAACGGTACCGACGCATCGTCGATGGCCAACCGGTCCGCGCCGAGCCTGCCCGCGAGGTCGCTTGCGCCCGCGACGGTCTCGACCTCGATCGCCCGGTGCAGGAACTCGTCCGGGATCTCCGGGGGCGCGCCCTCGGGAAAGTCGGTGTAGAGGTGCGGCCAGGGGGCACCACGCTCGAGCACCGCAACCGCGCGCCACCACGACGCGCGCACGTGATCGGCCGCGGGGACCCGGGCCCCCGCCGCGTAGGAGACGTTCTGTTGGCCGCACAGCACGAGCGTGTCGATCCCGGCCGCGTGCATCGCGGCGTCGATCTTCGCGATGCGGTCACGGCGGAGTCGCTCCAGGTCGAGCCTGCAGATGGGCTCGCTCATGTTCGGGCCGAGGTTCGATCCGGTTCTGACTGGGGCACTCGACGCTCCGACTTCTGCAGATAGACCGCGACCCTGGTGATGAGACCGTCCCGCACATCGAACACGACCGTCTCGTCGGTGTGCAGTTTGGCGTCGCCGTCGTCGACGGTCTCGTTCAACTCGACGGCCACCCGCCCCCCGTCGACGATCATCGCCACGATCGCCAGCTCGTATCCCGAGAGTGTGCCGATGATGTCTTCGAGGAACGCGGCATACGCGTCGCGACCCGAGACGTTGTCGCCGTAGGGTCCCAGGCGTTCGACGTCGGGCGCCAGCGTTCCCGCCAGCACTACCCAATCTCCCGTCGCCATCGCGTCGAGGTAACGCTGCACGACGTCACTCGCGAACGCCTCGTCGAGGATACGGTGCGTACCCAGCCCGAGCGGCACATCGCCGATCGCGGCGAGTCCGGCCGCACTCATCTTCTTCGCCGTCTTCGTGATCACGCCCGGCAGTTTGGCCGGATCGAGTCGCGCCGCGATGTCGACGAGTTGAGTCTCGAGAAACACCAGGCAGAGCGCGTCTTCCAACACCTGCACGTCGTCGGTCGCGGCCGCACGCGCCAGGCCGTCCTTGCGCACGATCGACTGCACCCGTGTGATCGTCGACTCGTCGTAGCCTGCGTCGGTGAGCAACACGCCCAGCTCCTGCGCTTGTTGCGCGTGCAGGTCCTTGCGCCAGCGGAGATAGCCGGAACGGCCGGCGGGATAGCTCGTGCGGGGCATCGTCCAGCGCCGGAAGTGGTGGCCGCGCGCCGCGAGGAGGAGGGCATCGTCGGCCTCCGGGCGCAGGCGCAGCACCCATTCGGTCACGAGGTTTGCATGCACGATCTCTTTCGGTCCCCGGCTGCCGCGCACGGTCACCATCGTGGGATCGGCGCTGTTCGCGTCGTCGATCGCGGCGAGAGCGACGCGCAAGCGGGCGGACGGAGCCATCCGCAGCAGCCTACGCAGCGTTCAATGCCGCCGGGCTCAATGAAGGTGTGACGAGAACCAGTCGATCGCCCGGCGCCACGCGTCGGCGGCGTCGTCCGGCCGATAGTCGGGACGCCGGTCACAGTGGAAGCCGTGGCCGGCCTCCGCGTAACGCACGATCTCGGTGTCGACCGAAGCCCGCTCGAGCGCGGCGCGCAGCGCCTCGACATCCTCGACTGGAATCGAGCCGTCCCGGTCGCCGAACAGGCCGAGCCAAGGCGTCTGCAATCCCGCGACTTCGCTCGCGAGCGCCGGGAACTGGGGGAATCGGCCGGTGACGATGCCGCCGCCATAGAAGCCGACGCACGCGCCGAGCGCGCGCCGCAGCGCCACGAGGAACGACACCCTCCCGCCGAAGCAGAATCCCACCGCCCCAATGCGGCTGTCGGCGAAGCCGGCCGCGCGCAAGTGATCGAGGGCGGCGTCGACGTCGGTGAGGATCGCGTTGTCGCTTCCGAGGTCCTGGAAGTACTCCATCACCTGTTCGAACTGGCCGTACTCCACGACCGCGCCCGGGCCGGAGCGATGGAAGAAGTCGGGCGCGACCGCGTGGTAGCCGGCCGCGGCGGCTCGCCGGGTGACGTCTTCGATGTGCGCGTTCACGCCGAAGGCCTCTTGGATCACCACGAGCGCGCCGCGGGCTTCACCGGCCGGCTTCGCTTCGTAGAGGCGGGTCGGTCCGTCGGCGGTGTCGACCGTGACGTCGTGTGCGGAGATGCTCGAGTCGCTCATATACACGGAAGCTATATGCCGTCGTGACCTCGATGCGTCAGGTGTCGACCGGGACCAACTCGCCGCTGCGGACGTCGAAGATGAACGCGCCGACGTTCAGGTCGGCGGGCAAGAGCGGGCACGTCCGGATGCGTTCGAGGTCGTTCCGAAGGGCCGCCATCTGGTCGGTGGTGGCGAGGAACTCCCAACCGTTGGCATCGTGGCCGCTCGCGGCTGCGACCCGGTCGCGAAAGTCGGCTTCGGTCGATCCCGTCATCGCACAGTCGGTGTGCTGCACGACGCAGACGCGATCGACGTCGAGCAGGTTCACCGCGATCACGAGCGATCGCAACGCGTCGCCGGTGACGCGAGCGCCCGCGTTGCGGATGATCTTGGCGTCTCCCGGCCGTAGCCCGAGCAGGGCCAACGGATCGATCCGCGAATCGATGCACGTGAGCACGGCCAGGCGTTTGGCCGCTTTGCCGGCGACGCCGGAGTCGTGGAACTCTCGGCTGTAGAGGCGGTTGGCGGCGAGGACGTCGTCGAAACCATCGTTGGGCATCGCACCCATATCTAGCAGGCTGGGGCTCGACCCACCGGTTCGACGCTCACCACACCAGACTCGAGACGTTACCGGACGGGCGGGCCGATGATCTGATCGATCATTCCGTATTCCAGCGCCTCGTCCGGGGTGAACCAACGGTCGCGTTCGCCGTCGGTGAGGATGCGTTCGACCGTCTGCCCGGTGTGTTGGGCGGTCAGCTCGGCCATCAGACGGCGCATGATCGTGAACTGCTCGGCCTGGATCGCGATGTCGACCGCGTAGCCCGAAACCGAACCGAGGGGCTGGTGCATGAGGATCCGGCTGTGCGCGTGCGCCGACCGCATACCGGGGGTGCCGCCGACGAGGAGGAACTGCGCCATCGACGCGGCGAAGCCGAGGCAGACCGTGGCCACGTCGCAGCGAAGGGCCCGCATCGTGTCGTAGATCGCGAAGCCGGCGTCGACCTCGCCGCCGGGGGAGTGCAGGTACAGCGTGATCGGGAGGTCGGGGTCTTCGGCTTCGATGACCAGGAGCTGGGTACAGACCCGCTCCGCGAGCGGGCCGTCGATGGGTCCTGTGAGCATGACGCGTCGCTGGTGCAACATCCGGCGGCCGAGGTCGTCGGCGCTCGTGGCGGCGGGAGTCTCCGCGGTCGTGGGCGTTTCTTGGTGCAACTGCATGGTTGCACATTAGCGCGGGGAACCGACTGTTCGAGCGCGCTAGGGTGCAACCCATGAGTTGCAACGATTCAGAGGCGCGTCCCGACGTCGTCATCGAGCGCGAGGTCGAGCTGGCCGCCGCTCCCGACGAGGTGTGGGACGAACTGGCTGCAATCCTGGGGGATGACGTCGAGCTCACCGCGGAGCGGGGAGGCGGACTGCGGGTGCACGATGCCGTCGACGGCGACCGGATCGGAGTGGTGCTGGAAGCGGAGCCGGGTGAGCGTCTGTCGTTCCGTTGGGCGACCGTGGAAGGCGATACCGCTCCGTCCGAAGTCGAGATCGTGCTGCGGTCGTCGGAGGCCGGGACGATCGTGCACGTCCGGGAGACGCGCCTCGACGGCGCACACCTCGAGCGGTCTGCCTTTCTCGCGCTCGCGCGTGCCTGACGCCCGGCGCGAATCGGTCGATCGGGTCTTCGACGCGCTCGCCGATCCGACGCGCCGGCGCATCGTCGAACGCGTCGGGCGCGCACCCGCCAGCGCGGGTGAGATCGCAGCCGGCCTTCCCGTGAGCCGCCAGGCGGTCGTGAAGCATCTCGCCCTCCTGGAGGAGACCGGTCTCGTGCGGGGTGAGCGGGACGGCCGGCGCGTCGTGTTCCGTTTGACGCCCGGGCCCTTCACCGAAGTGGCGGGGTGGATGCACGACGTCGGCGCGGCATGGGACCGGCGCCTCGACAAGCTGGCGCGCCGGGTCGTGAAGCCCCGCTGAGCCCCGTGGGCCGGACGGGCGGGTGCGCTACGGTGCCGCCGTCAAGGTCAACACGAGGAACACAGGTGCGGACGCAGCGCAGCCGTGTCGGCGAGTATGCCGGAGTTGCCGGAGTAAGGGGGCCGTTGTCATGAGCTTTCGGGTAGTCGTCGATTTCGACAAGTGCGAGAGCAATGCCCTGTGCATGGCCGCCGCGCCCGAGGTGTTCGAGGTGCGCGACGACGACTTCTTGTACGTACTCCAAGAGGAGCCGGCCGACGACCTGCGGGCCAAGTGCGAAGAGGCCGTTCGCGTCTGCCCGAAGCAGGCGATCTCCATCGTCGATCCCACCTGAGGCGCCGCGGTGCCCGGTATGGAGGGAACGGCCGCGCTGGTCACGGGCGGGGGTAGCGGTATCGGGCTCGGCTGCGCGCAGCGCTTCGCCGCCGACGGTGCGCACGTGACGATCGCCGGGCGCACCGAATCGCGTCTGGCCGAAGCGGTGACCGAGATCACGGCAACCGCCGCGCCAAGCGCGAGCGTCCGCTACGTCGTGTGCGACGTGACCGACGAAGCCGACGTCGAACGCGCGGTCGCCGTCGCGACCGAGCCGACCGGCCGGCTCGACGTGCTGTTCGCGTGCGCAGGCGGTTCGCTGCACGGAGGTCCGATCCTCAGTTCCGACGTCGACGGTTGGCGCGCCACCGTCGACCTCAACCTCATCGGCACGTTCCTCTGCATCAAACATGCAGGCGCGGCCATGGTTCGGGCTGGCGGCGGCTCGATCGTCGGCATGTCGTCGATCGCCGGTCACACGACACACCGGTTCATGAGCGCGTACTGCGCGAGCAAGGCCGGGATCGAGATGTTGGTCAAGTGCGCGGCCGACGAGCTCGGCGAGCACAACATCCGTGTCAACGCGGTGCAGCCGGGCATCGTCGACACCGCCCTGATGACGTTCATCACCGCGGGTGGTCCGATCCTCGACAGCTACAACGCGAACATGCCGATCGCGCGCGTCGGCACCGTCGACGACATCGCGGCCGCGGTGCGCTACCTCGCGGGCCCGGAATCGACGTGGGTGACCGGGCAGATGCTCGGGATCGACGGCGGCCACCAACTCCGGTGCGGACCCGACTACGGGTCTGTGATGGGCGGCTGACGCAGTGGATTTCGAGGAGACCGCCGAAGAGAAGGCGTTCCGGGTCGTCATTCGGGCCTGGCTCGATGCGCACGCGCCGCGCCGGGAGGCGGGCGAGCAGTCGGATCACTCGTACATGCCGGGCGACGGCGATCCCGATGCCGACGACAACCACGTCGCCGCGTGCAAGGAGTGGCAGCGGGTCGTGTTCGACGGCGGCTGGGCCGGAATTACGTGGCCGGTCGAAGCGGGCGGTCGGGGCGGTCCCGGGTGGCAGGCGCGCATCTTCAACGAGGAGCAATCGCGTTACAACGTCGCGACCGGTGTGTTTGCCGTGGGCATCGCGATGGCAGGCCCGACGATCATCGCGTGGGGGAACCGGGAACAGCAGGAGCGCTTCCTGCCTGCGATGCTGCGGGGCGACGACGTGTGGTGCCAGCTGTTCTCCGAGCCCGGCGCCGGCTCCGACCTGGCCGGGCTGCGCACACGGGCCGACCGCGACGGCGACGAATGGACGATCAACGGTCAGAAGGTGTGGACGTCGGGCGCCCACTACAGCGACTGGGGGCTCCTGCTCGCACGCAGCGACCTCGACGCGCCCAAGCACAAGGGCATCACCGCGTTCCTGCTCGACATGCGCACGCCGGGCATAGACGTACGCCCGCTGCGCCAGATCAACGGCGCGTCGCACTTCAACGAAGTGTTCCTCACCGACGTACGAATTCCCGACGCCATGCGACTCGGTGAGCCGGGCGGCGGTTGGCGCACAGCCAACACGATGCTCTCGAACGAACGAGCCATGATCGGTGGCGGCGGTCGCGTCGGCTTCCGCGACATCGTCGCGCTCGCGCAGCGGTGCGGCGCCAACGATGACGTCATGCTCCGCCAGCAACTCGCCCGGAGCTACACGCGCACCCAGCTCATCAAGTGGCTGGGTCTGCGGGCGCGCAGCCGCAAGGACGGTGGGCTCGGACCCGAGGCGTCGGTGTTGAAGCTGGCCGCGTCGCGCCGGCTCGAGCACGACGGCAACCTGGTCTTGGAGCTGCAGGGCGCGCAGTCGATGCTCTATGACGACGACGCGATCCAGCGCGGCTACTGGCAACAGCAGTTCCTCGGCCAGTGGAGCAGCCGGATCGGCGGCGGCACCGAGCAGATCCAGCGCAATGTGATCGGCGAGCGCGTGCTCGGTCTCCCGAGCGAGCCCCGACCCGGCCGGGACACCCCCTTTCGCGATCTCCCCTCCTAGCAGGATGCTGAAGAGCGACCCGCCGGCGGGTTACGTCGCGGCTTGTCTTTGCGTTGAAAGCTCTTGTGCGACGCCCACGCCTCCAACAAGGCGCCATCGACCGAGAAATGCTCGTTCGAGAGATACCGGCGCAACTTCGCCTGGCCCACGACCGCGGCGAAGAACTGGTCCGCGATCTCATGGTCCAACAGGCGGTCGGGGTTCTTGGTGAACGTGGTCGCGTCGAACGCTTTCGCGTCGATCGGAAGGTCCAAGAACCACTTGAACAATAGGTCATAGTTGAGCCGCTCGCAGAACGCTCGCTCGCTGCGAATCGAATACAAGGCCATCAACACGGTCGCCTTCAGCAACGTTTCCGGCGGCACGCTCGGCCGGCCCGACGCCGCGTACATCGCGTCGAACTCGCCGTCCAGCTCAGCCAGGACTGCGTCCACGACCTTGCGGATACGCCGGATCGGATGATCCGCCGGGATCAGATCCTCCGGGCTCAACGAACTCAACATCGCCAACTGCCGCTCAGAAGTTCCACGCATGCAACGAGCATGCCGAACCCGCCCACCAATCGCGAGCACCTACCCCGACTTTCGGTGGGAAACGTTGCGGCGCCGTGCCGGTTGCCCTTCGGCGGCGGGGAACTTCCCGGGTCCGGCTGTCGTCCGACCCGTGCGGGTCTCGTGCGCCGAGGGTGAGCGCCGGCCCGACGAGCACGCTCCCGAGACGATCCGAACGTGCTGCTGCTGGCCCGGACCGGATCGCCGGGACCGCTTCCGCCCCCGGCCGACCTCATCGCCGCGGCCCGGGGCGAGGAACCTTCGGTCTCGCTCTGTACTCGCAGCTCGCGTCGCGCGGGTGCAGCAGAAGTTGAATCTGCTCGCCGGGTTCACCGGCACGCTGGCGCGTGACTGCGCCGCTCCGCTCGCCCGGATCGACTTCGCCGATCCCGAGCGCGCGGCCGCGACCATCAACACTTGGATCTCGGCGCGAACTCACGCCAAGATTCCGAAGGTGCTGACACCGGAGTCGCTCGAGGCGGCGGAGCTGGTACTGACCGACGCGGTGTACCTCGACGCGAAGTGGGAGCGCGGCTTCGTCGCCAAGCTCACGAACGCGCAGCCGTTCCATCTGGTGAACGGTCAGGCGGTCTCGGTGCCGACGATGCACCAGACCGGCGAGATCGCGACCGGGCAGGGCGACGGTTGGACAGCTGTCGCTCTGCCGTACAAGGGTGGCGCGCTCGAGATGGACGTCGTGATGCCCGACGACATCGAGCAGTTCCAGCACAACCTCGAAGCCGCGACCTTCGATCAGAACATCGGGAGCCTGCACCCCGCGCTGGGTCGGCTCGGAGTGCGCGACGCGTTCGACTCGGAACGGGCCGACTTCTCCACCATGACCGGCGATCGCTCGCTGTTCCTGAGCGCCGTGGTGCACGAGGCGTTCGTGCACGTCGACGAACAGGGGAAGGTCGCGACGGCGGCGACGGGCGGCGTGATGGAGAAGTCGTCGGCGCCGCTCCTGACGCCGGTCCACATCGACAAGCCGTTCCGGTTCGTCGTGCGCGACCGGGCGACGGGCGCGATCGTGTTTCTCGGCCGGGTCGTCGATCCGCGAGCGCACTGAACTCCGCCGACCGGGGCAGACTGCACGGCCATGCAGCTCGACGAGTTCCAAGCGCTGATGGCCACGACGTACGGCGAGCGGGATCGGGCCCGCGGAATCGACGCGACCGTCGCCTGGTTGGCCGAGGAGCTCGGCGAGCTCGCGCAGGCGGTGCGCAAGGGCACAAGCGAGCAACAGCTGCACGAGATCGGTGACCTGCTCGCGTGGCTGGCGTCTCTGACCGACCAGCTCGGGCTCTCCCTCGACGCGGCCGCGGCGCGCTACGGATCAGGATGTCCGCGGTGCGGCGCGCTCCCGTGCGCGTGCGCGTGACCTACCGCGCAAGGATCGCGGCCTCGGAGCTGCCGGTCGCCTCGACCCGGGTCGTCACGGAGGCGGACGGTACCCTCGGTCGGGGTCGTGCGCACGCCTCCGGGAGGTCCGGTGCGAATCATCGTTGTGGGTGGCGGTATCGCGGGCCTGGGCACCGCGCTCGCGTGCGCCCGTGATGGGCACGAGGTCACGGTCCTCGAACGCGACGACACGCCGATGGCGCCCGATCCCGACGCCGCGTTCTCGTGGCAACGCACGGGCGCGCCCCAGGTCCGCCACTCGCACGCATTCCTCGCCCGGTTGCGGAACCTGTTGCAGGACCGCGCCCCCGACGTGCTCGACGCGTTGTTCGCTGCGGGCGCGACGGAGATCGAGTTCACCGCGAACCTCCCGGAGACGCTGACCGATCGGTCGCGCCGCGCCGGTGACGAGGAGCTGGTCGCGCTCGCGTGCCGGCGCACCACCTTCGAGTGGGTGTTGCGGCGGCTCGTGCTGGCGGAACCGGGTGTCGCGCTCGGTCACGGCATTGCGGCCGCGGCGCTCGACTTCCGTCCCGGTCCGATACCCACCGTTGTCGGCGTCGACGGTCAGGTCGCCGACCTCGTCGTCGATGCACGCGGACCGCGCTCGTCGTCGGCCGATTGGCTGGCCGCGATCGGCGCGGCGCCGGTCGCCGAGGAGCTGCACGAGAGCGGGATCGTCTACTTCTCGCGCTTCTACCGGGTGTGCCCCGGAAAGGTTGCGCCCGCGTATGTCGGCCCTACCGCGGCCGATCTCGGGTACCTCAAGTACGCGATCTTCCTCGGCGACAACGAGACCTTCTCGATCACCTACGCGATCGAGAGCCACGACGAGGATCTGCGCCGGGCGCTCGCCTCCGACGACGGCTTCGAGACCGTCGGCCGCTCGCTCCTCGCCATCGAGCCGTGGCGCGCCGACGACGTGGCCGAGCCCATCACCGATGTGCACGTGATGGCCGGGCTGCGCAATCGCTACCGCCCCTTCGTCGATGCCGAGGGCGCGCCCCTCGTGCATGGTTTCGTGGCCGTCGGCGACTCGTCGCTGTGCACGAACCCGCTCTACGGCCGGGGCTGCAGCCTCGCGTTCGTGCACGCCTTCGGCCTCGCCGACACGCTGCGCAGCCACGGTGACGACCTCGACGCGGTCGGGCGCGAGTTCGCCGGCTTCACCGAACGCGAGCTGGTGCCCTGGTTCCGGTCCGCGGTGCTACAGGACACCGAGGCCCGGGCGATGCAAGCCGATCTCGCCGACGACGATCCCCGCGCCTTCATGCAGGCGGTGTTCCGTGACGGACTCCTGCCCGCGATGCGTTCGTCTCCGATCGTGTTCCGAGCGTTCCTGCGCTGGTTCAATCTGCTCGTCACGCCCGACGCGCTGATGGCCGATCCCGAGATCGTCGGCGAAGTCCTCGCCGCGTACGAGGACCGGGCGAATCGTCCCGGTCCGCCCGTGCTCGGGCCCGACCGCGACGAGATGCTCCTCCAGCTCCAGTAATGCTCGAGCTTCAGTAGTCGAGCAGCGCGCGGAGGTCGCGCTCGATGTCGGCGGCCTGGGGAAGGATCGCGGACTCGAGCGCCGGTTCGTACGCGCAAAAGGTGTCGGTGGCCGCGAGCCGCCATACGGGCGCGTCGAGGTACTCGAAGCAGGCGTCGGCGACGAAAGCCGCGACCTCGGCGCCGAAACCACACGTGAGGGTGTCCTCGTGGAGCACGAGCACCCGACCGGTCTTGCGCACCGAGTCCGCGACGATGTCGCGGTCCCACGGTGCGATCGTACGCAGGTCGATGATCTCGATGCCGCCGTCGGGGCCCAGTTCCTTCGCCGCGACTTGGGCGCGGTGCACCGTCGCGCCCCACGTGACGACCGTCGCCCGATCGCCGCGGGTCACGTACGTACCCTTTCCGAAAGGGAGCATCCAGTCGGTGGGCGGCATCTGGTCGCGGTTGTAGCCCTGGCGGTAGAGGTGCTTGTGTTCGAGGAACAGCACGGGATCGTCACAGTTGAGCGCCGTACGCAGCAGGCCGGCCGCATCGCGGGCCCGCGACGGGAATGCGATCAGGAGCCCGGGGACATGGGCGAAGATCGATTCGCCCGATTGGCTGTGGTACAGCGCGCCGCCCTGGAGATAGCCGCCGATCGGGATGCGTACGACCATCGGACACGTGAACGCGCCGTTGGAGCGCCACCGCGTGGTCGCGGCCTCCGACCGCAGCTGATTCATGGCCGGCCACACGTAGTCGAAGAACTGGATCTCCGCGCACGGGCGCAGTCCTCGCATCGCCTGGCCGACCGCACGGCCGACGATGTTGGCTTCCGCGAGCGGTGTGTTGAAGCAACGGGCGTCGCCGAACGCGCGTTGCAGACCGAATGTGATCCCGAACACTCCGCCCTTGCCCGGTACCTCGTCGATGACGTGCGCGTCGGCGTCGGCCACGTCCTCGCCGAACACGCGGATGCGCTCGTCGATCGCCATCCGTTCGTGCAGCGTGAGGCGGATCGCTTCGCCGAATGTCACGACCTCGGTCTCGTCCGGAGCCGGGTCCGGGGGTTCGGTGGTGACGGGCATGGGTCCGAAGACATGGTCGACGACCGACAACGGTGCGGGCCGTGCGAGCTCGAGTACCGCTTCGGCCGCGGCGCGAACTTCGGCCTTGGCCGCCTCCCGCATCTCTTGCGCCCGCTCGGCGGTGAGCGCGCCGGAGGCGACGAGTCGTTGCTCGAGCACCGTGATCGGGTCGTGTTCCCGTTCGTCGTCGAGCTCTTCGGGGGCGCGGTACTTCTTCTGGTCGTCGGAGAGGGAGTGGGAGTAGGGGCGGGTCACCAGCGCGTGCACGAGACACGGCCCCGCGCCCGCCCGCACGTGCGCAATCGCGTTGGCGCCCTTGCGCCGGACCTCGAAGTAGTCGCGTCCGTCCATCTTCACGACGTGAAGGCCGCGAATTCCCCGCACCATCTCCGAGATCGGCGCCGGGTGTTGGTCGGTCGATCGCACGGAGATCGCGTAGCCGTTGTCGGCGACGACGAACAGCACGGGGAGGTGCAGACGGGTCGCGGTGTTGAGCGCTTCCCAGAACTCACCTTCGGACGTGGCACCTTCGCCCAGCGACACGTAGGTGATCTCGTCGCCGTACGCGGTGCAACCGGGGAGATGCGGCCGCCGACCGATGTAGCGCGCCGCTTCCGCGCAGCCGACGGCGGGCAGGCATTGGCTTGCCGTGACCGACGTCTGACTCACGATGTTGAGCCGGGCCGAGCCCCAGTGGCACGGCATCTGCCGACCGCCCGACGCGGGATCGGCGGCCGCCCCGACCGCCTGCATCAACATTTCCTCGACGGTCACCCCGAGCGCGAGCGCGAGCGCCCGGTCGCGGTAGTACGGGAAGAACCAGTCGTACGCCGGCCGCAGTGAGCGGGCGAGGCCGAGCAGCAGCGCTTCGTGACCCGCGCCCGAGATCTGGAAGAAGGCCCGGTTCTGTTGGCGCAAGGCGATCTCGCGATCGTCGCAGAACCGGGAGATGAGCGAGAGAGCGAAGTCTTCGAGCGCCTCGTCGGCGTAGCCGTCGGCGATCGCGGCCGCGACCACAGCTGGGGTCCCGGCGACCGATCGATCGAGGGCGGCGTCGTGCACTGCCGCCGAGTTTACGGCCTACCCTGGACTGCGGTGACCGAGTCCGCGACCTTGCCCTGGCGCCGGCGACCGGCGCGTGATCCCAGTGGTTTCTTGACGCCTGCAGTGCGCGGCCTCGCTCGCGGCCTCGGCGTCGATGTCAGCGCCGTGACCGGTCGGGGCAGCGGTGGTCGGGTGACGCGCGCAGATATCGTCGCCGCCGCGCCGAATGCCGGTGCCAAAGCCGCGACCGGCGAGGAGATCATCCCGTTCAGCACGGTGCGGCGGAGGACGGCGGTCGGGCTTGTCGCGTCCAAGCAGACCGCCGCCCACGCCCTCGTCGTCGCCGCGACCGACTACAGCGCGCTCGACGAGGCACGGCGGGGCGAGCGGCTCACGGCGCTCCCGTTCGTCGCCCGTGCCGTCGTCGACGCGTTGCGCGAATTCCCGTTGATGAACGCGACGGTGAGCGACGACGGGACGGCGGTGGTGACGCACCGGAGCGTGCACCTCGGCATCGCGGTGGATCTCGATTTCCAGGGCCTCGTCGTACCGGTGGTGCGGGACGCCGACGGGCTCCGGCTCCGGGCGCTGGCCGGCGCGATCCGCGACGTCGCAGCCCGGGCGCGCGCCCGCAAGCTCGGACCCGACGATCTCGCGGGCGGGACCTTCACGATCACGAATCCGGGCGCGTCGGGCACGTGGATCTCGTATCCCGTGATCAACCGCCCGCAGGTCGGGATCCTCGCGACCGACGGTGTGTCCAAGCAGGTGATCGCCGCCGGCGTCGGCCGGCTCGGGATCGCCCCGATCGGTCGCCTTTGTTGCTCGTTCGACCACCGTGCGGTCGACGGGGCTTACGCGGGCGCGTTCGTCGAGCGGGTCAAGGAGATCCTCGAGACCCGCGACTGGTCGAGCGAGTTGGTCTAGGGAACCTTGACCGTCAGGCGGGCCGGATCCTCGACGTCGGTTGGCTTGCAACCCGGCGGCCCGGTCACAGGATCGCAGCGCGCCGGGGTTCCGCCCGGGATCTTCGTCGTGTACCCGTTGCCGAGCTTCGGGTCGGGCACCTCGTAGTCGGTGCTGACCAGCTGCGCGCCACCGGCGAGCGCGACCTGCTCGTCGTGATGGTTGTTCGCGCGCGCCTCAATCGTGTCGGCGTCGGCACGCGTTCGGACGATCATGTGCGCGGCGAGCGCGGCCTTGATCTTGGCCAGGTCGCCGACGGGATCGTTCAGCTTCGCGTAGGCGGCATCGTCCTGACCCGGCGCCGACGGCGTGAATGCGAGGCGCCCGCGCAACGACGCATGCCCGACGAGGTACGCGGTGCGGTAGGCACCTTCGTTGTCGAGGGTGAAGTACACCTTGCCCCGGGTCTTCGCGAGTGTCGGCCAGCCGTGGTCGCGCACCGCCGCGCCGAGCGTCGCCGCGTTCCCGCGCACGTCGTCGGGCGTGACGATCTCGGTCCGATCGAATACCGAGAGGATCTCCTTCTCGATCTCGGTGAACAGCTGCGTGCTCGGCGCGTCGTCCTTCATCTCGATGTGGACGTCGATCGGTACGTGGCTCGGGTGCGAGGTCGACCATGTCTTCACGAGCTGTATGCATAGTACGAACGTGAGACACGTCGAGTTCGTGTCGACGTCGGCTTGGTGGATGACCTTGAGCCCGGGCTGCAGCATCACCGGGTTGTCCGGGATCTTCACGCCTTCGGCGATCGGGAACGACGGCTTGGCGAACTTCCCGCCCTTGGGATCCGACCACACGTCGAGCTCGATCTGGCGGACGCCGATGTCGAACTGTTGCGGCAGGGGCTCGTGCGAGTAGTCGAGCGTGCGCGCGAGCCCGGGTGTCGACTTGTACAACGCTGCGAGGACCTGCGGATAAGGACGACCGTGGTAGCTGTTGTGCGACCCCAGGACCTGGATCTGGTCCATGCGCAGTGTGTCGTCGAGCCGGTACGCGGGAATCGTCGTGACCGTCGGTCCGGACCCGGTCGTCGCCGGCGACGGGTTCGCCTTGTGCTGGCTGTCGTTGCCACTGCTACTGCTGCACGCCGCCGCGGCGAGCGCAACGAGCACAGCCAGAACCGAGATGCGGGGCCGCATGAGGCGGAGCATAGGATCCCGGCCGACTGCGTGCAGCGAAACGGGGAGCGGAGTTGCAATGAAGGCGAAATTCCAATGAACGTGCGTGTGGATCTCGATCTCTGTGTCGGCCACGGCCGGTGCTACGTCCTGGCGCCCGACGTGTTTGCCCCCGACGACTTCGGGCACTGCGAGCTCCTCGTGACCGAGGTCGACGGCGCGCTGGCCGACCAGGCCCGCATCGGCGCCGAGAATTGCCCGGAGCGGGCCATCTCCTTGGAGGACTGACCGTTGGACGATGCCCTGCGTTATGCGGGCAAGCGCGTCATCGTCACCGGCGCGGCGTCGGGGATGGGCGCGGCGACCGCGCAGATCCTCGTCGAGCTCGGTGCCGAGGTGCACGCGATCGACGTCAACAAGCCTGAGATGGCCGGCCTCGCCAGCTTCACCCGGACCGACCTCCGAGATCCCATGCAGATCGACGACGCGGTCGCCAAGATCGGCAAGATCGTCAACGCGCTCTTCAATTGCGCGGGCCTGCCCAACACCTTCGCGCCGCTCGACGTGATGCTCGTCAACTTCTGTGGGCTCCGCCAGATCACCGAGTCGGTGCTGGCGCTGATGATCGAGGGTTCGTCGATCGCGAGCATCGCGTCGACCGCGGGCATCGGCTGGATGCAGAACATGAAGATGCTGTTCGGTCTGGTCACGACGCCCGACTTCGCCGGCGCACGCGCCTGGTGCGAGGAGCATCCGAAGGAGCTGCGCAACGCTTACGGACTCTCCAAGGAAGCCATCAACCTCTATACGGCGTTCCGCTCCTTCGCGCTGGCCGAGGACGGTATCCGCATCAACTGCGTCAACCCGGGCCCGACCGACACGCCGATGATGGCGGAGTTCGAAAAGGCGATCGGGAAGCAGTACATGGACGACTTCCCGGTTCCACTCGGCCGCCACGCGGTGGCCGAGGAGCAGGCCTGGCCGATGGTCTTCCTCAACAGCCCGCGCTCGTCGTTCGTGACCGGTCACCAGCTCGACTGCGACGGCGGCTTCAAAGGCGGGCTCTTCACCGGCCAGATCGACGCGTCGGTCCTGATGCCCGAAGGCGTGGGCGACTGACCGGACTCTCCGGGGCATTCATGCGCCGGTGGGCCGGGCGAATAGCCTCTCGCCCATGACCGACGTGCGGAGTGATTGGACCCTCGACGAGGTGCGCGCGCTCTTCGAGCTGCCGCTCATGGATCTCATCCGGAGAGCCGGCGACGTGCACCGGCAATTCCACGATGCCGATGTCGTGCACGTCAACCAGCTGCTGTCGATCAAGACCGGCGCGTGCCCCGAGGACTGCGGCTACTGCTCGCAGTCGGTGCACAACGACAGCGGCGTCAAAGTGGAACCGTTGATGCAGGTCGACGAGGTTGTGCGGACGGCGAAGCGGGCCAAGGCGCAGGGAGTGACGCGGTTCTGCATGGGCGCGGCGTGGCGCGACGTGAAAGACAACGCGCAGTTCGATCGCGTGCTCGACATGGTAAGCCAGGTGAACGAACTCGGCCTCGAGGTGTGCGCGACCCTCGGCATGCTCAACGCGGACCAGGCGCACCGGCTCGAGGACGCCGGACTCTACGCGTACAACCACAATCTCGACACCTCACCGGAGTACTACGACTCCGTCATCACGACTCGCACCTACCAGGATCGGCTCGACACGATCGAGAACCTGCGCACCACGAGCATCACCGTGTGTTGCGGCGGGATCATCGGGATGGGCGAGTCGGTAGCCGACCGGATCTCGTTCCTGCAGCGGCTGGCCACGCTCGATCCGCACCCCGAGTCGGTGCCGATCAATGTCTTGTCCCGCGTCCCGGGGACCCCGCTCGAGGACGCGGCCGACGTCGAGATCGACGAGACCGTACGCATGATCGCGGTCGCCCGGCTGCTCATGCCCACCTCCGTCGTGCGCATCGCGGCCGGACGTCATCTGATGAGCTTCTCGGATCAGGCGTTGTGCTTCTTGGCCGGCGCCAACTCGATCTTCACGAGCGAGCGCAACATGATGCTCACCGCGACGACGCCGTGCGCCGATCACGCGTCGGACCGGGCCATGCTCGCGACGATGGGCCTCCGGGCCCGCGTCCTGGAACCGGCGCCCGCCTCCTGAAACTCCACCAACAGATGTCGGAGACTTCCGCACATGATGCGGAGTCCTCCGACATCTGTTGGTGAAGAAATCAGTTCGTCGGGGTCTCGCCGTGCGCGGAGTCGCACAGGCGGGTCTGACCGGCCGGGATCTGGCCCGCGCCCACGCCCTCGAGCGCCGCGAACGGTCCGCACGGATTGGGCACGACCCACACGTGCAGCATGGGCATCGCGCCCGCCTTCGACGATCCGGGCGGGCATTGGCCGTTGACGGTCGTGGTGCCGGACAGCGTTTTCGACACCGGGTCGTTGGTCAGGCAGAGGTCGGCGTGGATGTGCCACTGCGTCAACGGTCCGCCGACGTCGGGCACGTCGGTGAACCGGCTGCCGTACGACAGCATGTACATGGCGGCGACGATCTGCTTCTTGCCGTCGTGATGCTCGTAGACCAGCGCTTCCGGCCGGGTCGGGTCGAGGATGCGGCCGTCGTTCACATCCGACCACTTGATGTAGTGCTCGTCGCCGGTCAGCGCGTCGCCGATCGGCCGGTACCCGGCCGCGTACGCCTCGACCGGCGTCTCGTACCGGCGTAGGTCGACGATGGTCTGGCGGATCAACGTTTCCGCTCGATGTTGCTCGGCGGGGGTGACTCCCGGGGTGCCGCTGAGGTCGATCGGTTTGCTCGGGTCGTAGGGTTTCGGCTTCCCGACCGTGGTGGTCGTCGCCGCTGCAGTCGAGGGGGTGGTCGTGGCGACGGGCTTCGTCGTCGGCGCGCCCGTTGCGGCGGTGCTGCTCGACGATCCGCATGCACCGAGCAGCGCGAGTGCTGCGACCAAAGTGATCCCGACCCGCGCGCTCGACCTTGTCACGACGCCCAGGTTACCGGGCAGGTGGGCCGGTCATTGCGGCAGGGCCCGGAGGAACGCAGCGGCGATCGGCGCCGCGACCGCACCGCCGACACCGCCGCCTTCGACGATCACGGCATAGGCGAGATTGCCCCGGTATCCGATGAACCAGGCGTGTGTGGGCGGTGGGGTCCCGCGCCCGAACTCGGCGGTCCCGGTTTTCCCGAACGAATCGAGCGGGAGCCCCGACCCGGCTGCGGTTCCGCCCGTGCGCACCACGCTCGCCATGAACGAACGGAGCGTCGACACGACGACGGGGCTGAGCGGTGGGCCCACAGGATTCACGGTGCGCGCCGGTGCGGTGACGAGGATCGGCGCCCGCCAGCGCCCGGACGCGACCGCGGCCGCGATCGACGCCATCTCGACCGGGCTCGCCAACACGCGTCCTTGGCCGATCGCGGAAGCGGCGCGCTCGGCCGAGTCACGCGGGGTCGGGTAGGAACCGCCGGCGACGTCGACGCCGAGCGTCCAGTGCGAGTTGAACCCGAACATCGTCGCCGCCTTCCCCAGCGCGTCGGGCCGGAGCTTGTCGGCCAGGCCGATGAAGGCGTTGTTGCACGACTTGGCGAACGCGGTCGCGAGATCGATCGCGCCGGGCGCCTCACCCTCGAAGTTGGTGAACGACTCTCCTCCGACCGTGATCTTGGCGGGACACGGTGCCGGGGTCGATCCGTTGTCGCCACCGGCGAGCAGCGCGGTGGACGTGATGACCTTGAACGTCGAGCCGGGCGGGTACTGGCCCGACAACGCGCGGGCGAAGCCGTTGTACGGCTTGGACACGACAGCTCGGATCGCGCCGGTCGTTGGGTCGATCGCGACGAGAGCGCTGTTCTGCGTGGTTCCTGCGAGCGCGGTCTCCGCGGCCTTCTGCGTGGCCAGGTCGATGGTGAGTCGGACCGGCTGGGCGGCTTTGCCGGGGAAGGTCTTGACCTTGCGGACGGTGTTTCCGTTGGCGTCGGCGATCACAACGGTGGTGCTGGGCGCGCCGGCGAGCAGCTTCTCGTAGATCGCCTGCAACCCGGACGTCCCAACCTGGTCGCCGGCCTTGTACGGCGCGCCGAGCTTCTTCAGCCCGTCGGCGGTGACGTCGCCGACGGTGCCGAGTATCTGCGCGCCGAGCGCGTCGTCGACGGAGCTGACGCCGGTCGTGGCCCGGAAGATGACGCCGGGGATCGGGACGAGCGTGTCGTGGATGTGCGGGTACGCGGCGTTGCGCGGAACCGTGACGACCGGCACGAAGTAGTTGGGGTGCGCGGCGCTCCCGACGAGCAGTTTGTCGATCGTGGTGGGATCGATCTCGAGGAGCGACTTCATCCCTGCTTTCACGGCCGCGAGGTCGGCGGGCGTCTTGATGTGATCGGGTTCGAGACCGACGGCCACCGACGCCTGCGCGCCGGCGAGGACCGAGCCGTTTGCGGCGAGGATCGAGGCGCGCGCGGGCCAGGTGCGTTGCACCGTCAGGTGATGGCCGGCGCCGAGCCCCGGATACAGGAGGTTCGGGTTCCAGGTGATCCGCCACCCGGTCTGCTTGGTATGCAGGAGCGCGAGCGATCCGTCCCACATCACCGGGCCGAGTCCCCTCAGCGTCACCTGCGCGCGGTACGTCGCGGTCGCGTCGTTCGCCGTGCCCGAGAGGCTCGTACGCGTGTAGTCCGCGGTACTCCCCGGCACCGATTTCACCAGGCTGGAGCCGATCGTCTCGAGATCGGTCGGCGGGCGATCGAGCAGCGTCGCCATGTCAGCCGGGTCGTCCCGGGCCCAGGCGTGCAGGAAGGTGTCGACCTCGCGGCTCGGGAGCGTCACCTTGTCGGTGTGCGTGCGGGACAGCACCACCCCGACGATCGCCCCGGCCACGACGACGAGCGCCAAGAAGAATACGAGCGCACGCTTCATCGGCGGCCAGTTTGGCGCGCCCGCCCGGCCGTGGGGTGCCAGGGCCCGGGCACCAGGCCCGCAGCCGAGGTTCGACATACCCTCGGTGCGAGGTGGAAGATAGAACAGGTTCTATTCGAGTGACCGTTCTGCCGAGTTGACTGCGGAGGCCAGATGTACGTCGGGTTGAGCAAAGAGCAAGAGGCGCTGCGGGACGAGCTGCGCGCCTACTACGACACGCTGCTCACGCCCGAGGTCGAAGACGACCTGCGCAAGGGCGAGGGGATCGGCCAGGTGTCGAAGGACGTCTGGAAGCAGATGTGCAAGGACGGCTGGGCGGGAGTCGGTTGGCCGAAGGAGTGGGGCGGCCGGGGCATGACCCCGATCGAGCAGTTCGTCTTCTTCGACGAGTCGATGCGGGCGGGTGCGCCGGTGCCGATGCTCACCATCAACTCGGTCGCACCGACGATCATGCGGTACGGCTCAGAAGAGCAAAAGCAGTTCTACGTCGACAAGATCCTGAAGGGCGAGATCCACTTCGCCATCGGTTACACGGAGTCCGACGCCGGAACCGATCTCGCGTCGCTCAAGACGAAGGCCGAGCGCGACGGCGACGAGTACGTCATCAACGGCCAGAAGGTGTTCACGAGTCTGGCCAGCGGATCCGACTACGTGTGGCTCGCAGTACGTACGAGCACCGAGGCGAAGAAGCACAAGGGCATCTCGATCATCATCGTGCCCACCGACGCGCCCGGGTTCTCGTACAAGAAGATCGACAACTTCGGCAACACCAACACGAACATCACGTACTACGAAGACGTGCGCGTCCCCGTCGGCAACCTCGTCGGCGAAGAGAACCAGGGCTGGTCGCTCATCACCAACCAGCTGAACCACGAGCGCGTCACGCTCTGCTCGTCGGGGATCGTTGAACGTCAACTCGACGACGTCCGCAACTGGACGCAGACCACCAAGCTCGCCGACGGTCGACGCGTCATCGACCAGGAGTGGGTGCAGGTCAATCTGGCGCGCGTCCACGCCAAGCTCGAATACCTGAAGCTCGCGAACTGGAAGATCGCGTGGCGCGCCCAGCAGGGCGAGGCCCTGAACCCCGCCGACGCATCTGCGATCAAGGTGTACGGCACCGAGTTCTATATGGAAGCCGGACGCCTGCTGATGGAGGTCATGCGTGACCAGGCGCCGTTGCAGGGCAACTCGCCCGGCGCGATCGTGCGCGGCCGGGTCGAGCGCATGGTACGAGGCATGCACATCCTCACGTTCGGCGGCGGCACCAACGAGATGCAGCGCGACCTGATCTCGATCTTCGGGCTGAACATGCCCGGAAGCCCGCGGTAGGAGACCAACCATGGATTTCTCACTTTCCGAAGAACAGCAGGAGCTCGCCGGCCTGGCCGCGCGCATCCTCGAAGACCGCATGGATCTGCAACATCTGAAGGAGCGCGACCGCTCCGACGACTGGTACGACCTCGACACGTGGCGCGAGTTCGCAAAGGCGAACCTGTTGGGCATCGCGTTGCCGGAGAGCGTCGGCGGTCTCGGCATGAGCTTCGCCGACCTCTGCATGGTCCTGCGGGAGGTCGGCCGCAACGTCGCGCCGCTGCCGATCGTTCAGACCCTGGTGAGCGCGGCGCTCCCCATCGCGCGGTACGGCACCGATGCGCAGCAGGCGATCCTGTCGAAGGTGGTGGCGGGCGACGTGCTGCTCACGGCCGCGCTCGTCGAGTACGGCAGCGAGTCGGAGTCGCCGATCACGACCGCGACCCCCGACGGCGACGGCTGGCGGCTGGACGGCGTGAAGGGGAGCGTCCCGGGTGCGGCGGCGGCGGAGCTGATCGTCGTTCCGGCCAAGGTCGGCGACGGTGTCGGCATGTTCCTCGTGCCCGCAAGCGCGTCCGGCCTCACGCTCGAACGCCAGGAGGTCATGAACCACGAGCCGCTGTTCGAGCTTCACCTCGACGGCGTGAAGGTCGGAGCCGACGCGCTCCTCGGCACTCCCGAGCAGGGGAGCGAGATCCTTGCGTTCACGCTCAACCGCACGACGGTCGCGACCTGCGCGATCGTGTCGGGCGTGGCCGACAAGGCGCTGCATCTCACCGCGCACTACACGACCGAGCGCAAACAGTTCGACCGCGCCATCGGCACGTTCCAGGCCGTCGGACAACGCATGGCCGACTGCTACACGGACAATCAGGCCATCGAGCTCACGATGCTCCAGGCCGCGTCACACCTCGACGAGGGCCGCGACGACCCGCTGGAGATCGCCACCGCGAAGTTCTGGGCGGCTGAAGGCGGCAACCACATCGGCCACGCTGCACTGCACATCCACGGCGGGGTCAGCATTGACGTCGACTTCCCGATCCACCGCTACTTCCTCTGGCTGAAGCGCTACGAGTTCACGCTCGGTTCCGCGACTCCGGAGTTGCTACGTATCGGCGCGGTGCTGGCCGACACACCCGTCGCGACCTGACCCGCGCTTGTCGGGCGCTGACCTCGCCGCGTTTCGTACGGTCGTATCTCCGACGACGCTCAAGCTTTCGCGCCTTTGCGACGACATGCGCCCGAAGAAGTGGGGGCTTTCCGGGCGGAGTGGGAGCGCGGAGTGGGAGCGCGTGGTGCTACTGGGGGATTTCAACCGGCGCTTTCGGCGCACGGTCTCGTTCATCGTCAGTGCGGTCGCGGTGGTCGTCGCGCTTGCGTCGATGGCGGTCGCCGACGGCGGCCCGTCCACCCTGCCGCGCCCGCCGCGATCGGACCGTTTTCCCGGGGCGGCGTGACGCCGACCCGGCGTTGCCGCTCCCGCTCCCGCTCCCGGTGCGCGTGCCGTCCGCGGTGCCGAAGCCGCATCCCGATCCGCCCCCACTGTCCCGCCGCCGACCGGCGACGACGACGTCAGCTGCGGGCGTGGGCCAAGAGACGCTCGACCGGGGCGAAGTCGAAGGGGGGACCCGACATCACGATCAGATGATCCGCGCCGGCGTCGAGATATGCCTGCCAGCCGTCGACTTCGGTGGCGTTGATCCCGACGGTCCGCTCGATCTGACTCGGCTTGCGATCGAGGCGGGCGCACCACTCGTCGAGCACACGATTCTTGTGGGCGAAGTTCTCGGGCGGCCCGAACGCGTTCCAACCGTCAGCGAACTCCGCGACGAGGCGCAGCGTGACCTTCTCACCGCTGCCACCGATGAGGATCGGGAGACGACCGGTGGGCGGCGGCTCGAGCCGGCTGAAGCGATCCATGATGATTGGCAGGTCGCGTTGTAGCGCTCGCAGCCGCTCGGGTGCCGTCCCGAAGTCGTAGCCGTACTCGTCGTAGTCGCGCTCGAACCAACCCGAGCCGATGCCGAGCGTGAAGCGGCCGCCGCTGATGTGGTCGATGGTGCGCGACATGTCGGCGAGCAGGCTCGGGTTGCGGTACGAGTTGCAGGTGACCAGCGCGCCGATCTGCGCGTGATGGGTGTCGGCCGCCATCGCGGCGAGCAACGTGTACGCCTCGAAGTGCGCGGCGTCGGCGTCGCCGTAGAGAGGATAGAAGTGGTCCCACACCCAGATGCTGTCGACCTCGAGCGCGTCGGCCGCGTTCCACGCGGCCCGGATCTGCTCGACGGTGGTGGCTTGCGGGTGGAGCTGGACGCCGACCTTGAATTTCGCCATGGCTGCGACGCTAGCTGGGACTACTCCTACCCGAGTTCCTGCTCGCCGAGTTCGCTGAGCTCGATGCGGCGCCCACCGTCGCGGAGCACGAGCGCGGCTTGGCCGCGCAGAAGTCGTTGCAGCGGTTCGCCGACGAGATCGGTGCGCCAACCACTCGCGAGCCGGCTCGGGCGGTCCTGCAGCATCTGCGTGAGCTCGGCGCGAGTGGCCAGCAGTGCGGGGTCGAGATCCAGCTCCGACGCGCGCTGGGCGAGCCACGCTCCCAGCACCGTGACCGCGGGTGCGAGCGAACGGTCGATGTGGTCCGACTCCGGCAGCCGGAGCTCCGAGGCCTGCAGCTCTACGCCTGCTTCGACCGCGGTCAGCAGGTCGGTGGCGGTGTTCTCCCGGAGGCGGCCGTCGATCCCGCGGATGCCGACGAGGTCTTCACGGCTTCGGGGCGGGCGTTGCACGATGCCGGCGAGTGCGAGGTCGCTGAGCACGAAGCGGGCCGGGACGTCGAGGCTCTCGGCGGTCTGCTCCCGCCACGCCGCGACCTTCTGGGCGACGCCGCGGCCGCTGCCCCGGAGCTGCCGCGCGCCTTTGATTCGCCACCACGCGGTCTGGGCATCGGGGCGTTGGCGGATGCGCCGGCGGCGTTCCTCGCACTCGTCGGTGGCCCACTCGAGCCGACCCATCTCCTCGAGCCGGACGACCAGCTGGTCGTGCAGCGCGAGCAAGAACTCGACGTCGGCGGCCGCGTAGACGCGCTGGTCGACCTTCAGCGGGCGCCGCGTCCAGTCGGTCAGACGGTCGCCCTTGGTGAGACGGGTGCCGAGCAACTTCTCGACCGCGGCCGCCAACGACGGTGTCCCCATCCCGATGAAACCGGCCGCGACCTGGGTGTCGAACAAGGTCGAAGGCGCACAGCCGCACGCCCGCTCGAGGATCGAGAGGTCCTGGTCAGCGGCGTGGGCGACCATCGTTCCCGGGCCCGCGAGCAGCTCACCGAGCGGCGTGGGGTCGACGGTCAGGGGATCGACCAGCGCGATGCCTCCGGGCCAACCGATCTGGATCAGCGCAAGGTGCGGCCAGTACGAGCGCTCGCCGTGAAACTCGGTGTCGAGCGCATATCTCGGTTCGTCGGCGAGGGTTCGGACGAGCTCGGCGAGGGGTGCCGGCGCGTCGATCCAGAGTGGCTCCACTGCGCAAGCTTGCCGCGTCGCGAACCGAGAACGTGGCTTTGCCGGGTGATCGGTCTCTCAGCGAAGATTCGACCGCACCGTGGCCAGCTGTTCGAACGAGCGGACGACGGCGGGCTGGTCCTCCGCCAGATGGCGGACGATGACGTCGGTGCATCCGAGCCGGCCCAGCTCCGCAAACGCTTCCGTCACGGCTCCCGGACCGCCCGACACGATGGCCGCGGGATCGAATCCCCGGTACCCCCGTTCGACGATCGGGTCGACGACGGCGGCGGCATCCGCATCGGTGACGGCCACGTGCACGTCGCGGCGCACGGCGATCCGCGTGGCGTCCCGGCCGTGGCGCGCACAGCTGTCGCGGTAGCTACGCACCAATGCCTCGACTTCGGTCGGTGTGGCTTCCGGACCGATGAGGAACGCGTCACCCATCCGGGCGGCGCGGTCGACGGCCGGCGGCGACGCCCCGCCGATCCACACCTCGAGCGGTTCCGGCGGGACGGGGGCGATCTGCGCGCGTTCGATCTCCCAGGGCCCGGATTCGACGGTCACTGACTCGCCCCGGCACAGCGCGCGCACGATGTCGAGCGCGGCCTCGAAGCGCTCGGCCCGCGCCCGGACGGTCGTACCCATCGCCCGGAACTGCTCGTCACCGCCGCCGACCGCGCACTGCATGACGAACGGTCCGCGCGCGATCGACGCGAGCGTGCCGATCTGCTCGGCGAGCAGGACCGGGTGCCAGAGTGCCAGCAGGAACAGTGCTCCGGCCGGGCGTTCGTC
The DNA here is from genome assembly GCA_038239145.1 of Acidimicrobiia bacterium. GTDB lineage: Bacteria > Actinomycetota > Acidimicrobiia > IMCC26256 > PALSA-610 > PALSA-610. The sequence goes on from JBBSFB010000019.1 coordinate 51,527, forward strand.
CCACTCAGCCAACAGTCGGCCGATGATCGGGACATTCTGGTAGTAGGGGACCGGGACGTTGTGATGATCGCCGACGAAGAGGCTGTCGAGGCCCGCGTCGGCCGCGGCCCGGGCCCGCTCGACCATCCACTGCGCGCCCAGCCGTGCGTCCATCGGTGCGTAGGCGCTCCGCACCGAGACTCCGACGTTGACAGGTGCCGTGTCCATCCGGGGAGCCTCGCGCGAAGATGGGATACATGGCGAGCACCGAACGCGATCTCGGAGCCCTCAAGCAACGCCGCGCCGAGCTGCGCGACCAGTTCCTGCACGACGACCGGCCCGAGTCGAACGGCGGCGGTGTACACCATCTCGCGCTCATCTGCGCCGACCCCGAGCGCACGATCCGCTTCTACCAGGACCTTCTCGGGTTCCCGCTCGTCGAGCTGTTCGAGAACCGCGACTACGAGGGCTCGAGTCATTTCTTCTTCGACATCGGCGCCGGCAACATGCTCGCCTTCTTCGATTTCCCCGGACTCGGGCTCGTGCCCGTTCCCGAGGGGCTCGGCGGCGTGCAGCACGTCGCCATCTCGGTGCTGCCGGAGACGTTCGAGACGTTGAAAGGCGAGCTCGACGCGGCCTGCGTCTCGTATATGGGACCCGATCAGGGGATCAAGGAATCCGTGTACTTCAAGGATCCCGACAACATCCAGATCGAATTGATCCGCCAGCCGCTCATGGAAGTTCCCGAGAGCGCACCACAAGAAGACTGAACCCCCCCTACAATCCGCCCCCTACAAAACCCACCAACAGTTGTCAGAGAAGTCCGCACCAGGCGCGGAAAAGTCCGACAACTGTTGGTGGGAAAATCAGCCGAGCTGGACGAGCCACTCCAGGTGCGCGTCGGTGAGCCACGTCTGCAGGTGCAGGCTCAGACGCGACAACTCGTCGAACATCAACAGCAGACCGAACGCGCCGATGACGACTGCGGAGCCGCCGACGATGAGCACGAAGTGTCGCTTCACCCAACCGAGCGTGCCGCCGAGCCGGCTCAGCAGCAGACCGCTCAACAGGAACGGTAAGCCGAGGCCGAGCGAGTAGACGGCGAGCAGCGTCCCTCCGGCCCAGACCCGGTGCTGATTGGCGGCGATGCCGAGGATCGAACCGAGGATCGGTCCGATACACGGCGACCACCCGAACCCGAACGCGACGCCGGCGACCGCGGGCGCGGCCTCGCCGAACCGACCGAGCTGTGGGTGGAATCGTTTCTCCTGATACAGCCACGGCGCTCGCAGGAACAGCGAGCCGAGCAGGAAGAGCGCCATCGCGAGCATTACCGTGCCCGACACGCGCGTGAGGACGCTCTGGTGGTCGCGCAGGAGTTGCCCGAGTCCCGTCGCCGAGAGCCCCAGGGCTACGAACACGGCACCGAAACCGGCGACGAACGCCGCGGTCGTCGTCACGATACGACGTGTGTGCACTCGGGTCTCGCTCTGGAGCTCCCCGAGGTCGAGGCCGGTGACGATCGACAGGTAGCCGGGCAGGAGGGGCAGCACGCATGGCGACAGGAACGAGATCACTCCGCCCCCGAACGCGGCGAAGTACGCGAGCAGGTTGACGTCGCTGAACCGCGCCCCGAGCCCCAGCATCACACCCCCGGTCTCGAACCGGCGTGACTTGGGCCCGCTATGCGGGCGGTTCGGTTGGGGCGGGCGGGCACTCGCCCATTGTGGGCGATGGTCGGGGTCGACGCCGCCTCGGGGGGTTTGCGTAGGCTCCCGCCGGGTTTTCTCCCGGAGCGACCGAAAGGGTTCCCGTGACACGCGTGACCGACCTGTTCGACCTGTCGGGCCAGATTGCGGTGCTGACCGGCGTCGCGAGCGGCATCGGCAAGGCGTCGGCGCTGATGCTCTCCACGGCCGGCGCGACGATCGTCGGCGGCGACATCGACGAGGCCGGCGCGCAGGCGACCGCCGACGAGATCAAGTCGGCCGGCGGGACCGCGGTCGTGCAGCGGGTCGACGTGACGAAACGTGCCGACGTCGACGCGCTCGTCGACCGGGCCCAGGCCGACTTCGGCCGCGTCGACATCATGGGGAACATCGCCGGCATTCCCCACAACAAGATGGTCGCCGACGTCACCGACGAAGACTTCGAACGTATCCTCGCGATCAACCTGAAGAGTGTGTTCTACGGATGCCAAGCCGCGATCCGGCACATGATCCCGCAGGGATCCGGCAACATCGTCAACATCGCGTCGGGTGCGATCGACACGCCCGCGCCGACGCTCGCTTGTTACGGCATGACGAAGGCCGCGGTCACGATGCTGACCAAGACGTTGGCGACCGAGGTCGGGCGCAACGGCATCCGCGTGAACGCGATCGCGCCGGGAATGATCCTCACCAACTTCTCGACGCACAACTTCACCGATGCCGACGGCAACGTGGTGCCCGAGAAGTTGGAGCAGTACCACAAGCGCGCGAGCGCGATGGCGCCGCTCGGACGCGCGGGTGAAGCCGAGGACGTCGCCCGTTCGTTCCTGTACCTCGTCTCCGAAGCGGCGTCGTTCGTGACCGGTCAGATCGAGCGTCCCAACGGCGGCGTCTCGATGCCCTGGTAGTTCGGCCCTGGTAGTTCGGCCCTGGTAGTTCGGCCCTGGTAGTTCGGCCTCGGGAAATCAGGCGGGGTCGGCGCGCGGGGGTCGGCGCGCGGGACGGACCCGCACGTGCGACTCCACCGGCGGGCCGATGCGCGTGCCGGCGCGGTAGCGACCGTCGACGACGGGAAGGCCCCCGCTCCGCATGGCGCTGATTCGTTGGCGCCGCCGCGCGAGCCGCATCGCCCGTTGCCGCTTGACCGCGCGGCGACGGAACGCGACCACGACCCCCAACAGCAAAATGAGCACGATCGCGAAGTTGCGCAATGAGAACGGACCGCTCGAGTGGTGGGTCGGCGTGTGCGCGGCCGCGGCCGAGGCCGGAACGGTCGTCGTAGTCACCGCCGCGAGGGGCTCCTTGTTCAGCACCGGTACGACGGCCGGCACGGTGATCACGGGTGAGGCGACCACGTTCGCCGATGTCCCGAGCTTTGCGAACGAGGCCTGATCGGTCGCCCGCACCGAGTAGCGCGAGACCTTCACCGGCGGCAGGGTCACACCGATGCCCGGCGAGTGCGCGGCCTCGGCGAAGCCCGCGTCGAGCAGTGACGCCGCTTCTGCGTACCCGGCGTCACTCGCGCCGAGCACGACCGCGATGAGCGTCCGGCCGTTGCGGTTCGCGACCGCGACCAGGGCGTGCTGCGCGCGCTCTGTGTAGCCGGTCTTGAACCCGATCGCGCCCGGGTAATCGACACCGCCGCCCGGCAGCATCTTGTTGTGGTTCACGAGGTCGTGGTGCGTGCCACTGGGGTCGGTGAACGAGTACCGGTGCGTCGTCGCCCATTTCGCGATCTCGGGGACGGTCAGCGCGTTGCGGGTCGCGATCGCGAGGTCGAACGCGCTCATGTACGGACCGCCCTTGTACGACGTGGTGTCGTCGAGGCCGGCAGGGTCGCCGAGGGTGCTGTCCTGCAGCCCGAGTTGCTTGGCGGTGGCGTAGAGGTCGGCGGCGAACTTGTCGAGGCTGCCGCCGCCGACCGTGTTTGCGAACGCGTAGGCGGCGTCGTTCGCCGACACCATCAACATCGAAGCCATCATCTGGTCGAACGGCCACGCCTGGTTCACGGGCAAGCCGATGCGCATCGTTTCGACGGCGACGTCCTGGGCGTTGGCCGTGATCGGTGCGGTCGGGCTCAACCGCTCGACGACCGCGAGCGCGGTCATGATCTTGGCGGTGCTCGCCGGGTGCAGCGCCTTGTGGATGCTGTCGCCGATGAGGACCCGGCCACTGGCGGCGTCGACGACGATGTCGGCCTTCGGCGACGGCAGACCCGCGGCCGCGGCGGTACCGATCCCGAGCGGCGTGCCAATGGGTGCGCCCATAGGTGTGAGGGTGACCGCGCCGAGGGTGGCGACGACGAGAGCCGAAGCCGCCGCGATCGCGGCGAAGCGGCGAGGGCGGCGCATGGGCCGACAGGCTAGGCGGAACCACCCCGCCGCAGCCGGTTCGCCGGGGTGGCGGCGCGGAAAGCGGCTCGGGTTCGCCCGGGTCGACGTGCCACCATGGGGACGTGGCCAACTCGTCTGCTCGCATCTCGGCTCGCATCGCCGCCATCCAGGAGTCGGCGACGCTCGCCGTCGACGCCAAAGCCAAGGCCCTCAAGGCGGCCGGTGAGAACGTCATCGGATTCGGCGCGGGTGAGCCCGACTTCCCGACCCCGGCCCATGTGGTCGACGCGGCGGCCGCCGCGTGTCGTGACCCTCGGTTCCACCACTACTCGCCGACGCCGGGCTTGCCCGAGCTCCGGGAGGCGATCGCCTTCAAGACCAAGCGGGACTCGGGCGTCGACTGCTCGGCGGCCCAGGTCGTGGTCACGAACGGCGGGAAGCACGCCGTGTACAACACGTTCCAAGCGCTGTGCAACGAAGGCGACGAAGTGCTGCTGCCGGCGCCGTACTGGACCACCTATCCCGAGGTGATCACCCTCTCCGGCGGGGTGCCGGTGGTGCTCCCGACCTCGGAGTCCACGGGGTTCCGGGTCACCGTCGAACAGCTCGAGGCCGCGTACACACCCCGGACGAAAGCGCTGCTCTTCGTCTCGCCGAGCAACCCGACCGGCGCGGTGTACCCGCCGGAAGAGGTCGAGGCGATCGGGCGCTGGGCGCTCGATCGGGGCGTCTGGGTCGTCACCGACGAGATCTACGAGCACCTCACCTACGACGGGCACACGTTCTCCTCGATGCCCGCGCTCGTCCCCGAGCTGATGGATACGTGCGTGATCGTGAACGGTGTAGCCAAGACCTACGCGATGACGGGTTGGCGCGTCGGATGGATGATCGGCCCGCCCGACCTGATCGCCGGCGCGACGAACCTGCAGTCGCACTCCACGTCGAACGTCTCCAATGTCGCCCAGGCGGCTGCGCTCGCGGCGGTGAGCGGCGACCTGTCGGCGGTGCACGAGATGCGGACCGCGTTCACACGTCGTGGTCGGATGATGTACGAGTTGCTCGCCAAGATCGACGGTGTCACGGTGCTCGCCCCCGAAGGCGCGTTCTACTGCTTCCCGTCGTTCGCCGGCGTCCTCGGGCGCGAGATCGAGGGCCGGACGCCGCACGACACGCTCGAGCTCTGCGAGATTCTGCTCGACGTGGCCAAGGTCGCCGTCGTCCCCGGTGAGGCGTTCGGTGCGCCGGGCTACGCGCGGCTGTCGTTCGCGCTCGGCGACGACGACCTCGGCGAAGGTGTGCGCCGGATCGCCGACCTGCTCGGCTAGCCGTCTACCCTCGGACCGATGGCAGCACGCGTCCTCGTTTCCGAACCTCTGGCCGAACGCGGTCTCGACGCCATGCGCGCCGCCGGCCTCGACGTCGACGTGCAGACCGGGCTCTCGCCCGAACAGCTGCTGGATGCGATCAAGGGCGCGCAGGCGCTCGTGATCCGGAGCGCAACCCAGGTGACGAGCGAGGTGCTCGAGGCGGGGACCGACCTCGTCGTCGTGGGGCGGGCCGGGATCGGCCTCGACAACGTCGACGTCGCGGAAGCGACGCGCCGCGGCGTGATGGTCGTGAACGCGCCGCAGTCGAACATCCTCTCCGCGGCCGAGCACACTCTCGCGTTGCTCCTGGCGCAGGCACGCAATGTTCCCCAGGCCAGCGCCGACCTCAAGGCGGGCGCGTGGAACCGCTCAAAGTGGGAGGGCGTCGAGCTCCACGGGAAAACCCTCGGGATCGTCGGCCTCGGTCGGGTCGGCGTGCTCGTCGCCCAGCGCGCGCATGCGTTCGGCATGCGGCTCGTAGCGTTCGACCCCTTCGTGTCGCCCGATCGGGCCCGTCAGCTCGGCGTCGAGCTCGCGCCGACGATCGAAGAGCTGGTTGCCGACTGCGACTTCGTGACGATTCACGCCACGAAGACGCCGGAGACGATCGGGCTGGTGAACGCGTCGGTGCTCGCACACGCCAAGCCGGGGATGCGCCTGATCAACGCCGGGCGGGGCGGCATCGTCGACGAGGATGCACTCGCGGCGGCTATCGCAGACGGCCGGCTCGGTGGCGCCGCGATCGACACGTTCGCCAAGGAGCCCACGACGGAGTCGCCGTTGTTCGCGCTCGACAGCGTAGTCGTGACACCCCATCTCGGCGCGTCGACGGCGGAAGCGCAGGACAAGGCGGGGGAGACGATCGCCGAACAGGTGGTGCTCGCGTTGCGGGGCGACTTCGTCCCGTTCGCAGTCAACGTCGCCGCGTCGGAAGCGTCCGAGAGCGTGCGGCCGTACCTTCCGCTCGCGGAGCGCTTGGGCCGGCTCTTCACCGGACTCGCCGGCGGTGCACCGTCGACGCTGCACATCGAGTACGAGGGTGAGATCGCCGACTACGACTGTCGGGTGCTGACGCTGTCGATCCTGAAGGGTGTGCTCGCGCCCGTCGTGGCCGAGCCCGTCTCGTTCGTCAACGCGCCCCAGATTGCAGAGCAGCGCGGCATCTCGGTGCGGGAGACGAAGTCGTCCGACGCACTCGACTACGTGAACCTGATCGTCGTGCGCGGTGACCAGGGCACTCACGTCGCCGCGACGTTGTTCGGCAAGCACCAGGCGCCGCGCATCGTCGGCATCGACGGTCATTCCGTCGACCTCCCGCCCGCGCAGCACATGCTGGTGGTGCACAACGACGACAGCCCCGGGATGATCGGCCGGGTCGCGTCGGTGCTCGGCCGGGCCGGGCTTAACATCTCGAACATGGACGTGGGTCAGAGCCCGAGCGGCGAGGCCGCGCTGATGGTCATCGCGACCGACAGCACCGTGCCGGCGGAAGTGGTCGACGAGATCACCCGCCAAGATGGCGTCCAGACCGCCCGCGCCATCGATCTAGGTTGACGTTCGGGTCAGACCTTGGACGCGCGCAGGCCGTCGGCTTCGGCGGCGCGGCCGTCGGCATAGCAGCGGTCGGCCTTGGTGCGGTCGTAGTTGAGGCCTCCGGGGGCGTGGTAGATCCCGCTCGTGAGCTTCGCCTTGATCGGGAACGAAACCGGGCAACTGCCGTCGTGGTTCGGATCGGTGCGGGTCGGAGTAGGCGCCCCGCGCAGTTCCGACCCGGCCGGGCGCGGCGCCGGCGGGAAGGGGAAGGGGGCTGTGGACCAGTCGAGCGTCGCCCGTTCCGGCAGGCGCGTCCTCCACGCCCGCCACGCCGCGTAGGCGACCCCGCCGACGATCCCGGCGCCGAGCGCCGCCTTCAGTGATCTACGCATCGAGCCAATTCTCGCATGCGCGAGAGCCCAGTTCCTTCATGCTCCGGGCGCCGGCGCCGACGAGTGATTGACGGACGTCGTCGACGCTGGCACACTGGAAAGACTTATGCGCAAGGAGACACAGGCTTTCGGGCCCGCATTCGCAGCACAGCTGAGCCTCCTTCTTATGTAGGCGCGGGCGCCCACCGGTGCTCGCGCTTCAACCTCCGTGCCGATCCGGCCGGAGGTTTTTTCGTTGCGGCGACAACCCCGTCGCAACACCCCTGAAGCCACCACGACCCCAGAGGTGAACGAGATGGACACGGTCAAGATCTTCGACACGACCCTGCGAGACGGCGAGCAGTCTCCCGGGATCTCACTCGACGTCAGCGAGAAGCTCGAGATCGCCGAACAGCTCGCGCGCCTCGGTGTCGACATCATCGAGGCCGGGTTCCCGATCGCCTCCGACGGCGACTTCGAGTCGGTCGAGGCCATCTCCAAGTCGGTGAAGGGCCCGATCATCACGGCCCTGTCCCGCACCGCGTTCAAGGACGTGGACCGGGCGTGGGAAGGGGTGCGGCACGCGGAGAGGGCACGCATCCACATCTTCATCGCTACGTCGAAGATCCACATGGAGAAGAAGCTCCGCATGACGCCGGAGCAGGTGAAGCAGGAGGCCGCGGCGTCGGTCGCGCGAGCCAAGAGCTACCTCGACGACGTCGAGTTCTCGCCCGAGGACGGCTACCGCTCCGATCCCGACTTCATGTGCGAGGTCTGCCAGATCGCGGTCGACAACGGCGCCACCACGCTGAACATCCCCGACACCGTCGGCTTCGCAGTCCCCGACGACTACGGGCGACTGATCAAGTTCGTCATCGACACGGTAAAGGGCGATTTCGTCGTCTCGACCCATTGCCACAACGACCTGGGTCTCGCAGTCGCGAACTCGTTGGCCGGCGTGATGAACGGTGCCCGCCAGGTCGAGTGCGCGATCAACGGGCTGGGGGAGCGGGCCGGCAACGCCGCGCTCGAAGAGGTCGTGATGGCGATCCGCACCCGGCGCGACTATTTCGGAACGGTCGACGTCGACACGAAGACCGAAGAGCTCGCTCGCACATCGCGGATGGTCGCCCGGCTCACCGGTTACCACGTGCAGTTCAACAAGGCGGTCGTCGGGCGCAACGCGTTCGCACACGAGGCCGGCATCCATCAACACGGGGTGCTCGCCGATCCCGAGACCTACGAGATCATCAACGCGTCGTCGGTCGGTCAGGAAGCGGCCCAGATCGTGCTGGGCAAGCACTCGGGCCGCCACGCCTTTGCCGACACGCTCGAGAAGATGGGCATCAAGGTCCAGGGCGACGCCCTGAACGCCGCGTTCGTTCGCTTCAAGGAGCTCTCGGACAAGAAGGTCGAGATCACCGAAGCCGACCTCGAGGCGATCGTCGCCGAGGAGCTCGGCAGCGGCGTGGTGCACCGGTTCGGGCTGCACGAGCTCGACGTGCGGGGCGGCACCAACGTTCCTCCGGTTGCGCGCGTGGTCGTCACCGACGCCGACGGCAAGATCGAGGCCACCGGGACCGGCGACGGCATGATCGACGCGGCGATCGCGGCGATCGGTGAGGCCACCGGGGTGCGGGGCAAGCTCGCGAGCTTCCAGGTGTCGTCGGTTACCGGCGGTTCCGACGCGCTCGGCGCGGTCGCGATCACGGTCGACTTCGACGACGGACACAAGGTGACGGGCCGGGGTGTCGCGACCGATGTCGTCGAGGCATCGGCGCGCGCCTATCTCAACGCGGTGAACAAACTCATCCGTATGCGCGATCGCGGCGACGAAGTGCGCGAACCGTCGGTAGGTCCGTGACATGTCGACGAACCTCTGGGTGAACGAAGAGCACGCGCGGTCGTATCTGCGCGAGCGCGAAGCGCTCCCGCACCGCGTCGACGCGCTCGAACAAATCTGCGAACTGCTGCCCGAGAAGGTCGGGCGGGTGCTCGACCTCGGCACCGGCGACGGCATCACACTCGGCCTCGTGCTCTCGGCCCGTCCCCGCGCGACCGGGCTCGGGCTCGACTTCGGCACCGAGATGTTGCGACGCGCGGCCGAGCGGTTCGCCGGCGACGGGCGGGCCGAGTTCGGTCGTCACGACCTCGAGCAGCCCCTGCCGGAAGGGCTGGGGAAGTTCGACGTCGTGGTGTCGAGCTTCGCGATCCATCACCTCGTACCCTCCCGACAACGCGCGCTCTACACCGAGATCTTCGCCTGCCTGCGCCCGGGTGGACGCTTCGTGAACGCCGAGCACGTAGCGTCACCGACCGCTGAGTTGCACGAAGAATTTCTTGCCGCACTCGGGCGGACTCCGTACGACGACGACCCGTCGAATCAGCTCGTCGCCGTCGAACAGCACCTGAACTGGTTGAACGAGATCGGGTTCACCAATTCTGACTGCTTTTGGAAGTGGCGGGAGTTGGCCGTGTTGTCGGGCGGCCGCCCGTAGAGCTGCATGCGCACGCATGCAACCGGGATCGGGTGGGAACAAATGGGCGACCCCGAAACTTGAACGTTGCAACTACGACTGCAATGGAGCACGCCATGAGCGTCATTGATTTCTTCGAGTACCTGGCTTCGAACGACCAGACGGTCGAGCTTGCGCACGAGCTCGCCGACGTGTGGGTCTCGCACCAGGTCGGCGACGTCTACGAACCCGCCGCCTGAGATTCTCGGCCCGGGAATGCTCGTCAGAGAAACGTCCCTTGCCTACACGGCGGCGGACGGGAACCAGCTCGGGCGCACCGACTCGTAGGAATCGATCGCGTCGGCATGGCGCAACGAGAGTCCGACGTCGTCGAGGCCGTTGAGCAGCCGGTACTGGGTGAAGTCGTCGAGCTCGAACTTGACGTCGAGGTCTATCGCCGGCGCCGCCACCCGCTTCGCCTCCACGTCGATCACGATCTCGAGGTTCGGGTCCGCTTCGATGGCCTCCCAGAGGCGATGCACGGCCGACTCCGGGATCGCCGCGACCACGAGGCCCATCTTTCCTGAGTTGTTGCGGAAGATGTCGGCGAAGCGCGGCGACAACACAGCTTGGAAGCCGTAGTCCATGAGGGCCCACACCGCGTGCTCGCGTGACGATCCGGTCCCGAAGTTCGGCCCCGCGACGAGCACCTTGGCGCCGTCGTAGCGAGCCTGGTTGAGCACGAAGTCGGAGTTCTCCCGCCACTCCGAGAAGAGCCCGGCGCCGAACCCGGTGCGCTCGACTCGCTTGAGCCAGTCGCTCGGGATGATCTGGTCGGTGTCGACGTCGGAGCGAACCAGCGGGACACCCCGCCCCGTGATGATCTTGACTTGTTCCATCAGTGCAGGTCCTCCGGAGTCGAGAAGTGCCCGGCGATCGCGGTCGCGGCGGCGACCGCAGGGGACACGAGATGGGTGCGGCCGCCCTTGCCCTGGCGGCCCTCGAAGTTGCGGTTCGAGGTGGACGCGCAGCGCTCGCCCGGCGCGAGTTTGTCGGGGTTCATGGCCAGGCACATGGAACACCCCGGTTCGCGCCAGTCGAAGCCGGCGTCGCGGAACACGCGATCGAGTCCTTCCGCTTCGGCCTGCACCTTCACCGCGTGCGAGCCGGGAACCACGAGCGTGCGCACGCCCGCCTTTACCTTCCGCCCCCGGGCGACGTCGGCCGCCACGCGCAGATCCTCGATCCGGGAATTCGTGCACGATCCGATGAAGACGGTGTCGACGGGGATGTCGCGCATCGGCGTGCCCGCCTTGAGCCCCATGTAGACGAGCGCGCGCTTGGCCGACTCCCGCAACGACTCGTCGTCGTGGTGGTCGGGGTCGGGGACGGCCGCGTCGATCGGGATCGTCTGGGCCGGGTTCGTTCCCCACGAGACGTGCGGGCGCAACGTCGACGCGTCGATGAACACTTCGTTGTCGAACGCGGCGTCGTGATCGGTGACCAGCGTTCGCCAGTCGTCGAGCGCGCGTTCCCACTCCGCGCCTTTCGGTGCGAACGGCCGGCCTTCGAGATACGCGAACGTCGTGTCGTCGGGCGCGACGAGTCCGGCCCGGGCGCCGGCTTCGATCGACATGTTGCACACGGTGAGGCGGCCCTCGATCGACAGCGCGCGGATAGCGGAGCCGCGGTACTCAATGACCGAACCGATACCGCCGCCGGTTCCGATACGGGCGATGATCGCGAGGACGATGTCCTTGGCCGACACGCTCGCGGGCGTCTCGCCTTCAACGACGATCGCCATCGTGCCCGGCTTCATCTGCGGCAACGTCTGCGTGGCGAGCACGTGCTCGACCTCGCTCGTGCCGATGCCGAACGCGAGCGCGCCGAACGCTCCGTGCGTGGAGGTGTGGCTGTCGCCGCACACGATCGTCATCCCGGGCTGAGTAAGGCCCTGCTCCGGGCCGATCACGTGCACGATGCCCTGACCCGGGTCGCCCATGCCGTAGAGACGGATGCCGAACTCGGCGCAGTTCTGCGCGAGCACGTCCATCTGCTTGGCTGAGATCGGGTCGGCGAGCGGCTTGTCGAGATCGGCGGTCGGGACGTTGTGATCCATCGTCGCGACGGTGAGGTCGGGGCGGCGCACGCGCCGGCCCTCGGCCCGCAACCCGTCGAAAGCCTGCGGCGACGTGACCTCGTGCACCAGGTGGAGATCGATGTAGAGCAGGTCGGGTTCGCCCGGGGTGGCGTTGACGACGTGCCGGTCCCAGACTTTTTCGGAGAGGGTCTTCGGAGTATCGGGCATGCTTCGCTCCTGTCTCACTTTATGAGACGCTAGTATCACTGTGTGGTCAGTGTACCAAGTGGCATCCAGGTGCTCGATCGGGCCGTGCTCGTCATCGACACGCTCGCCGGCGAAGGGCCGTGCGCGCTCGCCGACCTCCAGCGCATCACCGGGCTCCCACGGCCCACGGCCTACCGACTCGCGATCGCGCTCGTCCGCCAAGGCGTGCTGAGCCGCGACGACGACGGTCGCTTCCTTCTCGGCCACCGACTCGCGGCGTGGGGTGCGGTCGCGGGCCGGGGGCTTGCCGACGCCGGTCGTCCGGTGCTCGCGCGGCTCGGAGAGGCGACGGGTGAGAGCGCGCAGTTGTACGTGCGAGAGGGTGAAAATCGAGTGTGCATCGCCGTGCACGAGCGTCCGAGCGGCTTACGCGACACCGTTCCGCTGGGCGCAGTGTTCCCGCTCGATCGAGGCTCGGGGGGCAAGGTCCTCCTCGCGTGGGCCGAGGATTCGGGCCGTTTCGCGGTGGGCGCCCGCGACCTGCAGACCGTGCGGAAGCGGGGCTGGGCTGCCAGTGTCGGCGAACGGGAGGCCGGGGTCGCGAGCGTGAGTGCCCCGGTGTTCGACGGATCGGGCGCGGTGATCGCGGCGGTGAGCGTGAGCGGACCGATCGACCGCCTCGGACAGCAGCCGGCCCGCGACCTCGCCCCGGCCGTGACCGCAGCGGCGTCCGACCTCTCCGTAGCGCTCGGTGGACCCGGCAAGCCCGCGCCCGTCACGGCCGGGTAACAAGGACGTAACAAAAGCGTCCTACCGTCGGGTCCGTGAACGTCGAAGTAGTTCGATGGCCGGCCGATGCGCAGCGACTCGCTGAACTTCGGGAAATGCGAATCCCACGACTGTTGGTCGTGGCCGACGGCGACGGAGACGGTGAGCTGCCGTTGCCGATCGACTGTCTCGAGGACTGGGTCACGTCGGGCGCGCCCGAATGGGAGGTGGACGCCCGCCGTCAGGCTCTGGTGCTGCGTTCGGGTGAGCACGCCGTCCGCCCGCTGCTCGACGAGGACGGTCTGCTGCACCACCGCGATGCGTGGGTGTCGCTCTCGCCAGTCGAGCAGGCGCTCGCGGGAGTGTTGCTCGACCGCTTCGGCGCCGTCGTCACCCGGGAGATGCTCGCCGATCGGGCGTGGCCGTCGGGCGTGCCGACGCGCAACGCGCTCGACGTGCATGTCCTGCGCCTGCGGCGCCGCATTGCTCCCGTCGGGCTCGAGATCCGCACCGTTCGCTCGCGCGGGTACCTCATGCAATCCCGCGAGGTCGTCCTCTCGTAACCAACCCCTTTCGAACCGGCGTGAGCGGGCGTGGCGGTGCCGCGGCCACGCCGGTTCGGGGGTGGGATGGTTGCGTCGGGTCATGAGTAGCGTCGACCGGGTGCGACTCGGGATCGACAGCGGGGGGACGTTCACCGACGTCGTCACCGCGGATGGTCTCGTTGCCAAGGTCGCGTCGACTCCCGACGACCCCGCGCGTGCGGTTGGCGCCGCGATCGACGCGGCCGGGATCGACGACCGGCCCGATGTCCTCGCGCACGGCACGACCGTCGCGACCAACGCGCTGCTCGAACGGCGAGGTGCACGCGTCGCACTCATCGCAACGCGTGGCTTCTCCGACGAGATCGAGATCGCGCGTCAGGTCCGGCCCGCGCTTTACGACTCGTTCGTCGACCGTCCGGTTCCGCTCGTTCCCCGCGACCTTCGCTACGAGGTGTCGGGTCGGCTCGACAGTCGCGGCGAAGAGATCGAACCGTTCGACGGCGTGGTGCCCGAGATCGATGCTGCCGTCGACGCGATCGCAATTTGTCTCCTGCACTCCGACATCGATCCGCGTCACGAACGCGAGGTCGCTCAGGCTCTACGTGCGACCCGTTCGCAGACCATCGTGTGCTCGCACACCGTCAGTCCGGAGTTCCGGGAGTACGAACGCATGGTGACGACGGTGGTGGAGGCCTTCCTCGAACCGACCTGTCGGCCCTATCTCGAACAGCTCACGGCATTGGCCCGAGAAGCTCTGGTGATGACGTCGGCAGGAGGTCTGATCCCGGTCCTCGACGGGGCGCACGCGGCCGCGTCACTGTTGTTGTCGGGCCCGGCCGGGGGAGTGCGGGCTGCGGCCGAGACCGCGGCCGCGTGCGGCTACCCGGACGCGGTCAGCTTCGACATGGGCGGGACGAGCACCGACGTGTGCCTGGTGCGGGGCCGCGTGCCGGAACCGACCGCGGAACGCATCGTCGCCGGGTATCCGATCCGGCTCCCCGCGCTCGCGGTACACACTGTGGGCGCGGGTGGCGGCTCGATCGCGCGCCTCGACGCGGGCGGCGCGCTGGTGGTCGGTCCCCGCAGTGCGGGCGCGCGGCCCGGGCCCGCGTGTTACCGCCGGGGCGGCGTCCAGCCCACGGTGACCGATGCCGACCTCGTACTCGGTCGGATCCCGGCCGGGCAGGCGTTCCCCGGCCTCGGTCGCCTCGACCTGGATGCGGCCCGGCGCGCGCTCGAACGCGCGGGAGTGACCGCCGAAGGCGTCGTACGCGTGGTCGACGCCGCGATGGAGCGGGCAGTCCGCTCGGTGACCGTGGAACGCGGCGTCGATCCGCGTGAGTTGGCGCTGGTCGCGTTCGGCGGGGCCGGACCGCTGCACGCGTGCGCAATAGCGGAGGCGCTCGGGATGCGCGCGGTCATCGTGCCGCCGCGCGCCGGAGTGTGCTCCGCCGTGGGGCTCTTGTGCGCGCCCAGCTCGCGCGAGATCGTCCACACCTTCGCCGGCGGCGAGCTCGCCGACGCGCTCGGTCACGTGGCCGCCGAGGCGATGGCGCGGGTCGGGGCCGGCGCCGGGATCGAGACTGCGGTCGACTGCCGCTACGTCGGGCAGAGCCACGAGCTCACGGTGGCAACTCCGGACGAGTTCCCCGCCGCGCACGAACGCCGAAACGGCCACGTGCGCCCGGGCGCGCCGGTCGAGGTGATCGCGGTACGGGCCCGAGCGACGATTGCCGCGCCGATGCGCGTCACCGATCTCCCCGACGTCGCGCGCGCAGTAGTGGTCGGCCCCGCGGTGGTGGCGGAAGCCGACTGCACCACGTGGGTTCCCGAGGGTTGGCGGGCCGAGCCGCGCGAGCTCGGTGCGTGGATCATCCGCAGAGAGGGCACGTAGTGGATCCGGCGACGTTGCAGGTGTGGATCTCGCGACTGTCGGGTGTCGCCGACGAGATGGGAGCGGTGCTGCGGCGAGCGGCGTACAGCGCCAACATCAAGGAACGGGCCGACTGCTCGTGCGCGGTGTTCGCACCCGACGGGACACTGCTCGCCCAGGCCGAGCACATTCCCGTCCATCTCGGCTCGATGCCGGCCGCCGTCCGCGCCGCCATCGACGCGTGTGGCGTCGCCGCGGGCCCGGGGACCCAGATCGTCGTCAACGATCCCTTCGCGGGCGGGACTCACCTCAACGACGTCACCTTCGTCGCCCCCGCGTACGCCGACGATGGGACCCTGCTCGGCTGGGCCGCGAACCGTGCGCACCACGCCGACATCGGGGGCATGGCGCCCGGCTCGCTGCCCCCCGACGCGACCGAGATATACCAGGAGGGTCTGCGTATTCCGCCTGTGCTCTGGACGCCCGAGGTCGAGGCGATCGTGCTCGCGGCGTCGCGGACACCCGAGGAACGACGGGGCGACCTCGACGCCCAGCTCGGCGCGAACCGGCTCGGCGTCGCCCGGTTGCGAGCGCTTCCGCTGTCGACCGAGCCCGGTGTGTTCGAAGAGATCGTCGACTACGGCGAGCGGCGTACCCGCACTGGCATCGCCGCGCTGCCGGACGGCGAGTACTCCTTCACCGACGTACTCGATTCGACCGGCGGCCCGGACGTTTCGACTTCGGCGCGCATCTGTGTGAACGTCGTCGTCGCGGGCGATTCCATCACCTTCGATTTCACCGGTACCGACGCGCAGTGCAACGGTTGCATGAACGCGGTGGAAGCAGTGACAGTGAGCGCCGTCGTGTTCGCGTTGCGTTCGGTCGTCGATCCCGACCTGCCGGCCAACGGCGGGGTGTTGCGCGCCGTCACCGTCGTGGTCCCGCCCGGTTCGATCGTCTCGGCCCGGTTGCCCGCGGCGGTCGGCGCGGGAAACGTGGAAGTCAGCCAGCGCGCGGCCGATGTGTGCCTGGGCGCGCTCGCCCTGGCGGCGCCGTCCCGGGTGGGCGGCGCGTCGCAGGGAACGATGAACAACCTGCTCGTGGGCGGCGCCGGGTGGGTGTATTACGAGACGACGGGCGGCGGCCAGGGCGGCCGCCCCGACGGGCGCGCCGGCATGAACGGCGTCCACACCGCAATGACCAACACGCGCGACACCCCGGTCGAGGCGTTCGAACGCGCGTATCCCATGCGCGTCCGTCGCTACGGGCTGCGCACGAATAGTGGCGGCGCAGGTGCCGCTGCCGGCGGCGACGGCATCGTGCGCGAGTTGGAGATGCTCGAAGACTCGACGCTCTCGCTCATCACCGAGCGGCGTACGACGCCGCCGTGGGGAATGGCGGGCGGTGAACCGGGAGCAACGGGCGAGAACTGGTTGTTGCCGGGCGGCGACGAGGATACCGCCCGACGGTTGCCGGACAAGTGCACGGTGCGCCTCCACGCCGGTGACGTGGTGCGCATCCTCACGCCCGGGGGTGGCGGCTTCGGCCGCCCGCCGAGATGAGGCTCAGTCGGGAAGGCGGACGGCGACGATCGTCACCGACATCTCGCGCTTCGGGCCCTGATACGTGACCGTCTCGCCCGGTCCCTTCCCGAGGATCGCGGTGCCGATCGGCGAGTTCGTCGAGAGCACGTCGTATTTCTCGTTGCGCTCCTCGATGGAGCCGACGAGGTAGGTCAGCATCTCGTCGTCGCCCTTGTAGCGGAGGTCGACGACCGTGCCCGCCTCCACCACGTCGCCCGCGGTGCTGGAATCGATCACGACCGCGTTGGCCAACATCTGTTCGAGCTGGCGGACCCGCGCCGCGTTGATCCCCTGCTCGTTCTTGGCCGCGTCGTAGTCGGCGTTCTCCTTGATGTCGCCGTGCTCGCGAGCGCGTTCGATCGCGAGAGAGAGCTCCAGCTTCCGAGTCGTGGTGCGTTCTTCGAGTTCCGCCACGAGCCGCGCATGGGCCTCGGGTGAGAGATGGGGCTGCTCGGCCATGATCGGGCAGGGTAGTTCGGTCGGTCGCCGGAATCGTGCGGGTCGGACGGTTTTCGCGGAGCGTGAGCGCCTGCCCGGGCGTCGCGCAGCGGTAAGTGGTTTGACTTTCCGGCGGTCGGCTGCGATCCTGAGAGCCTTATGTCCGTGCACTTCTCGGTCATCGTTATTCGCTAAGCGAACGCCCCTCCGGCGTTCGCTGCAACCGTCCACGCCTGCGTGGGCGGTTTTTTCGTGCCGAACGAGTACAGCCCAACGAGTACAGGGGAGAAGGACCGTGGCCCATCGGGTCGGGATCATCGGCGGGGACGGCATCGGCCCCGAAGTCGTCGCCGAAGCATTGAAGGTGGTGCGCGCGGCGGGCGTGCCGCTCGACACCGTCGACTACGACCTCGGCGGACGCCGCTACCTCGCGACGGGCGAAGTGCTGCCCGACGCGGTGCTCGAAGAGTTGCGCGGGTTCGACGCGATTCTCCTCGGCGCCGTCGGCACACCCGAGGTGCCACCCGGAGTGCTGGAGCGCGGACTCCTGTTGAAGATGCGTTTCTCACTCGATCTGTACGTGAACCTCCGGCCATTCCAAGCCGGTCCGAGCCGCTTCAACGACGGCGTCGACTTTCTCGTCATACGGGAGAACACCGAAGGGACGTACGCCGGCGAAGGTGGTTTCCTGCGGCACGGAACTGCGCACGAGGTCGCCACACAAGGCTCGGTGAACACGAGGATGGGTGTCGAGCGGTGCGTGCGGTTCGCGTTCGACCTCGCGCGGTCGCGTGAACGCAAGCACCTCACGCTCGTGCACAAGACCAACGTGCTCACGTTCGCGGGCGATCTCTGGCAACGGACCTTCGATGCGGTAGCGGCAGAGTTCGCGGATGTCTCGACCGCGTACAACCACGTCGACGCCGCGTGCATCTACTTCGTGCAGGATCCGCAGCGGTACGACGTGATCGTCACCGACAACCTCTTCGGCGACATCCTCACCGACCTGGGCGGAGCCATCGGTGGTGGGATCGGGCGGGCCGCCTCGGCCAACCTGAACCCGGCCCGCACCGGTCCTTCCCTGTTCGAACCGGTCCACGGCTCGGCTCCCGACATAGTCGGAACCGGAAAGGCCGACCCGAGGGCGGCCGTGATCTCAGCCAACATGATGTGCGATTTCCTGGGCGAGACCGACGCAGTCGCCCGAATTCAGAAGGCTTTGCACGAAACCGACGATGTAAAGGGCACGACCACGCAGATCGGCGACGCGATCGCCGCCGCCTGCTGACGTCTGCACGACGAAAGGCACCGCGATGCCCATCACTCCGACCGAGAAGATCTGGATGAACGGCAAGTTGGTCCCGTGGGCCGACGCGCAGGTCCACGTCCTGACGCACTCGCTGCATTACGGGACCGGAGTATTCGAGGGCATCCGCGCCTACGAGACCGACCGCGGCCCGGCGGTGTTCCGCCTCACCGAGCACATCTCCCGCCTGTTCGACTCGGCCGCGATCATGATGATGGACATCCCCTACACGGTCGATCAACTGGTCCAGGCGACGAAGGACACTGTGCGGGCGACCGGGTTACCGTCGTGCTACGTCCGGCCTATCGCTTACTACGGCTACGGCGAGATGGGGCTGAACACGCTCCCGTGCGAGGTCGACGTCGCGATCGCGTGCTGGCCGTGGGGCGCGTACCTCGGCGCCGACGCGGTGTCGGCCGGCGTGCGGATGAAGATCTCGAGCTGGACGCGTCACGACCACAACACGA
Organism: Acidimicrobiia bacterium; assembly: GCA_038239145.1. GTDB lineage: Bacteria > Actinomycetota > Acidimicrobiia > IMCC26256 > PALSA-610 > PALSA-610. The sequence continues at coordinate 70,542 of JBBSFB010000019.1, forward strand.
TGCCGCCGCTGTCGAAGACGACCGGCAACTACGTGAACTCGTCGCTCGCGAAGGTCGAAGCCCTCAAAGCCGGGTACGACGAGGCGATCATGCTCAACCCCGACGGTCTCGTGTCGGAGTGCACGGGCGAGAACATCTTCGCGGCCCGCAAAGGTGTGTTGATCACGCCGCCGGTGTCGGCGGGCGCGCTCCCGGGGCTCACCCAGGACTCGGTCACGACCATCGCCCGCGACCACGGGTTCGAAGTGCGCGTTGACAATCTTTCCCGCAGCGATCTCTACGTGGCCGAGGAGATGTTCGTCTGCGGCACCGCGGCCGAGGTCAGCGCGGTCAACTCCGTCGACGACCGCGCCGTCCCGTGCCCGGGGCCGATGACGAAAGTGATCGCCAACGAATACGCCAAGGCGGTCCGGGGCGAGATCGACAAGTACAAAGACTGGTGCGAGCTCGTATGACACTCGACCGTGGCCGTATGAACAGGGCCAGGCGCAGATCCGGAGGCCCGGAGCTGCTTGCGCGTCGTCCGGGCGTTCGAGGGCCGGAGGTCGTGGCCGCATGAACAGGGCCAGGCGCAGATCCGGTGGCCCGGAGCTGCTTGCGCGTCGTCCGGGCGTTCGA
>JBBSFB010000020.1:0-69752 GCA_038239145.1 Acidimicrobiia bacterium
CTACGCCCTGACCGGCGCCAACGACCGCCGCCCGCGGACCCCACGCGATCGCCGACACCAACAGAACTCGCGTCGATGACACACACCGTCACCGAACCGCGAACCACGCCCACGTCCCGCCGTTTCACACCAGCCACCTAGTACGCCCTATCGTCGGCGCCATGGCGCCGCAGGCGGTCACCGTCTCGTTCCGGCTGGGAGGCGCCGACGGCGTCTCGGTCGAAGCGCGCAAGTGGGCCTCGGCTCTGCACGATCTCGGGTTCGAGACCCGTCGGGTCGCGGGGGAGATCGCCGGCGACGCGGAGCCGGACGACCTCGTCATGCCCGGCCTTTCGATCGACCCCCTCGAGCCGCATCCGATCGATCTCGACGGGCTGCGCGCCGCAATCGAAGGCGCCGACCTCGTGATCGTCGAGAACCTTTGTTCTCTGCCGATCAACCTCGAAGCCGCGCGCGCGGTGGCGCGCGTCACGGCCGAGCACGGTGGACGTGTGTGTTTCCGCCATCACGACCTTTCGTGGCAACGGCGTCAGTTTACCGAGCTGGAAGCCGAGTTCCCGCCGCGCCTGCCCGGCGCGCTGCACGCGACGATCAATCTCCGGAGCCGCCGCGAGTTGCACGCCCGGGGCTACGCCGACGCGGTGACGGTGCACAACTACTTCGATCTCGACCCTGCGCCCGGTGATCGGGAGACGACTCGCAAGGAGCTCGGGTTCGCCGACGACGAGTTCGTCCTCTTCCAGCCCGCGCGCGCCATCGAGCGCAAGAACGTCCCCGGTGCGCTCCGGTTCGCCCAGCAACTGCACGCGCTCTCGCCCGCGCTGTCGTCGCGATTATGGATCTCCGGTCCGGCCGAAGACGGCTACGCGCCGGTGCTCGACCGCATCATCGAGCGGGCGGAAGTCCCGATCACGCTCGGGCGCGCGGCCCGGGCCGCCGATGCCTACGCCGCGTGCGATCTCGTCGTGTTCCCGTCGACGTGGGAAGGATTCGGCAACCCCGTGGTGGAGTCGATCGCGTACCGGCGTGCCTGCGCCGCGTTCCCCTACCCGGTGCTCGCCGAGATCGTGGCCGCCGGGGTCCGGGTCTTCTCGACCCAACAACCGGAGAATGTCGTCAAGTTCCTCGCCGAGCGACCGGCCGTGCGCGAGCGTTACTACGAGGCCAATGTGAGTCGGGCCCGGGTGTCGTACTCGATCGCCGACCTCCCGGTCGCGATCGACGAGACGTTCTCCGCCCACGGGTGGATGGCGTGGTAGCCGAAGACCCGTTCGTGGCCCGGCGGGCACGCATCGCCCGTTTCGTCACAGTCGGCAAGCGCATCGGGTATCTCGCGCTCCTGATCGCGATCGTCGCCTTCTTCGTCGGTGTCGCCACCTCGTTCGCGACCTGGGCCGTCACGGTCTGCATCATCGGCATGGCGGTCGCGTGCGTCGTGCTCCCGATCCCGATCGTGCTCGGCTACGGAGTGCGGGCCGCCCAGCGCGAGGACCGGGAACTCGGTATATAGGCGCCGGTATTACCATCGACGACGTCGACACGCCGGTCGAACGCGCGTCGGACCTCGAAAAGGAGTTCCCATGCCCAAAGCCGCTGTGTGTGCTGCGATCAACGAGTCGCTCGAGGTCGTCGACGTCGGTCTCGACGACCCGAAGGCCGGCGAGGTGCGCGTGCGCATGGGCGCTTCCGGCGTCTGCCACTCCGATCTCTCGGTCGTGAACGGGACATTGCTCTCGCCGCTCCCGTCGGTGCTCGGCCACGAGGGTGCGGGAATCGTCGAGGCGGTCGGAGAGGCTGTCACGCGAGTGAAGAAGGGTGACCACGTCGTGCTCTCGTTCGTCCCGCAGTGCGGAACGTGCTACATGTGCACGCACGACACGCCCGAGATGTGCGAGACCGGGTTCCTCGCGATGGCTCTCGGCGCGCAGCTCGACATGACGCCGCGCTTTTCCCGCAACGGCGCCGCGCTGCACCAGATGTCGGCGCTGGGCACCTTCAGCGAGGAGCTCGTCTGCCCCGAGATCAGCGTTGTCAAGATCGACGCCGACGTCCCGTTCACAAGTGCTGCACTCATCGGGTGCGGCGTGCTCACGGGCTTCGGCGCCGCCGCGAACACCGCCGACATCGCCAAGGGCGACACCATCGCAGTCATCGGCTGCGGCGGCGTGGGCCTCAACGCGATCCAGGGCGCCAAGTGGAAGGGCGCGGAACGGATCATCGCGATCGACCGATTCGACTCCAAGCTCGACATGGCGAAGCAGTTCGGCGCCACCGATCTCGTCAATGCCGGCAACGGCGACCCCGTCGCTCAGGTGCACGAACTCACCGGCGGGCGGGGCGTCGACGTGTCGTTCGAGGTCATCGGGCTGAAGGAGACCGTGCAGCAGGCGTTTGCCATGGCTCGGCGCGGTGGTCAGGCGATCATCGTCGGCGTCCCGAAGATGGAGCAGACCATGGAGATCCCGATCGCCATGGAGCTCCTCGTCAACGAGAAGCAGGTACGCGGCTCCTGGTACGGATCCTCCGACGTGCGGCGCGACGTTCCTCGCCTGGTCGAGCTGTATAAAGACGGCACGCTGAAGCTCGACGAGCTGGTCTCACGCCGGATCGGTCTGGACGGCATCAACGACGCGTTCAAGTCGATGGAAGCAGGCGAGGTGGCCCGGTCCGTCGTCGACTACGGCATCTGAGGCACGCCGACGTAGCCTCGGCGTATGCGCTATCGCTCCCTGGGTCACAGTGACCTCGTCGTGTCCGAGGTCGGTTTCGGTACGTGGACGTTGGTCACGGATTGGTGGGGCCGCACCGACGATCCGCACGACATGATCAAGGCCGCGCTCGACGAGGGCATCACGTTCTTCGACACGGCGCCGGTGTACGGCGCCGACGGCGCGGGCGAGACGATCCTGCGCGACTACCTCAAGGGCCGCGACGACATCGTCCTCACCACCAAGATCGGGTACGACATCGACGCGCCCCGTACCGAGATCCAGGGCGCGCGCCCGTACGACTGGGAGCCGAGCTCTATACGCCGCCAGGTCGACTCGTCGCTCGCGCGCCTCGCGACCGACCACATCGACCTGCTGCAGCTGCACAACCCCCGCATCGAGCCGATCGTGGACGACGCGCTGTGGGAGACGCTCGTCGCGCTGAAGACAGAAGGCAAGGTTCGCGAGCTCGGGGTCGCCCTCGGCCCTGCGATCGGCTGGGTCGAAGAGGGCAACGTCTCGATCGACACCCGACCGATCACGACTCTGCAGACGGTGTTCAACATCCTCGAACAGGAACCGGGCCTTTCGTTCGCCGCGCGCGAGCAGGTGCGCAACGGCAATATCTCGCTGATCGCACGCGTGCCGCACGCCTCGGACACCCTCTCGGGCAAAATCACGCTCGACACCGTCTTCCCGCCCGGCGATCACCGCGCGCACCGAAACCGCGACAACATGCTCGACAACTTCGAGAAGGCCGGGACGCTCGGATTCTTGTACACGCCGGAAACCGGGCGCACGATCGGTCAGGCTGCCATCTCCGGCATCCTGGCCAACCCGAACTTCGCGACGGTCTTGCCCACGGTGCTCTCCGTCGACGAAGTCCGCGAGTACGCCCGGGCATCGGAGCTCCCGCTCACCGACGCGGAAGCGAGTGCCGTCGACTCCCTGCGGGAACGGAACTTCGATCATGTCGACCGCTATTCGATGCCGATGAAGTCGAGTGTCTGACCCGACCGGTACGCCGGCGCGGCCCGCGGTGCGGATGCCGGCCGATCAACGGCGTCAGCAACTCTTCGAGGTCGCCCGGGAACGTTTCGCACGCCAGGGCTTCCACGCGACGTCGATGGACGAGATCGCGGAAGGGGCGGGCGTCACGAAACCCGTCCTCTACCAGCACTTTCCGAGCAAGCGGGCGCTCTACATCGATCTGCTCGAGGAGACCGGCCGCCAGCTCCTGAGCGCGCTCGCCGAAGCCACCGCCGAGGCGGGAACGTTCCGCCAGCGGGTCGAGCTCGGATTCCGTGCGTACTTCCGCTTCGCGTTCGGCGATCGCACCGGGTTCTTGTTCCTGCTCGGCACGTCGTTGCGTTCCGATCCCGAGTTCGCCCGCATCGTCGAAGAGATCCTCGATGCCGCGGCGGAGACGATTGCGACGTTGATCGAGATCCCCGCCCCCGAGGAGCAACGCCAGATCCTCGCCAACGCAATCGTCGGCATGGCTGAATCGGTCGGTCTCAACGCGCTGCGCGATCCGAACGCCCACGTCGACGGCGACCAGTTGGCCGCGTGGATCTCCGAGCTCGCGTGGTTCGGTTTGCGCGGCGTACGGGCCGACATCTCGCTCGACTAGAGCTTCCGGAGCCGCACGCGCCCGATCGCGTGATCGCTCCCTTTCTCCAGCACTAGGTTGGCGCGACCACGCGTCGGCGCGATGTTCTCCCGCAGGTTGACGAGGTTCACCGAGTTCCACACCGAGTGCGCGAACTCGCGTGTCGACTCCTCGGTCGACTGGGTGAGGAAGTTGAAGTACGACCGGGGGTCGTGCAACGACGTCTCCCGCAACAAGAGGAGCCGGTCGACGTACCACCGTTCGAGATCCTCCTCGGCGGCATCGACGTAGATCGAGAAGTCGAAGAAGTCCGAGACGACGACGCTCGCCTCCACCCGCCCTCGCCGCGACGGCGTCTGCAAGACGTTGACGCCCTCGACGATCACGATGTCGGGCGACGCGAGGATGATCTCCTCACTCTCGACGATGTCGTACGTGAGGTGCGAATAGCGCGGGGCGCGCACCTGGGGCGCGCCGGCTTTGAGCTCGACGAGAAAGCGCATCAACGCGCGCACGTCGTAGCTCTCGGGGAATCCCTTCCGGGCCATGAGCCCACGCGCCTCGAGATCGGCGTTCGAGAACAAGAAACCGTCGGTGGTGACCAGGTCGACGCGCGGATGGTCGGGCCAGCGACCGAGAAGCGCTTGCAGCATTCGGGCGATCGTGCTCTTGCCCGCGGCGACACTCCCGGCGAGGCCGATGACGTACGGCGCGTTCGCGTGCAGATGACCGAGGAACGTCTCGGTCACCGCGTGGCGTTCACGGCTTGCGGCGACGTTGAGATTCAAGAGCCGCGAGAGCGGGAGGTACACCTCTTCGACCTCGCTCATCGGCATGGGTTCGCCGAGTCCCCGCAGCTGCGCGAGGTCGTCCTCGGCCAACGACATCGGCGTCGACGCCCGCAGCCGACTCCACTCGTCGCGAGTGAAGTCGACGTACGGGTCGATCTCCGGATCTTCGGGCGCGGTCACGCCCGGGGGAGGGTGCTGCATGGGCTGTCGGAGTGCACGAGCCGAGTTACTCGGCGCGTGCCACCCCGATGGGGCAACTCACGCCGGTGCCACCGAGACCGCAGTAGCCGGCCGGGTTCTTTGCGAGATACTGCTGGTGGTAGTCCTCGGCGTAATAGAAGGTCGACGCCGGCGCGATCTCCGTCGTGATCTCGCCATACTTCGCCTCTCCGAGCTTCTCCTGGAACATCTTCCGCAAGGCGTCGACCACGTCGGCCTGGGCGTCGCTGAAGGTGTAGATGCCGGAGCGGTACTGCGTGCCGACGTCGTTCCCCTGGCGCATGCCCTGGGTCGGGTCGTGGCTCTCCCAGAAGATGCGGAGCATGGCCTCGACCGACGTGACCTTCGGATCGAACACGACGAGCACGGCCTCCGTGTGACCGGTGCGGCCCGAGCAAACTTCCTCGTAGGTGGCGTTCGGCGTGATGCCGCCTGCGTAACCGACCGCCGTCGTGTAGACGCCCTCGGCTTCCCAGAACTTCCGCTCCGCGCCCCAGAAACATCCCATCCCCACAACGATCTGCTCGAGCCCGTCAGGGAACGGCGGCTCGAGCGGGGTGCCGAGCACGAAGTGGCGCTCGGGAACCGCGAACGGACGCTTCGGCCGACCCGGCAACGCATCGTCGGCGGTGACCGGGTGGGCCTTGTCGCGACGTAGGAACATCTTGTACCTCTTCTACGGGTGGATACCGTCAAGGTGAACCACTGTTCTACCCAAAAGGTTCCCACACGTATGGAGATCCCGGGCGAGCTTCTTCCGCGACACTCCGCGGCCGGCGCTCGACTGGGTCGCGGCCTCGATCGGGGCCGACACGACCGTCGCCCAGGCGTTCGAGCAGTTCGCCACTACTGCGGGCGATCACGCCTCGTAGCTCGGCGCGCGTCAGTCGCGCTTGGCCCGCGCGAGCTCCACAAAGGCACGCGCCGACGGCGTCAGGGGGTTGGCGCGATGCAGCAACCCGATCGTTCTCGTCAGGGACGGCACGAGGCGAGCCACCACCGCGCCCTGACCGCCCAGGGTCTCCGCCATCGACCACGGCAGGAACGACGTGCCCGCGCCGGTGAGGACGAGCGGCGCGATCGCTTCGCGCTGCGAGATCTCCACCGCGATGAGCGGCGCGATCGCAGCCGCCGCGAGCGCGCGGTCGAGCAAGTCGCGCGTCGACGTTCCCGGAGGCGTGGCCACGAGTGGCATTCCCGCGAGGTGCCCGACCGGGAGCCGCCCCGGCGCGGGCAACGTCGTTCCCGGCGGGCACACCGCGACGATCTCCTGAAGCGCGAGCGTGATCGCCACGAGGTCGTCCCGGCGCGCCGGCAGCTCGGCGAGACCGACCTCGCTGTGACCTTCGGCAACACGATCGGCGACCGCGTCAGCGTCCTCGGGCTCCGACACCCGGATCACGACCCCGGGATGGAGCATCCGGAACCGGCCCACGAGCGCGGCGAGCGGATCGACCGCGAGCGTCGGCAGCGCCACGAGGTCGAGCGTGCCGGTCTCGAGCTCGCGGACGGCGCCGACCGCGTCGAGTACGACGGCGCGCTCGCGAATCATGCGCCGGGCCGGACCGTCGAATGCCCGGCCCGCGTCGGTGATGACGACCGTCCGCCCGATGCGGTCGAACAACCGGACCCCCAACTCCGTCTCGAGCCGACGGATGCCCTCGGAGAGGGACGGCTGCGACACGCCGACCGCCGCCGCGCCCGCGGTGAAGGTGCCGTGATCGATCACGGCGAGGACGTACTCGACGTGGCGTAGCTCCATCACGATTCTCTCGGGCGTACGGCAGCTCGACTCATAGTCATATCCGATGATATCGGTAGCTCCCAGAGGCTTGATCAATGGCTCCGGGAGCCGTTGAATGAACGGGTGGACCTGCACATCCTCCTCGGAGCGCTGATCATCGGAGCCGGCGTCGGCTTCCTGGCGGGCGCGTTCGGCAAGGGCGGATCCGCGATCTCGACTCCCCTTCTCCACGCCCTGGGCGTCCCCGCCATCGTCGCCATCGCCTCCCCGCTGCCGGCGACCATCCCTTCCACGCTGCTTGCCAGCCGCGGTTACGCCCGCGCCGGTCACGTCGACCGAAGCGTCCTGCGCATCGGCCTGGTGGTCGGGCTCCCGCTGACGGCCCTCGGCGCGTTCCTCACCCGTTGGATCGGTGGCGGACCGCTCGTGCTCGCGACCGACGTGATCCTGCTGGGGCTCGGGCTCCGTGTGCTCGCATCGGTCCATGCCGATCCCGACACCGAGACCCTCGCTCCCGACACGGTCCCGCAGGTGTCACAGCCGCGGACGATCGCCGTCGTCGCGGTGTCGGCCCTCGTCTCGGGACTCCTCGGAAACAGCGGCGGCTTTCTGCTCGCGCCGCTCTTCATGAGCGTGCTGCACATGCCCGTACGGCGCGCGCTCGGAACGTCGCTCGCATTGGCCGCCGCCCTCGCCGTACCGGGCACCATCGTGCACGCCTGGATGGGCCACATCGACTGGTCGCTCACCCTCGTATTCGGGCTCGCCTCGGTCCCGCTCGCAACGGTCGGCGCGTCGGTCGCGCTGCGAGTCCGCGAGCGCTCGCTCTCGGTCGCGTACGGGATTGGCATCGCGTTGCTGTCCGCGGGGTTGCTGGTCTTCGCCCGTTAGCCCGTTAGCCCGGTCGCCGGGCGCGCCTCATCCTGCGCCGACGATCAGCGTCCCGTGCGAGATCCGCCGGGTCGTCGGAGTGTTCGTGCGCACGAACACGTTGCCGGCCGCGTCGACGACCCGGTAGCCGCCCGGAGTGGTCACGATGCCCGCGGTCAGCGCCCGCAACGGCAACGGCGAATTCCCTTTGTACGCGGCGTCGCCGAAGCCGTACACCTGGCCGACGAGAGTCACGAGCCAGTAGCCCCGACCGTCAGGCGTCGACGCCATGCCGACAATCGGGAACGCCGGCGGGGCACCACCGGTCGACCCGAAGAAGCGGGCGTCACCGAACCCGAACAGCCCACCGTCAGTCGCGACGAACCAGTAGCCGCGACCGGTGGGCGACGACGTCATGCCCGTGATCGGCTTGTTCAGCCGGATGTTTCCCGTCGAACCGTAGAAGCGCGCATCGCCGAACGAGAAGATCCCACCGTCGCGCGCGACGAGCCAGTAACCGCGGCCCGTCGGCGTCGCCGCAATCCCGACGATCGGCTGATTGAGGTGCGCCGCGCCCATCGACCCGTAGAACGCCGCATCGCCGTATGCGTAGATGCCGCCGTCGGCGGATGCGATCCACGCGCCGCGAGCCGTCGGGGTGCGAGCGACGCCGACCGCAACGTTGGTGACGAGACGGCCGAAGCCCGCTCCGCCGTCGATGGTGCTTACGCGTCCGTGCGCATCGACCGCAAAGGTGGGCGTCCACGGAGACACTCCGGGCGAGCTGCTTGGTCTCGGCGCCGCACTCGGCGGCGACGGAAGGTGGACCGACACGAACCGCGGCCCAAGCAGCAGACCGTCGCGTTTCGCCTCGGACGGATCGAAGCTGTTGACGTTGTACGAGCCGAGGAAACCGCCGTCGGCCAGGCGCGCCGTCGCGAGCACAACCGGGTTGTACGTATACGACTGTTGGTACGTGAAGCCCGGCACGAACGACGAGGGCGGTTCCGGAACGGAGAAGACCATCCCCAGGTCCTGCCACGGTCCGGCCGGATTCGGCGAGAACCACGCCTCGACTGGCGGACCGATGATGTTGATGGTCTTCGTGATCAACAAGAAGCCGTTGCCGTACCGCTGCACGTCGGTGTTGCTGACTGCGGCACTCAGGACGGGGGTCGCCGCGTTCGGGTCGGCGACCCAGTTCGGGCCCGACGCATACCGCCACGCGCTCGGAACCATGATCTGGTTCTCGGGCACCCGCGCCGCGTACATGTCGCTCGCGAAGCAGAACGGGCACGTGCGCGTCTGCGGGGCGTACGTGTAGATGTACCCGCCGTCGTACACGGCGCCGTTACCGAACACGCGTTTCGCCATCCACGGGATCGGCGTCAGCCGCGCCAACTTCAGGGAAGGAAGGTCGAACTCGGCGACGACCGCGCCGAGCGAGGCACCGAAGGTCCCACTCGCCCGCAACCGTTGCATGAAGACGTAGAGGCGAGAACCCACCACCACCGACGCACCCGGCCAGTAGAACGATCCGTCCTGCTGCGGCGGCACTACCCAGCTCCGCAGCCCCGCGCCCGTGTGATTTAAGAGCGTGAAGCAGTTGCCGGATTGCACCCAAGCCGAGTTGTTCCCGAAACCCTCGATGGTTCCCGCGCTCCCTCCGGGCCGGACGCCGTAGTACGCAGTGTCGCCGAGCACGTAGAAGTTCCGACCGTCGGGAAGCCGGATCCCCGACGTGATGTCACCGATGCCGAACGAACCGTCGCGGCTGTTCGTGAGGGCCTGGTAGTCGGCGGCCGAGGTCGGGATCCGGCTCAGGCAACGACTTGTGTCCGCATGCGCGGCGGCCGCGCCCGCGACTACTGCGATCGTCGAGAGCGTCAGCATCGCGAGTAGTAGCCGCGCCTTCTTCACACGATCCTCGTTTCGCCCCCCCCGGTACGAAGCGCCAGAGCGTAGATCACCGCGCGCGCGATGTTCCGTCGGCCTATACCGGTTGCGGAGTCTCCGCAGCGACGACGAGCGTGCGATCGTCGACGTCAGGCGAAACCGAGCTCGCGCCATCGGCTGCGCTGCGCAGCGAGCGCCCGTTCCATTCAGCCGCGTTGGCGTCGTCGCGAGCCACGCGAGATCCGGCCCCGCGGCACCGGGCGGATCAGTCCATGCGACATCGGAAGTCGTTCATGACGATTCTTCACCGCGGCTTCCAGCTGTTCCCGGTCGAGGAGGTCAGCGGGAACGGCGTCTCACAGGCGTGCTCGCGGGCACGCTCCTGCGATCGCCGCGTGCGAGCGCGCGACGCAGCCGCGCGCGCATCGCCGAATTCCTTCATCACAAGAAGGTGTTGATGCGTCTCTGAGCCTCAGGCGGTCGCACCGCCGTCGACGACACACGCGGCACCGGTACTCATCGCGGCTTCCTGAGAGGCCGGGAACGCGATCACACCAGCGATCTCGGCCGGCTCCGACTTTGCGCGGGATCACCGCGTCGGCCCGCGTGAACAACGAGAGATCGGCATCGTCGGGAATCGTCATCGCGTCGAGGACACTCCGGCGATGTTCGCGAGCACGTGCAACTTGCCGAACGACAAGGGCCCGTAATCGGCTGCGGAGTACAGGTGTCGCGACCCAGGGGTGGCTGCACCCCGCAAGCGCGGGTGGTGTCCCGCTTGCCGATGTCGTGACCGCAGCCGAGACTGCCGCAGTGGGGCTCGCACGGTTTCGACTCGGGACGGAACGACGGCACGCAACGCGATGGATCGGCGCCCTGTTCCTCATCGCGCTGGCCGTCACTGCGGCGCTGCTCGCGGCGCAGGCCGCACGCCGGACCGAGACCGCCTTTGCCCGGGGTCTTGCCACAGGAAACGCGTCGAACGCGGTCGTCAGCGCCAACGCACTGGGTTCGAACCCGGCGCAGACCGTGCAGCTGCGCGAGCATGGAATGCACGTGCTCGACAATCTGGATCGGGCACCCATCGTCACGGGCCACGGCCGCTTCGGCGGCATCACGCTGTATCGGGTCGTCAACGGGCAGGTCGACCACCGCCTCGACGTCGGGTCGGCGTTCGGCCTCGTCGCGTACGACAACGTAGCGGGACGAACGATCGAGACGCTACGACTCCATTCGGGCCGTCTCGCCGATCCGGAGCGCTCCGACGAGATCACGATCAGCTCCGCGACCGCGCGGACGACCGGATGGCGCGTCGGCACCCACGTCAGCGATCTGTTCGAGTTCGACGTCGACGCGTACGACTTCGCGACGGGTACACCCCGACTCGATCGGGCGAAACAGCTGTCGCTGAACGTCGTCGGGATCGGCGAGCTCCCCAACGAGCTCTTGTTGACGCCCGCGTTGCGCGTACCGCGCGTGTTCCTCACACCCGCGTTCCAACGTCGCTACCCCAACTCGACCTTCTACATCAACGAGATGATCCGCCTCCGGCCCGGCACCGGCGTCACAGCGCTGCGCGCCGCGGTCGGCACGTCGAACCTGATCGCTCCCGACGTCGGAATGACTGTCGCTCCGACCGACGACGGGCTCGGCAAGGTCGAGAGCGCGAACGATCCGCTGATCCGTGGGCTGTGGGCCATCGCCGCGCTCGCGGCGCTCGTCGGTCTGTTCCTCGTGGCCCAGTCGCTCGGCCAATCACTGGCCACGAGAGCCGACGACCACGCACAGTTCCGAGCGCTGGGGGCGACGCGCCGGCAACGGCTCTCGATGGAGGTGCCGTCCCTCCTACTCGTTGCACTCGGCGCCGCGCTCGTCGGCGCGCTCCTGGGCTTCCTGTTCTCGCCACTCACACCGATCGGCGCCGCGCGCGATGCGGAGCCACGCCCCGGCATGTCGATCGACGTCGGGCTCACCGTCGCCGCGATCGCGTTGACCGTCGTGGGCGTGCTCGTGGCCGCGCTGCCCGCGTTGCTGCGGCTCGTCAACAGTTCCGCGTTGCCGGGTCCGGCCGCGGTCGAACGCAGGGAGCAACGGTCTCACATCGCCGACCTCGAGGCGCGCCGCGGCCTCGGTGTTCCCGCGGTCGTCGGCACCCGGCTCGCGTTCCAGGCCGGCCGCGGACGAACCGCGACACCGGTGCGGAGCGTCCTCGCCAGCCTGATCCTTGTCATCGCGGCGGTGACGGCGACCGTTGCCTTCGGCACCAATCTCGGTCATTGGACGATTACGCCGCGCCTGTACGGCTGGAACTGGAGCGCGGCGGTGGGGTCGAACTTCGGCGCGATCCCGCCGGAGGCCCAACCGGCGGTCGAGCATTTCCCGAATGTGACCGCGGCGAGCGCGCTCAACGTCGGGACCCTCACGGTGGCCGGCCACGCGATCCCGGCCATCGGTATCGACCGGCTGTGGGCCTCGCTCGCGCCGGACATCAACGCCGGACGGCTCCCGAACGACTCCAAGGAGATCGTCTTCGGGGCCCGGACGCTGCGCCGGATCCACGCGCACATCGGCGATCACGTCCAGGCGACGGTCGGAACGACACAGGTCGACCTGACGATCGTGGGCACCACCACGTTCCCCGCGTTCGGCAACGAGCGATTCGGCGAAACCGGACTCGGCACCGGCGCGCTCGGGACCGCGTCGCTGTTCCCGGTACACGACGAGTCCGTGCCCGACGGCCGTTACAACTACCTGCTCTTGCGATTCGCACCGGGCACCGAGGCCGCGGCCGCGCACGATCTGCGGGCTCACCTGGCGAAGGAAGGTTGTGCCGACACCTCGTGCGTGATGACGGACAGCCGCCCGGCCGAGATCGACGGCTACCGCAACGCGCGGGGCCTTCCACTAGTCATCGGTATCGTCCTCATCCTGTTCCTGGTCGCCACGCTGGTACACGCGCTCGTCAGCACGATGCGCCGACGGACGAGTGATCTCGCCGTGCTCCGCGCGTTGGGATGCACCCCACGCGAGCTCGTCGCAGCCCTGCGCTGGCAAGGGCTCGTGCTTACCGTGTCGGCGCTCGTCGTCGGGATCCCTTCGGGTCTCGTCGCCGGGCACCTCGCGTGGAGCGCGTTCGCGTCACGCATCGGGATCGCTCCGAACGACACCCTGCCGGGGCTGACACTCCTGGTCGGAATCGTCGCGCTCATCGCGATCACCACCGCGGTTGCCGCGATCGTGGGGAGCAGGGTGCCGTCGACAATCCGACGGCACCGCTTCGCCGCCTCCTGACCATCGTGCCACCGCGCTCGCCGGCGTGTAGAACGTCGGCGTGATCATCGTGATCGGAAGCGTCCAAGCCCAGCCCGACTCGCGCGGCGCGGTGGTCCGCCTCGGGCTCGAACACGTCCGCCGCTCGCGCAACGAGCCCGGATGCCTGCTGCACTCGATCCATCACGACGTCGAGGATCCGAACCGCCTGGTGTTCATCGAGCACTGGGCCGATCGCGCCGCGCTCGACACGCACTTCCAGGTACCGGAGTCGGGCGCGTTCGTCGCCGGCTTGCGCGGCCTCACGTCGGCCGCGCCCACGATCGAGATCTACGAGTCGACGCAGCTCGCGTTCTGATCGAGCGGGGGGCGCTGGTCGCGCGCCACCATGTCGGCCGTAAGGATGTCTTCGAGCACCTCGCGCATCACGTCGAGCTTGTCGCGGCCGACAAGCTCTGCCCACTCGTCCTCGATGCGCAGCCAGCGGGCCCGACCCTCCTCGAGCCGCACCTCGCCCGCGTCGGTCAGGAGCAACACCCGCGCCCGACCGTCACTCGGGTGCGGGGCGCGCCGGACGGTCCCCGACTTCTCCAGCATCGCGACCACTTCGGAGGCCGATTGTTTCGTGATCCCGAGGTGGCGGCCCAGCTCTACGGTCGTCACGTCGTCGCGGCCGGCCAGGTAGCGGGCGGCGAGCCCGTGCACCGGCGTCATCGACGAGTTCCCCGGCGGTTTCTCGGCCCGCACGCTGTCGACGATGGCTTTCGCGGCCCGGATCAACAGCACGACGAGCTCGTCGCGTGACTCGCCGGCGCCGTCAGCAGCGGAATCGAGCGCGCTTCGGGGGCCGGACACGGCACCGAGTATAGTCAGGTACCCTTACCATCACGGTGAGGCAACGGCTCCTCCGTACGGTTCTGAATTACCTCGAACGCTGCACTCCCCCTCGACACCACGCTCCTTCCCCCCGGAGGCCTTCCCCTCATGTCGCCTCGCGCCCTCGCTCGCTTCTGTTATCGCCGTCGCCGTCTGGTCGTCGTGTTCTGGCTCGTCGCTCTTGTCGGCGTGAACGTGCTCTCCGCCGCGGTGGGGACGAACTTCACGACCAACTTCAGCGCACCCAACACCGAATCGACGCGGGCCACGAACCTGCTCGGCGCGAACTTCAAAGCACAGTCGGGCGACAACGTCCAGGTCGTGATGAAGGGCACGCCGTCGATGCAGGATCCCGCGGTGCAACAACAAGCGAAGGCGTTCATCGCCGCGATGAGCCGCGTGCAGCACGTCACCAACGTGAGCGATCCGCTGACCACGCCCGCCAGCATCTCGAAGTCGGGGACCGTCGCACTCGCGAATGCTCAACTCGACGCCAAGTCGCAAGACATCCCGAACTCCGTCGGCAAGCAGATGATCACGCTGGCCGAGCGGCACACGACCTCGCAGCTCGAAGTCCGGCTCGGCGGGCAGCTCATCCAGCAGTCGGAGCGGAACGCGCCGCCGTCGAGCGAGGGCATCGGCATCCTCGCCGCCATCCTCATCCTCCTCATCGCCTTCGGCTCGGTCCTCGCGATGGCCCTCCCGATCATCGTCGCCCTCGCCGGCATCGCGGTCGGGCTGCCCGTCATCGGGCTGCTCACCCACGTCTATCCGCTGCAGAGCTTCGCGACGACGTTGGCGACCATGATCGGCATCGGCGTCGGGATCGACTACGCGTTGTTCGTCGTCACCCGCTACCGCCAGGGCCTGCAGGCGGGACTCGGCCCCGAAGAAGCGGTCGTCACCGCCATCGACACGTCGGGCCGGGCCGTCCTCTTCGCCGGGCTCACGGTCATCATCGCCCTCCTCGGCATGTTGGCGATCGGCCTGTCGTTCATCAGTGGCCTCGGCATCGGAGCGGCTGCGGTGGTCGCGCTGACGGTCGCGGCCGCAGTCACGCTGTTGCCGGCGGTGCTCGGCTTCGTCGGCACGAACATCGACAAGCTGCGCCTGCCCTGGGTCCACAACGAAGGTGACGGCACACGCGAGACGGTGTGGCACCGCTGGAGCCGCTTCGTGCAGCGGCGCCCGTGGCTGTTGACGATCGCCGGACTCGCGATCGTGATCGCGCTCGCGGCGCCGGTGCTGTCGCTGCGCCTCGGATTCGTCGACGCGGGCAACGACGCCAAGGGCACGCAGACGCGCCAGGCCTACGACCTGTTAGCCGAAGGCTTCGGTCCGGGCTTCAACGGACAGTTCCTCTTGGCGGTCCAGCTCCCCGCCGGCGCCGACAAGAGCGTCGACCTCGCGCGCCTGCACGACGCCCTCGTCGCCACCAAGGGCGTCGCGACCGTGCTGCCCGCGGTCAGTAATACGGCGGGAACGACCGCGGTGATCCGCCTGTATCCGACGACCTCGCCGCAGGACGAGGCGACGAGCACCCTCTTGCACCATCTGCGCAAGGACGTGATCCCGCAAGCGACGGCCGTCTCCGGAGTGAAGGTGTACGTGGGCGGCTTCAACGCGCTTACCGACGACTTCGCGAACCTGCTCGGGCAACGATTGCCACTCTTCATCGCGGTCGTGATCCTCTTGAGCTTCCTGCTCCTGATGGCGGTGTTCCGTTCGATTCTCGTGCCGCTCAAGGCCGCGATCATGAACCTGCTGTCGATCGGCGCCGCGTACGGCGTGGTGGTGATGATCTTCCAGTACGGCTGGGGGAAGCAGCTCGTCGGGGTGAGCAAGGAAGGGCCGATTCAGGCCTTCCTCCCGATCATGATGTTCGCGATCCTGTTCGGGCTCTCGATGGACTACGAGGTCTTCCTGCTCTCCCGTATCCGGGAGGAGTACCTGAAGAGCGGCAATAACGCGACCGCGGTGGCCGACGGCTTGTCGGCAACCGCGCGTGTGATCACCGCGGCCGCCGCGATCATGTGCACGTTCTTCTTGTCGTTCGTGCTCGGTGACAACATCATCATCAAGCTCTTCGGGATCGGGTTCGCCGCTTCGATCTTCATCGATGCCACGTTGATCAGACTCGTGATCGTCCCGTCGACGATGGAGCTTCTGGGCGACGCCAACTGGTGGCTGCCGGGTTGGCTCGATCGAATACTCCCCCACCTCGACGTGGAGGGGCCGCAACTGACGTCGGCCGACATCGAGCCGCCGGAGATGCCCGAGCCGGCGATCAGCGGAAGCCCTCGTTGATCCGCATCCAGGTCGTGCTCGGGAGCACGCGCGAGAACCGCTTCAGCGAGCGCGCCGCGCTGTGGGTCGCGGATGGGCTCGAGGCGCGCGGCGACATGGAGGTGGAGGTCGTCGACCTCCGCGACCACCCGTTGCCGTTCTTCGACGGCCTGGCGCCCGCACGCACGCGGCGCGACTACCCGTCGGCGGAGACGCGTCGGTTCGGGGAGCCCATTTGATAGGGCCGACGGCTTCGTCATCGTGACGCCCGACTACAACCATGGATATTCGGCTGTGCTGAAGAACGCGATCGACCACACGTTCGTCGAATGGCGGCACAAGCCGGTGACGTTCGTCGCGTGGGGCAACGTCGGCGGTGCTCGCGCCGTCGAGCAGTTGCGGCTGGTGATGGTCGAGCTGGAGATGGCCCCGCTCCGCCACGCCGTGCACATCCTTCCGGACGTGCTGGTTCCGGCATTGCGGGCCGAGGTGTTCGAGCCGTCGACGCGCGAACCGCTCGCGCCGAAGCTCGCGCTCATGGGTGACGATCTGCACTGGTGGGCCACGGCGCTCGCCACCGCGCGCACAGCCGATTCGCCAGCCGGGTAACGCAGCGAATGGAAACCCCGGTCAGTCGAGCTCGGCGAGCACCTCACCGATGATCTTGGTCGCCTCGTGCGCCGGCAACGGCTCGCCCCCTTCGGCCTCGGCGACCTCGGCCGCGAAGCCCTCGACCGAGTGGACGCCGCCCACGAGCACATGCCGTAAGGCCTGACCACTTGCTTCGGGGTCGTCGAGCGCTTCCACCGCAGGGGGGATCGCCGTTGCGTGGTCTTCGGCCTCCGCGACCGTGTGCACCAGCGTCATCGCCTCTTGGCGACCACTCGCTGTGGACACGACGGGCTCGCGGTCGGGGTTCTGCTGGAGGTCCCACTCCGCCAGTGCCTCGTCGTAGCCGCCCTCTCCGGGGTGCAGCACGCGAGTGGTCGCTTCCGAAGGTGCTTCAGCGCCCGTGTCGGCATCGTCGTCACTGTCGTGGCGCCGTTCCGCCGGCACCGGAACCACCAGTGTCCCGTCGTCGTTTCGCACGATGTCCATGGAGATACCTCTCGGTCGGCGACACACCGAACGGCGCCGCCCATCTCTCCTACCCATTTCCGACCCGTCGCGGTCGCGAAGCGCTCTCGACCAGCGCCCGGGCCGGTTCTTTGCCCCAGAACCGGCGTGACTGCGGGGCACTGTGTGCCCCGAGATAACGCCGGTTCGAGCGGTGGGTTGGGTCTCGGGAAGATGCGGCGTCGATCCAAGGTTCCAACCTCCGATGAATGACCTTGCCCCCGCCTCGCGCCCCCCGCTCTCCGTGCTCGACCTCGTTCCGGTCGGCGAGGGATCGACCGCGGCGATCGCGCTGGCGGCTTCGGTCGACCTGGCCCGGCTCGTCGAGCGCCTCGGGTACCGGCGCCTCTGGGTGGCCGAGCACC
The DNA here is from genome assembly GCA_038239145.1 of Acidimicrobiia bacterium. Lineage (GTDB taxonomy): Bacteria > Actinomycetota > Acidimicrobiia > IMCC26256 > PALSA-610 > PALSA-610. Next base: position 17,754 of record JBBSFB010000020.1, read on the forward strand.
ACAACATGCCCGGGATCGCCAGCTCCTCTCCCCCGGTGCTCATCGCTCACCTCGCCGCCGCGACCGAGTCCATCCGGGTCGGCGCGGGCGGGGTGATGCTCCCGAATCACGCATCACTCGTCGTGGCCGAGCAGTTCGGGATGCTCGAGGCGTTGCATCCGGGTCGGATCGACCTCGGGATCGGGCGCGCGCCCGGCACCGATCCGGCCACCGCAGCCGCGCTCCGCCGCAGCCGCTCGTCGATCATGGCCGACGAGTTCCCCGAGCAGCTCCGCGACCTCTTCTCATTCTTCGACGGCACCCATCCGCAGATCACGGCGGTACCCGGACGGGGCTACCGGCCCGCGGTGTGGATGCTCGGGTCGAGCGACTTCAGCGCCCGCGTCGCCGGCGCACTCGGGTTGCCGTTCTCGTTCGCGCACCACTTCGCGTCGCAGAACACCGTTGCCGCACTCCAGATATATCGCGACTCGTTCCAACCCTCGGCCGATCTCGCCGAGCCCTACTCGATGATCGGGGTACCGGTGATCTGCGCCGACACCGACGACCGGGCCCGTTGGCTCTCAGGTCCGAGCGCGCTGTCGTTCGTCCGGCTGCGCCAAGGCCGCCCTACGCAGCTCCCCACGCCGGAGGAAGCTGCCGAGTACGTGTTCACCCCGACCGAACGCGAGATCGTGCGGGCCTGGACCGCACCCCTCGTCCGGGGCGAGCCCGAGCACGTCCGGGACGAGCTGGAAGCACTCGCGCAACGCACCGGCGCCGACGAGCTGATGATCACCACGATGCTCCACGGTCCCGCCGACCGCATGCGGTCGTACGAGCTCCTCGCACAGAGTTGGGATCTCGCCGCGCTCGCGCCCGGAGTACCCGAACTCTCCGTCTGACCTCAGGGCGGGCGAAACTGAGGCTATGCCGAACCCGCCGGAGGCGATCTCGATCTCCGCGTCCGTCGCTCGCCGATTCGTCCTCGGTCGCCACGACTTTGGCCCGGACGCCGCGGCGCCGGGAAGGCGGGAACGCTCGACGCGATGACTGCGATCGAGCAACTCCAGCTCGACCCACTCGTCATCGTCGCTCGCAGTCACGACCTCGCGCTGCACAGCCGCGTGAGCAGGTACGAGCCGTCGTTGTTCGACACGCTGACCTACGGGGAGCGCCGCTTCTTCGACTGGGGCGGCTGGCTCGCGGTTCGACCGATGGCCGAGCTCCCGTACTGGCGGACTCTGATGCGGCGCCATCGCGAACGACCGAACACACGACGGATCGTCGATGAGCACGGGCCGGCACTCGACGCGATCCGTAGCCTCCTGCACGAGCGGGGGACGCTGACGAGCCGGGATTTCGCGGCCGCCGAGCGCCGGGCCGTCGACAGCTACCGAGGCAGCAAGGACTCCTCGCTCGCGCTCTACTACCTGTGGATCACCGGCGAAGCGATGACGCATCATCGCGACGGTTTCGAGCGCGTGTACGCACCGACCGAGGCCATCGCGCCCGCGCACCTGATCACCGAAGCGAGCGACGACGAGACCGATCGGTTCCGTGCGCGCAAGGCGGTCGCGTTCGCGGGCATAGGCCGGCCCGGGCCGCTCAGCCAACCTCTCGTCCGAAAGGTGGGGCGCGACGAGGAACGCGCCCTCGAACGAACGATGGTCGAGGCCGGCGAGCTCGTCGACGTCGTGGTCGAGGGCTGGCCCGGGCGCCACTTCGTGGTCGGCGCCGATCTCGAGACCTTGCACGAGGTCGCGAGCGGACACGTTCCCGCGGCCTGGATCCCGATCGGCGCGACGACCGTCGACGAAGTCACCCTCCTCTCACCTCTCGATCCCGCGGTCGACCGGGCTCGCGCCAAGGCGCTGTTCGGGTTCGACTACGTGTGGGAGATCTACAAGAAGCAGGAGCTCGTGCAGTACGGCCGTTACACGATGCCGATGCTCTGGGGCGACGGGCTCGCCGGGCGTATCGATCTGCGGACGGACCGCCGATCGAAGACGCTCGTCGTGAACGGCATCTGGCTCGAGGACAGTGCCCTTGCCCGATCCCCTGGGTTCAAGGACGCTCTGCAGGCGGGGCTCCGGCGCATGATGGCCTTCCTCGGCACCGATCGGATCGACGCGACGACCGTCGCGACGCCGGCGCTCCGGCGCGCCGTCACGTCGATCAACCCGAAGCGGCGCGCCGCTCCTCGCTGACGCGAGCCGCAAGCGTGCGCGTAATCCGGCGCGCGGTCCGGCGACCGACGGCCTCGACCAGCCCGGGCGCGAGCCGTTGCAGGTACCAGACCGCAGCGGCGGAGGCGGGAGCGACCACGACGGCACGATCGCGTGCGACGCCTTTCAACGCCGCCCGGGCAAACCGGTCGGGGCTGATTGGACGGAGTCCAACCGTCGCCATGTACTCCCGGCCGGTCAAGACGGGGACCGTGAACGGCGGCAGGTCGGCGGGCAACCCGGCGTCGAGGATCGGCGTGTCGACACTGCCCGGGCACAACACACTCACGCGCACGCCGTACAGCGCGGCTTCGGCGCGCAACGCCCCACTGAGCCCGACGACTGCGTGTTTGCTCGCCGAATACGCGGCGACGAGCACCGCCGGTGCAAGGCCCGCCGTCGACGCGGTGTTCACGATGTGGCCGTGCCGCTGGCGCACCATCACGGGATAAGCGGCAAGCACTCCGTTAACGACTCCGCGCAGGTTGACGTCGATGACCCGGTTCCAATGCTCGGCACTCATCGCGGTCGTGGGTCCGCCGATGACGATGCCGGCATTGTTGAACATGTAATCGAGGCGACCGTGGTGCGCGACGACCTCGTCGGCGAGCCTCCGAACCCCGTCCTCATCGCGAACGTCCAGCGCCGCGGACCGGACCGAGCCCGACCCGTCCGACGCGCGAGTTGCGATCTCGGCGGCGATGCTCTCGGCGCGCTCACCTTCGATGTCAGCGAGCACGACGTGCGCTCCCCGCGCCGCGAGCTGGGCGCCCAGGCATCGGCCGATCCCCGACGCGCCACCCGTCACGATCGCCGTGGTACCGGAGAACGATCTTGTCCGCCTGATCATCCGCCGACCCTACGGCGACGCGCAGTCGCGAGACCGGTGCATCAGCGCGGAGTCCTATCCTTGCGGCATGAACGATCCTGTGATCGAGACGGCTCCGCTCGGCTTCCAATGGGCGACCGTCGACCCCTTCTTGTTCTGCGTCCACCACGTCGACGACTACCCGGCCGGGAACGACGACCTCGCGCCGGATCCGGCCCTGCTCGCCGGACGCGAGATCGGCATGGACTTCACTGGACGGGACGGATGGCGTATGTACCACGGCTCGAACGTGCCCGGCTTCCCACAGCACCCGCACCGCGGCTTCGAGACCGTGACCTTCGTGCGGCGCGGGTACATCGACCACTCCGACTCGCTCGGCGCTGCCGCGCGGTTCGGGCCGGGCGACGTCCAGTGGCTCACCGCGGGCAAGGGCATCGTGCACTGCGAGATGTTCCCGCTCCTCGACCGGGACGAGCCCAACCCGCTCGAGCTGTTCCAGATCTGGTTGAACCTGCCCGCGGCCGACAAGATGGTCGAGCCGTATTTCACGATGTTGTGGAACGAGGATCTCCCGACCCTCGAGACCACCGACGCCGAGGGCCACACGGCCCGGATCACGGTCGTCGCGGGTGAGCTCGCCGGGTTGCGACCGCCGCCGCCGCCCCCCGACTCGTGGGCATCCCGTCCCGAAGCCGATCTCGCGATCTGGCACCTCGAGCTCGCGCCCGACGCGCCGTGGACCATTCCGCCGACCGCCGGGCCCGACACCGTGCGCGTGCTCTATGTGTTCGAGGGTTCGGCGCGCATCGGCGAACACGATCTCGACGCGTCGACCGGCGCGCGGCTGCGCGTCGAAGACGACGTCGTGATCACCGCCGGCAGCCGCGGCGTCGAGGCGCTCGTGCTGCAGGCGCGCCCGATCGGTGAGCCGGTCGCGCAACGCGGTCCGTTCGTCATGAACGATCAGGCCGAGATCGCGCAGGCGTTCGCCGACTACCGCGCGACCGGGTTCGGAGGTTGGCCGTGGCCCACCGACGATCCCGTCCACACGCGCGACGCGGGGCGTTTCGCCCGAGACCCCGAGGGTCGGTCAATCGTGCGCTCGGAGTCGGTCTCGGCCTGACTCCGCCGGCCGTTCCCGCAGGACGCGTCAGACGCCGACGCTGATATCAGCCCGGTCGGCGTAGAACGCGAGCATGCCCTTGACACCCTCGGCCCCGGGGATCGGGTTCTCGTAGCTCCACACGATGCCGTCGTGCACCGCGCCGCCCGACTCGAGCGTCCAGTACGAGGCGTGGCCCTTGAACGGGCACTCGGTCGAGAAGTTGGTCTTGCGCAACAGGTCCATGCGCACGTCTTCTTGGCGTAGGTAGTAGCGGGTCGGCAGGCCCGTCTCCTCGAGCAGCACGGGGCGGACCGTCTCGGCGATCACCTCGCCATCGACGCGGACGACCACGTGGACATCGGCAGGATGGATGGTGACGGTGTGCCCTGGGTTCATACGGGAGTCAACGCTAGCCAGGCCCCTGCGATTCCTTGCGATCGTTCCCGGCTCGGGTCGGTCATTCGGGCCGGGCATGATGTTGGTCATGACACTCGCCATCACCTCGCTCGGCGATTTCGGCAAGTGGCTCCGCGGCGACGGTCTCGTCATCGTGCTGCTGATCGTCGGATCACTCCTCCTGGCCCGGTTCGCAGGGTGGTTCGGCGCGTGGCTGACCGACCGCATCGACGCCCAGGACCGCCGCGACGACTCCCTGGTCCGGTCGGAGGCCGCCAAACACCGGCACTCGCTGACCCAGGTCATCACCTGGTCGGTCATCGTCCTCATCTACTCGGTGACCGCGGTGCTGGTGCTGGCTCGATTCGGGGTACCGCTCTCGAGTCTCATCGCGCCGGCAACCGTCGCCGGGGTCGCGCTCGGCTTTGGCGCGCAGCGGATCGTGCAGGACATCCTCGCCGGCTTCTTCATCATCACCGAACGTCAATACGCATTCGGGGACCTGATCCGGATCTCGAACCTCGGCTCGACTACGGGAATCGTGGGAACGGTCGAGGACGTGACCCTCCGCACGACCCGCATGCGCACCGTCAACGGTGAAGTGGTGATCGTTCCGAACGGTCAGATCAACCAGGTGACCAACCTCTCGCGGGACTGGGCGCGCGCCGTCGTCGACATTCCACTTCCGGCAACGGCCGACATCAGCCGCGTGAACGCGATCCTGCAGTCGGTTGGTCAAGCGCTGTACGACGACGAGTCGTTCCGTCCGCTCCTGCTCGACACCCCCACGGTGATGGGCGTCGAGAGCATCGACGTCGACCGGCTGAGCATCCGCATGGTGTCGCGCACGCTTCCGGGCAAGCAGTTCGAGGTCGGGCGCGAACTGCGGTCGCGGGTCGCCACGGCGCTCCGGGAGGAAGGCATCATCCTCCCGACCGACCTCGAGACCAGCAACGCGCCCGGTTCGACGTGATGCGCCACCGATTGCGGAAGTCGACAACGGTGCTGAGCGCGGTGTTCATCGTCACGCTCGTCGTGTACCTGCTCGTGCGCCCCGCGCCCGACCCGTCCCCCACCACGATCCCGACGGTGCCGCAACAGACGGCGCCCGTCCGCACGACCACATCGACGCGTCGACTCGAAACCACGACCACCGGACCCGACGCGACCCGGACCACGACGACTCTCCCGAAGTCGTCGACGACGAAGCCCGGTACGACGACGTCGACGACTTCCACAGCGACCCCTTCGTCGTCGACGTCGTCGGCGTCATCGTCATCCACTTCGGCGCCGGGCTCGGCGGTCACGAGCACGACCTCGACAACCGTCCCTTAGCCGGGACGACGCCGACTGGACCTCCGGTCAGCGGACGAAGCCCACCAACAGCGGCGGCGAGGTCGCGGCGATCCCGACGACGTCGTCGGCAACGAAGGTCAGGTTGCCGAGCTTGGACGCGTTCCCGAACCGGCGCACGACGCCGGTATTCGACGCGAGCCAGTAGCCGCGGCCGTCGGGTGTCGCCGCCATGTCGACGATCTGGGCGCCGGCGCCCGCCGCCGAACCGAAGAACGGCGCATCACCGAACGCGAAGAGACCACCGTCGGCGGCGTGCATCCAGTACCCCTTCGCGCTCGACCGGGCGACCATGCCGACGATCGGTTGGTTGAGGTGGATGTTCCCGGTCGAACCCAGGAACTTGGCGTCGCCGAACGCGAAGATCCCGCCGTCGCGCGCCACCAGCCAATACCCATTACCGGTCTGGGTGCGGGCCATGCCGACGACCGGTTGGTTCAAGGTGATGTTGCCCGTCGACCCGAAGAACTTGGCGTCGCCGAACGCGAAGATCCCGCCGTCGCGCGCTACCAGCCAATACCCCCTACCAGTGAGCGTGCGCTCCATGCCGACGATCGGCTGATTGAGATGGATGTTGCCCGTCGACCCGAAGAACTTGGCGTTGCCGTAGCTGAAGATGCCACCGTCCGACGCAAGCAGCCAGTACCCGTCTCCGTTCGACGTGGTCTTGATCGAGATGATCGGAGCCTGCAGCCCGATGCTCGTCGCGCTTCCGTGGAACACCGCGTCGCCGAAGGGAGCAACGCCGCCCTGGCTGCCGGCGAGGTAGTAGCCCTCTGTGCCCTTCCCGGTTAGCGCGATCGTCTGGGGAGACCCAGTTGCGTTGTCGGAGATCCGCAGCGTGTCGGTGCGCGTGCCCGCGGCATCCGGGAGAAAGAAGGTCGTGATCGTACACGAGCCGCTGACGGGGAGCGTCGGGTGGTCGAAGCACGTCGTCGAGCCGAAGTAGTCGTTCGTCGACGACTTGATGTCACTGAACTCGACCGCGGTCGAACCCGTGTTGTGGACGGTCACCGTCTTGCCGATACCGCTCTCCGTGCCGGCGCGCTGAGTCGGGAACGTGAGCGTGGTCGCCGAAACGCTCACCGCCGTCGCGGCGAGCGCAACCGCGCCGCCTTCGGCCGGCGCATGCGGCCCACCGAATCCCTGGGCGTCGGCAGGACTCGTGATCAACACGCACGCGAACATTGCGGATACACCGCACGCAGCGGTGCGGCCGCGACGACTCAGATCGATGGGTTGACGCTTCACTCGCGACCTTTCCGTCGGCACTCCCGCCCGTTCGAGCAGGCACACGTGTCGCCCACACTAAGAAACCCGACAACCAAAGTGGGGGAAATGCCGACGCAGACGGCCTGCCGGTGTTTTCGTGGCTCAGACGAAGGTGGCGATGGTCTGCGCGATCAGACCGGCCACGAACGCGAGACCGAGGAAGACGTACGCGGCGCGCAGGTGCCGGTACTTTTTCTCTACGAGGTAGCGACCCTGGTCGTGAATGTCGGCCGCCTGGGCTTCGTACATGACGCTGTCGTCGGCGGCGATCTTAGCTATCGTCTCGATGAAGCGACTGCGCGACATCGACGCGAAGTGCCCGAAGAACAACGGATTCTCGTGCATCTCGAAATCGATGCGCACTTCACTCTTGCGCGGCAGTCGGAACTTGGGAACCACCACCGTGATCGCGCTCAACAGCGAGAGCAGGGTTCCGATGGCAACCGCGGCGAGGCCGGGCCGAAGCGAATGCTCACCCCAACGGGTCGCGACGACGGTCAACACGAGGGACGACGTTGTAATGACGATGTTGGCTTTGAGGTCGGCCTGGCCCGTGTACGTGACGAGCGTGTTCTGCATCCCGGTGAGAAGTTCGTCGACCCCCCGACGGGGAACGACGTTGGCAAAGGCGCCCTCGTTGCTCTCGCCCACCTCGGTCGGTGCGATCCGCATCAGTTCCTCCACGGTTTCGAGCGTATACGTAAGGTCGATTCGGGAGTTCCGCAGCCGCACCAGAATCCCCTTAGATCACGGGCTCGATCGGAGCCCCTGGCCCAGAACCACTTCCGGAACCGCGCCGACTCCGAGCCCGGCGAGAATGGCGGTGGCCTCCCCGTCGGGCCGCGCCTCGGACGTTCCCCACGCGTCGAGGCGGCTCGACGCGACGAGGGTCAGCGCGATCTCGTAGCTCTGCGCCTGGTCGCGGCCGAGGATCAGGCTCTCGTCGAGCGCGGCACGCGCCCCGACGAGATCGCCGGTCTGGGCACGCGCGTAGCCGAGGCATCGATAGAGCGGCGGTCCGAGCAGACCGATCTCGCCTCCGGCGCGCGCCGCCGCAATCGTTCCGTCGAGCATCTCCAACGCGGCCAGCGGGTCGCCCGCCAGCACCATCGCTTCCGCGATGAACGTCTCCACCTGACGCACCTCGAACCCGCCTTCGATGAAGACGAATCCGGCGCGCGACTCCTCGAGCATGACGAGGGCCTCCTCGGCGCGCCCGCGCCGGGCGGCAATCCGGCCGAGGAACGCCGTAGCGAGCGCGAGGCCACCGCGGTAGCCGACGGCCGAGTACACCCGGCATGCGTCGTTGAGGAGCGCTTCGGCCTCGTCATAGTGACCGCGCTCGAGCAGGATCTCCGCACAGTTCGCGCTCGCGAGTGCGGCCTCGACGACGTCGCCGGTACGAAGACGCGTGTCCCGGGCCCGCTCCGACAGTGCGAGGGCCTCGTCCCAGCGGCCGCCGTAGTAGGCCAGCTGACCGAGGTTGTTCGCGACCGCTGCTTGCCCGCCCAGGTTGCCGAGTTGCTCGTAGAGCTCCAGCGCCTCGACGGAGTTCGTGGCGAGGTCGAGACGCCCGAGACCGATATACGCCCAGTCGAGCACGAACTCGGCGTGCGCGAGCGCATCGAGGTCGCGAGCTGCGCGCGCGAGCTCGATCGCCGTCTCGCACCATTGGATGGCTTCGTGGTGACGACCCTGGGCCTGGCGCACGGTGCCGTACCACGCCGAGAGTTGCGCACGCGTCGCGGCCGTCGCCGCCGTCGCTTCGTCGTCAGCGAGCGCGTCGAGCTGCCGTAAACCTCGCCGGAGCCACCGGATCGCCTGCGAATAGCGGCCGAGCCGCTCGGCGATCCACGCTTCTTTCAAGCACAGTTGCGCGTCGTACACGGGATCGTCGGCCCGCATCCGGCGAGCCATCCGATACGCGTCGCGCGCCCGGTCGTATACGCCGATCTGATCACGGACGTCGCCGAGCGCCTCCGCGATCACGGACACGTCGACTCCGTCGACATCGGCAATCCGGCGGGCCGAGGCGAGCGCTCGTTCGAGCAACTCCGACGCCTCGACATTGGCGTAATCGGCTCGCGCGCGCTCGGCCGCGATGCGCGAGTACCGCCACGCCTCAGAATGACGATCGCCATGGAAGAAATGCAGTGAGAGCAACGCCGCTTGCTCTTCGGCTCGTTCGGCAGATGCCTCGATCGCTTCCGCGACGCGCTCGTGCAGCTTGCGGCGCGTTCCGTACGCCAGGCCCTCGTACGCCACGTCACGAAGCAGTGAATACCGGAAGCGGAGTCGACCCGGTCCATCGTTGACGAGCAGACCCTCGAGACCGATCGTCGGTGACGTCCCGTCGGAGTCGACGACGGCTGCGAGCAGCGGCTCGTCAAAGGCATGACCGAGCACCGCTGCGAGCCTCAGGCGGCGACGGGTTGCGGCCGGGAGCCGATCGATCTGCGCCGACACGAGCGAATCAATGGAGTCGGGCAAGCCGGTGACCGCACCGGCGGCGCCGGCTTCGCGCGTCAACTCGCTCAGGAATCGCGGATTGCCCCCCGCCCGTTGGATCAACAGACCGACCTCGTGCGGACGCAACGGTTCGGTGTCGGTTGCCTCACGCACGAGCTCGGTCGCGTCGGCGTCGGTGAGCGGCCCGAGCGTGAGCACCCACGATTCCGGGGCCGAGATGTGGAACCCGGAATCGTCGTCGTTGCGGGTCAGGCACACGAGCCACGGGCCAGTCGAGATCGCGGTCTCGACCTGGCGGAGAACGTCCGTCGAAGCCTCGTCCATCCAGTGGGCGTCCTCGATCACGATCAAGGTCGGGGTGCGCAGCATCGCGGCGACGAAGCTCGCACTCGTCTCCTCCACGAGGCGCTTGCGAAACCGGCGCTCGAGCGCGGCCGTCTCCGGGGTGTCGGTGATGTGGAGCTGCAACGGCGTCGCGAGTAACGGGAGTCGGTCGAGCAACTCGGGGGCGACGCTCACCACCCGTTCCCGCAACGCGTGCTCGATGGTCGCGCTTGACGCGCTGCTCGGTAGCTCCATGATCCGGAGCAGAACCTCGCGGAACGCCCAGTACGCGTTCGCAGACGCGTACGGCTCGCACGCAATGCTCACGCACCTGAGATCCGATGCCTCGCGTCGGAGCTCGTCGACGAGGCGCGATTTGCCGATGCCGGGCTCGCCGCGCAGCTCCACGACCGAGCCCGAACCGTTGCGGGCGGCGGTCGCGGCGCCCCGCAGGACCGCGAGCTCCTCGGCCCGGCCTACGAGCGCGAGCGTCACGTCCTCGGAGCGCGCGACCGGTTGCAGGCCGCCGACCGCGTACGCCTCGACCGGTCTCGCCTTGCCCTTGACCATGAATGGTGGGAGTGGCTCCGTTGAGAACGGGCTGCGCGCGACGTCGAGCACGCCCTTCGTCGCGAGGATCTGTCCGGGCGACGCCGCCGCCATCAACCGGGCCGCGAGGTTCACCGTGTCCCCCATCACCGTGTACGTGCGGCGGTAGCTCGGCCCGATCTCACCGGCGAACACGTGTCCACGATTCACGCCGATGCGGACGGGCAGCACATGCTCTTGTTCGACGATGCGACGCACGGCCCGCAACATGCGTTCCTCGTCCTGGCCGGCCGCGCGCGGCACTCCCGCCGCGAGAATGATCTTCCCGCCGTCACGATCGATGTCGGTCCCGAGAAAGGTGACGTCGTGTTCCTCGGCCGCGGCCTCGGCCCCGGCGAGCAGCTCGTCGAGCGCTGTGGCGAGCACCTCCGGACCCTGACTTTCGACGAGCTCGTCGACACCATCGAAGTGGACGAACGCGACGGTGGCGACACGATGCTCGGGGTCGTCGCCACCGGCGACGAGGTGATCGCGCAGACGTGTGGGCACCGCAGTGCGCAACGGCGCGTTCGTCGCGTCGAATGGACGGGGAGCCTCCCCGCTCGATCGGCCCGGAGCGTTGCGGAGCAATACGCCGGGGCCCTTGGTCGCACCCACCGCCCCCGCGCCGATCAACGACGCAGTCGCCGGGCTGACGACGATCTCGTCGGCTTCCGCGGTGCCCTCCATCAGAACCGTCTGCGTGGCCGCGGGCCCCGTGATCACGAGCTCACGGTGCGACTCGCCGACGAGAAAAAGGAGAAAGCGTCCGCTGTGCACGCCGACCGACATGCGCAGACGAACAACCCGGCCCTGGGTCTCGATACGCCCGACCGTGCGTAGACGGGAGCGCATGCTGGTCGCGGCTCGGCACGCGCGCGCGGCGTGGTCCTCGTCGCGAAAGAGGATGAAGAGCGCGTCCCCGCCAAACTTGAGGAGCATCCCGCCTTCGGCGTACGCAACCGCGAGGAGCTCGGCGAAGCACGAACCGATGACGTCGGTCAGCTCCTCGGCGCCGACGCGTCCGTTGCGGGCCAGCCGCTCCGACAAGCGCGTGAACCCGGAGATGTCGACGAACACTGCGGTCGCGTCGACCGCTTGCCAACGCCGCTCGGGTTCATCCGCGATCCACTCGTGCACGAGGCGCGGCAGGAAGGGGGCGAGCGCCTCAAACTCCCCGTCCGCGTGCTCCGACATCGCCCACCCCACGGTCCTCGCTCACGGCCCCAGAAACGAGATCGCTCCCGGACGCGAGTTCAGCACGGAACCCCGATGATCTCAGGGCCCGCCCGCGGCGGCACATTACTTCTCGCGGCGCGTTTCTCGCAGCGCCAGAAAGGCGTCAGCGCGAGGAGCGGTGCTCGACTCGCTCGGCCCACCCGGTAAAGCGGCATTTCGTCGGGCGTCCCGGTCCGGCCGGAACCGGGACGGGGACAGAAAACGACACGGATCGCGGGCGGGGCTTGGGCGCGGCCCGGCGTACCACCCGCTTCGGTACTCGGTAACTGCGTCCGGTGTCGCCTCTCACATCAGGAGGGTTCCCGTCATTGGTCCGGTCAAAACGGTCATCGGACTTCGCGCCGGACGCGTCGATCTCGTCGATTCTGCGCACAACGGCCTCAAGACGCGAACCGATTGGACGATCGCAACGTTGAACTCGAGGCCAGCTATCACTCAAGTCACCTTCAAGATCGGGGTTACTCCAATGGCGATTCGCGACACGCTGCGATCGAACGCCGCTCATGTCCTGAAGCCGGGCGAGACCGTGCAGCAGGTTTTTGCGGCCCAGACCGCGAGCCCGTACTGGGCCCTGCTGTCCTACTGGATCGTGATCTTCAAGAACGCGTACCGAGTGGTGGTCGTCACCGATCAGCGGATCATCGTGTGCAAGTCGGGACGCCTGCGCGTGACACCGGTGAACGACGTCCTCGCCGAGTTCCCGCGCTCGACCAAGATCGGCCCCGCGTCGGGGGTTTGGTACAAGTGCGACACGTTGGGCGAGCGGCTCTACGTGCACAAGCGCTACCACAAGGACATCACGGCCGCCGACGCGCTCCAGACCGCGCCTTAGACACGCGGGCGCAGGTACACCTTCGTCCAGCCCGCGCCGTGGCCGGGGACCGCAATCGCCCATCGGCCGGTTGCGGCGTCGCGCTCCACGTCGAACTCGTTCGGACCGGCGCCCGGTGACCAGCTTCGAGCCGTCACCGGGTGTCGCGACCATCCGCAGAGCCGCACGTGCTCGCCCGCGCCCACGACGGTGACGACCACCGTGTCGTCGTCGGCCGTGATCCGGGCGATGCGCGCGTCACCCACGCACGCGTACAGCGTGGGATCGCCGACCACCGCGATGCCGTTCGCGAACACGGGGGCGAGCACCCGATAGTCCCACTCGGCCCGGGCCAACACGACGTCGAATCCACTCTGGGCCGGCAACACGTCGATGACGTCACGACGCCAGTCGAAGACCGCGATCTCCGGAGTGCCGGGTCGGTCCTCGCCGAGATCGGCAAACGTGACACGAGCCGCGCGGGCGTCGTCCCCGCCGACGCCGCACGTCAGCACGTATCCCCACCGCCCGGCCGCGTGGTGCGAATACGTGCTCCCGACGAGCAGTTCCCCGCTCCACATCGGCGCGGCGAACGCAGCACCGTCCACTGCGGCGATCGGCGCGTCGGGCCGGACCAACACTCCGTCGGCGCGGCACGTCCGCCGGATCAGGTCGATGCCGGCTTCGCCGATGCGGTCGCCGACACCGACGGGTCCCGCCGACAACGCCGCGAGCAGGGCCTCGACCTCGCGCGTCCCGGAGGTCGGCGCCGAGTGGAACACGTCCTTGTACGGCCACAAGCCGAGCGCGCGGGCCATCACGTTCGTGTGCAGGAACCAGGCCCACAGCACCTCGGGTCCGACCAGATACCCGTGATCGCCGCTCGTGCGAATCGATGTGACGTTGTGCAGCCGGCTCGTCTGCGCAAAATCAGCGGGCGACGCCATGCACCATTGCGCGTGGAGGTCGCGCGTACCGAGCGCCGCGTCGATGCCCTCTTGCCACGCCGCGGCGCGACCCGCCGCGCGGAGCCCGCGGACACCGAGGAAGCACTCGATCAACCAGTCGTGCTCGAACACCTCGACGCCCCACGCCACGGCCTGATCGAGCAAGCGTTCGTAGAGTTCGGCGCTCTGCGGGTGGGCCCGATCACCGTCGGTCCACATCTCGATGTCGTCGGCGTACACCGACTTCGACGACAGGTGCCGGCAGTGCACGACCAGAGGGCGGCGACCGAGCCTTTCCCGCAACGCGGGGATGCCGTCCGGCAGCACGTCGGCACGCGGTTCCCAACGAACCATGCCCGACGGCGGAACCACCCATTCGTCGGTGTCGAATGGTCGCAACACCTCGTGCGGGTACCACCACGAGTCGAGCTGCACCGCGCCGACGGGCAGACCGCGCGCCTCGAGGTCGTCGACCGCGGCGACGACAGTCGACGCGGGATCGAGCCCCGGCGCGGTGCGATACCAGTACGCGCTCCCGTTGTCGGTCCAGTAGGAGAGTCGGGTTCCGAGGATGTCGGCGTCGCGCCGAGGGGCGGGAACACCGGACGCCGATCGGAGCAGGCGCGCCCAGGTGGCGAAGCACTCGCGCGGACCGCCGCCGGCGATGACCGCGAGCTCGGTGGCGAAGCCGGCGGGCACTTCGTCGATGTCGCCGTGCCAACCGGCGCGCAGCCCCGAGTCGGCTTGTTCCTTGCCCGCCGGGACGGCGATCACCTGCTCGTGAAACGACTCGAGCGGAGCGAGCAACAGCGTGCGGCCGTCGGGAGCCACCAGGCCGAGCGGCACGACGACCGCGGGGCGGAACGGCAGGAGCCGCCAACGCGACAATGCGGCGTCGCTGAAGACCGGCAACGCGAATTCCGTGTACTGGTGCCCGAACCCCCGCAGTCCGTCCGGAGCGCCACCCGCAGCGCGTGCATCCGGACGGAAGTGCCAGGCGACCGCAGGCGCGGCGAAGTCGTTCGAGCCGATGCCGTGCTGCGCCGAGAGCGCCTCGAGCCGGATGACGACAACCGGCTCCCCGGGCAGGGCACGAACTTCGCTGCGCAGCCAGTCGGAGGCGATCGTCATGGCCGAGCCGGAACGTTCGACGGGCCCCACGGCCGCGATGCCGGGCGAGACCAGGGTTGCCGGACCGAGCCAGTCGGGCTCGTCCCAACCGATCCGCAGCGTGGCGTCGGCACCCAGCCGAACCCGCAACGGGCCCGCGTCGATGGTGTGCACGTCTTCGTCGCGATCAGGCACGAGCTGCATTCAATCCGATAGAGAGGACGCAGGAGAACAACCCAGCCACCGACGGAGGGCGAGATGAGCAACGCAGGCAAGTGGTTGCCGCCGGACTTCGAGCATCCGCTCCGGGTGGAGTTGGCAACCGGGCACCACCTCCGCCCGATCCGGGAGAGCGACGTCGACATCGACTACCCGATGGTCATGCAGTCGCGCGAGCAGCTGTGGGCGGTCTTCGGCGCGCCGTGGGGATGGCCGCCGGAGTCGATGACCTTCGAACAGGACCGGGCCGACCTCGCCCGGCACGAGCAGGAGATCCGCGACCACGAGTCGTTCAACTACGCGGTGTTCGACTCGGCCGAATCGCAGATCCTCGGATGTGTCTACGTCGACCCCGCCGAACGCGTCGGCGCCGATGCCGACGTCTGTTGGTGGGTCGTCGACGACCCCGAGGGCCGGCTCGAAGCGAGCCTCTCCGAGCTCGTCCCCCGTTGGATCGCGACCTCCTGGCCCTTCGCTCGACCCCGCTTCATCGGACGCGATCTCAGCTGGGACGAGTGGCTCGCGTTGCCGGAAATCGAGCACTGAGGCCGGACCCCGGGCGACCGGGCGAAAGCCGCGCGTCCGACCAAACCTGTCGATATCGTGAACTCCGATGGGGGTTCCTGAAGACGCATTGATCCGGAAAGCGGTCGGGCTCGTCGCCCACCAGATCTCGGGAGCGGAAACCCGACGCGCGTTGGCATGTGGCGAACCCCGACGCGGATACATGTTCGGCAACCACGGTGACCGCCTGCGATTCATCGTGCCGCCCGGCTACGACGACCTCACTGCGCCCCTCGTGGATCGGTTCGGCTCGCGCATCATCGTCGAGGTTGCCGACAACCGCGTCGAACGCGTCGACGGCCGCGTCAATCGGAGATGACGGTGCGGTTCTTGCCCTGACGCTTGGCGGTGTACGTCGCGTTGTCGGCGCGCCACATGAGCGATGCGATGTCGTCGGTCGAACGGGCGAGCGCGATGCCGATGCTCGCCCCGCAGTCGAACCGATCCTCGCCGTAGTAGATCGGGGGCGAGATGGCCGTGCGCAGCCGGTCGACGATCACCTCGACGTTGCTGAGCGTTCCCGCGTCGTGGCACGCGATGACGAACTCGTCGCCACCCCATCGAGCGGCGAGGTCACTCGAGCGAGAGACCGTCGCGATTCGCCGTGCGGTTTCGCGCAACACCGCGTCGCCGGCTTCGTGTCCGTACCCGTCGTTGATGATCTTGAAGTCGTCGAGATCGATGAACACCACCGCGAGCTGACCGACGTCGCGGCCGCGCAGCGTGCGTTCGAGATGATCGTCGAAGCTCGAACGATTCCGAAGTCCGGTCAGGTGATCGTGGGTCGCCCGCCGCTCGAGCTCGTGCTCGAGCCGCTTGCGGTCCGTGATGTCGGCCTGCAGCGTGATGACGTAGGGGGTGTCGTCATCGTCGCCGGTCGCGACCAGCTCGGCCCGGGAGAGCACGTACAGCTCGTCGCCGTGGGCCGTGACGATCCGGAACTCGGCCGCAGACGCGTCGCCACCGAGCTGATTCGTCGTCGCCTCGATCGCCACCTCACGGTCGTCCGGGTGAACGACCAGCTCGGCGGATTGCCCGATCAGCGCCTCGCGAGGAACGCACAGCAGGTCGCAACCGGTCCGGTTGATGTCGACGATCCGTCCCGCCAGATCGACGATCGACACGATCATCGGGGCGCGCTCGAAGGCGACCCGGAAACGCTCCTCGGCTGCCCGCAGCTTTGCTTGCGCGGTCTTGCGGTCGGAGATGTCGCGCGCGGTGATGACGACGCCGCCGATGTACTTCTCGTCTTCGAGGTTCTGACCGACGCACTCGTAGTTCCGGTAGAGGCCGTTTGCCGCGCGCAGCCGGAGCTCGATCGGATCGTTCGACGCCCGGGTGCCCGCCAACACGTTGGCGAGCGCGGCCGCCGCATCGTCGAGGTCGTCGGGATGCACCAACGACATCACGCCGCCGGGCGGATCGAAGCCCTTGGGATATCCGAGGAGTCGCGTCCCCTGATCGGACGCTTCCCAATCGCCGTCCGGGTGCAGCACCGCGATGATGTCGGGCGAGTTGTCGACCAGCGCGCGCGCCCGCGCCTCACTGCGGGCGAGACTCTCGGCCGCGCGGAGCTGCACCGTGACGTCCTCGATCGTCACGAAGAGGTACTCGAAGCGGCCGTCCGAGGTGTACAAGGCCGACGACGCAGTGCGCCCGACGAAGACCTCGCCGTCCGCCCGGAGGTACCGGCGCTCGGCGAACAGGTTCGGGGTGACGCCGGACTGGAAGAGGGACCGGTCGTCGATGGACCCGGCGCGATCGTCCGGGTGGACGAGAGCGTCGAGCGGAGTCTGGAGGAGCGCCTCCCGAGACGACCCGAACAGCCGGGCGAACGTCGCGTTGGCAATGATCCCCTCGTGTTCGGGCGGGATCAGGGCCTGCGCCACCGGGGACTGCTCGAACATCTCCCGGAATCGGCGCTCCGACGGTTCGCGACGGGACACCTCCCGAGCGGCGAAGGCGACGCCCTGCACCCTCGGATCCGCCAACAGGTTGGTCGCAACGATCTCGAGTTCGTGCCAGGCGGCGTTCGCGGCCCGGATCCGGAGTTGCAGCGGGGGGGCACCTCGGCCGTCGCCGCGACCCGTGGCCGACCGCACGAATTCGACCGCGGCTGCGATCTCGTCCGGGTGCATGTGGTCGAACACGGTCGATCCGACCAGGGCGGAAGGCTCGAAACCGAGCATGGTCCGGGCCGAATCGTTGACGAACCGGATCGTTCCGTGCTCGTCGATGATCCCGATCAGGTCGGGTGCAGTTGCGAGCAACGTCTGGGCGACGTCACCGATGAGATGTAGGTCCGCCACCATCTTGGGTTCACCCCGAAATCACGGTCTCCCAGTGATATCGGCGGCACGACCCGCACACTCAACCTGGTATTCGTCCTTTTCCCGAGGTTTCCACCAAACCTTGCTCAGCCATCGAACATCAACGGCGTGGTGGCCCCTCCGGGGGTCGTGGATCTCGCAGCCGCCCGGAGCGTCTGCTGGTTCAGGTTCGACGGGATGTTCGCCGCCGCCCGGGCGCTCGGATGGGGAGAGTCGACTGCGAGACCGTTGCTGACCGTGGAGAAGATGAGCCCGGTGCCCACGGCCTGGGTGGTCGCCATCAAGATGCACGCACCGGCACGCGAGGCACTCCTCGAGATCCACCGACGAGTCGGGACTGAACCCGGCGCACGAGACCGACACGAGCTGATGGTCACGCAGCTTGGTCGCGAGCGTGACTTTCGGCGTCGGCAACACGGGCGGGATGCTCGGGTTGGACGAGGTGGCTGCCGACGTGGTGAGCGAGCTCGAGTTGCTGACCACGCCGATCTCGCACATGGCGGGACCGGCACCGTCGACGGTTGCCGAGCTCGGAGCGATGAGCCGCCGCACCGGTCGTTCGAACGAGACGAAACCGGAAGGGTCGGTGAACGCACGGGCCAGAGTCGAGACGTCACAGGTGCTGATGTCGACCGTTCCGTCGTGCACTCGACCGAGAGCACCGACGTGCTCGCGCCGAGGTTGTGACCCGTGACCGGGACCGTTTGCGTGTCGGCGAGCCCCGTATCGGGCGTCACGGTGAGGGTGGGCGTCGGTGGAGTTGCCGCGCCCGCGGTGTTCGCACCGATACCCACGCCGGCGACGACGACCATCGCCACCGTGATGGCGAACGGTTTGCATCGCAAGGTCGACCGAACCTGCACAGCGCCCCCGATTCTGTGCTCCGCCACTCTCGCGCCGGGCGCGGGTTCCCGCAACGGAACATCGGGACCATGACTGAGGCGCCCGGCTCGGTATACGAGAATTTCGCGCAGAGCTGCGGGGAAACCCGTGGAGCTTCGGTACCGAAATTCGCCGGTGCCGAAAATCGTTGGCGCGTCGCGATCGCCGACACGAGAATGCACCCCGTGACGACGACGATGATGATGCTCCGTGGCCGGCGACTCCGGCCGCTGGGGATGGCACCAGCTCGATAGGCGTTGGATCGCACGGCTTGTCGAAGCCGCAGGCGTACAGCCCGGGGATCTGGTCGTTGACATCGGCGCGGGCACGGGGGCGATCACCGCGCAGTTGCTGCACGCGGGCGCGTCCGTCGTTGCTGTGGAGCTGCATCCACACCGGTTGACGGTGCTGCGCGATCGTTTTGCTGCGCAACCGGTCACCGTCGTGCGCGCCGATGCCACTGATCTCCGTCTGCCCCGGCGGCCCTTCAAGGTCGTGGCCAACCCACCGTTCGCCGCGACGACCGCACTCCTGCGGCGCATGACCCTGCCGTCGAGCCGGCTGGAACGCGCAAGCCTCGTGCTGCCCGGCTGGGCCGCGACGCGTTGGGCCGCGGGCCGGGGCGCGGGTAGCCCCGCGTCGCATCGCGCGTTCACGTTCGCCCTCGGACCGAGGATTCCCGCGGCTGCGTTCCGCCCCGCACCTCCGGCCGATCCCGCGGTGCTCCTCGTCGCCCGGGTTCACGGCGCACGGACGCCGCGACCGGTGCGCGGCCGCGGCGACGCGAAGCGTAGGTAGGGTTCGTCGACGTGCCCGAACGCGGGCCTCCGACCCACAGGAGCAACCTTGTCGACCAGCGCCCCATCGCTCACCGCCGCACTCGTCGTCAAGCTCGTCGCCAAGACCGGCATGGCGGATGAGCTTGGCGACTTCCTCACGGGAGCGGTCGGACTCGCCAACGACGAGGCCGGGACGATCGTGTGGTTCGCGCTACGGACCGACCCGATGACGTTCTGGATCGTCGACGCATTCCCGTCCGACGTCGAGCGCCAGGCGCATCTCACCGGGCCCATCGCTGCCGGGCTGATGAACAACGCCGACCGACTGCTCGCCGCGGCCCCGGAGATCCTCTCGGCCGAGGTCCTCGCCGCGAAGGTGCCGAACTAACGCGCCACCCGGGCTGCGGGAACAGATCGACTGTGAGCGGAGTGAACCCGAGACGGACGCGCGATGGGCTCTCGTCCCGACGCAAGTTCCTCCGCGAGGGTCTCGTAGCCGGTACGGCGTTGCTCGCGGTCGCGTGCGGTCCGAGCCGCAAGAAATCGCATTCGTCGACCCTCTCGCAGGCCCGCGCCTACGGGCATGGGGCTCGTGCGGGCGGTGATCGAGAACGGCCACCTGATCATCGATACCGACGCCTCCCTCCCCGGGCTCCCGAACGGAACGGACACGACGCCTCCCTCCCCGGGCGCCGGAACCGTGACGCTCACGGGAGGCGGCGCATCGGCCGTCGACAGCTGAGCCTGGGTAACGCCCAACACTCCGCTCACCAAGAGCACCACGCCGAGGATCGCAGTCACGATCGGGCCGTATATCGCGAGCCGGACCCGACGGAGCCGCGACGCGTCGATACTCATGGCCGCACCGAGGGCCCGGCGCGGCGTTCCAGCTCGCGTACCTGCTCCTCGAGCTCGAGCACCATTGCAACCGTGGAGGCGGTCCGCCCCGTCCGCCGCCAGATGCGACGTTCACGGCGCGAACACCAGGTCCACACGAGCGCGATGGCCAAGAGTGCGACTCCACCCCCCTGCAACGCAGCGAAGAGCGGCGTCATCGCGCACCGACCACGTCGTCGGACGTCTCGAATCTCGGCATGGGACCATTCCGGCCCCTGCGCGTCACGACTACGTCACGTAGTCCGGACGGAAGACCCTCACCGTTCCGAGGTCGGGGAAACTACCTGTTCGCCGGACAGCTCGCGATGCACGAGCGCCCTCGCGACATCGGCGAGACGTCGATTGTGGCTGCGGGCATAGGCACGCATCGCGTCGAAGGCCGACTCCATCGATGTGTCGGTAGTGGCCGCGAGCACACCCTTGGCCTGCTCGATCAGGACGCGACTGTCGAGCGCACCCTGCAGCTGCAGGGCGAGTAGCTGCCGTTCGGCGGCGATGCGATGTTGCAGGATCCCGATCGTGGCAACATCGGCCACCGCCTGCGCGGCGGTGAGGTCCTCGGAGCTGAGCTGACCGGTGCCCTTGCGGAGCAGGTTCAGCGAACCGATGGTCTGTTCGCGCAAGCGCATCGGAACCGCGAAGACCGATCCGATGCCGGCGTCGATGGCTTCGGCCGCGAACGTCGGCCACCGAACGCGCGCCGTACTGAGATCCCCGCACTCCACGGCCAAGCCGCTGCGGTAACAATCGACACACGGTCCCTCGTCGTGTTGCACCTCGAACAACTCGAGGAGCCGCATGGTCTGGCTCGACGACGCCGCGACCTGGAGCACTCCTTCCACGGCGAGCATCAGACCGGCCTCGTCGACATCGAAGAGCTCGACGCACCGAGACGCAAGCGTGGTCAACACGTCGACGACATCGAACTCGGCGACCAGCGTGTCGGCGATCTCCACGAATGTCCGAGACAACAGCGCTTCGCGGTCAGCCATTTCGAAACCTCTTCCGCGTATCTCGACGCGTCTCCGGACTGCACATCATTCGAGGACGAGGGTTCGGTCGACAATATCTGCGGCTACGTCGTTCATCGCTCGGTCCTCAGCGTATGCGTACGCGCGCAGCCGGGCGAGCGCGTCATGGACGGAGATGCCCAGCTGAACCGAGAGCATGCCCGACGCCTGATGGACCACGAAGCGCAACCGTTCTGGCTGATCCAACTCGGACGCGAGCGTCCCGGGCACGGCTTCTGCCTGCCATTCCAGGATCTCCCGGGCGACGAGGTCGGCCATGACCATGGCATCGGCGTGTTGCTCCGGGCGCAGATGGCCGATCTCGTCCTGGTAGAGGTCGAGTGCGCCCAGGCCGACGCCGTCGACCCGGACGGGAAATCCGAAGATCGCGGCGACGCCGGCGTCGACCGCGGGGCCCGATAGCTCGGGCCAACGCGAGACCTCGGGATGCGCGAGGTTCGGTTCCAGGACCGGGAGGCCACTGTGGCACGTGTCGATGCACGGGCCGACGCCCAGCGTGAACTGCAGCTCCTCGACGAGGCGGATGGCCGCGTCGGATCCGCCGACCGTTCCGCGGTGCCCGCTCCCGACCATCACCATGATCCCGACCCCGGTCACGTCGAGCACGTCGACGCACGCCGCGATCAGGGTCGCGGCCGAGCTCGTACCCGCCCGCCGGGCGCGAGCGAGGTCGTCGCGTATCCGCGACAGTGTGTCGTCATGCATCGGGCAGACCCGACATCTTCGCTCTCCCTGGCTACGAGCTCGAACTGCATCGTCGGCAACAGGGACCGGGTTGCGTACCACGAACCGTAGCCGCTCGGCGACGCGAACATGTCGGGAGCTATGTGCGGTCGAGCACGGCGACGTCGGCATCGATTGCTCGGTGGGTCCGGTTCCGGCCGTTCTTCTTGGCCGTGAGGAGCGCGGCGTCGGCGATCGCGACGACCTCGTCGAAGGTGGCGGCGTCGGTAAACGACGCGATGCCGAAGCTGACGGTGAAGCCGGGCACCCGTCCCGGCGAGAGCGTGAGCGCGAGCCGCTCACGGAGTCGTTCCAGCACCTTCGTGGCCGTGTCCGCCGGGCAGTCCGCCAAGGATGACGAATTCTTCGCCGCCGTAGCGGGCGGTAATTTCGTCCGGTCGGATCGAGTCTCGCAACACGCGCGCAAAGAGACGCAGAGCCTCATCGCCGGCTTCGTGCCCGTGCGC
This sequence comes from Acidimicrobiia bacterium, assembly GCA_038239145.1. Taxonomy (GTDB): domain Bacteria; phylum Actinomycetota; class Acidimicrobiia; order IMCC26256; family PALSA-610; genus PALSA-610. The sequence goes on from JBBSFB010000020.1 coordinate 40,296, forward strand.
CCCCGTCGAGCGAACTGATCTTCGTGATCGCGGCCGTAGAGGTCGTGTTCGCCGCCCGTATCTGGTTCGCGCTCGAGCCAAGGTTCTGCGGTCGGAGCGCGGCGATGACGGTGAGTACTTTCGTCGACTGGGACGCGCGGCGCCGCGGCAAGCCCTGTTGCTCTGCAATCTGCCCGCTCATGCCAGAAGTTGCTCAGGCTCTGCGACGAGGGGGACGAGCTCCACATCGGATCCACCTCCATCGGATCCGCCCGACTCAGCTCGCTTCCGAGCTGACGGGAAGCGGATCGGATCCGAGCGGCGCCGGGACCGGCTCCACCGCCAACATCACCCGGTTGCGGCCGGCGGCCTTGGCGCTCAGCAACGCATGATCGGCGTTGTTCACCACTTCCTCGAAGGTGTCACCCGACAGCGAATCGGTCACGCCGAAGCTGACGGTGAACGCCGGAACGCGGCCGCTCGTCAGGGCGAGGGCAAGCCGCTCTCGGACGCGTTCGAGGACGGTGATCGCAGTGTCCGTCCCGCACTCGGGCAACACGATGACGAACTCCTCCCCGCCGTATCTTGCGACCAGATCGCCGGGACGGACCGAGTCGCGAAGCACTCGGGAGAACAGGCGCAGGGCCTGATCACCGGACTCGTGGCCGAACGTATCGTTGAGCACTTTGAAGTGATCGAGATCGCCGTACGCAAGCGCGTACGAGACCCGGTCGTACTGCAGGTCGTGAACCTGGTCCTCGAGACTGCGGCGATTCAGCAGCCCGGTGAGCGGATCGGTTCGGGCCTGGGCCTCGGATCTCTCGAAAGTGCGCAACATCGCGACCCGTTCCGCCGTACGCCTCGCGCTCAACTCGAGGTTCTCGACATCGGCGTCGGCAGGAAGGGTCCCGTCGGTTCCCCGGGCGTGCATCACACCCAGGGTGCGACCCGCGATGCTCACCGGGATGCATACCGCCGACAGTGGTCCGGACGCACGACCTTGTAGGTACGGACACGCGCTGAGCGCGCTGCTTGAGGGGAACTGCATGGTGTGACCGCGTGCGGTGGCCGGGCACTCCTCGGGCGAGATGACGCCGCAACCGTCACTTCGTTCGGACTCACTCTGGCTGTCGAGAACCCGGTGGAAGTGAGCGCGGCTCGAGTCGGCGATCAACAGCTCGACATCGAGCTGCGGAACTGCTTCGCGCAGGGCCCGGTCGACGATGTTGTACGCGGTGCTTTCCGACTTCGAGAGCTCCAGCGCCTGTTGCAGATCGGCTCCGTACAAGCGGCGTTGCGTCTCGAGATTGCGGCGCCGCTCGCGCCGGACCGTGTTGCGAGCGACGATCACTCCTGCACTCAACGCAAGCAACAGGTTGAGCGCACCGACGACAATCACGATCGTTCGGGCCCTGCTGAGCCGGCCGTCGACGTACCGGGCATCGAGCGCGGTGAGGTTCCGCGCGACCGTGAGGTCGATCGACGATGTCAGATCCCACATGACGGTGTACGACTGGCGCTCCACGGCCATGACCTTGGCGACCTCCGCAGCCGAGACGCGCGCCCCGGAGGCCACCGGCGTCAACTTGGCGATCGCGTTACTGAAGGCTCTCGTCGCGACATCGAGCGCGCGACTCTCCGTGGACAGGCCGTTGCGCCGCAAGGTCGTCGGGAGCGACGTACCCTCGTCGATCGCCGCCTGCGCGAGCTTGGCGCCGCGCGCGATGTCAGATGCGTTCACGGTGGCCCCGGGGGCTTGGATCGCATCGAGTTGGGGCTCGACGAACATCTGCCAACCGACCAAGCTGACTTGCAGCTGTGAGATCTCATTGGCAAGGGGCAGATCGTCTGCGCCAATCCGCGCGACTCGACGCTGCCCGAACGAGACAGGCGTGAGCACGAGGAAGGTCACGGCAACGATCACCGTGCTCGCGCAAAGACCGATCACGAACACCCGCAAGCCGCTCCACAGAGGCGTACCTCTTCGCAGGTTCACAGCACACCAAACGTCGGACGGATCGAAACGTCAGATCCGACGTTGGCGCGTCTGCGTGACGTCGGCGTGACCGGCGCGTCGCGGAGGCGCTATTCGGGCGCAGGGCGCAGCGATTCCTCGAACGTTCCGGTTGCCGACTCGACGAAGTCGTTCTGGCGCCAGGCCTCGTAGGCGACGACGCTCACGGCATTGGCCAGATTGAGACTGCGATTCCGCGGGCGCATCGGGATGTGCAGGCGCTGCTCGGCCGCAAACTCCGAAAGGAGTTCCGCGCCGAGCCCGGTCGCTTCGCAGCCGAACACCACGACATCGCCGGCCCGGTACTCCACGTGGTCGTATCGATTGTGCGGGTCGTGCGTGGTCGTGGCGAACCAACGCCGTTCCCGGCCGAGGGCGCGGCGGCACTCGTCCCAGGTATCCCACGTCTGAGTGTCGATCAGCTCGTGATAGTCGAGCCCGCCCCGGCGGAGCGCGGCATCTTCGAGAGAGAAGCCGAGGGGCCGTACGAGATGGAGCCGGGCGCCGACGTTCGCGCACACCCGGATGATGTTGCCGGTGTTCGTGGCGATCTGCGGCCGTACGAGGACAATCTCGAGCATCGACTCCATTGTGACGCCGAACCGGTCAGCTCTCGGTGCGTAGGAACTCGACACGCGCGTTGAGTGCGTCGACTCCCCTGCCCGCCGCGGGCGCGTTGACCTTCCGTACCGGTAGGCGTGAGCCGTCGATGAGCACGAGCACCGCTGTCGCCGGCCGCACGCCCGAGAGGTTGCCCGCCCGCGGCGTTGCTTCGAAGCGCCCGACCCGCGCGAGCGGGACGAGCACCGGAGCTTGCGGGTAGTTCCGAATTGCTACGCCCGCGTCGGTGATGGCGAGCGAACTTCGGCCGACCACCACGAACGCCGCGAGCGCAGCGAGCACGACGAGCGCGAACGGCGCCAACAGCACGACAACCACGCAGCCTCCTACAAAGGTGATCGGTACAGGATGAAAACCGCGGTTCACGGCGACCCGGTCGTAGAGGCGCCAAGCGGTGTCGTTGCTCGCCTGCGTCGACCAGTAGACCCGGCCGCACCGTCGGGGCCGGGGACCGGTCGGCGACGACGCGTGCATGTACGTGGCGGCCCGGAACGCATTCCAGGCCCGTTCGACGAGTTCGTATGCAGGTGTGCGCTCGTAGAACGTGTTGTAACCATCGACGAGGATCGCCCACCCCGCTCGATCGGCCGCCTCGGGTTTCCCGATCTCGATCACGTCGGCCCCTGATCGCGCGACACACCCGAGTGTCACACAAGGGAGACGCGCCCCGGAGATACCCTCTCCGTCTGAGTCGCGGGCACTGCTTACCCCGAAGGAGTGAGGGACGATGGCGATTCCTGGCGACCCGAACGTGCCGCCGCCCCCCTTCCAACCGGATGCGTATCCGCCGCCCGCTCCTCCGCAGGGATACGGCTACGGGCAAGCGCCACCCGGTATGTACTTCGACCCCGCGAGCGGGCTGACCCTGCCGCAGGGCGTCGCGCTCGCGAGCATCGGGCGGCGCATCGGCGCGTGGTTCCTCTCGATTCCCCTCGTCATCGTGACGTTGGGGATCGGGTACGTCATCTGGGGACTCATCGTGTGGGATCGCGGGCAGACGCCGGCGCTGCAAGTGCTCGGCATGCGGTGTTGGCGGCCCGAGACCCAACGGGTTTCGGGCTGGTGGTGGATGGCGCTGCGCGAGATCGTCGGCCGCTTCGCCGAGGGCATCTTGAGCATCATCACGCTGCTCACCTCGTTCATCTTGATGTGCGCGACCAAGGAACGGAAGTCTCTCCACGACCTGATCGCGGGGACGGTCGTGCTGCACGACCCCAATCACGTCCTCGCGAGCGCGGCGTAGACCCACGACGAGCCGTTCGCGGTGGAACGGTGATTCGGTGGACGAGTACGCGGCGATCAACCTCGCAAACTGGAACAGTCGAGTCCGCCATCACGAACGGGCGTACGACCTCGACGGGTTTCGAACGGATCCGTCGTTCCTGTCGAACGTCGTTCGCTTCGATCGTGAACGCCTCGGAAGTATCGAAGGCCTCGACGTCGTCCACCTCCAATGCCACATCGGCACCGACACGTTGTCCCTCGATCGCCTCGGCGCCCGCAGCGTCACCGGCCTCGACTTCTCCGCGCCGGCGTTATCGGTCGCGGCTCAACTCGCCGCCGAGTGTGGCGCGTCGATCGACTACGTGGAGAGCGAGCTGTACAGCGCGGTCGACGCCCTTGGGCCGGCCCGGTTCGACCTCGTCTACACCGGCATCGGGGCACTGTGTTGGCTCCCCGATATTGCCCGCTGGGCGCACATCGTCGCCGCGCTGCTACGACCGGGAGGTCGCCTTTTCATGCGCGAAGGGCACCCGATGTTGTGGACGCTCGGTGATCCCCGCCCCGACCAGCTCGTCGTCGTCGAGTTTCCCTACTTCGAAACCGACGGTGAGCGGTTCTCCGAACCGGTCAGCTACGTCGCGCACGACGAGCCCTTGACCTCACCCGACACGCTGCAGTTCAACCACGGCCTCGCCCAGGTGATCACCGCGCTACTGCACGCGGGGATGCGCCTCACGGCCATCGAGGAGCATGACACCGTGCCGTGGAACCCACTCGCCGACGCGATGGAACAGATCGAGAACGGCGAATACCGCCTGCGCGACACGCCGCAGCGGTTGGCCGCGACCTACACCCTGCAGGCGGCCAAACCACTACGTTGATCCCATGACCCTTGTGCGCCCGGTGCACGGAATCGTCGAAGCGGAGAGGCCGCACCTCCTTCACCGGTTCGGCACCACCGCGAACCGGTCGGCTTGTGGCAAGGCGATCGTTCCCCGCCCCGCCAACGAGACGACGACGTTGATCTGCCGTCGGTGCGTCGTCATCGACGAAACTCGCATCGCCGGCAAACCGGATTGGTTCGAGTTCGGCCCGGACGGCGTCTGATATGACAACGTTCGTGTTGGTCCACGGAGCGTGGACCGGCTCGTACGGGTTTCGACATGTCCGCCGCGCTTGCAGGCGGCGGGACACGCGGTGTTCACGCCGAGTCTCACCGGCATCGGCGAGCGGTCTCATCTGACCGGCCCCAGGTCGACCCACGACCCACGTACGCGACGTGGTCAATCAGATCTGTACGAGGATCTCGACGACATCGTCCTCCTCGGCTTCTCCTACGGCTGCTTCGTCGTCACCGGTTCACTCGTGCACATTGGCAACCGCGTACGGCACCTCGTGTACCTCGACGCGTTCGTCCCCGACGACGGCGACTCCGTGCTGGGGTTGACGATGCTTCCCGTGTCGTACGACCCCGGAGCGACTCCCCTCGTCGTCGGCGAGCAATGGCTCGTCCCTCCGGCGCCGCGAGAGTTCGACGATCCCGCCGAGGCCGAGTTCATGAACGCGCGCCGCGGACCCCACCCGATGGGTTGCTTCACCGAGCCGGTGCGCCTGGTCGGATCGCTCGAAGCGTTTCCGTTCACGCGCACGTACATCCGCGCGACCGCCGACGCCCCGGATGCGCCCGGAACCGCCAACTTCGACGCGGCTGCGACCCGAGCGCCGGAATCCGATGCGCGGGACTATCACGAGATCGCGACGAACCACATGGTCGCAAACAACCAGCCGCGACGCCTCGTCGAGATCCTGCTCACCCTCGCCTGAGGGCCGCCCGGCTGCCGACAATCAGCCGCCGACTGATCAGCCGCCGCCGTCGTCGTTGGTGATGCCGCCGAAGCCGAGCCCCCAGAAGCCGCCCATACTCGCGTTGGTCGGATTGCCGAACTGCACGACGAAGTACTCGTCGGGTTCGACCGTGGTATCGCCGTTGATACTGATCGTCACCGATTTCGAAGTCTCGCCGGGCGCGAACGTCACGGTTCCGGACGCGGGCGTGTAGTCGGTCGTGGGATCGGCTTGATCTCCGGGCGCGCCGGGGACAGGCACCGTTCGCCATTGCGCGGTCACGGTTTGCGTCGACGGATTGGAGAGCGTGACCGGCACATGGAGGTCGGATGCACCGGCGTTCCCTTCGGAGGCCGTCGCGACGCCGGGCACGATGCGTGCGTGATCGTCGTTCGTGATGTAACCGAAACCGAAGCCGGGACCGAGGTCGAAGTCGGGCTGACCTCCGAGGATGGCGTTGGCCGGCTTGTCGAACTGCACGGCGATGTATTCGTCGGGTTCGACGAGGGTGTCGCCGTTGAGGACGATCGTCACCGTCTGATCGAACGTTCCCGGCGAAAACGTGATCGTTCCGCTCGCCGGTGTGTAGTCGGTGGCCGGATCGGCCTGGTCGCCCGGCGCGCCCGGTACGAACACCGTCTTCCACGAGGTCGTGATCGTCGAGACGTTCGGGTTCTGGATCAGGACATCGAGCGAGAGGGTCGAGTTCGCCGAGTTGCCTTCGGGTTGGTGCGTAGTGAGCGGTTGGAGAGTTGGGAGCGGCGGTGTCACGAACGACAGTGGTGCCGTGACGAGAGTTCCGGTGAGGTCGACCACCACAGCCGCCGCGATCACGCAGGGAGTCGCCGTATCGGCGCAATCGACAAACCCGTTCAGCGCCGGAACCCTGATGAGGCGGGTGATGATTACTTGGGAGCTGAAATTGCCGTTGCTGTCGGTGTTCAGCTCGCCGTCGGCAAGCCCGTTGCGGCAATCGTTGACGCTGACGGGCGGGGGCGCCCCGACCGGCGCCTCACAGAACGCGATCGTTTGGTTCGGAGCCCAGCCCGAGCCTGTGACAGCGGCCACGGTCTCGCCGATCCCCAACGCGGTACTGGGTGTCACTGTGAGTGTCGCGGCGGCGGAAGCCGGCGTTGCGGGAACGACGACCCACAGCGCGCCCACTACGAGCGCGATCAGACTGATACCGGCACGAGCACGACGAGGGCGGGTCATGGGGACACCTCCGGGCATCGAGATCGATGCTCCGGCATCGACCATCGCGACACACAATCGAGTCCGAAGGACGTCTGATAGGGAAGAGGCGTTCCCCGTAGCTCGCCCGAACCGTACCGCCTTCCCGTCCGGCGCGCACTGAGAACTTCTCTACAGTTCGCCGGGCCGTCCGAGACGAAGTTCGCCCTGCCGGCGTGCTACCCGCCGAGGATCGAGAAGTCGATCTGACCGGTGGTGAGCGCGCCGTAGAAGCCGGCGTCGACCGGGAACGCGATCCCGGCGACGTAGCTCGACCGCGGGCTGTTGAGGAACACGAGCGGCCACGCCTGCTCCTCCGCACTCGAGCGACGGTTCGAGGGGCCCGCGAACGCGTCGATCAGCTCGGCGCCGTTCGCCGCCTCGAACTGCGGCATCATCGCGGTCTGGGTCGGGCCGGGGTTCGTGTTGTTGAGCCGGATGCCGAGCGGGAGGAGCGATGCCGCCCGCCAGGCGACCCACGCGTTCACCAGCTGCTTCGAGAACGCGTAGCCGTTGCCGGTGTAACGCTCCGGATGTTCTTCGAGGAACGCCTTGGCCGCGGCGAAGTCGGCTGTCTGCACAATCGGGAGCAGGTCGGCGATGACCGGCTCCCAGCCCAGGCCGGCGTTCGACGACACGCATGCGACAGCCGAACCCTCCGGCATCTGCGGGACCAAGGCCTCGATCAGGTTCCGGGCGCCCGCGAAGTTCACGAGGATGGTGTCGAGGTCGGAGAAGGGCGGCCCGGGCAAGCCGGCGACGCTGAACACTGCGTGAACCGGTCCGCCGATGGCGGCAACCGCGGCCGTCACCGACGCCGGGTCCTTGAGGTCGACCGGGATGAACTTCGACACAGGGATGTCGGTCGGTTTCACGTCGAGGCCGATGACCTCCGCGCCCAGGTCGACGAGGATCTGCGCGGTCGCGGCGCCCATACCCGAAGCGCAACCGGTGACGACGACGCGCTTTCCGGCGTACTGCAGCACATCTTCCACGGAGGATCTCCTCGTTTCGGGCACGCTCGGTCAGCGGTGGAGCGGGCGAAGGCGCGCAGCGTAGTGCCGGCCCGAGCGCGGACCGAAGTACGGAACGCGTCATTGGTCACATCGCGGATCTCGGCGTAGTCGGGGAAGCACGCCGTCGTTATGGTCGATCGAGGCTCGGCGGGCCGGGCGTCGCGAACAACGGCTTCGGGAACGGCAACTGAAGTTCCCGAAGCCGTATATCGCCGGCGTCGACCCGGGTTCCCTCGCCGCGGACTCCCGGACATCCGCGCCATTTGCCCGAATTGGGAGTACACCGGACTCGTACTCGGGGTGTGCTTGATTCATCCAGCCGGGGGGCAGCAGCATGCTGATGCGTTGGAAGCATCGTGCAGAGCGCGAGACCCCGGTCGTAGGGGACGCCTCGCCCGCACTCCTGGCGGTCGCGCTACCGCTGTACCACCAGTTCGGGGCGCACGCGCTCGCCGTCGCCTACGCCTTGACGGGGAACCAGGCCGAGGCCGAGACGATGGTGGTCAACGCCTTCTGCGCGCTTGCCGACGAATGGTCGCCGGAGGATTCCCGGCCCGGGCGCGAGCAGGTGCTCGCGCGGGTCGTGCGCGAGTGCGAACTGCGGCGGGCGCCGACACGACGCGAGGCCGCCGACGGACGGGCAACGGCTTGGATACGGCTCGCCGACGGGCAGCAAACTGTGATCGCGTTGACCGTTCCGACGCATCTCTCCTGACTGCGGCTAGTACCCCGACGCCCCGTTCGACGGCCTGGTCGCGCCAGTGGGATTGGTGCCGTGGATCGCGATCGGCGTCCCAAATGTAGATCTCCGTCGGAGTGTACGCGACCGGCTCCGCCGAGGATCCCGGATCCGTGTAGGTCTATCCGCTCCCCGTCGAGACGTCGAGGATCGTCACGCTGTCGCCGGACAGCACGACGAATGCTGACGGTCGAGGTCGACCTCGACGTGCGGTTGCGGCGACATCGATCCGGTCCCGCACCTCGGGGATTCGCGCCGGTCGCGTAGCTGCGCCGAGCTCCCTCAGCACCGACTGCACACCGAGCACGATCGTCGGCGTGCTGCGACCGATGGCACTTCGCAACGCGACTGCTGGGGCCTGGTCGATCGCACCGGTGACCGGAAGGTGCCTGGAGTGCTGCAACTTCTCGACGCGTCGGTCGCCCGGGTCGTGAAGCCGCTGTCGGCCGATCTTGTGGCCGAGTGCGTTCAACTCGTTCTGGAGAAGGTCGGCAGGCGGTTCGAACGGAGTCGATCTTTCATGCCGCGCCTCCTTGCCGTTCGCGCGCTGACTGCGGTGGACAGCCGGATCTGAAAAGCTGATCGGCGTGAGCAGCTCGCCCGCGTTCCGTCCGGATCTGTACCGGGGAACTGCACAGTTCTACGATCGCTTCCGCCTGCCGTATCCAACGGCGCTCATCGACGACTTATGTCGCCGAACAGCAGCGAGCGGTACGGGTCGGCTGCTCGACCTTGCGTGCGGGCCCGGCACGGTGACGCTCGCGATGACCGGCCACTTCGCCGAGATCTGGGCCGTCGATCAAGAGCCGGAGGCGATCGCCTTCGCTACCGAAAAAGGGGCGGCCAACGGCGTCCGCAACGTGCGCTGGATCGTGGGCCGCGCCGAGGATGTGGATACCGACGAGGTCTTCGACGCCGTCACCATCGGGACTGCGTTCCACCGGCTGGACCGACGACGGGTGGCCGAGCTTGCGGCGCGCTGGTTGCGACCCGGTGGCCATCTTGTGTTGCTCTGGAGTGACACAGCGCTCAACGGCACCGAGCCTTGGCAACAGGTCTTCGCGGCGGTCATCGTCGACTGGATGGAGCGCACTGCGGCCGCCGACCGACTCCCGCCGGACCTCGCCGATCACCTCGCGCAGCATCCGCACGCCAAGGTGGTCGAGGACGCGGGCTTCGTCGACGTGCAGCGACACGAGTTCTCCCAGATCCACGACTGGAGCAGCGCGGCGTTGATCGGTCTCGTGTACTCCACCTCGCTGCTCCCCCGCTCCGTCCTCGGCGACCGCGCCGGCGCGTTCGAGGCCGACCTGCAAGCGCGGCTCACCGCGCTCGACCCGGCCGGCATCTTCCGCGAGTACGCCACCTTCGCGTACGACCTCGCCTACCGTCCGCCCGATTCCTCACCGTGAAAACATTCGAGCTTCATTCTCGGCTACCGCTCGATGCCCAGGGGAGGAAGTCCTTATCCCCAACCGATTGCCGCGGCCGCCTCGACCGCCGACCGGCATCAGCCCGTCCGCACCGCAACGAAGACGATCTCCGTGCCGGGCCGGTCCGGCGCATCACGCACGTCGATGACCCGAAGTCCGGCGGTCCGGAGCAGTATCTCGATCTGATCGCGATCGCGGAACCGCAGCGTCGAGTCCGAGACCACGACCTCGTCCGATCTCTCGAAGTGGTACGTCCACCTGAACGTGACGAGCTGCTCGCTCGTGTGGGTCACCTCGACCCACGACTCGACGAAGCCCGCGCGCGGGAGCTCGACACGCGCATACGTCTCCTCGCGCGTCCACGATCGCCACGCCCGACGCTCCGGCTCGCGCACTTCAAACGCCAGATGCCCGCCTCGCCGCAACCCTTCGCGTACGCCACGCAGTGTCGCCGACATCTCTTCGTCGGTGACGAACACCTGGGCCACGTTGCCCGTCATCGTCGCTAGGTCGACGCGCAGAGGCGGCAGGATCGGCCGGATCGACGGCTACGACTTCCAGTCCGCGCTCGGCGAGCAGACACGCCAGTGTCCCCGTGCCACACCCGATGTCGAGCACGGAACCCGCGCCGAGCTCGTCGACGAGCGCCACATACGCGGAGAGGTCGCGGCGATCGGAGTCGAGGTCGTCATAGATCTCGGCGAGACGCGGGTCCGCGAACATGGGATCGGGCACTGCCGGCACGCTATTTCCCATCGGGTATTTCCTGGGGAGATCCGCAGGCGAGTTGGCATGATGGGTCGCGTGCTCATGGTGCTCGGCGGCCCACCTCGATGCGGGAAGCCGCTACCACCGCGGGCCGTGCACCGCGCCCGAGCACGACGCTTGCTCCCACTGCGAACGCCGGGACGACACTCGACCCCGCACTCGCCCGGTGCCCGGGGAACACCCGACGCGCAGGCACTACGGTTCGCGCCGTGACCGGCCACGGCGTGATCGACGGCAACCGCCGGGTCGCGGTCGCCGGCATCGGACAGACGGCGTTCGGTAAGGGACTGGGCCGGACGGAGCTCGATCTCGCATCCGAAGCCGTCGTCGCCGCGTGCGCCGACGCGGGCTTCCCCGTCGACGCGATCGACGGGGTGACGAGCTTCCACGTCGAACAGGTCGCCGAGATCGATCTCGCGCACGGCCTGGGCATCCCGACGCTTCGCTTCCTCGCGCGAACACCGTCGGGCGGGGGCGGGGCCGCGAGCACGACCGGGCTCGCGGCGATCGCCGTGGCCTCCGGACTCGCCGACGCGGTGATCGCGTTCCGAAGTCGGAACCGCAGCAAGGGGGCTTCGTACGGGTCCGGCACGAACCAGGGCGGGCGACCCTGGGCCAAGGCGGGCACGCGTGTGGGCGGTTACCGCCAATGGCATCATCCGTTCGGCGTCGCCGCGCCGGCGCAGGAGATGGCGCTCATCGCGCGCCGGCACATGCACGTCTACGGCACGCGCGCCGAGCAATTCGGTATGCAGGCCGTAGCTCAACGGTTCCACGCCAGCCGCAATCCCGCCGCGATCATGCAGAATGAGATCACACTCGACGACTGGGCCGCGTCCAGGATGATCGCCGACCCGATCCGTCTCTTCGACTGCTCGCTCGAGTGCGACGGTGCAGTCGCGGTGCTCGTCACGACGCTCGACCGGGCGCGCGGATTGCGCCGGCCGGCGGTCGAAGTGCTGGCGGCGGAGCAGGGCAGCGGACCAATCCACACCGAGCTCGCCGACTGGTTCTCGCTGACGTGCTCCTACGACGGACGCGACACAGCCGGGCGCGCCATCGGCAACCGACTGTTCGCGCGCGCGGATGTGGCTCCCGCTGACGTCGACGTCGCGATGGTGTTCGATCACTTCACGATGGCAGTGCCCCTCACGCTCGAGCAGTACGGGTTCTGCGGCGAGGGTGAGGGCGGCCCGTTCATCGAGTCGGGCGCGACACGCTGGCCCGACGGGGCGCTTCCCGTCAACACGCACGGCGGGTCCAACGGCGAAGCGTTCATCCACGGTGCGAACCACGTGCTCGAAGCAGTCCGGCAGCTGCGCGGCGATGCTGCGAACCAGGTTCCCGGAGCGGAAGTGGCGTTCGTGAACGGCTCCATCACCGACCCGGCCGGCGCGATATTGCTGGGCCGGCCATGACCATCGAAGGCGCGGCGCTCCCGCATCCCGATCCGGGTCCGCTCGAGGCACCGTTCTGGGACGCATGCCGCGCGCACGAGCTCCGCATCCAGCGCTGCGCCGACTGCGGAACGCTCCGCCACCATCCCCGGCCTCGGTGTCCGCGCTGTCGGAGCACGGCCTACGCCTGGGCGCCGGTGCGCGGTACCGGGACCGTGCACGCCTGGACGATCTGCCACCCACCGGTACTCCCCGGCTACGCCGATCGTGCGCCGTACAACGCGGTCGTCGTCCGCCTCGACGAAGGCGTGTTCCTCGTGAGCAATCTCGTCGAGTGCGACGACGAATCGATCGAGATCGACATGCCCGTCGAGGTCGTGTTCGTCGACGTCGATGCCGACCTGACCCTCCCCCAGTTCCGTCCCGCCGCGAGGTGAGTGCGAGGCGCGTCACCTCCCACGCCGAGCATCCTTCGCACGTTCTGTGGCCGGTGATCCCGAAGTAGGAGTGACGCCTCCAAGATCGAGCTCCACCACCGCCGCGTCCCGATCGCCGACGTGCCGACCGACGACGATCCGGTACGGCCCCGCGGGAGCCCGCCATTCGTGGCGCTCGGCATCGCGGGTGGCAAGACGCGCGAAGGGATCGCGCAGCTCGAACGCTTCGTCAGCCCCGGCCGCAATCTCGATCCGCGTGAACGCCACGAGCCGCGCCGGCGCGCCGCCGTGGAATGCTTCGGCGTACACCTGGACCACGTCGGCGCCGTCGCGGAGTCCGGTGTTCCGGACCGCGCCGCGCACGACGATGTCTTCGTCGGCAATCGAAACGCCCACGTCGGTGAGGACGAAGGTCGTGTCCATTCGATTCCCTTTGTTGTGGGCGCCTCAACGGGCCTAGATGCGCTCTTGCTTCGCCGCGCTACCAGGGTCCGGAGCAACGCGCCCGGAGAGTGTCGTCGCTACGACAGAGTCCGACGCGGTACGGGCGGTACCCCACCTCGAGGCGAACGTACCCCGGCAGATCTCGCGCGCCCCCGTCTCACAGACGCCTGCACTCGACACCGATACGCTGCTCGCACACACAGTCCGCGCGAGAACGCTCACGACCGGCCGGGGTCAACGGCCGTAGTTGCGAACGCGTCGCAAGTTGCCCGCATGCAACATCGGGTCGCCCATCACCTTGGCCGGGGAGTGCCGGTCAGGCGATGCACCAGCCGCCGGAGCTTCGTCGACGATCAACAACTCACGAGATCCTCCGCGGGCCACGAACGACGTTGGGGCCACCGTGGTCCAAGGACCATCGGATGGCGCTCGCGACGACGATCACGGCAGGCTGACCGCATGCATCGTCCCGTCTCGATCCTAGTTGCGGGTCTGGTGGTACTTGGTCTCGTGGGTTGCTCGAGCGGGTCGTCGTCGGACACCGTGGCACCCACGACGTCGACGACAGCCTCGCCATCGACAACATCATCGACAACATCATCGACAACACCCACGACGAGGCCGACGACGAAGCCGACCACAAAGCCGACGACGAGCATCGCGTCGACTCTGAAACCAGGTGACGTCTATGTCGCGCTCGGAAGTTCGATCGCGTCGGGCTTCGGGATTCCAGTGCAGTCAGCGTGCGGTCGGTCGAGCCGCGACTACCCGAAGCTGGTCGCGGCGAAGTACCGCCTGAAGCTCACCGACGTCACGTGTGGCGCGGCGGTCATACCGAACGTGCTGGACACCCCGCAGGGTGACAACCCTCCGCAGATCCGTGCGGTCACGAAGGACGCGAAGCTCATCACGGTCTCCGTCGGCGGGAACGACATCATCTACAACGGAACCGCGATCGCCTGCGGCGACCCGGCGAACGTGTGCACGGCCCCGAAGACTCTCGACGCTGATCTCGCCGCCCTTCCTTCGAAGCTCGAGAACATGCTCAGCGCGCTGAAGGCGAACGCACCTGCGGCGACGATCGTGTTCGTGACCTACCCCCGCGAGATCCCGACCGGCAACTGTCCGGCGATGTCGCTCACCGACGCCGAGGCCGCGATCCTGCGCGGCATAGGCGAAAAGCTCGAGGCGACTTTCGTCGACACCCTCGAAAACTCTGGCGTGGTCTTCGTGGATCCGTACGTCGCCCCGGGTGATCACACCGGCTGCGCGTCCGAGTCGCAGCGCTGGGTGGCGGGACATGTCGCCCCGGGTGGTTTCCCGTATCACCCGACCGCCCTCGGTCATCAGGTCATGGCCGACATGATCTTCACCGCGCTCTTCGGCTAGCTGTTCAAGGGTCGCTGCGTGCCCGGCACCTGTGCGTTGCGATACGCCACGAAGACCTCGCGGGGCCAGTACCGCACGACCGGCACGGCGTCGGCATCTACCAGTTCGCCCCGTACTCGGTCGTACTCGTAGCAATTGAGCTCGTACTGGTTGCCCCACGGGTCGACGAGATCGAACGCCCAGCAGAGGTCGAAGTCGACGAGATCGGTCAGTACGAGTAGCTCGCCGCGAGGATTGTCGATCCCGCACGGCAGCGACCGGGCGAACGACATGAAACTCTCGGCGTCGACACTGAAGGCGACGCCGGTCTGCTGGGCGACCATCGGGTGGCCCTCGCTGACCTCGAACAGCGCCAACGTCGTCCGACCGCCATCGGCCGAGATCTGGAGCGGGCCACCGTCGAATCCGGTCGCCCAGAATTTATACGCGTCGACTGGTTCGAACCCGAGATGCTCCGCGTACCACCGAGCGGCCTCAGCGCGATTCGGCACGCGGATGTGCACGTGGTCGAGCCGTCCCATTCGAAACGTTGGTCGCTCTCCCGGCACGGCAACAGTGTAGGAATCGAGCCGGGCGGTCGCTAGCGGTCGGCGCCGACGAAGGACGGGCGTGCACCCTCGCAGGGACGTTCTTGGACTCGACCGGTCAATGCTTCGCAAGAGGAACCGCTGCCCGGACAAGTGCTCGCCCTTCGGTCGTCGAGCCGCGTGGGACCATCGCGTCGATCGCGGCCGGCACCATCGGCGCGCGATCGGTGGCGTTCTCCCCGTGCAACACGCGCCGCGACCATCCGGATCTCCCTTCGGTTACCTCAGCGAGGCGACGGGCTCTGTTGCTCCGCAATCTCATGCCAGTGCGACGCTCGGATGCGCGCACTGCGTGTTCGGCGGCGGCACGTAGGCGGGGAGTTCAAACGCGGGGCGGCGGGTGCCGAAGTCGAGCGCGTCGGCGAGGTTCTTCGCGTTCGCGTCGCGTGCGGTCATCGGCTCGAGTCCCCAGCGCCACTCGATCATCTTGAGAATCGAGCAGTGTTCGTACGGTCCGGCACTCTCTATCTTTTTCGGCGCGTACGGTCCGATTGCGATGCAGGGCACGCGGAACCCCAGTCGTTTGTAGTCGGGATGCGGTCCCGGGTTGGGATTGACGTTGTCGTCGATCGCCACTGGCGGGACGACGTGGTCGTAGAACGCGCCGTTCTCGTCGAAGTTGACGACACCCACCATCTGATCCCACTGCGGGCTGGTGCGCAGCGCGTTGTAGACCTGCGCCAAATACCCCTCGCCGACTTCGATATTGCCGTGCGGGTGATAGTCGTTCGAGGTGCCGAGGAACTCGGCCAGCGTCGTGTAGTCGGGTTCGACGAACGTGACGTTCGGCAGCGTGCCGGTCTTGGCGTCGGCGAAGAACTTGGAGATCGGGTAGGTGATGTCGTCGTAGCGACCCGACTGGAAGAGCTTCGTCATCGGCTCACCCCAGTTGTAGTAACCGGTCGTCAGTCCGGCCTCACGTACACGGTCGAAGATCGCGAGGTCGATCTTGGACGGTCGGTCCGCGAGCGTGCTCGGGAACGAACCGCCGGTCTCGTCGACATCGGTCTTCGCGCAGAGCATGTAGAACCGGTTGGGCCACGTCGCCGACATCAACGAGCAGTGGTAGCTGTCGAACAGCGTGTAGTTCGTAGCGAGCGCACCGAGGATCGGGACCTGCGCCTCCTCGTAGTACCCGATCGGGAAATGGTCGCCGGTGATCTGCGTCGAGAGCCAGCCGTCGCATTTGCCGCCGTTGTACTGCTTCACCATCGACGCCCAGTCGTGCGACGGATCCTTGTCGCCACAGGCCTGGGTGTTGCTGCCGAGCGCGACCGTCGGGACGAGATTGCCGTGGAGATCGGGGTACATGAGGCCGGCCTGCTTGCCGTTGACACCGGGTACCCAGCCGATGAGGTGGTCGAACGACCGGTTCTCGAGCATGAGGATGACGACGGTGTCGAACGGCGCCGACTTCGGGTCCGGCAGGCTCGATGTCGTCGATCCGGTCGGCTTGCCCTTGGTGTCGTCCGACGACGAGCTACATCCACCCAGCGCCAACAAGGCTGCGCCGGCGGCACCCGCCGCGAGAAACGACCGCCGCGTGAGATCTGTCATGCCCGTCCCGCCTTCTGCGCCGCCGACGTTTCGCCCACGGACTCCCAACCGATCGGTAACCATACTTTCGTCGGCGGGACCAACTGAGGTACCGCGCTTGAACGTCACACCGTCCCCGTTGGCAGCGAGCTGATCTGCAAAGGGTGCAAGCAGGTCGAACGACGGCCTTGCGAAACTCGGTTCTCCCGCCGCACAGCGTCCCAGTCGATGCTCACGATCGGCGTCTCGACCGGCCTCAAGCTCGCGGCGCCGCGTACGCTCGCAGTAAACGAGAAACGCACCCCATCGCCCGTTGCGAGGAGATAGCCGTTACCCGTGGCGACGATACCGACGATTGCGCGACATCCGCCGCGGCCAAGAGGTAGCCCGGCGGGCATCGTGTTTCATATTTCCGAGCGCCACGGCGACGGTTGCCGTGCGCACACACGTGCGGGTCGACATCACCGGCGTGCGCGAGCTCCACACTGAGCTGATCGCGAAGCGTTACAAGAACAACCGTCCGGGCCTCGAGCAACTGGAATGGCGTGGGATCGAGTCGACGGTGATCGATCCGGTGAACAACCGGAGATGCGGGCGGCGCGATCCATCTCGTCAATGACGCCGCGCCTTCACCATCGAGGCGGGTCCACCTTCGGCGAGTTGTCGGAGTGCCCGCTCTACTTCTTGGGCGAGGATCAGGCTCGTCGTCTCTCGCGCGATCGGCCGCAATGCGCCGACGGCCGTCGCGACCTCGGCCGATGTCGCGTTGCCGGCAAAGCCCGCGCCGACGCGCTCGACGAGGAGCTTGACCGCGTCGTCGACGACCTTGGCCAGACGCCGGCGCAGGAGGTCACGCAACTGCGCGGAGAGTTCCACTTCGATGCCCGCGTCATGCAGTTGCAGCGCGAGGTCGAGGAGCGCGGGACTCGGCACGAGCCACGTTCCGGCGTCGGCCGTGTGCACATAGCCCGAGTCCAGCAGCTCGGCGAGCACTCCCGGTCGACGACCCTTTGTCATGGCCGTGAGCTCCTCACGATCGACCACACGCGGTCGATCGTCCGACCAGGGTGCGGTGAGCGTCGCGTCGATGCCCAGCCACTCGGCGACCGTGCTCGACGGACGATCGGTCTTCAGCAAATCGCGAATGGCGACCAGGGTCAGGCCGCGATCGCGGAGCTCCGCGATCAGGTGCAGCCGCTCGAGATGCTCCGGGCCATAGACCGCGTCCCGGCCTTGCTTCGCGGGCTTCGGGAGGAGGCCTTCGGACTGGTACCAGCGGATCGTCCGGACCGGAAGCGCACTCCGCGCGACCAACTCCGCCAGCGAGAAACTGGTCTCGACAGACGGAGACAGCGGCTGCTCGGCCTCGTCGGTCGCCATACAAGGCAGTCAACCACACGGAACCAACGTTTACAGTAACAGCTGTCAGAATACCTTGACAGTGCGGACTGCAAGTGTTTCCATGACCGTATGAGCACCATCACCGCCGCCATGCCCCGTACTGCGCTCCGTTCACGCCAGCTTGTCGCCGCCTCGGAGCGCACGACCCTCGACCCGTTCCGTGAAATCGACTGGTCGCGGCCAATCGACGACTCCGCCTTCCACCTCCCGCCGGAACTGCTTCCGCTCTTCGGCACGGCCCTCTGGGACGCGATGAGCGAAACCGAGCGCATCGAGTACAGCCGCCACGAGACCGCGGCCCTGTGCGGCGCCGGGATCTGGTTCGAGAATGTCTTGATGCAAGTGGTGTTGCGTCACCTGGGCGAGATTCCCGTGACCGACCCTTCGCACCGCTACCTCCTCGTGGAGGTGGCCGACGAGTGCCGGCACTCGATGATGTTCGGCGAGTACATCCGGCGCGCCGATACCCCGGCGTATCGTCCCGCGCTGCCGGCGAATTCACTCTCCGACATTGAGAGTCCCGGCAACCGTGCGGTCTCGTATCTCCTGATACTCGCCGTCGAAGAGCTGCTCGACCACATCAACCGCGCAACGATGCGCGACGAACGCGTGCACCCGGTGTCGCGTTCGATCGCACGCCTGCACGTGCTCGAAGAAGCGCGGCACGTAAGCTTCGCCAAGACCTACCTCGCCGAGATCTTGCCAACCCTGAACGAATCCGATCGGCGTCTTGTCGCCGACGCCGCGCCCGCGCTGGTGACCGTCGTCGCTGCTCTCAGCGTCGATCCCGGCGTATACGAGCGCCTCGGAATCGCGGGCGGATACGAGGCGGCGCGCGCCAACCCGCACCACCAAGCGGCGATCGTCGCCGGGCTCTCGAAGCTCACGAACTTCCTCACCGGGATCGGCGTCATCGACGACGAGCACCGCGACGCTTGGAGCGCGCTGCTCGCATGAGCACTCTGGCGCACAGAGAGGACGTCGCCGATACCGAGACTCAAGATCACCTGGCCCGTTGTCCGGCTGAGTGCCTGCTCCGGAGCCGTACGTCGCTTGCGGCACCGCAACACCATTGACGGTCAAGGCAAACTGGCTCGGCTCGGTTGCGGAGATCGAGAAGTTCACCGCATAGATGCCCGCGACGTTCACCGACATCGTTGACGCGTCGGCCACATGCCGTTTGCGCCCGCTTGTGCTCGCTGATATACGCGTCATCGTCGAAGCACCGACGACCGATCCGTGGGCATCGCGGATAGGCGCAATCGTCACTGATACGTCGAAGCGTGATCCATCCTTTCGGAGCCGCTGAGTCTCAAAGCTCGAGACGCGTTCGCCCCCCCGCGATGCGCCGAAGAATCTCCGGAACCTCGTCGGGCCGATCTCCAGGAACGAGGATCGCGACGTTGCGTCCGACGATCTCGTCGGCGAGATATCCGTACATGCGCTCCGCGCCGGCGTTCCAACTCGTGATCACCCCGTCGAGTCGCTTGCCGATCATGGCGTCGGAGGACGACTCGAGGATCGCCGCCAACCGCAGCGCGGCGCTCAACTCGGCAGTTGCCTCCGAGACACGACGAGGAGGAGGGCCGTCGTGCACATCCGTGACTCCGAGGTCCCGAGCATCGTCGCCTGCCTCTAAAAAGGGCGAAGCCAGGGTCCGGAGCTCGCTCGCGTCGGCGACGCGAACGGTACACCTCGTTCGCAACCAACGAATACGACGAGCTCTATGCCGTAGCGAGCGATCGTCCACCTGCGGTCGCCTTGCGAGCCTCGGGTTCCCCGAGCGCGTGTCTCCCGGCCCACGAAGCCCACACAAGCTCGTGGACGGACACATGCGTCCGTGCGGCGTGCCGAGTGGGAGGTGGCGACCAGGGTGACGGCATGGACGAATCCATCACGACCGCCCTCGCCGACGTCGGGCCCCGCCTCAAACGGGCCCGAGACCACCGGGGCGTCACCCTGACCGAACTGGGGGCGGAAAGCGGAATCTCCAAAAGCACGCTGTCGCGGCTGGAAGGAGGCCAACATAAACCGAGCCTCGAGTTGCTCCTACCGATCGCCCAGGCCCATCGCAGTCCGCTCGACGAACTGGTCGGCGCACCCGCGGTCGGGGACCCTCGCGTTCGCTTCACCCCACAAAAGCGCAACGGCCGCACCGTGATCCCGCTCTCGCAACAACCTGGCGGCCTTCAGGCATGGAAGGTGATCATCCCGCCCGAGCGCCGCGAACCGAACTTCGCACCCACGAGGGTACGAGCGGCTGTTCGTCGTCGCGGGACAGATGCGACTGATCCTTGCCGACCACGACATCACCATGACGCCGGGCGAAGTCGCCGAATTCGACACGCGCTATCCACACTGGTTCGGTCCCGCGAACGACGAACCGGTCGAGATCCTCTCTCTTCGGCAAACACGGCGAACGCGTCCACATTCGCGGCGCCCCACGCCACAAGAGCGCCCGTGAGTAACCACCGCGAACGCCGTGCACGTCAAGCGAGCGCGGCGCGCCGGAATTCGTCCATCCCTTCCACGGTGAGGTGTACCTCGAACTGGTCGCCGTCGTGGCTGACGTCGAGGCTCGGACAAAACCATCCTCGATCACCGATAAAGAAATGCGGCGACCCCTTCACGCTCCGCGCACGCCCAGCACCCCAATCGGCTTCCACCGCGACTTTCGTCGCCGCATGATCGAGGGGCTCGATCTCGAACCGACTCGCGATCGAGCGCAGGATGCGATCGTCGGAAATGTCCTCGCCCCGCTCGAACAACGCGTCGCGAAGCGCAAGGCTGACCGCTTCCCCGGTTGCGTCATCAGTCTCGTAGCCGGCGGCAGCAAGACCGAACGCGGGAATCGATGTTTGGGGAAATGTTGATGGGTCGAAACCCGCGAAGAGACCGGGAGCAACTTCCGCGCGCAGTGCTTCGACCTCTCTCGCCGCCAGATGCCGGTCGAGGGGCGCGCCGTTGATCCATTCGAGCGGCCACGCCCGCACACGTAGCGCGGATCGGACGGCAGGCGAGCGTCGAGCGTCACTCAGGCGGCGAAGCCCGACGTGAGCGAACGGGCACACGACATCGGCGAACACTTCGATATTCGACACGAACACCATCCCTGAGCGGGGAAGCGACAAATCTATCGCTCTCAGTAGACGTACCCACGCGGGCCGCCCGCTAATGCGTAATACCCCAGGCATTGGGTTGAACCGTGAGGGTTCAGCCTCCGAACGTCTTCGCCAGCCCCGCGACGAGCGTCGCACGCTGCCCGCTCGAGAGCTTCGCGCCCGAGTGGAGTCCAAACCACGTGTAGTACGACGGCGGCATCGATCCGTCACGCACGGACTCGGCAAGGTTGCGGGCGCCCTCACCCTGCGGGCGATCCCATTCGGAGAAGTTCACGGCGGCGCGGCCATCGTTGACATGGCTCGTCAACCACCACGACAAGGGGGCAAGATGCCCATACCACGGCGTCTTCGTCTGGTTGCTGTGACAGTCGTAACACGCGGCCACAACAAGCGCGCGGGTCTGCGGAGTGTCCCATCTCGGCTCGGCGGTCACCCGCGGGTTCGACACGCGGTAGGGCACGAGTTGCATCAATCCGAGCGTCGCAGTGATCATCGCTATCGCAATGATCGCGTTGCGCTTCACGTTGCTCATCGATCCCATCGTGGCGAATGGCACGAAGCACCGAACAGGGACTTCCGTCCCAGATTTCAGGTGTCCGAGGACTCCTCCTCCACCTCGGGGTGCACCACGCCGTTTGAGCACTCCGCGCGTATGTCGGAGCTGTGCGTGCCGTTCTCGAACTTCTGCTCGATTCCCGCGTCACGTTCCTGGTCGACGCTCCGCCGGAAGCCGCTCTTGGGAACCGCCGCCACGTACACGATCACGTTCTCACCGGAACAGCGGGTCCACAGCGTCCCGCCCTGTGATGTCGTGACGGTCTCCAGCGTGCCACCGTTCGGCGTCGCCGGTGCGGTCGTCGGCGTCGGCATCGTCGGCGAAACCGGACCGGCATTCGTCGTCGTGGGAGACCGCGTGACCGGCCGTGCGCTCGTCGAGGGTGTCTTCGGCGACGACGTCAGCGTGGTCGACGTGTTCTCGTGGCGGGTCGTCGGCGACACGGTCGAAGCACGCGGAGAAGTACCTGGAGCGGTCGGGCCCGACGCGTTCGCGACGTTCGCGGTCAACTCGTTGTCGATTGCTTCGCGAGACAGAGATGAGACGTTGGGCTCAGCGACACCGTTGGCCACCCGCCCGACGGCCGCGAATGCGAAGGTCGCGGCTACGCCGACACCGAGTACCCATAGGCCGAAGGTCAGAACTCCGCGTCGCACCTGCACATTGTTGTTTGTAAGGCGGCCGTGGAGCGTTAAGTTCAGCACAACTTTGGCCTAAGTGTTCCGCCGCAGATCGTCGACAAGGCTCGGTTTCGTCGTAGCCTGCCCTATGGTCAAGGTGCTCATCGTCGAAGACGACGACCGTGTGCGCATCCCGCTGGTACTTTCGCTCAGCGCTCGCGGACACAACGTTACCGAGGCAGCTTGCGGACTTCCTGCGCTGCAATCGATCGTTGACTCGCCCCCGGACGTCGTCGTGCTCGATCTCGGACTTCCCGACATCGACGGAGGTGACCTCCTGAAGATGCTTCGGGCGGTGAGCGGCGTCCCCCTGATCGTCGGCACCGCTCGCGACGACGAGCGCGAGATCGTCCGCTTGCTGGACGCGGGCGCCGACGACTACATCGTGAAGCCGTTCTCGGCCGAGCAGGTCGATGCACGGATCCGCGCGCTGTTGCGCCGGACCTCTGTCGACAAGTCGCCGCGGGTCGAGGTCGGAGATCTCGTCATCGACTCCGCGGCACGGACCGTGGAGCTGGCGGGCGAGCAGCTCGAGTTGAGCCGCAAGGAGTTCGATCTCCTGCTCTACCTCGCGCGTCGAATCGGAACTGTCGTCACGAAGCAGGAGCTTCTGGCAGAGATCTGGGGACAGCCCTTCGGCGGAGTCGAGAAGACGGTCGACACGCATCTTTCGTGGCTGCGCGCGAAGTTGGGTGAAACGGCAGGCGCGCCGCGCTACCTACACACCGTGCGAGGAGTCGGAGTCAAGCTTCTCGCACCGGGTCCCTGACCGACTCGATGCGTCGCCAACTGGTTCTGATGACATTGGCGGTCACCTCGATCGTGGTCATAGCGTTCGTCATTCCGTTGGGATTCCTCGTGCGGACGATCACGTCTGATCGGGCGGTGAGCAAAGCCAACGCCGACGCTCAGTACGTCGGCCAACTCCTTGCCGGGAGTCGTTCGCCGGCTCCCGCAATCGTTGCTCAGGTCGATGCCTCCTCTCCCAACCGCACGTCCGTGTACTACGCGGACGGAATCGTGATCGGTGCGCGTTCGCGTCCTCCGGATGCGGACAGCCTTCGGCTCGCGCGCAGGGGCCGATCGTTCAGCCGATCGTGGTCCGGAGGCGTCGACGTCTTCCTGCCGGTGCTCGGGGCCGGCGGTCAGACCGCCGTCGTACGCGTGGCGGTGACGAATCACGAGCTCCGACGGGGCGTTGCAGCGGCGTGGTGGTCGCTCGCGGGACTGGGCGCGGCGCTCATAGCCCTGTCACTGCTCATCGCAGACCGGATCGCGCGCTCCATCACGAAACCAATGCATAGATTGACCGCGATCGCGCGCCGTCTTGCGGCCGGCGACCTCGATGCACGTTCTCGGGTCGGCGGCTCGCCCGAAGTGACGGAGCTCAGTCGCGCGCTTGACGCCCTCGCCTCGCGTATCGGTGACTTGCTCCACGCCGAACGCGAGCACGCCGTTGATCTCTCACACAGCCTGCGAACTCCGCTGACGGCGCTACGGCTCGACGCCGAGCTGTTGAACGATCCCGACGAAGCGCGGAGGGTCACCGCCGCGATCGACGACCTGGAACAAGCCGTGACCAACGTGATCGCCGACACTCGGCGTGAGCGGGCGAGATCCGACCAGCGCGGGGTCGACCTCTCCGCGGTTGTACGCGAGAGATTGGCATTCTGGGAAGTTCTGACGCGCGCGCAAGCGCGGACCCTGGAGACGTGCTTGCATTCCGGTCCACTTCCGGTCGACCTACGTCATCACGATCTCGAAGAGCTGATCGACGTTCTCGTCGGCAACGTTCTTCGCCACACGCCGTCGGGTCGCGCGGTCCGAGTCAGCACCAGCCCGGCAGCTCGCGGCATCGGCGGCCAT
The DNA here is from genome assembly GCA_038239145.1 of Acidimicrobiia bacterium. Lineage (GTDB taxonomy): Bacteria > Actinomycetota > Acidimicrobiia > IMCC26256 > PALSA-610 > PALSA-610. Next base: position 64,583 of record JBBSFB010000020.1, read on the forward strand.
CTCATCGTCGAGGATGCCGGACGGGGGTTCGGCACGACGAGCGCGGGCTCGGGCCGTAGCAGCGGTCTCGGGCTCGAGATCGCGCGCCGCATCGCGGCGAGGGCCGGCGGAAACATAACGATTGGCAAGAGCGAACTCGGCGGAGCGCGCGTCGACGCGAAGCTCGGAACGCCACAGCGTTGAGGCACGCCGCAACGAAAGCGCCGCGGCATCGGACGGCCAAGAAGCTGCAACGACAAGTCGCGGCTAAGTCGCGGGCAAATGAACGGACATGCTCTTCTCAACCGTGCCGGAGCGCTCGACAATGCGAAGTGTCAGTTCCCGATCCGGAGGTCCAAGTGCCCCTCACCAAAACGACCATCCGCGCGCTCGCGGCGTCGACTGCGTTCGTCGCCGCCGGTGTGACGCTCGCCGGAGCAGCAATCTTCCACGTACCCGTGCTCGGTTTCAGCCGCGCGTCCGCCGCGACGCGCTCTGCGGCACCACCCGTCGACGCCGCGGTCGCCGTCCGACGCCGAACTGTCGCGCCCGTCAAGATCGTCCGCACCCGTTATGTCGATGACATCGTCCACCGTCCTGCTCCGGTGGGTGCGTCGCGGCCGGCGGTCACGATCACGACCTACGGAACGGCGCGCGTCTCCCCGACAATGGGGTCGGAACCCGCGGTCGATAGCTCGCCGACCAGTTCCACGACCACCACGACGTATCCGTCGGTCGCGCCCCACCGTGACGGGTCGGAACCGCACGACGGGACCGCGGACGTCGATTCTCCCGACAGCTCCGCGCACACGCCGGAACACGCGCCGAGCGAGACGGTCGACCAATGAGCGACCCGAACGCGAACCGGCGCCGTCGGCACAAGGCCGCGGGTGGTCGCGTCGCCGCAACCGGAGCCGGCGCCGGCGCCCTGCTCGCGATAGTCGGCGGGATCGCGGCACATTCGTCGCCGGCGACCACGACCGCGGCGCCGAAGGCGAACCTCCCAACCGTCCCCGCGCGGCCCGGCGTCCCGCATCCCGCGCCACGAATCTTTGCGACCCCCACGACGATCCTGTGGCGCGTCGTCCATCGCGTCGTCGTCGTCACCGACCCGCCAGTCGGGCGCGCGACGGGTTCAAACGGAGGTGGCTCGGCGCACCCGAACGTTTACTCGACCGTCCCGAACCCCGCGCCGGCCGGGACCGGTGCGCCTCCGGCACCGGCCCCGCCGCCGTCTCCTCCTCCGCCCGTGCCTGCTCCGGCACCGGTTCCGGCCTGTTCGGGGACGAAATGTCCCTGACGACGAGCGAGCCTGCGGTCACTCGGCGATTCGCCGCGATGGGGTCGACCGCCGAGCTCGTCGTCGTCGGCAACGACGGGGCCGCGCTGGCCGACTGGGCTATGTCTCGGATCGAGCAGCTCGAGGCTACGTGGAGCAGGTTCCGTCCCGACAGCGAGCTGTCTCGCATCTGTCGCGACGCGGGGACTGGTCCGGTCGCCGCGTCTGCCGACATGCTCGCGGCAGTCGGCCATGCACTGACGCTCTGGTACGTCACGGACGGCCGCTTCGATCCGACGATCCGTGCCGCGCTCGAAGCGTGCGGGTACGACCGGACCTTCCGCCAGGTGGCAAGACACAGCACGGCCGCGCCGCCGCCCGTCCCGGCGCCCGGCTGCGAGGGGGTGCGGGTCGATCGTGACCTCGGCACTGTGACGTTGCCCGCCGGAATCGAGCTCGACCTCGGTGGTGTCGGGAAGGGGCTCGCCGCCGATCTGGTCGCCACGGGTCTCGCTGAACGGGGTGCAGCCGGCGCGTGCATCGCGCTGGGCGGCGATGTACGCGTCACCGGCGTGCAGACGGACGGAAGTTCGTGGTTGGTCCCGATCGAGGACCCACTCGACGAATCGCGCACACTCGCCCTCAGGCCCCTGGTCGACCAAGCGGTGGTCACGAGTACGACGCGATTTCGTCGCTGGCGACGAGGGGATGTCGAAATGCACCACCTGATCGATCCGGCCACGGGCTCGCCGGCACGACGGGGCATCACCGCGGTCGTCGTGCAAGCTGAAGAGGCATGGTGGGCCGAAGGCGTGGCCAAGGCCGCGCTCGTTGCCGGCGCCGACTCGGGTCTCGAACTGCTCGAGCGGCTCGGCATCGCCGCGGTCGTGGTCGGCGACGTCGACGCCGCCACTCCCACCGCCACATACCGATGCACGACTCGCTGGGACCGCGCGTGATCGCGACAATGGACACGCGCACCTGGTGGTGGATCACTCGCGCCGGCGGAATCGTCGCGTGGGTTGTCGTCGCAGTGGCCGTCGTGTTCGGGCTGCTCGCGTCGACAAAGTTGATCCGGAGGCGCGGCGTCCCGGCGTGGGTCCTCGATCTGCACCGCTATCTCGGCACACTGACAATCGTCTTCGTCGCAATCCACGTCGCCGCGATCTGGCTGGACTCCTTCGTGAGATTCGACGCGCAGCAGCTTTTCGTCCCGTTCGCATCGAACTGGCGGCCACACGCAGTCGCGTGGGGAATCCTTAGTACATATCTTCTCGTCGCAGTGCAGACAACGTCGTGGGTGATGCGCAAGCTGCCGCGAAAACTGTGGCATCGCGTTCACGTGCTGAGCTTGCCGATGCTTGTCATGGCCACGGTGCACGGGTTCCTCGCCGGCACTGACCGGGCCAATCGCGCCGTGCAATGGAGCGCGTTCGCGATTGGCCTGGTTGTCATCTTCCTGCTCGCGATACGACTCCTCACGCCGTCGAAGAACCCGGCGCCGAAGGCAGTAGGCGCGCGAAGCAGACCGCGGGAGGATGTCGCGGTTTGACAGGCTCGGTTCATCGCGCTGCCGGTAACCGGCGGGCGGCGGTGCTTCGAAGACCTGCAAGTCGACCGAGACGTTCGCTTCCGTCTGTCTCGTACGCGCAGGCATCCGTCGGATATGTGCACGTCCGCTGCGCAGGCTCGATTCGCTGTCCGGGTCCGGCGGCATCGATCCCTCGCGCACGGATTCGGCAAGGTTGCGCGCGCCCTCACTTTGCGGGCGATCCCATTCGGAGAAGTTCACGGCGGCGCGGCCATCGTTGACGTGGCTCGTCAACCACCACGACAAGGGAGCAAGATGCCCATACCACGGCGTCCGAAGAGCGTACGAGCCGCCACGTTCACTTCGGTTTCACCCGATCGTTCGGAACCGTGAACATGGTCTGCCCGTTGATGTCGCCCAGCATCTCGACCGTGGTGGTTCCCGCGGCCGGATCGATGCTGACAACGTGACCGCCGATCGTCACGGCTTCCAACGTGGATCCATCTGCCATCCTCAGCCTCTCAATCGAGATGTCCACCAAGTCTCCGACTCTGTGCGCCATGGCCTCACCGTCGGTCATTGATTCGCACCCAGCTATATCGTCGGCAGAAGCCGAGCGCAGATATCGCCGTAGTGCCTACCTATTCAAGAACTACACAGCGGACACCGCCAGAGACGCACCGCCCAACACGCCAGGGCCGAAGGTCCCCGAGCCGCGACGGCGGCGGAGAATCCACCGAAGGGCCGCTTCGCGAAGGACGAACGACCCTGCCGCGGTGCCGAGAAACGCCTCAGGATCGGGCGTGAGGGTGACGCCTTTCGAGATGAGCGGCATACGCGAGAGGAGACGACAATGACCAGCCCGCTTCGAATGGCAGATGAGGCCGAGCGTTACGCCCTTTTGCACAGTCGGAGGCTAGGACGGGTCGGAGTCCATCTCGCTGTTGAGATCACGATCTTTCCCGTGTCCTACGCGGTGACGGAACGCGACATCGTCTTTCGCACCGGACCCGGCACCAAACTCAGCGCGGCCCTCCTCGGAACCCGGGTCGCGTTCGAGGCCGACAAAGCGTCGCCGGGTTGGAGTGTCCTCGACCGGGGACACGCGCACGAGATCGTCGAGCATGACGAGAAGGTGCACGCTCCGTCGCGACTCGGACACGATTGGCCGGCCGGAGAGCGAAATCAGTTCGTCCGGATCACAGCCGGGCAAGTCACAGGCCGGCGACTCGCCGAGCAGGCTTCGCGATGAGATCTGCGACCAAACGAATCGCGGCGATTCTGGGAACCGGCGCGGTCGCCGCGGCAGCGGCTGCCGGTGCCGCGGAGCCCACCGTCCGCACGGAGCTGAAGCGGCTGCGCCGCTTCAGCCGAGCGATGGATGTCTCCGCCGCGGGAACCCCGACGCCGCCGTCGCTGCCGGCCGGCCGGATCGTACCGGTGCCGAACGTCGGCGAGCTGTTCGTCCGCGACACGGGCGAGGACGGCAGAACTGCAGTATTGCTACTGCACGGCTGGGGCGCCACGGCTGACGTCAACTTCTTTACTGCGTATTCGGCGTTCGCCGACACCTACCGGGTCATCGCCCTCGACCATCGCGGCCACGGCCGCGGCCTGCGGGCCGCGACACCGTTCACGCTGGAGGATTGCGCGGACGACGCGGCTGCCCTCTTGGGGGAACTCGTGCTCGAGGACGCGGTCGTGGTCGGCTATTCGATGGGCGGCCCGATCGCGCTGTTGCTGGCCCAGCGTCACCCCGACCGCGTCGCCGGCCTTGTGCTCGAGGCGACGGCACTGTCCTTCAACGACGAACTGCGCGAGCGCGTCTTGTGGCGAGGATTGAACCTGGTCGCAGCCGGGCTGCGCCACGGCCGCGGTGATGGCGTGCTGCAGCGGGCGTTGCGCGAGGCGATCGACCGGCAACCTGCACTCGATCCGTATCGCGCCTGGATCGCGGGCGAGCTCCGGCGCGGCAACATTGCCGACTTCGTGGCAGCCGGTCGGGCCCTGAGTCGTTTCGACGGCCGCGGCGTCGCCGCCACCATCGACGTGCCGGTCGCGGTCGTGGTGACAATCGATGACCGCCTCGTCCCGCCGCGCAAACAGCGTGCGCTGGCCGGAGCTATCGATGCCACCGTCTTCGAACTGGCCGGCGACCACGACACACCCATCGTCGGAGGAGCCGTGTTCGGGAGGGTCACCCGCGCCGCCGTCGACCACGTCGCCGGTCACCGGGCGCCGCTGACGCCCGCGCTCGAGACGTCCGAAGCTCGGAGTTAGCAGCGGAGCACCGAACGTTCCGGAACGGGAGTCCCTGGTCGCCGGGTGGCAACTGCACAACTTTCCTGCGCCATGAGTGTTGTGATGAACAGCCCTAGTGC
>JBBSFB010000021.1:0-69376 GCA_038239145.1 Acidimicrobiia bacterium
GACGTTGGAGAACGCGTCCTCCACCGAAACGGCAGGTGACGTTCCGAAGTTCGTACCCTCCGCCACGCCGCCAACCGGCTGGGTGGTGAACACCAACTTGTTCGCGGCACCAACGTTGATCACGACGTTGTTCGAAGCGCCGGTCGCGGTCAGCCCCGAACGAGTCGCCACCAGCGTGTACGTCCCCGCCGCAGCTGTGCCCGTGATCTGGCAGTTGGTGAACGTCGCCACACCGGCGACCGCCGAGATCGTCGGGAACCCGCCGTTCGAACATGACAATGTGCCGGCCCCAGGCCCAGTGTTCTTCGCGAGCGTCACCGACCCAGTGTTAGTCGTGACGACGTTGTTGTGAGCATCCTCGACCGACACCGCCGGTGAAGTACCGAAGTTCGTTCCCTCCGCCACGCCGCCAACCGGCTGGGTGGTGAACACCAACTTGGTAGGCACGCCTGCTGTCACCGTGATCGAAACGGACGGGAGGCTTCCCAGCGACCCGATCGCGAAGATCGTGTGAGGTCCGACGCTCAAACCGGCAGGAATCGTGACTGACGGGGTGATTTTGGTTCCCCCCGTGGCGGGGACCGTGTCGGTACCGAGCGTGTTCCCCGCGGGGCACGCGCTGGAGCTGTCTACGCAATAGGTAACGCCTTCGGTGTCGAAGAAGTTCGCGACCGTCGCGTTCGTCGAGCCGCCGTCGGCGGTGAAGTTTGAAGTGCCAAGGGTCAGTGCCGGTCCGGGGATCGTCACGGTGGTGCTCGCCGGGCTGGCCGCCCCAGTCCACGAGTGGAGCGTTCCGATATTGCTGTAGGTCCAGTTCGTGACGCCGGTCCCGTTTTCCACGATGCCCGTGTCCGAGCACGAGGTCCCGCCGACGCTGCTCGCGCACGAGCCGTTCTCGGTCGTCGTCAGGCTCTGCGGGCTCACGTTCGAGCGGGTCACCGAATACGCCGTGGCATTCACGGCGGCCGCCCAAGACAGGCTGACGTCGCGACCAGACACGGTCGCAGTTGGCCGCTGACCAGCTCCGACGCTGCCGGCGACGGCTTCGGCGGTGTTCAGGTTGCTGGAGTCGGTGTACTGGAAGAACGCGTAGGCGACGCTGCCGCCGACGATCACGAGTGCGAGGAGACCTAGGAGGAGGAACGCGAAGGCGCCGCTGTTCATCCGGAATCGACGGCGCTGGATCCGGAGGCGCTCGGCGCGGGTGAGGTGGCGGCGCGGGCTCATGACGTGTGCACCGTGATCGTCACCGGGATGAAGAAGGTGGCACCCTGACAGGCATTCGCCGCCGATGTACTCAGGGTCGCCGCGCCCGTGAGGCGCACCAATGTCGTACCCGAAGCCGCGATGGTGTCGGAGCGGCTCGACTGGCTCGCAAAGCTCAGATCCGTTCCCGCACAGCCCGATTTGTTGTCGGTGATTGCCGCGGGACCGCCATTCACGGTCACGAGCGTCACCGCGAAAGCATTCGTGTTCTTCACTCGAAGGATCACATCCGCGGATCCACCCGGCAGCAGGAACGACGGAGACGGGCTATCGCCGCCGACGAACGCATCGACGGTCACCGGCTGCAACGTGCCCGAGCTGCTCGTGCCCGTGCCGGCGCCGTGGGTGGTCCAGTACGCGAACGCGGCGCCCGCGCCGATCACGACAAGGAGGACCAGACCCGCGAGGAAGAGGGTGCGCCGTTTCATGATCCGGACCCGTTACCCGTGTAGTGCAACGTGAGCGTGAGATGTTTGCACTGATCTTGATTGACCGCCGTGTTGTTCATCTTCAGCACCGGCAGATGGGCGGTCGTGATGCCGAGCGAGGTGAGCGAGACCGGGGTAGTGGTGTTGGCCGGCACCGTCACGGCCGCACTGAGGCTCGTGAACGTGAAGTTCGCCGGTGTCGATCCGAATGCCGAGCACAGAGTGTTGCCGGTATCGATCGTGAGACTGATGCCACCGGCCGGGATTGTCATGGCGGCCGGGTTCGGGTTCGTGACCGACAGGTTCAGTGTTTGGCTGAGGCCCGGATAGAACGGCGTCACCGCGTTGCCGGACACAGTGAAGCTCATGCTGTTGAACAGCGCGAAGTTCGCCGGTGCGGATGCCCCATTCACGGTCGCGGTGACGGTGTAGCTCCCGGGGGTGCTGTTCGCTTTGAACGTGGGTGCGGTCGCGAGGCCGTTTGCGTTCGTGGAGACCACACACGTCGTGCCCGAGCACGGTGATGCGAAAGTGCCCGATGCTCCCGTGGTTGGCGCGGTGAAGGTTACCGACGCGTTCGGGACCGGGTTGGTGCCGCCGCTCGTGACCTTCGCGACGAGCGGCGAGCTGAAGTTCGTGTTGGGCGTCGCACCTTGCGGCGAACCGGAACTGACCACGATCGTCTTCGCAGTCGCGGTGGCGAGGATCGTCCAGCAGTAGGTGGTCGTCGGGCCGACGTTCCCGGCCAGGTCGGTCGCGAACGCCGAGAAACAATGGTTCCCAGGGGTCAGGTTGGCGTACTGGACTTCGGCGAGCACACCGCCGTGGATTTCGTTGGCGTCACCATCATGATCACTGTCACCCGTGCAGTTCACCGCCGCGCCGGAGTCGAGCTTGCAGGTGAAGGTCGCTGACGTGGTGGTGTCGGTGATCTCGAACTCGGGGTTCACGTCACGGGTCGGGTTCGACGGCTTCGAGGTGAACGTGGGCGCGTCGGGGGCGGCGGTGTCGATCGTGAAGGTCGCCGACGTGTAGCTGCCGCTCGGGGTCGTGTTAGCGAGCGTGTCGGTGGCGCGGACCAGGACGGTGTAAGGACCGTCCGCGGGGCGGACCAGGCCGTAGCGCCAGTTCGTCGTTCCCCCCGCGGTGTTGAACACCTGTGCTGAGGACGAGAACGCGGTGCCGGTCCAGTACTTGCCGGTCGATTGCTGTTGGACCGCGACTGCGACGCTGGTCACTCCGGACGGGTCGGTGGCAGTGCCGCAGATTCCGACCGGTGAACATCCAGCCGCATACGCCGCGGCGTTGTAGAAGTGTCCGTCGAGCGGGAACGTCAACGCGACGGTCGGGGGAGTGCGGTCGATCGTCCACCCGAACGTTGCTGCGTTGCTCGGCGGAGTGGATCCGTGCTGGGCCTCGACCGCGAACGTGTGGTTCCCGCCGGCCAGACCGGTGTAGGTGGCCCCACTGGTGGCGCAGGTGGCGAACGCGGCCGCGTCGAGGGAGCATTTGAACGCCACACCCGACTGGCTGTCGGTGTACGTGAAGCTCGCGGACGTGGAACCGGTCGGGCTCGCTGGATGACCGGTGATCGTCGGGGTGGGGGGGACGATCGCCCAGGAGAAAGTCGTCGGGCTGCTCGCGGTCAGGCCCGAGAACGCTTCGACCGAGAACGTATGCGTGCCCTGCGCCAGACCGGAGTAGGCCTTCGGGCTTACACACACCGCATATGCGGAACCGTCGATCGAACACTTGAACGTCACTAACGCCTGCGCATCGGTGAACGAGAACGACGCCGAAGCAGTCGCCGCGGTCGCGGTCGGGTTCGTCGGATGGGCCGTGATCGTCGGTGCCGGAGGGTTCCCGGCCGCCAACGCCTCGTTCACGAAATAGCCACCGACCGCAACCCCGACGAGGGAGAACACGGACGCGACGAGGAAACCTCGCCGTCCAGTCGCTCTCACCCGTCGAAACAACGTCACGTCACATGTCCTTTTCGACCCGCACCATCGAGGTAAGGGCACCGACCAACCTCAGAAACCGAAGCCTCTGCTGTCTGTCGCTGACCACACCCATCCACATGTCGACACCAACACGGCGGTCAGCCGAGCCCGCAGGATCAACCTGCGGACCCGGCCGTCCGACCGCATTCAGCTACCGGAACGGCAATCCGTCGCCACTCCGGAAAGCCCGCCCGGCTAGCTCGACAGCGTCAACGTCAGGGTTGCGCCCTTGCACGCGTCCTGGTTCACGTTGGTGTTGGTCATGCTGATGGTTCCGCTGTTGGCCAGAACCGTGCCGCTTGCACCGGCGGCGATGCTCTGGTTCTCAGCGACATCCGCAACCGTGAAGTCCGCCGCGAGGCAGAGCGGGTCCGACGTAGTCACCACGGTGTGGACCGTGCCCACCGAGACCGCCTGGGCTCCGCCGTTGTCAGCCGTGAACGTCACAATCTGGCTGCCACCGGGGTACAGAGCGGCGTTCGGGAACGCCGCGTGCAACACGATGGCACCATTGCTCGCCGCGACGGTGCCCGTGCTCGAGCCGGAACCGGAAGCGGTCCAGTACGCGAACGCCGCGCCACCCGCACCGAGCACGATTGCGCCCGCCGCGACCCCGGCGATGATCTTCTTCTTCAACGTGAGCTTCATGAGTGATGACTCCTATGAGTGAGAGATGAAACATCGACTTGGCGTCGGTTTCGCCCTCGCTCCCCACCGGCCATTGGCGACCAAATACGGCCTGTGGATCATCACGTCGCCCGTGCTCTTTCCGTGCCTTCGCTTTGTCTTGCCTTGCCTTTAGGAACTGCCCGAAAAGGCCCCGCTCCTTTTGTCTCGGAACAGGCGGTACGACAAGTCGCGTCCGACCTCCCCGCAACATCTGTGTTGCCGCGTAGAGCGCGGCAAAGTCCGGCGTCCGGGCGATTGGTTCCATCGGGCGACTGCACCCGGAATGAACCATTTCACCGCACTCGCACCGATCTACGCCGACGCGTGACCGTCGCGCGCGCATGCCTGCGCCGCCCTAACCGCGCAACCAATTGTCCCCGCCCCCCAATTGCCGCCCGTATCGGTCGGCGCATCCGTGCGCCGCCGTTTCTTGCATGGTCTCAAATGATGTTTGAGACCAATGGTTCAGAGGTTTCGAGTCGCCCCATGAAAGACGACCGTTTACGCCTCACCCGCTCGAACAATGTCGCTGATGCGACGTGAAACTTCAAGCAGAAACCTTCAAACGTCCGATCCGAAGGACGTACTGCGGCTTTTCATACTTTTGAACCACGACGGCGTCCGACATTCGAAGACGTTGTGACCTATAAGCCTGGATCGTTCATGGCGCCGGCGTCTCGCTCGGAGCTGTTGCCCGGTCGAGAACCAGATCCCGAACTCGACCGGGCCACGAGCTGCGTCGCCGCACACGCCAACGTGTCCGCGCAGTGAAGATTCGCGTTACGCGAAGCGCACGATCGAGATCGCGCCGGCGATGAGGCAGTAGATCGCGAACGGCGTCAGCGTCCGCCGCTCGAAGTAACGGCTGAGGAAGCTGATCGACACGTACGAAGAGACGGCTGCGATGATGCATCCGACGAGGACCTGGCCGTGGATGTGTGCGCCCGCGTGGCCCGCCAAGGTCGGGAGTTTCAGCATGCCGGCTGCGAAGATGACCGGGGTGGCGAGGAGGAACGCGAAGTGCGCGGCGTCTTCGTGATCGAGCCCGCGCACGAGCCCACCAACGAGTGTGACCCCGGACCGTGAGATGCCGGCGAGGAGGGCGAAGGTTTGGAACAGACCGATGACTCCTGCTTCGCGGTAGCTGAGCGTGTCGAGGTCGCGGTGCCCGGGATCGTCGCCCGGATCGCCTTCGGTTGTGGCAAGGGCCCGGATATCGCTGCGGCGGCGGAGACGTTCTCCGGCAAAGAGGATTGCTCCGTTGACGGTGAGAAAGATCGCAGCGGGGAGCGGTTTGGCGAAGACGGTCCGGAAGGTGTGCTCGAGCGCAAGGCCGGTGATTCCGACCGGAATGGTGCCGACGATGAGCAGTAATGCGAGGCGCTGCGCCGACGTCTCCACCTTGCGGGTGCGGGCGATGGTGATGAGCCCCCCGATGATCCGTGTCCAGTCGCGCCGGTAGTAGACGAGCAGCGAGAACGCGGTCGCGACGTGCAGGGCCACGATGAAGGCGAGGTAGGGCGAGTTCTCGCTCTGTCCGGTTGCCGACTGCGTGACCAGAGTGCCCCAGGAGCCGCCGATCCAGGCGGGCACCAACACCGAGTGTCCGAGGCTCGAGACCGGGAAGAGTTCCGTGACGCCTTGGATCAGAGCGATGACGACTGCTTGCAGATAGCTCATGGTTCCGCCCGACGGTTGGGGAACGTCCGACCGTTCCGTCTACGACAACTGTCGTAGCAGAATCTACTACAGTTGTAATAGTATGCAAGGCGTGGCGAAGCGCGAGCCGGAGCCGCGGCGAGGATTCGGTGAGCTCGAGCAGCAGGTGCTGCGTGTGCTGTGGGCAGCCGACGCGCCGCTGATCGCCCGTGAAGTCCAAGCCGAGCTGGTCGACCCGCCGGCGTATACGACGGTGACAACGATTCTCGACCGGCTGCACAGCAAGGGCATGGTCACGCGTCGGGCGCGGGGGAGAGCCTTCGCGTACGTGGCCGCCACGACCGAGTCAGAAACAGCGTCACAGCGAGCACGCGCCCTGCTCGCCAATGGGCACGACCGGACCGCGGTCCTTCAGGGCTTCGTCGACGTGCTGTCCGAGAGCGATGCCGACGAAGTGCAACGACTCCTTCGTGCTGCACACCGGTTGCGCGAGCACACCAAGAACGGCAGCTAGTGCGCCTCTTCGTCTACGTCCCGTTCCTGGCTTCTGCGATCGCGTCCTGCGGAGCCCGATCGGCAGTGCGCCGCGCGAACCCGAAGGGAGCGACGTGGGTTCTGACATTCACGGGTGTTGCGCTGGCCTTGACGACGGCCGGGGCACTCTCGCTCCTCGCGTTCACTGAAGCGGCCCGCATTCCTGTCGTAGCTTCCCTCGGCCGCTGGCCGGCGCGCCACGTCGGCCGCGAGGTGCCGGTTCCCTGGTGGCTGGGACTCCTCGCGGCCGTTTGCATCACTGCGATCGCGGCCGACGTTGTGCGTCAGGTGCACCGCTACGGACGAGCAGTCGCCCCTGCCGTGCGCCTCCAGCTCGCGACGACTGCAGAGGTGATCAGCATCGACGACGCCTCGGCGTACGCGTACGCGTGTCGGCCCTGGCCATTTCGCCCCGGTGTCATCGTCGTCTCCGAAGGCTTGGCGCACGGCCTCGACGAAGACGAGCAAGCGGCCATTTTGGCTCACGAGCGGTCGCACCTCGAGCACTATCACGGTGTCTTCCAGCTCGTCGCGCTCATGCTTGCGGCGATCAATCCGCTGCTCCGTCCGCTTCGTCGCGAGATCGACTTCAGTCTCGAGCGATGGGCTGACGAAGATGCAGCCGCGACAGTTGGGCGAACGTCGACCGTGATCGCGCTCGGAGTCTCCGCCGTGCGGCAGGACCTTCGCACACCTCCGGTCGCGCGCTACGGGCTGGAACACGCTAACTCGAGGGTCCCGGATCGCATGCGAGCGCTCCTCGACGACAAGCGGAAGCGCGGCCGCGCGCTGCTCACCATGCTCGCGGCGACCACTGCCGGTGCCGCGGTCGCGACGCTCCTCGCCGCGCATAACACGGAGCACCTCTTCGAGGTATTGCGGAAGTAGTCGCCAACGGGCCGCTGTACCCGGACAGCTTGCAACCGCGGCCGAGCCGGCCCGTGAAACGGTCCGGTCTCGACGGGAAGGGTGCCCGGACGGATGCACGTCACGGCGCCGGTCGTGACGGCACGGTGACGCGTCGCATTCATCGTGCGTTGGATATGGCTCGTGGTGGGAACTTGGGTCGTGCCCGTCCGTCTCTGACGAGTGCGGCCTCGACCTCTGGGAAGCGCCGTTTCCGGTTGCGGGCGCGACGTCAGATCATGGGCTGGGGCATCACGGCCATCGTGATGATCGCGATCTCGGCGGTGATCAGCATCAGCCCGTTGGTGTGGGGCCAGCACGCGGGTCGCAAGATCGCGGACGAAAACGTGGACATCCAAGTGTTCGTGGATTTGCGTACGAGGCTTGGGGCGTGGCAGTTCTTCGCCGAGCCGGAGTTCGCGAGGTTTTCGTCGACGGGCGCCAAGTTGAACCCGACGAGCATCGCAACGGCCGCGCAGTTGGTCGCAGCGATTCAGGCGCAGATTCCTGCGGGCGTCGAGGCCCTCACGTCGGTCGGTCTACGAGAGTCGGCGAGCGCGTTGAGCCGCGCAAGTGCTGCATTCACGAAGGCCACCACCGCGCTGGGTCCCCTGGTCGCCGGGCAGTCCTCGGCGGTGATCGCTTCGACGGTCGCGGCCGAGCGTGCCGCGTTCTTGCATCTCTGGAGTGTTGCGTCGACCTCGGCCGGTCAGTTGCGTGCGATAGCCGCAATCGACCTCCGCAAGAACGATGTGCAGCTGAGCAGGGCCCGGACAACGGTTACGGCCATGGACATCGTCCTCGCGCTGGTTGCTGCGGCCCTGGCGATCGTGTTCGGCCAGCGCGTACGGCGAAAGGAGCGCGTTCGGGCCGAAGCGCGCCGCCAACGGACATTCGAGTCCGTGCTGCAGGACGCACTCGACATGTCGGCAACGGAAACGGAAGCCTACGACGTCATGACCGACGCACTCGTTTCAGCGGTTCCGCATCTACAAACCGAACTGCTCGTCGCGGACTCGAGCCGGGCGCATTTCCACCGGACGTTGTGCACCGTCGCCGACTCGGAGGCCGGCCGGCGCGATGGATGCAGTGTCGCTTCGCCGCTCGAGTGTCCCGCCACCATTCGCGGTCACACCCTGCAGTTCGCAACCAGTCGGGCGTTGAACGCCTGCCCATACCTGAAGAATCGCGCGTCGGGCGCCTGTTTGGCGGTGTGTGTGCCCGTGTCCATTTCCGGCAAGACTGTCGGTGTCGTCCACGCCACCGGCGCCGAGATGACAGCAGCTGATGTCGATGAGACGGCCCGCGAGATCCGCTACCTCGAGATGACCTCACGACGGGTCAGCGAACGCGTCGCGATGCTCCGCGCGTTCGAAAAATCGGAGACGCAAGCCCAAAGCGATCCCCTCACCGGTCTGCTCAATCGCCGCAGTCTCGAAAACCGCGTGCACGCTCTACAGCGCGACCGCGTGCCGTACGCGCTCGCCTACGGCGACCTCGATCACTTCAAGAACCTCAACGACACCCACGGCCACGAGGCCGGCGACCAAGCGCTTCGACTCTTCGCGCGGGTCCTCCGCGAATCGGTTCGACCGGACGATGGCGTCTGCCGTTACGGCGGCGAGGAGTTCGTGATCGTGTTTCCCAACTGCAACGCAGACAACGCCATCGCGATCCTCGAACGCCTCCGAGAACGACTTGCGCTCACGCTGACCAGCGGGCGCGTACCGCCTTTCACTGCGTCGTTCGGCGTCTCCGTATCCGCGATCCATGAAACGTTCGACGAAACGGTCGCCTCCGCAGACCGGGCTCTCCTCAAGGCCAAGGCCGCAGGCCGCAACCGTGTCCTGCTCGCGGACGAAGCCCGTGCAGCACTCTGAACGGGCACTCGGGACGCGCCCGTCGCACCGAATCCGCCACCTACGAACGAACAGCACGTCGCGGTGGCCCCAGGCACCCATCGCACACCCTCAAACCGGGCGTTCCGGTCGAGAAAAGTAGGCGTCCGCGGCGACCGAGATGAACGTTACGCGTCGTTGGTAGATTCGGCCGAATGGACTCGTTTCGCCGCTGAGATTCGGGCCCGCCATGTGAACGCGACCCAAGCGACCCACGCGAGCACGGGAAGCAGCATCAGTGCGAAGAAGAAGTAGTCCTGGCCGTTCAACGAGTGTGCGAAGCCCATATCGTCCCCTTGGTGCCGGCGGGCCGCTCGGCTGCGGCAATCGTAGCGGTCGCGCCTCGGTTCGAACCCGTCGACCGTCATTCTCGCTCCCAGGGTGGGACGCGCGCCGAAGTTGCGGGCATCGTCGAATATCGTTAAACCGTCGATCGCCGCGATCAGTAGCCGAAGGTGGTCGGTCGGCTCGTGGGGAGCGTGGATGGTTGAGGGACCGATGCGAGCGACCGGCGCGGCTGACGACGAAGGCGAACCATCACCTCTCGGAGCCCCGGCAACGCAGGTCGTGGTGCGTGCGTCGCGACGCGACCGCCGACTTGGCCGCGAGGACGGCGGCTCCGGCCCGACCGGACCCGTCAAGCCGAACGACCCCGGCGACTTCGATCGGGGTTTTCGCCTCAGCCGACCGCAACGCGTACTCGGTGTCGTAGCCCTCATCGTGCTACTCGCCCTGGGAGTGGTGTTCGTTCCCAGTCTCAAGAAGACTCCGAGGAACCGGACCGGTGTCAGCTACGGCGGTGGTCCGTTCGAGGGTGCGCTCTTCCAAGGAATCGTGAAGCCGGGGGAGTCACTGTTCTTCAACGGCTGGTTCAGTCAGCTGTACCTGTATCCCTCCGATCAACAGAACTACATCATCTCGGCGAACCCGAGGGTCGGAGCCGTTCGGGGCAAGGACACGATCATCGGCCCGACGGCCGACCGCGTGCCGCTCACCTACCAGGTCGCCATCTACTTCAAGCTCAACACCGATCTCCTCCGACAATTCCACGAGCAGATCGGGTTGCAGTACAAGGCGTACACGTCTGCGGGTTGGAACAACCTGCTGCAGGACACGTTCCGCCAACAGGTCGAGAACGCGGTGCAACAAGAGACCCGCCGGTACAACGTCGCCGATCTTTACGGCAATGCCAAATTGCTCGTTCAACTGCAGGAAAACGTGCAGACCCGGCTGGCGCAGCGATTGATCGACGCGTTGGGCCAGCCCTACTTCTGCGCCCCGACGTGGCTGCCGGGCGGTGCCTGTGGTACGCCCACGTTCATCGTGAAGCAGATCGATATTCCGGCGCAGGTCGTTGCGGCGTTTCAGGCGGTGCGTACCTCCGCGATCCAGATCCAGGTGATGGTGAACCAGATCGCGCGGCGCAAAGCGGAGGCGGCCGGCATCGCGGCTCTCAACTCGGCGCTCGCGGTTGCGGGAGAGAACTACGTGCTCATCAAGGCCATCGAGTCGGGCAAGATCAACTTCTGGGTGCTGCCCGGCGGGAACAACGGCGCTCGCGCTCTCAGCACCGGCGGATGACTCGGATGGGACGCTGACGTGGCTTCCGCGACGCGAGCTGATCGATCCGGACAACGTCGTAAGACGTTCCGAGGCGCGTCCCGCGGCCGCTTGTCGCGTCTTGGTCATCGATGGCAGCGAGTGGTAGGCAGCGCGTTCGTCTGACGACCGGATTCGGCGGCTGAACTTCTGGTGGTGGGTGGCAGTTGACCCTCCGTACGGCCGTGAACCGGTTCGTCGTTTGGGCGCCGGGCCGTTTGACCTGTTGTTGACCTCGCGATAGCTACGGTCGACCGTCGTGGCCAAAGTGGAGCAGAACCATCGCGGGAGAGTCCGACGCAGCGCGGCGCGCGAAGGACGATGAACGGTACCGCCCGGGTCGCAGAGGCCATCGACGGTCGTGCTACCGGCGTAGATGGACGAGAAACTCTGGCTGTTCTCGGAAACCGACGAGCTCAACGACGACGCCAGCAACTGGTGGGCGCCCACGACCGCGGGACTCGTCGCCGCCGGTCACGCCGCCGGGTTCCGTCAGGTCGCCATCATTGCCGAGCCGGTCGAGCACACTCCACCCAACCCCGGTTACACCCTCCACTACGGCCGTGCGATTGTTCACGCCAGGACGTGACGGCGAAGTCGCACGCGCCACGCCGAGTCTTGTGTGTCGCAACCTGCAGGCGAGTTGAGCCGTGACGCTGATCCTCGTGATTGCCGTCGTCGTCTTCATACTGCTGGCCGCAGCATGGATGTTCGCTCGGCGCCGTCCAGCTGGAACTCTTGCTCCCCAATGATTCCCGCGCTTGGGAGGCTCAACGCCGAAACCAGCGCGCGGCCCTCGTCGAGATCGCCGAAGGACAGACCGGAAGGTAAGGGACACCGGTGGGTCGGGGCGTGCAAGTGATGCTCCGCAGAGGTATGCCGATGCTGTGTCCCTGCCATCGGCGGACCAAGTTACGCGCTTTGTCGATTTGGTGAGGGCTTGCGCTCGGAAGGTACAGCGAGTCGACGAAGCGGTCTGCATCCGCGGTGCTGTCGATGGGGTAGTCGTAGCGGCGTCGTTCGTCGTGCACCAGCATCAAGCCGCCTTGCGCGAATGCGTCCCGCGCCGTGCGTGTGAGGGGCGTCGCCGGAAATTGGGGCCGCGTTCGCAGGGCGATGACCATCCGTGCAAATCGAACTCGGTCGGCCCAAGTAACGGGACTGGTGGCGGGGAGCAGAACGTGCAGCGCTCCATGAGAGTCGAGCACGCGTGTGATCTCGCGGAGCGCGCGGCCGAGTGGCGCGATCAGCATGAGCGCCATGGCACATACGACGACGTCGAACGTGTCGTCTCGGAACGGGAGCCGGAGCCCATCACCGAGCACCAGGTTCGTGGAGTGCTTGCTGCGCGCGACGGCGAGTTCGGCGGATGATCGGTCGATTCCTATCCAACGACTCGTAGTCGTCGGGCGGGTCGGTGCGCTGCCGCAGGCGAGATCGAGAATGCGGGCCGTGGGGTCGGTTTCGTCGAGGAGCCATTCGTAAGGGTTGCGACCGTTGTGCGTGCAACGCTCGAGCACGGCCTCGGTAATGCCCGCGCGTTGGGCGTGGAAGCTCGTCAGGTATTCCGGCCAGTCGATCGTCGCCCGTCGGATCCGTGTCATGTCGCGAGCTGCGCTTCGAGCCAGTCATCGACGTGCTGCCAGGTGGCGTCGAGCCATCGGACGCGTGCGCCGGGATCACCGGGGACTTGCGCGCGGGGAATCCGCCACGCGGTGACACGCACGGGGTCGGAGAGTGGGATGTGTCGGACCAGAGCGCGCACGTCGGGGTACTGGTCGAGGCCGGCGTGGGCGATGACGACGATGTCGGCGGCGGGAGCGGCATCGAGGAGTGCGCTGATGCCGCCCGGTCGAACCGGCAACACGTGTCGCAGTCCGACGAGCGTGCGGGCGCGATCAGGGTCGGTCTGGGTGAGACGGTTCCGGACGTGCTCGAGGAGTTCAGGTCGAAACAGACGGCCTTCGGGAAAAATCACCGCGACGGTGGACGCGTCGAGACTTCGACCAAGATCGGCGACCGCGACGCGGGCCTCCTGCCCATTGTCGCGTGGGATGAAGATAGAACCGAGGCGTCCGTACAGCAGGTCGAGGCCCGGGTCGGTGAGGAGTTCGGCCATGATCACACTGCGCACTCGAACGCCGCGCTGTTGGTAGCACAGCGCGGGAAGCGACGAATCGAAGACGCTGACGTGGCGGCACATGACGATCGCCGGTCCCGGCTGGAGGGCGGCGTTGGAATCGGCGCTGATCTCGATGCGGATGCCAAGGAGTTGCTCGGCGCGACGGGCGAGCAGCGCGAGCGACCAGTGTCGCACGCGTTCGTGCCGACGGATCGACGGGGCGGAACCGAATCGGGTTCCAAAGCCGTCGCGTAGCCAGAACCAGGGCATGATCAAGATCTCTACGCTGTCG
The DNA here is from genome assembly GCA_038239145.1 of Acidimicrobiia bacterium. Lineage (GTDB taxonomy): Bacteria > Actinomycetota > Acidimicrobiia > IMCC26256 > PALSA-610 > PALSA-610. Next base: position 13,377 of record JBBSFB010000021.1, read on the forward strand.
TTGATTGCGTACTGCGTCACGAAGAGGTAGGCGCGGACCGTCGGAACCTGCCAACGCAGCCGCGCCAGGTCCGCGACCGTGAGCGCCGGGACAATGAACGGTAGGCCGATAACCGCAACCACCGTCGCGACGAGCATCGTCGGTATCGTGATCGCTCGCCGTTTCCATTTCGACGAACGCGGCTCGGCGAGACTGGTCATCGGATGCCGTTGGTTCTCGATAGCGTGAACATGTGAGCATCGATTCGTCGGATGCCTTCGGGACGATCGTGCGCCTCGTGGGTGTATACAACGCGAACGGGACGCTCGGCGGCGAGCTCGCTTACTTCGTGGGCGCACGACTCGGACGTGCGCACTGCGCGCTCTGCGATATTACGCACGGGCTGTTGCACGAGCGACCCGAGTGGAGAGCGTGCCGTACGAACCTCGCAGTGCCCTTCGACACCTACCACCGGAACGACCAGCCCCGGGCGGTCCGCGCGGCCGCGGCCGGCGTCGCACCCGTTGTGCTCGTCGAAACGACGACCGAGTTGCTCGTCTTGCTCGGCCCGGAAGAGCTACGCACCTGTAGCGGATCGGTCGAAGCACTCACGGACGCGATCGAACGAGCGGTCGAAGCTCGCGGACTGTACTGGCCGACCTGAGCCGCGCTGAGGCGCGCGAGCATCGGTTGGACGCGTGGAGAAGCGGCTCCGAGTGCCAAGGTGCGGACGGCCTCGAGCGAGGCGACTCTCGACTCGCGGGCGTGCTCATGAAGCGGCGGGCATGACGGCTGGTGTGGCCGGGCCGATGTTTGCAACCGGACGCGGGTCGTGGCGTCGGATCAGCCAACGGCGGATCTCGTCTGCGCCCCACACGATGACGGGAAACGCGACCAGCAATGCCAGCGCATCCACCGGCGGCGGCCTCGTGCCGAACACGGTCCGGAATCCCGGGAGGGCGGTGACCGCGGCGGCGAATACGATCTCGAACGCGATTCCCCACAACAACAATGGGTTGGTGAAGAAGCCGACCTGGCGGAGCGACGCGCGTTCGGTGCGGGCTGCGAACGCGGTGCCGATCTGACATGCGACGATGCCGAGGAACGTCATGGTGGTCGCCTGTTGGTATGCGTGGTGGAGTGCGGTACCGCTGCCGACGGCCGAACCGAGATGCCAGCCGGCGCGCATGAGTACCAAGAAGTAGCCGCCGACGACCAGTCCGGCCGAGAGGAGCCCGAGGAACACCCACGCGCGGAAGAGCATTGCGGGGCGGATGACCCCTTCGCCGTGGGCCCGGGGCGGTCGGTCCATGAGACCGGGTTCGGCCGGCTCGCGCCCGAGTGCGAGCGCGGGCAGCGTTTCGGTGCCGAGATCGATGGCCAGGATCTGCAACACCGTCAATGGGAGCGGAATCCGTCCACCGCTGAGCGCGTAGATGAGGAACGGAACGACTTCGGGCGTGGCGTGCACGAAGATGTAGAAGATGAATTTGCGGACGTTCGCGTAGACGGTCCGCCCCTCGGCGACGGCAACGACGATGCTCGCGAAGTTGTCGTCGGTAAGGATCATCGTTGCCGCATCGCGGGCGACGTCGGTGCCCGAGCGTCCCATCGCGATGCCGATGTCGGCGCGTTTGAGCGCGGGCGCGTCGTTGACGCCGTCGCCGGTCATCGCAACCACCTCGCCCAACGCGTGGAGCGCGTCGGCGATCCGCAGCTTCGACTCGGGGGAGTTGCGGGCGAAGATGATCTCGCGGTGCTGGGTGAGCACGCGGTCGAGGTCGGCGTCGGTCATCGCTTCCAGCTCGGTCCCGTTGACGACGAGGTCGGCTTCGATACCGACGCGGCGGGCGACGGCCCGGGCGGTGAGGCCGTTGTCACCCGTGACGACCATGATCCGGATGCCGGCTTGATGGCAGTGCGCGACTGCGTCGGCGACTTCGGGCCGCGGTGCGTCGAGCAGGCTGACGAGTCCCACGAGGCACAGACCGGATTCCGCGTCGGCGCGGGAGGTCGGCGCGGAATCAGACAACTTCCGGCGCGCGACGGCGAGCACCCGCAATCCGTCTCCGGCCCGTTTGGTGACGTTCGCGTCGACGGCCGCGCGCGACGCATTGGTGAGCGGTTTCTCGCTCCCGTCGGGTTGCAATATCGCGGTGCAACGGGCCAGCACCGCTTCCGGCGCGCCTTTGGTGTGAAGCCAGACGCCGTCGTCGAGCTTGTCGATAGTCGACATCAGTTTGAGTGACGGGTCGAAATGAAACACGGTCTCGCGCCACGTCTCACGGTCGCGGGCGTCGACATCGGCGCCGAGCCGTTGCGCGGCGAGCAAGAGCGCCGTCTCGGTCGGGTCGCCGATGGCGTTCGCCGTATCGGGCCCGTCGACGGTCGCGGAGGTACAGAGCGCAAGCGCGGTCGCGACCGACCGGACTGCGGGTTGCATGTCCGGCACACCGCCCTGGGCCGCAGTTTCGAAATTGATGTCGCCGGCGGTCGTCCATACCGCAACGACGTGCATGCGATTCTCGGTGAGGGTGCCTGTCTTGTCAGTGCAGATCACCGTCGTCGATCCCAGCGTCTCGACCGCGCTCAGGCGCTTGACGAGCGCCCCCCGCTTGGCCAGCACGCGAACTCCGACCCCCAACGCGAGGGTGATCGTCGGGAGGAGTCCCTCGGGCACGTTGCCGACGAGCAGCCCGATCGCGAACACCGCGGCGGCCGAGAATGACAGCCCGGCGGCGAGTGTGCCGAGTGGAAGGAACGCGAGCCCGATGCCTACCGCGACGAGCGCGATGATCCACGCCACGCGCCGCACCTCACCCTCGAGGGGGCTTTCTCCCGACCCGACCGATTCCGAGAGCGCCGCAATGCGGCCCAGTTGCGTGTGCATTCCGGTTGCGAACACCACCGCGTGCGCTTCGCCTGCAGTGCAGGTCTCGCCACTGAACACGAGATCGGACGCATCGAGGAATCCGCCGTCGCCGGTATCGGCACCGGGAGCGCGCACGACCGGGACCGACTCGCCGGTCAGGGTCGACGCGTCGACCTCAACGCTTCCCTCGAGGAGTCGCGCGTCGGCCGAGACGCGATCGCCTTCGGCCAGGACGAGGATGTCACCGGGGACGAGATCGGCCGCGTCGATCATCCGTTGGTGCCCGCCGCGCACGACATTCGCCTGCGGCGGCAGGTACTTGCTGAGGAGCTCGACAGCCTTTTGCGCCTGTTGCTCTTGTATGAAGGCGAACACCGCGTTGAGCACGATGACCGCGACGATCGCGACCGCGACCGCGGTCGAACCTGTCACCGCCGACAGCCCGGCGGCCACCCACAACAACAACGCCAGCGGGTGCGTGAACTGGCGGACGAGCTCTCGCGGCCATGACCTTCCGGCCCGGTGTGACAACTCGTTGTGGCCGGCGGTCAGCAGCCGACGTGCCGCCTCCCGCTCGTCGAGCCCGCCCGCACGTGAGTGCAACCGGCGCAGCAACAGGTCAGCCTCGCCGCGTGGATCGACCTCGGGCGGGTCGACCTCGGGCGGATCGACCTCGGCGTCGACCAACCTTTCGGGCTCGGCGTCGGTCACGTCAAGGACTCCTGGTGTGGCGCGGGGGAGGTGCGTCGCCACCAAGGGTCCGGAGCAGCGTCCCGAGGCCGCCATCCGGCGGTCTCGACCAGCGAAATCTTATGCCGCCCGACTGCCACGACAGTCCACGCGAACCGGGCTGGCGGCGGATGAACCGGGGCACCGCATCTGGTGCACGGTCGATCGTGCGGCGTCAGCGTTACCGGCCACGGGTGTACGGTCGTTTCCAACACGACGGGTATCCCGCGGCCGTGTTGGACTCTGCTGCACGACTGGGCAGCCTCCGGGAGCGTTGCTCCGGACCCTGGTAGCGCTGTACTGCAGGTCCGAGAGACGCCGAGTTCGCGCTGCGCAACCAAACGCGGTTGTGGCGCGTTCCCCTCGACGCTCCTCATGATGGAGGCTTACGTCATGACAGCTCGTTCGCGCTCGACCAACGATCGGTGCGATAGTGAGTGACGCGCAGCTACACGTCGTGTTCGGCGCCGGCCAGGTCGGGCGCGCGGTCGCAGCTCGTTTGGTGGGTTTGGATCTTCCGGTGCGGGCGGTGTCGTTGCGGCGGCCGGCCACGTTGCCCGACGGCATCGATTGGCGGCACGCCGACGTTACCGACGCCGAGGCGGCCACCGATGCAGCCAAAGGCGCATCGGTCGTCTACCAGTGCCTGAACGCCCCCTACACGAAGTGGCCGGAACTGTTCCCGCCGCTGCAACGCAACGTGATCAAGGCCGCGGAACGCGCGGACGCACTCCTCGTGACCTTGGAGAACGTGTACGGCTACGGGCCCACGGGCGGGAAGCCGATGACCGAAGACTTGCCGTTGGCCGCGACGACATCCAAGGGCCGCGCCCGAGCCGCGATGACGCGAGAGCTTCTCGGTGCTGCGGACGCTGGTCAGATCCGTATTGCGATCGGCCGGGCATCGGACTTCTTCGGTCCAGGCGTCACCGAGTCGACTCTGGGCGCGCGGGTATTCGCTCACGCGCTCGCGGGCAAACGCGCCGATTTCATCGGCAACCCGGAACTGCGCCACACCTACAGCTACGTTCCCGACATTGCCGCCGCGCTCGTCACGCTGGGCACCGACGCGCGGGCCGTCGGCCAGGTGTGGCATGTGCCGGGCCCGGAAACGGTCACCACTCGGGCACTCGTCGATCTCGTCGCGGCCGACGTCGGCCACGCGGTTGGGATCCGAAATGTTCCCAAGCTCGTCGTGCGCGCGCTCGGATTCGTCAACCCGATGATGCGAGAGCTCGCGGAGATGTCCTACGAGTTCGACCAGCCTTTCGTACTCGACACCTCGAAATACGCGACCACCTTTGGTGCCGCGGCCACACCGCTCGCAACGGCAATTGCCGACACCATCGCCTGGTACCGAGCCGACAAGAGTCTCCGATGACCACGACCTCGTCGCATTCGGACCACCGGAGCGCCGTCACCGCGTGGTCGCAACGTGTTCGCCGGGTCGGTGGTTTCATCCAGCTTGCGTTCGCCGCGTTCTGGCTGCTCCGCGGCGGTCTGAGTGTCGGCGGCGGAGGTGGGACGGCACTGGCGGGCACCGGCCTCGTGGCGGCGGTGCTGGTCATGGTGTACGCGATTCGTGTCACTGCCGGGACCGGCCGCAGGCCTTCCGGTCCGGAGGCAAAACGTATCGAGCGGTCCGTCAACGTCGCCACGATCATTGAGTTGGTTGCATCCTGTGCGTTTCCCGTCGTCGTTGTCGCGGCGGGACACAGCGATTGGGTCTTGCCTTCGATCGCGATCACGATCGGGCCGCTCCTTCTCTGGCTCGACCACCTCGTGCGCATCCCTCGGTACCGGCCCGTCGGCTGGGTACTGACGATCGGACCGTTCATCCTGGTGGCCACGATGTCAGGGTCCGCGCTTGCGGCCACCACCGGTCTCGCGGCAGGCGTGCTCATGCTCGGCACCGCCACCGCCGGATTCCACGATCTCGCGAGCCGCTGATTGGCGTCTCGCCTGCTTCTCGTTCGGGGCTGAGGAGATGATGTTCATGGCTACCGGACGCTGGGCGCGCCTGTAGGTCTCGGAGCCACGAAGGACGGACTCGAAGCCGTCGCAATCTCGACGCTCGGCGGCGAGGTCGTCATTGACGGTCACTTCGGTGCACGAGGCACCGATGATGCCTACGGCCTGTCTGCGAGCTCGTTGCGAAGCCAACGCGCGTCGGTGAGGGCGTGTCCTTCGTGGTCGTTGTTGAAGTAGGTGTACACGTCCACGCCCGCTTCGGTCCACGCGAACCGAGCATGTGGCTCGGCGTGGCCGAGAGATGCTCGCCGACGGTTGCGGGTACTCGGGCCGCGCGGCGTGTCAACGCCCTGCACGGCGATCGTGCGGAGTGCGTCAGTGAATCTGCTATGCGGCGCGGCGGGCATCCATTGACGCGAGGTCGAGCAGCTCGACCGCGTCGGCGCGGTCGCACTGGCGAGCAGCGCTATCGAGTACGTCGGCGTCGTGTGTCCACTCCAATACGGCGGCTTCGGCATCACCAACGTTGATCTCGTGACGAGAAACCGCGTCCATCAGGAACCTGGCGATGTTTGCCACGTCGCCGCACTCGGACGGATGACCAGCGACTGCTGGGTTGGTCGCGACGTACATGTGACCCCTTCTCCGGGTGGAGCGCGGTCAGCGGACGATGGTTTCGTCGCGCACGACCGGTCCTTGCGTCTCGACGACGCTCCGTCGACCTAAGCCGCCCCAGCTCGCCCAGAACGCAATGGACAGGATCGTGCCGACGATCCCGACAATCATCAGGATGGCGCCGACGGTGTGCACGCTGAATCCGCTTGCTTGTGCCGTACTGCAAAGCGCATCACGGCCCCGGCGGCGATCAAAATCAGGCTCGTCGTGATGCCCATTCCATCCTCCTGCTTTGGCGACCGCGACCACTGGCACGGACCGAGGTGCACGTGTGGACGAGACTTGGTGTTTCGTCTCTGCGTGCCGTCCTCGATGGCATTCGCATACCCGTAGCGGCATCGCCACGAAACGTGAGTTCTGCCGCTGGGTCGTCTTCGTGGTCCGCGGCCGGGTCTGCGGCGATTCCAGAGCCGCGAGGACGAGCCCGAGCCCGAGCCGTCCTCTCCGCCTTGCGGACTGGTCGCCCCTTCGGCGACTTCTCGTCGTCTGTTTCGCGTTGCACGACGCCACCGAAGGGTTCGGGATCGTCGCGCCTTCGCCGCTGTAGGTTTCGAGTCAGGTCTCGGTGGGGGATCATCGCAACATGGCAGCATTGATCGTCATCGCAGCGATTGTGATCGTCCTCGCAATCGTGGCCGTAGTCGTGTCTCGCGCGAGAACGCAGCATCAAACGGAGCAACGACGCGCCGAGGCGGTTCAGACGCGAGCCACCGCACGGGAGCATGACCTCGAAGCGCGTCGCCAGACCGCGGAAGCCGAGGAGCGTGCCGCCCGAGCGAAACGTGAGCAGATCGCTGCCGAACAGCAATCCCAACAGGCGACGGCCGAGCGCTCCGCAGCAGAATCCTTACGAGCACGAGCGGACGATCTCGACCCGGACGTGTCGTAGAGGGATCGCGGATCACGGGACGCGGGGGCGCCTGCAGCGCGCGCACAATAGATCTGCAAGCGGCGCGCGGGGTGCGAGTGGGCGCGGTCCGCTGCATTCCCGGCCGGCGGCCTTCGACGACGCGAGCGATTGGATACTGGATGAGTGCGCGAACGAGCTCGGAGACGACGGTGAAGTCCAAGTCGAGTGCGAGTGATCCGATCCGGCGAGCCACGGCCGAGCATCCGCTCATCGTCAAGCTCGCAAGGCTCGGTTGGCTCGCCAAAGGCATCGTGTACCTGCTGGCCGGGCTGCTCGCCTTAGTGGTCGTGGGCCGCTCATTCGGTTGGTCGCCGGTATCAGGTGTGTCCAAGGAGGCCAGTCCGACAGGCGCGATCAAACAGGTCGCGCAATCAGCAGGCGGTCCAGTGGTCCTCGTTGCCCTCGCGGCCGGGATGTTTCTCTACGCGCTCTGGCGGCTGGCGACGGCAGTGCTGCCCGGAAGCACCGACGCGAAAGGTTGGGTTACGCGCGTCGGCTACGCGGTGAGCGCGATCATCTACACCACATTCGGCATCACCGCTATCGCGCTGACGAAGGCGCACGCGGCATCGAGAACCAACGGCAACAAGACCGTGACCGACATCACCGCGCGCGTGCTCCAACACACGGCAGGGCAGTGGCTGATCGGCATCGTCGGCGTTGTCATTGTCGCTGCGGGTCTGTACCGCATCTCGTTGGGAGTGAAATCGGACGTCACTCGCGACGTGGACATGAGCGACATGTCGGGCCCGCGGCGCCAATTGACGCGTCGCCTGGGGGCGATCGGTGAAATCGGGCGAGGCACCGCGCTGGGCCTCATCGGTTTTTTTCTCATCCGCGCCGCCCTCACGACGAGTGCCGGCCAAGCCACGGGACTCGACGGGGCGCTGCGGCGACTCGCGCTCGTGTCCTGGGGGAAGTTCGTGGTCGCAGGCGTCGGACTCGGTTTCGTGGCCTACGGGCTGTTCTGCGTCACCACCTTCACCCGGAGGCGACTCCAGGCACCGTGAACGCCCGGCGAGGCATGATGATCCCATGCACATCGACGACTGGTTTCTCGCCGCCGGCGAGCGGGGCAACCCTCACAGCTCGATCGACGACCGTCACGGCGGCGTTGCGTGGACGGACGGCAACCTCGTCGAGGTCCTCATCGACGGCAGCGAGTACTTTCCGCGCCTGTACGCGACGCTGTGTGCGACCACCTCCGGTGATTCGGTCTATTTGACCGGTCTCGAGAGTGACGCCGACGAACGGCTCGCCGGTCCCGGAAGCGAGATTGCGGAGGTACTCGGTGAGCTGATCCGTCACGGAGTGAAAGTGCGCGGGCTCGTGTGGCGCTCGCACGGCGCGATCAATTCCGAGGGCAAGAACTTGATGTTCGCCCGCGCGGTGAACGAGGCCGGGGGCAATGTATTCCTGGACAACCGCATCCGACGCGGCGGGAGCCATCACCAAAAGATGGTCATCGTTCGCCACCCGACCGGACCCGTCGCCGACGTCGCATTCGTTGGTGGGATGGACCTCGTGCACGGCCGTCATGACGACGGTCGCCATCTCGGCGATCCGCAGACCGCTGACCTCGACCCAGTCGACTACGGGGAACGGCCAGGATGGCACGACGTGCAGGTCGAATTGCGTGGGCCGGCCGTTGATGACGTTGCGTTCACGTTTCGTGAACGCTGGGAGGATCCGGCGCCCCTCGACACCCGCAATCCGTTGCGGTGGATCTTGCACCGAGTGTCCCGACAACCGTCCGCACGCGTCCAGCTTGAGCCCGAACGTGTCGACCCGGCGCACGTCGGCTCCCACGCGGTGCAAGTGCTCCGCACGTACCCGGCTCGGCGGCGCGCGTACCCGTTCGCACCCAAAGGGGAACGCAGCATCGCCAACGCGTACATCAAGGCTTTCGGACGCGCCCGCAGCCTGATCTACTTCGAAGACCAATACCTGTGGTCTTTCCACGCGACTCGCGTGCTCTGTGACGCCTTGCGCCGAGAACGCGACCTCAGGGTCGTGATCGTGATCCCCCGATATCCAGACCCTGACGGCCACATCTCGGGCGCGGCGAGCAAGCTCGGACGCCAACGAGTCCAAGAAGCGCTCTACGCCGCCGGCGGCAACCGCGTCGCGATCTACGATCTGGAACGCGAAGATGGGACTGCCGTCTACGTGCACTCGAAGGCATGCATCGTCGACGACGTCTGGCTCGCCGTCGGCTCCGACAATCTCAACCGGCGATCCTGGACCCACGACTCGGAGATCTCGTGCGCCATTCTCGACCAGACTCCCGACGGCCGCGAACCTCGTGATCCGGGCGGTCTCGGCGACGGTGCACGCAAACTCCCTCGCGACACGCGGTTACGCCTCGCCTGCGAACACACGGGCAGCGCGGCGGCTGTTGACGCCATGATTGACACGCATCAATGGTTTGCAGCCCTACGCAGGTCTGCCGAAGCGCTCGACGGATGGCATCTCGACGGGCGGCGTGGTCCGCGCCCGCCGGGTCATCTCAGGGCTCACCTCATGGAGCGCGTCGACGTCGCCGAGCACGGCCTCGTTCATTGGACGCACACCCACCTCCTCGATCCCGACGGCCGCCCGACACGCCTCAAGCGCACCGACACGTTCTAACCGGCGACTTGCCGCGAGAACCTCCGACGAGCGACGCGGCGATCAGCGGATTGTTGTGGTATCGAAGACCGTGTTCGTGTCGGCGCGTACCGCGTCGACGATCAGCGACCCGGTCGAGACGGTGACTCTGACGTACTCGGAGTAGGACGCCTCGCGAAATGCGGAGTACGCCGGTTGCGCGAGGCCGAAGGCGTTGAAGCCGTTACCGCCGCCACCGGAGACGACGTAGGTGATGCCGCCGGCTGCAGCGGCACCGTCGGTCATGGGTTGTGTCCGCTCGTAATTGTGGCTGTTGCCCGAGAGCACCAGGTTCACGTGGGATGCCTGGAACAGGGGTACGAGGTTGGATTGGGCAGTTTGCGAGCTGGAATTCGTGGTCGACGAGCTGTACGGCGGTCGTTGCATCGCGACGATGCGCCACCTGTCGCTCTGATGGGAGGCGAGGTCGGCCTGCGCAAACGCATACTGCGGGGTACCGACCGTGAAGGGCTGTTCGGTGTCGAGCACCAGGATGTGTGCGTCGCCCCAGGTGTAGCTGTACCAACTGTGGTTCGTCCCCGGCATCGGGAAGTTCGTCCAGAACACGCCGTCGCCGTAGTACTCCTGGTTGCCGTTGGCCGGAAAGAACGCCTGCTTCGCGATCGCGGCGGCGAACGGTTTGTAGAAACGGGCGTCGAAATCGGAGTACGTCGTCGTGTAGTTCGGGTCGGGGTTCCCGCTCGAGGGATAGATGTTGTCTCCAACGGTCTGGATGAACTGCGTGCCGGATGCGGCGATGTTCGTCGCATTCTGCGTCATGCCCGGGCTGCCTCCGCCGAAGTCGCCGATCGCCGCGAAGCTGTAGGTACTGCCCGCCGGGGCCGCGGTCTTGAACGTCGCGGAAGCGCTGACGAGTGCCGCTCCGTTCCCGACCCGGTACTGATACGCGGTACCTGGCGTGAGGCCGGTCAGGCTCACGCTGTGGTGCTGGACGGAGCGTGCCGGATCGGTGACGGAGTGGAGGGACGGCGATGTCGTTCCCCACGTGGCAACGCCTTGTGTCGGGACGTTGGTCCACCACGACACGACGGCGGTCGAACCAGAGACGTTCGACGAGTACGGTCCACGCGTGATCAGCAGCGTCCCCGCGGTCGGAGTCGTGGCCGTACGACCGGACGTCGCTGCCGAGGTGTTGCCGTTCGAGTCGACCGTCTTGATCGAGTAGACGTACGAGCTTGACGGGGCGACGGTGCTGTCGGAGTACCGGTAGGCAGACGGCCGGGTGACGGTGGCGACGACGATGCCGTCTCGCAACACTTGATATGCGGCGGTATCGGTCGATGTTGACGCGGCCCAGAAGAGGTCGAGCCTCGACGACGAAAAGACCTTGACGCTTACACTGCTGCTGGAAGGCGCGACCGGCGCGGTCTGATCGGCGCTCGCGCTCGTTGTGAAGGTCGCCGTCCGCATGACGGACTTGTTGTCTGCCGCGTCGATCGCAACGATGCCAAACTTGTACGCAGCACTGCTGAAGAGCGCGGTCGCTGTGTACCGGGTTGCGGTGTCCAACGTCGTGATGAGCGTCAGTGCAGCGTCGGCAACACCTGCCGGTCCCCGATAGACGCGATAACCCTCGATCCCGACGGCATCGTTCGACCGAGTCCACGTCAGCGTCGCCGAGGACGGCCCCAGCGCCGACACCGTGATCGGTCCCGGCTCCGTCGGCGATGTGGTGTCAACCGCGAACGCCACGTGCGGACCCAGGACCGTGACCAAACCGACCACGACCAACACTGAGAGAGGTTTGTCCCCTCGGCGAACGGCAGCGCGCCCGAACTGGGCGATTCGCGACGCTGTCCCACCCGCGATCCAGCTGAAGTGCGGGCGCCGTCCGGTGTTCATGCAGGAACTCCTATCACTTGCGCTCACGCGATCCAGCGCTACGTGGACGTCGTGTCTTGTGCGGTGAACAGGATCTGCGCCATGCCTCGGGCTTCGACTTGGCCACGACTTTCCGTTCTGCGGCGTAAAAGACGAGCTCCTGGATCTCGGCGAGCACCGACGGCACTTCGGATCATCGACGCAACCAGCTGCTGATGAGCGGCGAAGAATGGGGGGGCACCCGAAGTGCAGAGCTTCACGAGCGCCGCCGTCGAAATCATCGACGGGCAGGCTCGAACGCGGAGACACGCCTCGGAGGGGGGACCGAGGCGTGTCTCCGGATTGCGAGTGTTCCGCACTGCGGTGCGGGTCGGCCGGTGTTACTTGTCGTCGTGGTGGCCGGCGGTGTGGTTGCGGTCGACCGCGAAGAACAAGAACAGGTTCGACGGGATCGGGCCAACGACGCTCGGGTCGTGGTTGCTGATCAGGTGTTGGATGTACGCGAAGGAACGATGGTGTTGGATCGCGGCGTACGTCGCAGGGCTCGTCACGCCAACCACTTGCACGTCCCACCACTCAGGCTTGAAGTTGTTGGTGTCGGTGATGAAGTGATCGTGACCGGGCACGGCGAAATTCTGCAGCGCCGTCGTCAACTGCGCGTCGGTCAGGCTGGGATACAGCGGCTTCAGCGCAGACTCCAGACGGGTCAGGTCGACAGTGCCGGGATGATCGACACAGATGAGCGTCGCCGGGCACTGTTGCATGTCCATCGGCACGTTGAATCCGAGCGGCACCGTGATGTACAGCGGGTCGAAGTTCGGCGCCGGGGGCGTGTTGTACTTCTGGCCGACCTCGCAGCCGCTTGACGACTGTGCCGCCACGCTGGTGTCGCAGAAGAAGCCCTTGGTGTAGGTGAAGTCGAGTGTTTGCTGCTTGTAGTACGCGGCGGTCATGCCGAACTCGTCGATGCCCGTGCCGACGGCGGTTCCATTGCTGGGTGTTGTCGGACTGGATGCGAGCGCCGCGGCGGCGCCGCCCGTCACCATTGCAATGACGATTGCCGCACCGACGAGGCGCTGCTTGGCCGATCTGAACATGTGGAAGTCCCTTCAACGGTTTGGTCGCGAGGGAGCCTCCCCTCGGGCGCTATTCGAAGCGATCGCCGAACCGGATCATTTCGCCATCCGATCCGTCCGATCAGATCGTGGTGTCGTCGGCGCGGACCGTTGGCCGTGCCTGCCATGTGATCCGCGCGGGCAAAACCAGTCGCCCAGCCGCACGCGCGCCTTCCTCGCGGTGGCCAGAGGCGCCTTCGCGGGCGCCCTAGGGAGAACGGTTGCGGCGCCGCGGTTGCGGCAGGTCGGAGACGGCGATGCTGATGAGCAGCCATGCGGCGGCGGCGGCCGCGAGGGCGAACAGCACGATCGCCAGCGCCGGATATCCGAACAGCTTGGGTCGCACGTCGATGCGCATGATGAGGGCGGCACCGATCACGAGGGCGGCGACAACCATGCCGGTAGTGAGCCGGTTCGCGAGCTTCTGCACTCCGCGCATCAGCTCCTTCTCGTCGATGCCCTGGACGTTCAGTGTCAACTGACCTTCGGCCAGTGCGTCCATCACTTTGTTGATCCGCGACGGCAGTTTTTCAGCGAATTCCTTGGCGTCGATTGCGGCGGCCAACATGTTGCCGGGGGAGGCACTCTGCAACATCTTTCTTCGCATCAGCTCCGCGGCATGAGCCTCGATCGTCGGATTGGGTTCGAAGTTCGGATCGAGGATTCGAGCGACTTCGTCGAGGTTCAACATTGCCTTGCCCATCATCGTGAGCTCGCTCGGCGGTCGCAGACCTGCCTCGCCCGCAATCTGCAACACCTGACCGAGCAAATTCCCTGCCTGCACATCGCCGACCGCGAGGGTCGCGTTGCGGCTGACGAGATCCTCGACTCGTCGGCGGAAAGTTGCCGGGTCGAACTCGGCGAGTGTGTCACCGAGGCCGACGATGACGTCGGCCGCGTCGCCGCCCCGGCGGTCACTGACCGCGAGCAAGAGCTTGATGAGCGCGTCTTGGGTGTCGCGCGAAACGCGGGCGACCATGCCTAGGTCGATGACCGCCAGCCGACCGTCATCGGTGAGAAGCACGTTGCCGGGATGTGGATCCGCGTGAAAGAAGCCGTCGATCAGGATTTGGTCGAGGTACGCGCGGAAGAGGTCCTCGGCCAGGTCGTGTCCGTCGAGCTCGAGCCGGCCGAGCGGCCCCAACGCCGCGAGGTTTCGGCCGGAGATCCAGTCCATGGTGAGCACCCGCGAGGTGCAGTAGTCGTTGACGGGGCGAGGTACGACGATGCGTTCGTAGTGGGCGAGACCGTCGCCGATCGCGATGAGGTTCCGTGCTTCGGCGCGGTAGTCCAGTTCGGCCATGAGAGCGATACGGAACTCCTCGACCATCGCCGCGAACCCGTAGCGCCGACCGACGTTCGTGTGATCGTCGACGAAACTTGCGAGCTCGTCGATGACCTCCATGTCTTCGACGATGCGACCGCGGATGTCCGGCCGCTGCACCTTCACCGCTACGGGCCGACCGTCACGGAGCAGGGCGTGGTGAACCTGACCCAACGACGCTGCGGCGGCCGGCGTTGCCGAAAATTCGGAAAAGCCACGCGAAAGGCGCATGCCCAACTCGGACGTGACAACCCGTTCGATGTCGTCGAACGAAACGGGTTCGACCTTGTCCTGCAATCGTCTCAGCGCCGTGAGATAGACGGGGGGAAGGAGATCGGCTCGGGTCGACAGAAGCTGGCCAAGCTTGACGAACGTCGGGCCCATGGCTTCGAGGTCGGTCGCGAGCTGCTCGGCATCTTCCCTAGTCGGATCATCGCCGTCGACCTGATCGGCGAGACCGTCCGGGCGCGCACCGACGACCCGCCAATGCTTGAGTAGTAACCGCCCGATGTCGGTGTAACGAAGAACGTGCTTCGCCTTCACAGCAACACGTATTCCGCCCGGCGGAGTATCGCAAACCCACAGTCGTCTTCAGCGGCCGCGGCTGTGGACTTGGCAGCGCGACCGGAGCCAAGGTAAAGAATCAGTAAGGGGTGCCGGCGAGGACGCTTTCCGAGCGGGAGTTGGGTAGAGCCGGCGGGAGCACAGTTATTCGGAGGTGGTCGTGAACACGATGGTCAAGTCGGTCTGGGCGTCGGTACAAGGCGATCCCGTTTTCATGCGGCGCGTGAACGGCTGGTTCACGATCCTCTGGATCCTGATGATCCCCGTTTCGATCGTTACCGGCTGGATCCATTCCGTCACATACGTCGCCGCGCTCTCGATTTGGGCGCTTGTAACGGGCCACTGGTCGACGTGGCAGGCCGCACGCGTCGAAGTGACGCAGCAGAAAGAGGCCGACGAACGCGATCAGCATCCGCTCGAAGAGAAGGTCGTCGAAGCGATCGTGTCCAAAACGGACGTTGCGCCCGCCTCCTGAGCGCGAACGGACAGGGCGGGCAGCCCTGGAGGGCGATGCGAGGCTTGCCGGGGCGTGCGTGTGGCCTCGAACGTCGCAACGTGTCGGCTCGACGGCGGTGGTGAGGTGACGGCGCGAGTCGCCACCTGGAGATCCGTGGCCGCGTTCGACCTGCGTGCGAACCCCGGCCGCTCCGTCGACATGAAGAATCTTCCCGTATGTGCGGCTACGAACTTGCCCGTCTGCGACTCCAGACGAAGTCGCACTGCTCCGCGTGACGACGCACGACTGTGCGGCAGACGGGGTGAGTGACCGGCGCTCGTTCCGGGTAGAGGAGGTGCTTACCGATTGAAAGTCGGCTCGACTCGGAGGTCTACCCATGAGCAACGACGATAAGGACACTGGCCCGGAAGCAGGCGCGAAAGGTGTGGCAGAAGGCTTGAAGGGCAAGCTGAAGGAAGCGGCGGGCGCGTTGACCGGCAAGGACGAGTTGAAGCGCGAGGGCGAAGCACAGCAGAAGAAGGCCGAGGCCCAACGCGACGTTGCCACCAAGGAAGCCGAAGCTGAAAAGGCTCGGGCCGAAGCGACCGCACATGAGGCCGAGCAACGCAGCCACCAAAAAGACTGATCTTCCACACCTCGACCAAAGGGACAGCATGTATATCGGAGTGGGCACCGTCGTCTTCATCCTGATCATTGTTCTGATCATTTACTTCGTGCGCCGCGCGTAAAGGCGAAGATCAGCGCGGACGGTGGGCTCCGCGGTGAATCCCGATCACTGATCGCATTTTTGGTTCGGGCCGAGCACGCTTGCGTGGTCAGCGAACCTTCAGGACCAGTAGGGCGATGTCGTCGTTGCGCTGCGTGAATGGCAGTCTGGCGTCGATCCGGTAACCGAGATTGGTGATGACTTCCTCTGCGGTCGTCCCGATCGCTGCGTGTGCGACGAGTTCTTCGAGCGCGTCCGGGGTGAGGTCATGTGGGGGACGAACGTCGGTGACACCATCGGTGTAGAACACCGCGATGTCACCCGAATCAAGTTCGGTGCTCACGGTCGTGGAGCGCGATTCGGCGACCCCGCCCAGCACGGTACCGGGTATCCCGATGGTTTCGCAGTGACCGTCGGCGCGATGCACGATCGGCAGGGGGTGGCCTCCGGCCGCGACGGTGAGCCGGAATCCCTTGTCGGTTTTGATCAGTGCGCCGTATAGGGCGGTGCAGAACGTTTGGCGTCCCGATCGGCGCACCGCATGGTTGAGTTGGCGGAGCACGTCGTCGGGGTCGGCGTCGTTCCAGGCCGCAGCCCGGATGGTGTGACGGGCGAGACCGGTGAGAGACGCTGCGAGCGGCCCGGTGCCGCAGACGTCGCCGATCACGATGGCCCAATGGTCGTCCACGGCGAACACGTCATAAAAGTCGCCGCCTACGGTATTGCCCTCGCCCGCAGCCCAATAGCGCACCGCGAGTTCGAGGCCCTCGATCGTCGGCAGCGCGTCGGGAAGAAGACTCGCTTGCAACGTCGCGGCGATCTCCCGTTGCTGTTCGTGCAAACGGCGGTTTTCGAGCGTCGACGCGATCCGGCTGGCGACTGCCTTGGCGAGCGTGAGATCGTCGGCGGTATATCTGCGGCTGGCTTCGGCGTTCACGAACTGCAACGCTCCGAACACGCGGCCGCCTTTGATGAGCGGAACGGCGATGGCGCTGCGCAGTCCGAGGGACCGCACGACATCGCGTGCTTCGTCAGTCGTATCCACTTCCGCCAGGACGTCATCGTCGATGTACGGATAGAACTCGCTGGTACCGGTCCGAATGACCTGAGGGATTCCGGTCGTTGACTCGGGGTCGTACGGGAACCGCTGCTGTAACGCTCGGACGTATTCGACCATCGCCGGGTCGGTGTGCGCGACTTCCATATCCGGAACGTTTCCGCCACCCGCTGGGAGCACGTGCATGAGACACCAGTCGCCCAGCATCGGGACCGCGACACGCGTCACGTTCCGCATCACCTCGTCTCGGGTCAGCGAGGCGGCGAGGGCGTCATTGATCTCACCCAAGAACGCAAGCCGCACCGCGCTCACATGTTCTTGGGTCGCCGCAGCAGTCGCGAGTTCAACAGCACGTTCGCGTTCCGCCGCGGCGACGAAGGCATCGGTCACGTCCGACACACAACCCATCGTGCCCGTCACGTCACCGAAGGCGTCGAGGACGACTTGGCCTTTTCCTTGCACGCAATGCACCGTGCCGTCCGGCCAGATCACGCGATGCTCGACGGTGTAGCGGGCCCTATTCGCGATCGCCTCCTGAACGGTGCGGAGCGTGGCCTGAAGGTCGTCGGGATGGATGAGGGCTTGGTAACCGGCGAAGGTGCCATCGAACGTGCCGGGCTGCAGGCCGTAGATCCCTTCGAGCCTTGCGTCCCACCTCGTCTCGCCCGTGGTCATATCCCAACGCCAGGTGCCGAGTTCCCCGGCGTCGAGCGCCAACCTGAGATGTTCGGCGAGATCCGTCCGCTGCTGTTCGAGCAGTCGCTGCTCGGTGACATCCTCCGAAGTGCCTACGATCGCCACCACCGCGCCGCGCCGATCCAGCACCGGGGTATCGATGACGAAAGCGCGTACGGTGTCGCCGTTGCGGCGTACGACGGTGAAGTCTCCTTGCCAGGTATCGCCTGCGAGCACCGCAGCCATGATCGCTTCGCCCTCGCCCCGGTCGTGGACCTGCACCAGTACATCGGCAATGTTGCGGCCAACGACTTCTGCTTCGGTCCAGCCATACAACGTCTCCGCCTGGCGGTTCCATAACAGGATGCGGCCATCGGGAGCCGTCGCGATCACTGCTCGGGGCAACGAATCGACAACCGCGCGTTCGGACAATCCCGAGTTCTCCGCAGGACCGTTGGGCGTCTCAGGTTCGTTCGCCACCGTCAGCCGTCCAACCAGCCCGAAGACGCCGCACAGTCAACCTGGCGCAGCAGCGCCTTTCGCTCCCGCACGGCGGCTGTTGCTCGCCATGCTCCTTCGGAGATAGCTGCGATCGATCGACCGGTCGCACTTTCGACGGTTTCGATCATTCGCCCATCAGATGTTCCAGGCCGGTCAGGGTGAAGAGGCGTCGGGCCGTCGGAGTCGGGTTTTGCACCGTGAACGTTCCGCCGTGTTCATCTTGAAGGATCCGGGCCCGGAGCAGGACGTTGATACAGGCCGAGTCCATGTAGGTCACTTCGGCCAGGTCCACGACGACCGGAACGCTTCGGGCGAGTTCGGGCTCGATCACTGCGTGCAGGTCGGCGCAGTTCGCCACGTCGATCTCGCCCCGCACGTAGATGAGCGTCCGGGCATCATTACGGACGACGGTCGCGATGTCGTTCTCCACGGCGGAAGGTTACGACATACCGACTGCCACCTCACCCGAACGGGTGACCGGAGAACCGAATCCGGGTGACGATAGGTCCGGCGATCGTCGAGAACCGCAGCAATGGAGTGTGCTCCCATCGGCTTCGATCGTGCAGCCGCGCGCGATCTGATGCGGGAGCTGGATGACGACGGACCTTGGTGCAGGTCCGAGAGCAACGCCGGCTCGACAGGCGGGACAGGCGAGAGTGGTCACGCGCGGGTCGCCGCTGCTACTTGATCGCGTGAAGGGCGGCGCGAATGTCCTGAGCGATCTCGGTTCGGTCAATCCCCAGAATCGTGGCGGCGTCGTCGAGGGAGCATCGACCGCGACTGGTCAACGCGACGGCGACCCGATGTCGCCACGGCAAGAGATCCCAGACAGTCTCGTGCTGGGCGGCTCCGAACGTCGAGGCGTCCCAGCATCGTGCTACGACGTGCGCGAACACCCTTTGACGTTCGGTCACCGCGTTGACGCAACGCGGCAGACCGTCTACGAACACGAAGACATCGACCACGATCTCCTCGGCTGCCCGGCGGTCATGAGTGAGTCCTTCGGCGACAGCAAAAGCGTGTCGACCGCACTCCTCGTACAGTGCGGCCGTCGTCCCAGCGCGACCTTGATCGACGTCGGCTGCGTCGACCTCGTCGCCCCGCCGGCGACTTCTCGTCCCGAGCATCCTTGTGCCTCTTATCGGGCGAAAAAGCCGAGGTCCGGGCTCGATCGCGGTCCAACTACGCGCGGTGGGGGACCACCGGCATATAAGCGAAGCGTGGCGAAGCGAACGCTTCGCGCTACTTACTACCCCTCATGGTGTGTCGCAAACCGAGCACACATGCGAGCCCGAGCTCAAGGGAGACGGTCGGAGGGTGACGACGACGGCCCGATTTTTGCCGACGGGATGGCGGAGCCGAGGTTACGGAGCGACGAAGTGGATGGCTGAGGCTCAAGCGGTTGCAGGTTCGGGTCGACGGTCTGCGGGATGCGACAACGCCGGCCTTGGGGTGTCCGGCGAGCCGCGTGCGGGTTTGTGGCGGCTGTTGCGGCCGTCGCGTTGGTCGGGTTGAACGCGCAGCCGGCCCTCGCCGCACCGGGAGGCGGCCCCGTACCGCCCAATCCCGGTGGCTCGATTTCGGGCGTCGTTTCCGACGCGGGCGGCGGCGGGCTCTCGGGGATTTGCGTGAACATCGACAACGGGCCGGGGACGCAGACCGACGGATCTGGTGCGTACTCGATTGCCGGGCTCGGTACCGGTTCGTTCAAGGTGCAGTATTCCGATTGCAACCCGACAGTGCGGTACCTGTCGCAGTGGTACGCGGGCCGTTCGGATTCCGACTCGGCCGACGCTGTCGCCGTGGCTGCGGGCACGAACATTCCGCTCGCCGACGTGCATTTGGTGCTCGCGGGGTTGGTACACGGCACGGTCACCGGTCCCGGCGGCGGTCCGCTGTTGGGAATCTGTGTCGACGCCGACGTCGCGAACAACAACGGCTGGGACTTCGTGAAGGGTAGGACGACGGCCGGCGACGGCACGTACACGATCGACCAGCTTGGCCCGGCCACGCTGCGCATCGAGTTTCGTGAGTGCAACAGCGGCAGTCGTCCCTACATCGCTCAGTGGTACGACAACAAGGCCGACTTCAACGACTCGACGCCCGTGGTCCTCGCGCCCGGTGACGATCGACATGGCATCGACGCCGGGCTCGCGTCGGGCGTCGCAGTCGCAGGACGCGTCACTGACGGTGCCGGCCATCCGATCGCGGGGATCAACGTCAACGTCAACCCCACGAGCCGAGGCTCCAGCGGCTACGGCCAGACCGACGGCAACGGCGACTACACCACGGATGCTGTCGCGCCCGGGACCTACAACGTCGAGTTCTCCGATGGCAGCTCGGCGCCGGTGTGGGCAAGCCAGTACTGGAACGGCAAGTTGTCGCCGAACCGCGCCACCCCGCTCACGCTTTCCGGCGCGGGCGGGGCTGTGCACGGCGGGATCAACGCCCGGCTCGCGCCGGCCGCGACGATCAGAGGCACGGTCACGGTTCCGGGCGGGGGCCCTGCGGCCGGGATCTGCGTCGACGCCAGCATCGCCACTCCGAACGGTCCCGATCAGGTTGCGGGCACGACGACCGCGAGCAGCGGTAGCTACACGCTCGGTGGACTGCCGGCGGCCGCGATGAAAGTCTCCTTTCACGCCTGCAACGGCGGGGGCACATATCTCAAACAGTGGTGGCACCGGCAAGCCACGTTCGCGACCGCGACCGCGCTGAACGTCGCCGCGGGTCAGACTCGATCCGGGATCGACGCGCAGCTCGTCGCGGCGGCCCAGATCATCGGGACCGTCACCGACTCCGGGGGCCATGCGATCGGTGGGATCTGCGCGCAAGCGTCGACCACCACCTTCTTCGGTGGTCTCGCGCGCACCGACTCCAACGGTCACTACGCCATCAGCCTCGCCCGCTCGGGCGACTACCGCGTGCAATTCGTCGACTGCAACGACACGCGCACCTTCGCCGGCCAGTGGTGGAACCGGCAGCCCACCTCGGCGAGCGCGAGCACCGTTACCGTGGTCGCCGGTCACGTGGTCACCCACATCGACGCTCGGCTCGAGCCCGGCGCGCCCGGCAGCATCTCGGGCACGGTCGTCAATCTGAGCGGGCGCGCGATGACTTCGGTGTGCGTGATCGCATACCTGCCTGACCAGTTCGCGGTCGCGGGCCAGGTCCGTGCCGACGGGACCTACACAATCGCCAACGTACCGTCGGGCACGTACGCGCTGGCGTTCCTCGGTTGCACCGGGGGCGACGCCAGCCCGGTGATCGCAGATCCGCAACTGACGACGCTCCACTACGCCGGGGTCTGGTGGGACGGTCCGCTCGTTCATATCGACAATACGAACGACGGTGGACCCGACCCGATCGCGCAAGGTGCAACGCTCGTCAGCGCGGCTCCGGGCGATCACCTCACGGGCTACAACCGCTGCTTCGGCTGCAGCGCGATCACGATCTCGCACATCACGCCCGGGCGAGCGTCGCTCACCGTCGCGTTCACGACGCCCGGCTTCGTGAATCAAGACAGCGTGCAGACGGGTGCGTCGACGACGACGGCGAGCACGCTTACCTACACCGTGGCCTGCACTCCGAGCGACGGAACGGCATCCGGATCGGCGACGGGCACCAGCTCGCCGATCACCGTCACCGGACTCACATCACGCGCGCCGTACACGTGTGAGGTCGCTGCCTCGGACGGCCGCACGACCGTCGGTCACTCAGCCCTTTCGAACCGCGTGCTCCTCACGAGCGGGCCGGTCCCCGGAGCCCAGATCCTCGATCCCGTCCCCGCGGTGCCCGTGCCGGGCGAGCTGCCCCGAACCGGCACGAGCTCCGGAACGCTGACCGACGTCGCTGTCATGATTCTCATGGTCGGAACCGGTCTGTTCGCTTCCACGCGCCGCGGACGCCAGACCACCCGAAGGTGTGGCAAAGCGGCGTGAGGTGATAATTACCTCAGCCATTGGTCCGAGGAGATCGGCACGCAGACGACGTGGGCCGACGTCCCAACCGGTAACAACGCGACCCAGGCGATTCTGAACGACTGAAGACGAACCATTTTGCCTTCGGCGCCGGCTTCAACGAGTCGGATCAGTCGATAGGAAGGAGTCGATCGATCAGTGATCGTGCGGCGGCGACGACGAGTGCACGGTCGTGAGTTACGACGAACTCGAATTGGCGATCGCGGTCCGGACCGTCGTCGCCAAGGTCTCGGGCGATCAGCGCGCCGGCGTAGTGGGGTCCGACAACCACAACTGTCCACTCGCCCACCAGTTCGTCATCGTGCTCGAGACTCGCGCCGCGAACTCCTCGGGCCGGTACCGGGGCCATGCCGATGCCGAGTGCGCCGACGAGCGCACAGTGTCGGGCGAGTTCCGCGTAACGACGCCGGGTCGATGGTGTGAAGCGATCGGCCGACTGGAACGAGGCCAACAACACGAGATCAGTGTCGTCGTGACCGAGCGACTCCAGATGGTGGGACATTCCGAGCAGAACGCGCTTGCGTGCGATTCGCTTCCGTCGTGATTGAGCAATGAGCGAGAACGGTGTCGGCACCGGCGACGGGGGCACGGTGAACGCGAGTGGCCCGTGACCTTCCTCGGCGGTTGGTCGCGCTTGTGGATGGCCGAACAACCACCCCTGGCCGAGCGTCGCGCCCAGGGCCAGGGCCTGCTCGAGATGGCCGGGCGTTTCGATTCCCTCGGCCAACATCGTGGCTCCGGTGACCTCGGTGTGCGCGAGTACGGCCGCCATCACGCGACCCTGGTCGCGTCCCGGCTGATCTTGGACGAGCGAGATGTCGAGCTTGATGACATCGGGTGCCACGAACGGAAGGATCGTCAGTGAATCCGGGTCGACGCCGACGTCGTCGAGCGCTATGCCCCAGCCTCGGTCCCTCGCCCAGGCTGCCATCCGTAGCACCTCGGCCGGACTGCGCAAGAGTGACCGTTCGGTGAGCTCGATGACGACCCGGAGCTCGGACGCAGCCCGGTCGAGCAGCTCGATCGCCCCGGC
The DNA here is from genome assembly GCA_038239145.1 of Acidimicrobiia bacterium. Taxonomy (GTDB): domain Bacteria; phylum Actinomycetota; class Acidimicrobiia; order IMCC26256; family PALSA-610; genus PALSA-610. The sequence goes on from JBBSFB010000021.1 coordinate 36,416, forward strand.
GGGGATGCTGAGCGCGAAGCTCGACGGCTCAACGTTGACGAAAAGGGTGTGACGCTGCGCCATCCCGCTTTCGAGTGCGCCCCGCAGCGCGGCGACCCGACACGCCCAGTCGAGCTCGGCCAACCGGCCCGCCTCGATCGCCGCAGGAAACGCGACCGCAGGCGAGAGCTCGGCATCATGCCAGCGGGCGAGAGCTTCGAAGGCAACCACACCTCGGCTGTCGAGCTCGACGATCGGCTGAAACGCCGCATAGAGGTTCTCGGGATCGAGGGCCCGGTCAACAACCGGGCCTCGGGAGACGCTGACCGCACTCATGCCGTACCTCCGAGAGGTTCGCTGCCCGTCGCAGGAGATCGGCAGCTCGGACCCACCGCCCAAGCCGCTTTCGCTCCGACGGCCGGCATTCTGCGCAATCGGGCGTTCCGCTGCGGTGTGCGTACCGCACGAGAACCTGTGGTGAGCAGTCATGTTGTGCGGCGACGGCGGTCACGCCACGGTTTGGACCGAAGGTCCGACGGCGCTTGCGAATCACATCAGTGTGTGGAGAAGCGGTCGATAGATCAGCATTGCCAATCCGATGCCAGAGCAAGGGGACCCGCATGCGATCTCTCGTCCGCGGCGCGCGGCACGATGACGAGACGGGTTTCACCCTGATCGAACTCATGGTGGTCGTGTTGATCATCGCGATCCTGATCGCGATTGCGATTCCGACGTTCTTGGGCGCGCGCTCGCGTGCCCAGGATCGATCGGTGCAGTCCGACCTGCGTAACGGGCTGACGGCCGAGAAGACCTACTACGCCGACAAGCAGGCCTACAGCGCGACCACGGCCACGATGGCAGCAGTCGAACCGACCCTGAAGTGGGGGACCGGACTCACCGTGTCCGTGAGTCCCGACACGCTTTCGGTGTGCCTGCAGGAGACCTCGAAGTCCGGCACCGTTTTTGGTCTGCTCGATATCTCGGCGGGCGTCAACGCGGGCACCTATTACGGCAAAGTTGCGTGCGGCACGCCTGCCAACGGCGCTGTGACGGGTGGCTACATCAGCAGCTGGTAGCGAGCGCTCGCCGCGCCGACGTGGGTGGGCCGCGCCCGCGCTCGCGCCCGCGCCACGAGTTGTCGTCGCCTGACTTCCGGGGACTTCGGCGCCCGTTGGTGGGACCTTTGGCCCTCCCCAGAGAACCCCCTCGAGCCGACAGTGGTCGTAAGAGGACTCGCGTCTGGCAGTCCCCTGGGGATGAGGAGCTCCATGACTACGACTCTGGATCGCACGAGCACTACTGCAGTGCCGACCACCGTGACGGAACACGAGGGATCGGCGCGCGACGATCAATCACCCACATTGACGCCTCTGAGTCGGCGAGTTCTCGAGGTTGGACTCACGGGTGCGCGCCTTGTCATCGGCTTCGAGTTCCTGTGGGCCTTTCTCGACAAGATGTTCGGGTTCGGCTACAGCACGGGGAGCGCAAAGGCCTGGATCCACGGCGGTTCGCCGACGACCGGATTCCTTTCCCACGCCGACGGCGGACCGTTGCGCGGCACCTTCCACTGGCTCGCAGGCATGACCGCGGTCGACTACCTGTTCATGGCGGGGCTCCTCGGGGTGGGCGTCGCGCTCGTCGTCGGCGTCGCTCTGCGTCCGGCTGCGATCGCGGGTTGCACGATGCTCGCCATGATGTACATCGCGGTGTGGCCCTTCGCCAAGATCGCCGGCGGCCAGCCGACCGGTTCGGTGAACCCGATCGTCGACGACCACATCGTCAGCATCGTTGCCCTGATCGTGGTCGGTGCGCTCGCCGCATGGAGCATCGGTCCGATCAGCCGGCGCTGGTCGGAGTTCAGCATCGTGAAGTCGCACTCCTGGATGCGGTAGCCCCTAACGACCGCACCCGCACCCGCACTGCAACGTGACCGAAGGAGAATCCGTCATGAAAGCACTCGTGTACCACAGTCCGGGCAACAAGGGCTGGGAAGACGTCGCCAAGCCGGAGATCCGTGACGACACCGATGCGATCGTTCGCGTCGACGCCACGACGATCTGTGGCACCGACCTGCACATCCTGAAGGGCGACCTTCCCGCAGTAACCGACGGGCGCATCCTCGGTCACGAAGCAGTCGGTACCGTCGAAACAGTCGGGAGCGGAGTCAAGACGGTCCGGCCCGGCGATCGTGTTCTCGTGTCGTGCGTCACTGCGTGCGGTGCGTGTCGGTACTGCCGCGAAGGTCGGTACGGTCAGTGTCTCGGTGGCGGCGGTTGGATCCTCGGGAACACGATCGACGGCACGCAGGCGGAGTTCGTCCGGGTGCCGTTCGCCGATACGTCGACCTACCCGGCTCCGGCCGGTGTCGCCGACGAAGAGCTGTTGATGCTGGCCGACATCCTTCCGACCGGCTACGAGGTCGGCGTGCTCAACGGCCAGGTGCGACCGGGCGACGTCGTTGCAGTTGTCGGTTCGGGACCGATCGGCCTTTCGGCGATCATGGGCGCCCGGCTCTACAGCCCGAGCCATATCGTCGCCATCGACCAGGCCGACGCGCGACTCGAAGCGGCCAAGCTCTTCGGCGCAGACGTGACGGTCAACAACAGTCGCGAGGATGCGCTTGCAGCTGTTCACGAGCTGACCGACGGTCTCGGTGCCGACGTGGCGATCGAGGCGGTCGGGGTTCCGGCCACGTTCGAGCTCGCGACGCGCTTGATCCGTCCCGGAGGACGAGTCGCCAACATCGGCGTGCACGGCGAGCCCGCGACGTTGCACCTCGAAGACCTCTGGACCCGCGACGTCACCATCACGACCGGTCTCGTCGATACCAACTCGACACCGACCTTGCTCAAGCTCGTCCGCGGTCACCAACTCGACGCGACGCGCTTCGTCACCCATCATTTCGCGCTCGACGCCATGGACGAGGCATACGACGTGTTTTCCCGAGCGGCCGAGACGGGTGCCCTCAAGGTGCTGCTCAGCCGAACCTGACGCGCTCGGCCGGGCTCGGTGGTGCGGAGCGACGTTTCCGACGAGCGGCGACGGCCCCGGCGATGGTGTCGCAACCGGAGCACAACCTTTCGGGTTCCCGGACAACCGGGCGGAGCCCCCCGGGGAAGACGTCGTAGGTGCCGACCTACAGGTATTTCGCGCCGGACGATCCTGCACCGCACGTCGTCGTCGCGGCGCGGTGCCAACAGGGCGGTAGAAACGTCGACTTCTACGAGGTCACTGCGTTCGATGAACCGCTGGCGACGTTGGCGAGCTGGATCTCCGTCATTGCGGTCGGCGAGGTCGAGGTCGTCGACTGGGGCGGGTCGACGCCATGCCGGTCGGTCAGTGCCGCTCGCTGAGGTGGACGAGACGGCGAAGCGACAGCGCGTTGCGGACGTGCGTGGCGATCTCGAGTGCCGGTGACCACCAGGCTCGTACGGGGCCGCTCTTCGGTTCTTCGGTCATCGTGATGCGCGTTCGATGACCTTCGCCGAGGGCCTCGAGGTCGAGGGTCACGACACCGATGCCGACGGGCCGGAATCGCACCTCGAGGACGACCCGTCGATCGGGTTCGACGGAGATGAGTTGCGAAGAGTCCTTGATGTCGATTCCGGGAACGCCGACGGTGTGGTGGAATCTCGCTCCCGGTGCCGGCCAGTTTTCGTCGACGGTGCGGACCCGTTTCGATCCGACGACCCACTTGGCGTAGGCGTAGGGGTCGAGGAGCACGGTGTAGACGTCGTGGGCCGACGCGGCGGCGTCGATTCGGTTGACAGTCATCGTGGCCTCCAGGATCGGGTTGATGTGTCGAGCTCGGATGATTAACGCAGCTTCGGCGTCGTTCAACCGTTTTGGCGAGCCGGGGGAGCAGCGTCATTTCTTCGGCGGCGACATGATTGGTGACGGCTTGGCGTAGCGCGGCGACCGTGTCGACCAACGGCGGGCCCTCGAGTTGTGAGAGGCTGCCGGACACACCCGCTACCCACAGCAACGGGCCGCGAACCCGATCCCCTCGCTGGTTCGATCGCCTGGGTACTTCGCGGGTTTGGGACTACCGCGGTGCTGGTAATGAGCGCACATGAACTCGCCGGAGTGGTGCCCGTGACGCGGGAGACGCCGAGCACGCGGCCGTCGACACTCGCCCGGCCGGGCGTGTTCGTCGATGTTGGCGGGACGCTGCTCGACACCGACTATCTCCACGCCCTCGTGTGGGCCCGAGCGTCGTCCGACGTGGGCGAATGGGCGCCCATGAACGCGATCCATCGTTTCGGCGGGATGGGGGCCGATCATGTGCTTCCAGAGCTGCTCGGTCGGGACATCGGTGGTGGCGCGGACGCACAGGGACGCCACTTCGACCAGCTGAAGCGCGAGGTCCGCCCGCTTCCGGGCACGGTCGGGCACGCGGGCGACGCGCAGCGATCGAAACCTGCGCCGACATCTTCGAAACCCCCGGGAACAAGGACCGGGACGAGCACGAGCTCGCCCATCAACGCGTGACGAGCCCGTTCCAAATCCCGACCAGGAGTACGCAAATGTCACTGTTAGAGCGCTCGTGGGAGCTCGTCTCCCGGATTGGCCGGCGGCTCGATCGCGACAGAGGCGAGCGGGAGCTTCCGGTCGATCCGCTGGCCTCGTGAGCGAGGCAGCTAGCGCTCGAACGTGTTCTCGCCCATGTACAGCATGACCGGGAGCTCGCCGTGGTCGGGATGGGGCTGGGTCATGCCCTCGGCGTACCGATACAGCGCGGTTCGCTTCTCGCCGTTTTTGGCGAAACCCAGCCGAAGCGATCCCGGCGCGGGCGGAGCCAGCGCCAGTTGACCGTGGTACTTACCGTTCTCGAGCATGACGTACCGCAGCGCGTTGTCCCGCGGTACACCCGCTCGACCGTTCGGGCGTGGATCTGACGACTCGGCCGTCTCGTCCGTGGACGGATCCCGCACGGGTACGGGAGCGCCGCAGTGAAGGCATTCGATAACAGCCATCGTTCCCCCTTACTCAGCGAAGAAGAACAACCGAAACCAATCGGAGCTGTCGTTCCCGGTCCGAGGCAACGCGAAACCTCCGGTCGGCAAACCACGGCATTTCCGAGCGGAGACCTGGTGGACGATTATTCGGCCGAACCGCCTCGCCGAAACTCGTGAGCTCCCTCTCCTATGGAGCGTACGAGTTGGGCAACTTGGTCCATGCGGTCGCGAAGCGTCGTGCGTCCCACGAGCTGCCGAACGCCACGCCAATCGCGAGCGTCGGGGAGTCATCCTCTTCGTGCAGAGCTCGTAAACCCGAAACGTCGCTTCGACCCCTGGGCGCCGTTCGCGACTGCTTCGACGATGCGCCGTTTTGTCCGATCGTCGAGCTTGGCCCCGCGGTGATCGGTGAGGTCGAAGTGGTCGGTTGCGTCGGTTCCGTCGGTTGTCACGCGGGCGGCATGGACATTGACGCGAACGGCGGAGAAGGCGACTGCGAGAGCATGCAACGAGCCGAGTTGGTCGGGGCCGGTAGCGATACAACGGGTATGCCAGGGCGATCCCGTGTCGTCGAAGACGAGGGTCAAGTGGGGGGCGGGCGCCGAGGTCAACGGCAGGAGTACGGCGGCCGAGAGGTCGTGCTCCAGCACGCGTTCGTCGGGAATCCGACCGGCGTGCGCGCGATAGGTGGCCAGTGCAACGCCATCACCCCAAGTCGCAAGCGACGCCTCCGTGATCGAGCAGTCGAGATCGACGAATACAGCAGTCGTGTATGCCAACAAGCCCACGCGGTCGCGCGCCACGATCTCGATCTGGATGTAGTCCGGTTTCCCCTGCACGGCAGCTTTCAGTTCGTCGCCGACGGGCGGTGGTTCGCAGAGTGACGCTTGTCTTGCGAGATCCTCGGGCCCCTGGGACAGGACGAGCATCCTGGGCGCGGTCGCGATCCGCGCGCGCACGGACTCCCGCATGACCAGGCTGCGCGCCTTCGCCCGGCGTCGTTCGATCTCATTGCTGGCATCCGGGCCCACGACGTCCGGGTGGGCGAGCGCAGCGCTGATGAGCTCGTACAGCGTGTGCAGTCGCTCGCGGTCTTCCGCCGACATCGGATCCGGTGCGGCTCGGGACAGCAGGTAGAGGGCTCGAGCCTGTTCTTCGGTTTCGAGGTGTACGGCGATCTGTTGCACCGCGTCCTCGGTCAGCGCGTCCCAGCGGCGGGCCGCGGCCAACAGGAGTTCGGCGTCGGACACGAGGCCGACCACCCGCTGTTCGACCGCGTTTCCGAGCCCGAGTCGTTGCACCGTCTGGCGGCCGACCGAGACCGAATCCGGCGACGAGTCTCCGCACGCATCGAGCACGAGCGCGGTCAGGAGAACCGATCGCCATGCGACCGGACCGTCGACACTGAGCTCGTGTACCGCGACCAATCGAGGGAACTGAAGGCTGGAGAGAGGATCGAGCTCGAACGCGTCGGCTCGTTGCCCCGCGAGCGCATCATCGAGCTCCGGCAGCGACCGCTGCAGGATTCCCGTTCCGATCAGCAACCGCCACGAACGAGGGCTTCCGTCACGCAGCAGCTTGAAGAACTCGGCCCGGCTCGGCTCGTCCCACTTTCGGGTGCCGGCCGGGAAGTTGTCGAGCCAATCCGACAACGCGGGCGAAGCAGGGTGCTCGGAGCACAGAAGTGCCGCGCGCAATGCGACGACCAGCGCGTCGCTCGGTACCGGCTCGGCGTGGAGCTCGACCAGGCCCGAACGCCCGACCCGGACGAGCGCAGCACCTGCCGTCGAGGTCGCGCCAGTTGCCCCCGTGCGCTTCGCCCGGAGCGCGAGCAGTCTCCACCGCAGTGCCGGCGGTGTCGCAACCGTCGTCACGAGCACAACGAGGAGCAATGCCGCGTAGACGTTCTGACCGAAGACGTGCTGATTCAGGCCGATCGTCGCGAAGATCAAGCCGACCTCTCCGCGCGGGATCATTCCGATCCCGACGAGAAGACGGTCGCCAGGTGACCCGATCAGACCGACGATCGACGCGAGCTTGCCCAGCACCGCAACCACGAGCAGCACCGCGGCCGTCCCGACGACCGCCGGGCGCGCGAACTGGGTCACGTCGGCCTCGATGCCGATCTGGAGGAAGAAGACCGGCACGAGGAGGTGTGCGATCGGAGCGAGCTCGGACCGGACGCGGCCGGCCGCCGAGCTGCGAGCCAGCGCGATTCCGGCCACGAAGGCGCCGACGATCGGAGCGAGCTGCGCGGCGTGCGCGAGCTCGGAAACCGCGAGAGTGAAGGCCAGCGCAATGACCACGAGTGTCCCCGGCGAGCGGCTGTAGCGCCGGACCATCGCGAACATCTGGGGCACGACGCGTACGCCGATGAGCGTCGCAAGGACAACGAAGCCCACCGCGACGATCACGACCCAAGCCACGCCGAAGATCGAGACGGAACCTTGAGTGACGATGCGCGTCACAACGGTCAAGATGACCAAACCGAGAATGTCGTCGGCTACCGCCGCGCCGAGGACGGTTCTGGCTTCGACCGATGCGAGCGCGCGCAGATCTCCGAACACGCGGGCCGTGATGCCGACGCTCGTCGCAGTGAGCGCGGCGCCGACGAAGAGCGCTTCCTTGCCCGACATGCCGAGTGCGATTCCCGCGCCTACTCCCGTCAGCATGGGAACCGCGACTCCGGTGACTGCGACCAGGATCGCGGCTCGGCCCACGCTCCCCAATTCCGCGAGATCCATCTCGAGGCCGACTTCGAGCAACAGCAGGATCACACCGAGTTGCGCGAGCGTTTGCAGCGCCTCGCTCGAGTGCACCCATCCCAGGACGGAGGGGCCGATGATGATGCCGGCGACGATCTCGCCGACGACTGCGGGGAGGCGGATACGGTCGGCGAGCTCTGCGGCCGCCTTGGCCGCAAGCAGGACGATCAGGATGTCGAGAAGAATCCGGTTGACGTCCACCCCGAGCTACTCGGTGGTGGAACGGTCGTCGCGGGCTCGCGCGTGCTCGACGTGCAGCCGATGACCGACCCCGCGAATCGATGCAATCTCGAGACCGAGCGGGCGGATGCGCTTGCGCAGACGCGAGATGTGCACCCTCACCTTGCTCGTGTCGCCGTGCCCATCCCAGATCAGTTGGAACAGGTCCGCATCCGCGACGCCTCGATCGAACGACGCGATGAGTGCTTCGGCGACTCGCGCGTCGGTGGGTGAAAGGTAGACGCGCTGCCCCCGAAAGGAGAGCTCCCCGAAAGCATCGAGCGTCGGGATTGCGGGATGTTGCTCGGCGCGGGCGGCCAGAGCGACCATCCGCGCTTCGATGTCGTCGTCGTCGGCAGGAAGCCGGATCCAGTCGGTGAGGCAACCCTGCACGGTGGGAGGGGGCGCGTCGGCCGCGACGAGCAACAGGTGCGGCCGATGCAGGCGCGCGAGCCGTTCGGCATCATCGCGATGCTCCGGCCACCGGACCACGACGACGTCGTCGTGGTCCGGGACCGAAGCAATCCCACTGTTCGTGTGAATCAACCCACGATTCCCTTCGGCGAGTCCGTCAGCGTGAGGTCTCCTGGCCTGTCGCCACCGGTTCCGGGAGCTCGATGAGCCCTTCATGGTCGGGCATCTCGACATGCGGGTTCGAGCCGTAGAAGCTCGGATACGCGAGCACTCCCATCTCGGGGATGTCGACACCTTGCAGCTCGACCTCGCGCGACGGCCGGATGCCGCCCTTCATCACCTTGTTCTGGATGTAGAAGAAGGCGTACGCGATCGAGAACATCACGATTGCAATGGTAAGGACGCCCATGAGCTGGGCGAGGAACTGACCGCCGCCATCGTGTCCGTAGAGGATTCCCGAGATGCCGAACTTGGAGTCGGCGCCGGTGCCGTTCCAACCGATGCCGTACGAGCCGTCGGCGAAGATGCCGACCGCCAGCACACCCCAGGCGCCGCAGACTCCGTGAACCGAGACCGCGCCGACCGGGTCGTCGACGCCATGGTTCTCGAAGAACCACACCGACTCGACGACGATGAGACCGGCGATGAGTCCGATCACACCGGCAGCCCACGGTTGCACGAACGCGCACGGCGCAGTGATGGCGACCAAGCCCGCAAGCATGCCGTTCGCCATCATGCCCGGATCGGGTTGGTGCGCCTTCGAACGCATCTGCACCCAGAACATCGCCGCAACGGCTCCGACTGCGGCCGCGAGCGCCGTGTTGGTTGCGATGAGGGCGAAGCGGTTATCGGTGGCCGCGAACGTCGAGGCCGCGTTGAACCCGAACCATCCGAACAACAGGATGAACGTGCCGAGCATCGCCATCGGGATGTGATGCCCGGGAAGTGGTCTCGGTTTGCCGTCGGGTCCGTACTTGCCGATTCGTGGACCGAGTATCAGCGCCCCCGCCAGACCGGCGACGCCGCCCATCATGTGCACGACGCCGGAACCGGCGAAGTCGGTGTAGCCGTGGCCCATGCTCGCGGTCTCACCGAGCTTGGCGAGCCAGCCGCCGCCCCAGGTCCAGGCGCCGAACAGCGGGTAGTAGATCGCTCCGCAGAACAGGCCCCACCCGACGAACGCGTTCCACTTCCACCGCTCGGCCATGGCGCCGGTCGGGATCGTGGCGGTCGTGTCCATGAACGCAACCATGTACAGGAAGAAGGCCGCGGTCGACACGTCGTAGGCGTGGCCTTGCAGGAAGAAACCGCCTTTCCACAAGAAAACCCAGTTGCCGGAACCGATCAGGTTGCTCCCGACCGCGCTGTTGAGGCCGATGATCGGAGCGGTGAACCCTCCGAACATGAACGCGTAGCCGACCATCCAGTAGGCGACGAACCCCAGCCCGAAGACCGCGAAGTTCGTCGACACCACATGCGCGGCGTGCTTGGCCCGGCAGAACCCGGTTTCGACCAGCGCGAAGCCGGCCTGCATGAAGATCACGAGCACCGCGCCGATGACGACCCAAAGGAGGTTCAAAGAGATATCGGTGTGAGACAACTCCTTGGTGACCGTCCCGCCCCCGTCGGTGCTGCTGGCGCCGGCCACACCGGACCAGAGCGCAACGATCACGGCTATAGCGCCCGCCAACGCGATCACGCGTAGTGCTCTTCGATACCGCACTAAATCCCTCCCATTGTCCCAAGTTTTACGGTGCAAGACGACCGTAAGGGCGAAGGATTTCGACGCAGTGACCGTACTGTTTCGACAAGTGAGCAGTGAACTATTCGGTATCTGAACAGCGTGCGACGGCTCTTCGCACCAATTCTGATCGAAATATGATCAAAAGCATCCGCTCAACATTGGCTTTGCCGACGGTCTCATTACGACTGATGCGGAGTGCTTCCATCGTTCGACGGCACGTGAAACGATCGCCCAATGTCTGCAAACTTCGAAGCAAGTGCGTTCGGCGTCGAGTGGAACGCACTGGCCCGTAGGGATCGGTTACGCCTTCGCCGTCTCGTCCGCATCGGGCGGAGTGCCGACGACCCCGAACTGGCCCGCATTGCGCCGGCTTACGCTCAGTGGCAGATGCAACGCTTGTGGATGAAGACGTTCTGGCTCTGGTTCGTGCCGGGAATCTTCATCGTGCTGCTCCTGAGCGCGCAGATACACCCCATCCTGGTAGGTGTCACGATCGCCTTGGGGGCACAAGCAGTCTGGGCCTACGTGAATCTGCGCAAGGCAGCCCGCGGCGCTACCTGACGGACACGGCCGTTTCGACGTGCGCGTCGTCCATCACGTGTCCGGCCCCGCGTCGGGACTTGATCTCCAGCCCGAGCGGGCGGACGTGACGGCGCAGTCTCGTCAAGCGGATCCGCAGGGCAGCTCGCGTCGCGCCATCTTCGGCCCACCCGACGTCGAGGAGGTCGTCGTCGGCGACCACCTCGCCGAAGCGCTCGAGCAGCACACCCGCGAGTCGCTCCTCCGTCGGCGAGAGCCTGGTAAACGCGCCCCGGTGCCAGAGGCGGCCGAGGGGGTCGATTCTCGGTGCCGTCACGTGCGCCTTGCTGCGCTGGGCCAACGTCATGAGTCGCACCCGCAGGTCGCCGGCGGTGACCGGTAGTCGGACCCAGTCCTCGAGGCAGCTCGGTGAGAACGGTGGGGAGTCTGCGGCTGGGTCCAGCACCAGGAGCCGGGGGAGGCCCAGTCGATCGAGGGCGACGCGCTCGTCGTCCTGTTGTGGCCACTGCAACACTGCGACGTCACGACTGAACTCGGCCACCAAGAGCAACGCCTCGCCGTCCACGCATCGAACCTATCTACATGGCATTGCGTGAGCATCGGCGGAGCGTTTCCGTAGAACGACGGGTTGCTGTCGCGTACCTTTCGGAATCTGGTCGGGCCGGAATGAGAGACTTCGGGAATGTGGCCGACCCTCGAACACCCGAGACCGCGCCTCGCGTTCTTCGGCGGTTTGTTCGCGACCATGGTCGTGGCGACGGCGGTTGCCGTGCTCCACGATCGTGTCGGCCGGGGAGTTCCTGCGCTGTTGCTCGTCGTACCCGTCGTCGCGACGGCGCTGGTGGGTGGACGCCTACCGGGCTTCGTGGTATCGGCGTTTGCGACGTTCGCGTTCAGCTTCGCGCTGCCTCCGCTCGGTTCGCCGCGGATTCGACTGTCGGAAGACGTGATCGCCCTGCTCATCTTCAGTGCCGTCGCGTTCGTGGTGAGCGCGCTCGTGACGACCAGGGTCAATGCATTGGAGAAGGTCGATGAGCAGCGGCGCGCGCTGCTGCGATCGGTGTCGCACGATTTGCGCACACCTCTCGCCGCAATCCATGCCGTAGCGACCGACCTCCGAGCGGGTGTCGACTACGACCGCCGCACCCGAGACGAGGTGCTCGACGTGCTCATCGACGAGACGGAGCGTCTCGACCGCCTCGTCGCGAACCTTCTCAGCATGAGTCGAGTCGAGACCGGGACGCTGCAACCCCGCCTCGCCGAGGTCGATGTGGCCGAGCTCGTGGCGGTCAGCGCGAAGCGGCTCGCGCGACTCTTCACTCGCTGGACACTCGACGTCGAGGTGCCGGCCGACCTCCCTGTTGTGCAAGCCGATCCCGCGCAACTCGAGGAGGTCTGCAACAACCTGCTGGAGAATGCGGTACGACACACGCCCGAGGGATCGTGCGTCCGGATCTCAGCTCGGGCATCGGACGAATTCGTCGAGATCACCGTGAGCGACGACGGGCCGGGACTTCCGCGTGCTGTTGCCGACCGGCTGCGCGCGTCACGCCTCGACGGGCGGCAAGGGCTCGGCCTCGCGATCTGTCAGGCGATCGTGACTCTGCACGGCGGTACTCTGCGCCTGATCGACAACGATTCGGGAACCTCTATTGCAGTCACCATCCGCCGCGCCCGCTGACTCGAGTGTCCTCGTCATCGACGACGAACTGGCAATACGCCAGGTCCTCGAGGCCGCCCTGGATGCGCGGGGATACTCGGTGCATTTGGCGGCGTCGGCGACGATCGGTCTGCAGCTCGCCGGTGCCATCGAACCCGACGTGATCATCGTCGATCTCGGCTTACCCGACTTGGATGGCATCGAAGTGTGCCGGCAGCTCCGGCGTTGGACGTCAGTGCCGATACTCGTGCTCACCGTCGACGGCACCGAGAACCGCAAGGTCGAAGCGCTCGATGCCGGTGCGGACGACTACATGTCGAAACCCTTTTCGATGCCGGAGCTCCTTGCGCGTGTGCGCGTGGCGACTCGGCATCGACGGGCAATCGTGAATGCGTCAGACCCCGGACTGGTCGAGGTGGGGCCGTTACGCATCGACGTCGCCGGGCGTGAGGCGACGCTCGACGGTCGCGCCATCTCGCTCACGCGCAAGGAATTCGTGCTTCTCACCATGCTGGCTCGCAACGAGGGCCGCGTGATCCTGCATCGCGTCCTGCTCGCGGGTGTCTGGGATCACGAGGTCGGACGCGTCGAGTTGCTGCGAACTCATGTGAACCAGCTCCGCCGCAAGCTGGGCGAAGTTCGGTCATCGCCGGTGCGGATCGTCAACGATCCGGGAGTGGGGTACCGACTGGTGCTCGACGAGAACGTCGAACCAATGCCGTGGTGATCTCCAACCCTGCCGACAGGGTGTCTCGAAGACGCTGGTGCGTAAAGTCGTCCCCCATGGGTGACCTCTCCTTCGATGCCCAGGAGCGGGCCGAGCTGTGCAGTGTGTTCGACGAACTCGGACCGGGCGCTCCCACACTGCTCCCAGACTGGACCACTCACGACCTCGCCGCCCACATCGTGCTGCGCGAGCGCGACCTGATCGCGGGGCCCTGCATTGCGCTTCCGGGGCCGTTCGGGCGGTTCGCCGAGCGGCGGCGGGTGCGACTCGCGAGCTGCCGCGACTTTGGGTGGCTTGTGGACCGGGTCCGGTCGGGCCCGCCGCCGGGCTTCTTCCGCATTGGCTGGGTGCGGTCGCACCCGAACCTGAACGAGTTCTTCGTGCACCATGAGGACGTGCGGAGAGCCAATGGGCTCGCTTCCCGGACTCTCTCGCATGAGCTCGAGTCGGGCTTGTGGAAGAACGTCCGTCGCGGGAGCCGGTATTTGAGCCGGCGCCTGAGCGGTGCCGGTCTCGAGATCGAGTGGGAGGGAACGGGCAGGCTCGTGACGGTCCGCTCGGAGGAGCCCACGGTTCGACTGAAAGGCACGCCCGGCGAACTGCTGCTGTTCGTGTTCGGCCGGCAGGTTGTTGCCCACGTGGAGGTCAGCGGGCGGGCCGAAGCGGTGCTGGCGGTGCAGCGCACGCACTTCGGTATGTAGCTCGGATCCACGGATGCGCTGGCGTCCGAGCTAGATGAGGTCGGGATCGGTAACGACCTCGACGAGTGCCGGCCCTTCGTAGGCGAAGGCCTGCTCGAGCGCGTCGTCGAGCTCACCGACCTCGGTGACTCGCACTCCGAACGCGCCGCAGAGCCGTGCGTAGGCGGCGAACTCGGGATTGTGTAGCGACGTCTGCCACACGTCCCACTCGGCGGCTCGCTGTTCCTTGGAGATCTTGCCGAGTTGGGAGTTGTTCAAGAGCACGTGGGTGATGTTCATGCCGTACTTCACGGCGGTCGTGATCTCAGCGAGATATTGACCGAACCCGCCGTCTCCGGTGACCGCAAGGATTGTGCGGCCCGGTGCCGCCGCCCACGCGCCCATCGCGGCCGGGAATCCGAATCCGATCGATCCGAGATAGCCCGACATCAGCACCTGCTGACCCGCCTTGCACTCGAAGTAGCGCCCGAACGAATACGTGTTGTTGCCGACGTCGACTGCGATGACCGCATTCTCCGGCGTGTGCCGGGTCAGCGCGGCGAAGAGCGGGGCCGATGCCACACCGAGACCATGATCGTCAGCCCCTCGCCGCTGCTTTTCCGCATCCCAGATCTCGCACCGCGCCGCCACGTCGGCGCGCTGGTCGACGGTCTGCACATCGTTCACGATCGCGGCCTCGAGCAGGCGCCGGGCAGTGACGCCGACGTCACCGAACAACGGCACGGTTACCGCGTGAAAGCGACCGATCGCGTCGGGGTCGGAGTCGACCTGGATGATCGGCTTGTACGACGCAATGCCGGTGTGGTTCGAGAACGACGCGCCGAACACGATCAAGAGATCCGACTCGTTCATGAGCCACGATGCGACGGGAGTACCGCTACGGCCGAGCACACCACACGCGAGCGGGAGATCGTCGGCGACGATGCCTTTGGCCTTGAAGGTGGTGAGCATCGGCGCGTTCAGGCGCTCGGCGAGCGTGATGACGTGCTCGATGCCCTGACGGGCACCGTGCCCCAGCACGATGACCGGGCGCTTCGCGCCGGATATCAACGCGGCTGCGCGTTCGAGCGGAGCGGCGGGCGGCGTAACCGAGAGGTCGGCGATGCGGCCGCTCGGGCCGCCCGGCCGCGCGTCGTTTGTGGCGGGTAGCGCTTGCACTTCGTCGGGCAGCACGAGGTGGGCCACGCCACGCTGACCGAGTGCGTGCTTGCACGCTAGGTTCATCAGCTCGACGTGGTCGGAGTCGCGGTGCACCGTCTGGGTCGAGACCGCGACGTCGGCGAACGCGGCCGCGAGGTCGAGATCCTGGAACGCGCCCCGACCGCGCACCTTCGACGGAACCTGACCGGAGATCGCCAGCACCGGCGATCGATCGACCTTCGCGTCGTAGAGACCCGTCAGGAGGTTCGTCGAACCCGGTCCCGCGATCGCGAAGCACGCGGCGGGCCGCCCGGTAAGTTTCCCGTACGCGCTCGCCGCGAACGACGCTGCGCCTTCATGACGGATACCGACGTACGTGAGGTCGCCGCGTCGCTCGGCCTCGCGCATCGCGTCGGCGAAGCCGAGATTCGAGTGGCCGACCATGCCGAACACGTGGGTGACACCCCACGCGATCATCGTCTCGACCATGAGATCCGAGACCGTGCGCAGCCGCGCGTGTTCGGGCGCCATCGCCACATACACCCCGTCGGCGCGCAGCTCGACCGGATGGCTTTTCGGTGCGTCGATGAAACCGGGCGGGGGAGTCCCCGTGATCGGGTCGTAGTCATACCCGTGCCAAGGGCACCGGAGCCAACCCTTCTCGATGGAGCCCTCGCCGAGCGGACCGCCCTGGTGCGGGCAATGGTTGTCGAGCGCGCCGTAGCGGTCGTTGAACCGTGTGAGCGCAAGCGACACCCGCCCCGCCGTGACCGTCATCACCCGGCCTTCGGCCAGCGCGTCGACGTCCGCGACGCGGTGCCAGACGAGCGGTTCGCCGGCGGAGTCGGTCACCGGATGCCTCCGTATTCGATGCCCGTGAGGGCTGCCATGTCGCGATCGAACGTCGTCAGGTCGTCGAGTGAGAAGTGCGAGAGATGGTCGTGCCCGCAGGCGCGCGCCAGGACTTCCATCATCTCGACGGATGCGCGAAGGAACTTGTCCAGGCGCTGGGCGGCCTCGTCGACCGGAAGCCGGGCGCGGAGATGCTCCTTCTGGGTCGCGATACCGACCGGGCAGTTGTTCGTATGGCAGGCGCGCATGCCGAGGCACCCAATGGCCTGGATCGCGCTGTTGGCGATTGCGACGGCGTCGGCACCGAGTGCCAGTGCCTTGGCGAAGTCGGCCGCGTCGCGCAGCCCGCCGGTGACGATGAGCGTCACGTCGCGACGCTTGCGGCGATCGAGGTGGCGGCGGGCCCGCGCCAGCGCGGGGATCGTCGGCACCGAGATGTTGTCGCGGAAAAGGAGCGGCGCCGCGCCGGTTCCCCCGCCGCGGCCGTCGAGGATGATGTAGTCGACACCGATCTCGAGCGCGGCATCGATGTCGCTTTCGACATGCTGAGCGGAAAGCTTCACGCCGATCGGGATGCCGCCGCTGCGCTCGCGGACCTCGTCGGCGAAGTGGCGGAAATCGTCGACGCCGTGCCAGTCGGGGAACGTCGACGGCGAGACCGCCGGCGTGCCCTCGGGGAGCCCGCGCACCGCGGCGATGCGGCCCTTGACCTTCGGACCGGGCAGATGACCGCCCGTTCCGGTCTTCGCACCCTGTCCGAGCTTGAAGTGGAACGCTTGGACCTTCGTCAGGACGTCCCAGCTCCAACCGAACCGGGCCGACGCGAGCTCGTAGAAGTACCGCGAGTTCTCGCTCTGCTCCTCGGGCAGCATGCCACCCTCGCCGGAACAGATGCCGGTACCGGCGAGTTGTGCGCCGCGTCCGAGCGCCGTCTTCGCCTCAAGCGACAACGCGCCGAACGACATATCGGAGACGAACAACGGAATGTCCAGCCACAACGGCTTCGAGGCGTTCGGTCCGATGCAGATCTCGTCGCCGACCGGCACTTCGTCGAGCAGGGGTAGTCGGGCGAGTTGCGCGGTGACGAACTGGATCGAGTCCCAACTCGGCAACGCCTGGCGCGCGACGCCCATCGCGCCGACGAACCCGTGATGGCCGACTTTGGTGAGACCGTTCATCGCGAGTTCGTGGATCCGCATTACGTACGGCTCCTCGATCGTCCCGTGCGGGTCGCTGTAAAGCCCCTGGTACACGTCGGGTGAATACGGCTGCGGGTGCATCAGCTTCCACCGGATCACCTCGTCGCGATCGACACGAAGGCTGTCACCCTCGAGGACCGACGGGAACTTCGTGAGCGCTTCGTGATTGTTGTAGGCACTGACACCCGACTCGATGCGGTAGTCCCAGCCGTGCAGTCCGCAGATGAGATCGTCGCCGATGATCTGACCGTCGGCGAGGAGCGCGCCGCGATGAAGGCAGCGACCGTGGAGTACGGAATGCTCGTCGCCGCGCCGCACGACGACCAGGTCGACCCCTTCGACAATCGCACCGAACGGCTCGCCGTCGGGCACGTCACTCCACTTCGCCGCCTCGACCCAATTCGTCACTTCGTAGCCTCCCGGTCGGTAATCAAGCCGTCGATCTTGTCCTCGAGCCGATGCAGATCGGCCTCGGTGTGCATTGCGATGCGCAGGGTCTCACCGTCGCGAGCGCGATCGCGGCTCGACGACCGGCGCTGAGCCAGCAACACGAGCGGGCCCTGGAGCGCGGCGATCGTGGCGAGCACCGCGCTGATGACGGCGAAGATGATCACGGGATACGGTTCGAACGGACGCGCGGCGACGTTCCACACGATCCACACGGCGATGAGGCCGACCACGGTTCCTGCGAATGGCCACGACGCGACGGTGTCGGCAACCCGCATCGCGAGCGATTCGGCGCGTCCGGGTTCCGGTACGTGCCACATGCTCAGCGTGTGCCCGCAATTCGGGCACTGCAACTCGCCGTCGACCGTGTCGCGCACGTGGACTTCCATCAACCGGCCTCCCAGGACTGGTAGAGCTCCTCGAGCTGATGGCGCAGCCACGCACGTGCACGATGCCGCGGCGCGGGCGACGGCGAGGCTGGTCTCGAGGAGGCGACAGTTTGGCTCATGAACACACAGTCCCGCCGGAGCGGTGTGTGTTACACGATTTTTCGGCCCCTGACTCGACGAGACCTCGCGTACGGTGGAAGCGACGAATGCGTTCCGCGAACCGGATGAGTCGTTCGGTGACGCACCACGATGTTGCGGTGTTGTACCGATGTTCGGTCGCTCCGACGGTGCGCACGATTGGGGATGGCTGGGAGGCCGCACGCGCTCGCTGCTTCCGTGAGTACGTGTATGCCAAGGATCGGACGGTCCTCGCGCGGGCGCAGGGAAATGGTCGATGGTGACCGATCTGGAATGATCTCCCCACCGGAGAGTACGTCGACGGCTCCTCATGACTGACCGCGAAGCTTTGCTGTCGCGAATGTTCGTCGAGATGGCTGACACGCTCGTGGCCGATTTCGACCTGGTCGACGTGCTGACCACGATCGCTTCGCGATGTACGCAGCTGTTCGAAGTCGACGAAGCTGGAATCATGCTCGCCGTCAACGGTCAGTTGCAGGTTGCGGCGTCGTCGAGTCAGGCGATGCGCCTGCTGGAACTCTTCGAAGTGCAACACGATGAAGGACCCTCCGTCGATTGTTTGCGCGGCGGCATTCCGATCGGATGTGAACAACTCAGCACTGCAGCCGACCGGTGGCCTGCCTTCACGATGGAAGCATTGCACGCGGGTATCGGATCGGTCTTCGCGCTCCCGATGCGGCTTCGGGAGCGAACGATCGGCTCGCTGAACCTGCTCCGCCACCGCACCGGCAGCATGTCGACTGCGGACCTCACCACCGCGCAGGCTCTCGCCGATGTCGCGACGATCGGCATTCTCCAGCATCGCATCGCGGCCGAGAGCCAGCTTCTCGCCGAACAGCTGCAAGGTGCGCGGCAGAGCCGAGTCGTCATCGAACAGGCCAAAGGCGTTGTCGCCGCAACTACTGGTGTACGCGTCGAAGACGCCTTCGACTTGATGAGGAACTACTCCCGGGTCCACAAGCTTCGACTCGCGGATATGGCCGCGGGAATCGTGGCGCGCGAGTTTCCGCCCGGGCTGCTGGTCGAGCGCCCCACATCCAAGGGTCCCTAAGTCGCCCCGAGACGCCGACAGCTGTGGAACGCGGACGTGATCAACGGGCGGGCGCCGAGGCTGACAACCGTTGGGGGAAGAAGGGCGACGGTGATTTTGCCGGAGCGCCCGCTACCGGGAGGAACATGGTGAACGTGGTTCCGGACGACGAGGACGCGACTTCGATGTAGCCACTGTGCCGCTCGACGATCTCTTGCGCGATGTACAGGCCCAACCCGGTGCCGGCGACTTGATCTTCTTTCGACTGGACACCGCGAAAGAACCTGGTGAAGAGGCGCGGCTGCTCGGCCGGCGGGATGCCGATACCGGTATCGCGCACCGAGAGGGCCAAGTGGTCGCCCACGGTACGAGATGCGATCTCGACCCGTCCACCGGATTTCGTGAACTTGACGGCGTTTGAGACGAAGTTCAGCAGCGCGCGCTCGAGTTGGCCGGAATCGCCGACGACTGCCGTATCCGATCGGAGGTCGACGACGAGTTCGAGCCCGGCCGCTGCGACTGCCGGCGCGGTTGCCTCCCGGACCCGCTCGACGACGTCGGCCACGTCGACGGGAGCAACTTCAATGGAGAAGCTGCCGTTTTCGAGCCGCGTCATGATGAGCAGATCCTCGATCAACTCGAGCAGTCGGTGACTGTTGCGTCCGATGATCGCGAGCATGCGGTTCTGCTCGACGCTCGGTGGATCCGGCTCGCCGTCGGCGAGCATCTCCACGTAGCCGATCACGGTGGTGAGCGGGCTGCGGAGCTCGTGTGAGATCTGGGAGATGAAGTCGCTGTGTGCCTTTTCGAGTTGCTTCATCTGCTCGCGTTGGGCGGCCTCGGACGTCGTCCGTAGATCCTCGCGGGCCTGAGCGTTGAGGAGATATGCGGACGCCACGTCGGCCAGGGTCTGGGCGGCGGCCATGGTCTCGGTGTTTAAGGGGCCGGCCGTGGTTCGGTAGAGGTCGAGCGCACCGAGCCGACGTTCGCCGTCGCGGAGCGGGAAGGTGAATACCGCCGACAGACCTTCCTCCAGCGCGCGTGGCGCGAACCTTGGAAACCTGGTCTCGTCGCAGAGATTCGGTACGGCGACGGCCTCTCCGGATTCGTACGCCGCGATGCAAGGTCCTTCACCCAACTCAGTCTGCAGTTGTTCGTACCGAAGCGCGGAGTCGTCGGACGCGGCGATGAAGTGAGGATCAGTGTCCGCCGAGATGAGCGTCACCCCGGCAGCCGTTATCGGCAGTACGTCCACGATCCGAAGGACGAGCTCGTCCAAGATCTCCTGAATCGAGAAGTCCGTTGCGACCGTCCGAGCGAAATCGCTCAAGACACTCGAGAGGCGGTGTTCCAGATTCATCGTTCTCATTCCGCCACTGCGAGCGAACCGCGAGGACCGGGCGGGACATCTCGATCGCATTCAAGGTCATCGAGGATGCGTGACAACACGGCGCGACCCACTCATCAGCTGTTATGTATCCCACAGCCGAGACGGATCGAGCACTCCCATCGTCGGCCCCTGCAGCCGGACGTGCATCGGTACAAATGTGCAGATCACGGCGGTCGTGTGCGGGAGAACCGCTGCGCGGTACTCGAAGGACGCAGCCGACGCCTCTCAAATCGCCTTGGTCGATGTGACTTACCACCACGGTGGCCGGCACGAGGACAATGTTTCGTTGTGGGAATCAGAGTGAGACGGAGTGTTGTATGTTTGGATCATCCCCGATGAAAGGGACGAGACGACGCCCATCCGTCGAGAGCAATGGACTACGGAGCGGAGCATTCTCGTCGCTCACGCCACGGGAGTCGTGGCCGCGCAGGCGCGCTGCGCGATGAACATCGCGCTTCTGCTGATGGACAAGCGCGCGAACGCGGACGGTTGCAGTCTTGGCGACATTGCGGAGGCGGTGCTCGGGGGTGCGGTCGTGTTCGATCGGCGCTCGCTGGAGCGCCACCGACGTGCCCTCGAGCTCGCCGAACGAGGCTCTAATCTCGACGCGGCTCTCGGCGCAGCTCTCGATGCTGCTGCTGCGCCCCAATCGCTCGATCTCGACTTGACGAACCGCGAAGCCCTGCTCTCACAGACGTTCGTCGAGATGGCGGATGCGCTCGTCGCCGAGTTCGATGTCGTGGACGTTCTGACGATACTGACCCGCCGGTGCGTCGACCTGTTCGACATCGACCAGGCCGGCTTGATGCTCGCCACCGACGGAGTGTTGCGGGTAGCGGCGTCGTCGAGCCAGGTGATGCGGTACCTCGAGCTGTTCGAAGTGCAGGTCGACGAAGGACCCTGCATCGATTGCTACCGGTCGGGCGAGTTGGTGGAGTGCGAGGATCTCAGTGCCGAAGTCGCCCGCTGGCCGGCCTTCGCGCCGCGCGCGCTCGGTGCCGGAATCCGATCGGTGTTCGCGGTGCCCATGCGCCTGAGGGACGAGACCATTGGCTCCCTCAATCTGCTTCGGAACCGGGTCGGCGCGCTCGCCGATGCTGATCTCGCTGCTGCGCGTGCCGTCGCCGACGTCGCGACGATGGGGATATTGCATCACCGCATGAGCACCGAACGAGCGTTGCTTGCCGAACGCCTCGCGGAAGCGCTCGACACCCGCATTGTGATCGAGCAGGCAAAGGGAGTCCTCGCGGCCACGACCGGCATCTCGATCGAGGCCGCATTCGCATCGATGTGCAGCTACGCCGAGCATCACGACCAACAGCTCGTCGATATCGCCCTGGGACTCGTCTCTCGGGTGGTGGTGGGTGTTCAGTTCGCCGAATCACCGCCAGACTGACGATGTTGTCATCGCGGGCCGACGGCACGGCGCGCGGTCGAGCGGCGCGGCGGCGAGAGGACGACTGTTCCGCGCGCTTCGCGAAGGAGCAGGCGGATCAATCCGGGCCTGAAGGGCACTACCCGGGTTCGCCCGGCCGTTGGGCGTTCCAACACGCGGGACCGGTGTGGCAGTTCTCCAGGTCGACCAGCGCTGGTGAAGCGCCGTTCGTTGCTCGTCGGTCAGTTCGCTTCGGTGTCGAAGGCGGTCAGCTTGCCGTGATCGAGGCGGTGTTGGCCGAAGTGGTAGCCGTTGTCGGAACTGAAGACGATGTGGCCCAGCGGCTCCGCGTCGCGCCGGACGAGCAGCCGGCGTAACCCGTGCGCATCCGCAAGCGACGAATCGGCGGGGTTGCTACTGATCGGCAGCTGCGGTCGCACTCCCCGCGAGCGACGAGTCCGGGCGTCGGAGATCGACGACGGAATCGTCACCGCCGTAGTCGTTGGGCACGTAGTTGTCGGCAGCGCGATCGTTCTCCCAGCGCGCACCGTCGAGGAGAAAGCGGAAGCGGTATGCGTGTCCTACGGCCAGGTCGAACGTCGCCGACAGGCTTCCGTCCTTGTTCGGTTGCATCGAGACCAGGCCCCAGTCGGTGAACTCGCCGACGAGATCTGCCGATACCGCAACGACGCTCACCGGGATGCGGAACGTCACGGCGACGTGATCAGGCTTCGAGGAGGCGTGCTTTTCCAACGACACTCGCGTTCCTTTCGGCGGCCGAACTTGCTTTGCCAGTTGATGAGCGCACCCGGCGCCTCGAGGTCGCGCTCGGCGTGGCACTGACGGACCGGGTAAGCAAGGAGGCGACATCCCGTCGCGGCGGAGCCAGGCCGCTTCGTTCGTAGTCGCGATCACGGGAAACGCACTGCTCGCCACAGCGTTTTCCTACCCCGATCCGCCGAACGCCAACTCGCCGGTAGTGGGTCAGTTTGATTTTGAAGCCGGGTAGCGCAGGCCGCACGCGGCGGTCACCGCTGCGCGAATGCTGGCGCGGCCTGCGCTGGCACCGCGACGGGTCACCATCCGCAGTCCGGGTACAACGTCCTGTTGGTAAATGACGAACTCGGGGCTGTGGTAGCCGTACACGGCGACTGCATCCTTTGCGGCTTTCTGAACTGCTACGGGCTTCGCCTGCGCGGCGATCAACTCGTCGGCATATCGCATCTCGGAAGTCCTACATGCGATGGCGTGAGGCGACGGCGCGGCTGAGACGGAAGCGGGAAGCGTGGATGTCGCGTTGCGTGAGAACTGCCACCACCGCTGCAGGCGGCCAGCGCCATCACTGCCAAGAGGATTGTCGCTTTCCGCATGGCACAGTGTTCCAAGGCTTCGACGCGGCAGCACAACGTGGGTTGACGTTCCAGATACTCTCAGGTTGATGCCCAAGCGGTCAAGCAAGCCCCGAGATCCGAACCAGCTCGCGGTGGCCATCGTCGCGCAAGCCACCGGCGACGAGGAAGCGTCTGACCCCGACGCGGGGAAGAACCCGCACGCGGTCGCGCTCGGACGCCAAGGCGGCTTGAAGGGCGGCAAGGCGCGAGCCGAGAAGCTGACGGCCGAAGAACGATCCGAGATAGCGCGCCGCGCTGCCGCTGCGCGTTGGTCGAAGCGTTGATTCATCAGAGACCCTCGACAATCTCCATCACTTCGACCGCAGCAAATACGCGTCCATAGCGCTTTCCTGTCATCTCCTTCAGGACGCCAATCGCGACCAGGCGGTCGATCATGCTCTTCGCCGCCGGCGCACTCACGTCGTACTTCTTCGCGGTGAACGGCATCGTGACAATTGGCCAGTCGATGAGGTCGTGAGCAAGTTGCAGAATCGTTCCGCCCCATCGGCGGTCGTTGATCTCTCGACGCAACGTCTCGAGCCAAAGAACGAGCCTCTGCGCAACGACGAGGTGAGCCTCGCATTGCTCTTTCACCGCAGTGCAAAAGAACTCCACCCACGGATTCCAATCGCCGGTCTGACTCGTGTTCAACAGCAGGTCTGCGTACTCGGTGCGTCGCCGCAGTAGCCATGGCGAGATCGTCAAACCTGCATCAGGAATCGCACCGGATCGCAGGAGCTGAAGAACGATTACGAGTCGACCCAAGCGGCCGTTTCCGTCAGCGAACGGGTGCAGAGTCTCGAACTGGTAGTGAGCAAGCGCGGCGACAATCGCGATCGGCAGTTCGTGATCGCGATTGATCCAGTCCTCCCACGCGGCGAGGCCGACTGTGAGCTGATCGCCTGGCGGCGCAGGGATGAACCGAGCTTCCTCGATCGTTCCATCCACGGGACCGATTCGCACCTGGTGCTGGCGAACCATCCCAATGTCTCGCGTGCGGTGTCGCGCGGAACTCATCAGCATCCCTTGAAGATCGCTCAACATGGCGAGACTGATCGGGCGATCCTTGACCCACTCGAATGCACGCTCGGCCATGTCCTGGTAGCCGAGAACCTCTCGCACCTCTGCCGACGATCGCGTCGCAAGATTCAGCCGCGCTTCGAGCACGTCCTGCATCGCCGCGTACGTGCCTTCGAGCGCCGACGTGGCGAGAGCCTCTTTCGTCAACGCAGGCATGATCAGTAAGCGCGGGTTCGGTACCTGAGCGCACGCTTGCTGCAACTTGCCGAGAGCGTTATCGGCTTGCGACGCGATCGTCCAGGCGCGGTTACCGAGGTCGACATTCTCCGGTAGCGGCTCCGCGAGATACGCATTGTGGATCGTGAAATTGCCGGTCCGGGGATCGCTTCCCTGGAACGTAACCAGCTGCCCGATGGGGCTGTCTCGTAGTGCATCCTCGTCCACGATAGAAAGTCTAGCCCCCGATGACCTAACAAGTGACTCGGGTTTGCCTCGGACAGGTCTTTACATCTCGGCGAAGATGTAAAGCACATGGCTGTCGTTCTTCATATTACAGCCATGAAATTTAGCTTCCGCGTTGACTAACCGTGAGCGGTCAAGTATAAGAGTCAGTATGAACAGGTTGAGCACAGAGCAGCGGGCGCAGGTGGTCGTGTGCCTCGTCGAGGGCATGAGCATCCGCGCCACGGTCCGCACCACGGGCGTCGCGAAGAACACGATCGTGAAGCTGCTCGCTGACCTGGGCGCGGCCTGTACGGCCCACTCGGATGCTGCCCTGCGCAACCTCGACGTGAAGCGCATCGAGGCCGACGAGATCTGGTCGTTTTGCTACAGCAAACAGAAGAACGTCCCCGAGGACTTCATCGGTACCGAGGGCTACGGCGACGTGTGGACGTGGGTCGCGATCGACGCCGACACGAAGCTCGTTCCCTCGTTCCTCGTCGGTGAGCGCACGGTCGAAGACGGCTACGCATTCATGTCCGACCTGCGCGACCGCATCCGAACCGGTAACCGAATCCAACTCACCACGGACGGCCTCGGCAGCTACACCACGGTCGTGGATGCGATCTGGCGCAACGGCGTCGACTTCGCCCAGGTGATCAAGGAATACAAGGGCGCGACCGGTGACGAGGCGCGGTGCTACTCGCCCGCATCGTGCAACTCGATCGAGAAGCGCGTCATCACCGGCAACCCCGACGCCAACCTGATCTCAACGTCGTATGTCGAGCGTCAGAACCTCACGATGCGGATGGGTATGCGCCGGTTCACGCGCTTGACGAACGGGTTCTCCAAGAAGATCGAGAACCACGCTCACGCGATTTCGCTGCACTTCTTCCACTACAACCTCTGCCGCCCCCACCAGACGCTCAGCGGCAAGGGTCGCGGTCAGGTCACCCCGGCGATGGCCGCTGGTGTCGAGTCTCACCCGTGGTCGATCACCCAGCTCTGCGAACTGCTCGAATCAAACTGACCCACTACCAACTCGCCGGTTACGGAAGGGCCCGCGACGATTGGCGCACTCCACCTGGGTCAGCGGATCATGACAGGGCAACGATCATGATTGCGACGTCGTCACTCGCTCGGCCGCTCGGAAGCATCACATCGACGAGATGATCGCAGAGCGCCTCCGGGGTGCCGGGACCGGTCTCGCACGCACGCCGGAGTCGTTCCAACCCGTCGTCGATCACCTCGGTACGGCGTTCGACGAGCCCGTCGGTGTACAGGACGAGCATCGATCCGGCCTCGATCGTGGCGGTGCGCCGACGGAACCCGGTGGCCACTCCGAGCGGCGGATCACAACAGCCGTCGACCAGCGACGCGCGGCCGTCGGGGCGTCGGATGACCGCGGGACAATGTCCGGCGTTTGCGTATGTCCAGGTCAGGCGGGCGGGGTCCAGTATCCCGTAGACCGCGGTGATCATCATGTCGCGTTCGAACACCCGCACGACGTCGTTGAGTCGATCGAGAACGGTTTCGGGTGCGGTCGGGACCGTCAGCGCGAGCGCGCGCAGGCTGAATCGGGCTGCGGCCATGTGCGCGACCGCGTCCAGACCGTGTCCGGCAACGTCACCCATCGCGAGCCCGACACAGCCGTCAGGCAACGGCACGACCGCGTACCAGTCGCCGCCGATGGCGAGGTTGCGTTCCGCGGCAACGTACCGGCGCGCGACGTTGACGCCGGCGATCGCCGGGATCGACGTCGGGAGTAGCGCCTGTTGCAGCACGTCGACGGCGTCACGCTCGCGCGCCAGAGCCCTGGATGTCGCACCCCGGGCGTGTTCGCGTTCGGTGACGTCGATGGCGACGCCGGTGGTCCCGGTCGGCGATCCGTCAGAGTCGGTGAGCACCGTCCCGCGGCACTCGATGTAGTGGATCGAGCCGTCGGGCCAGATGGTGCGATGTAACAACAAATAGGGCCCGGGATTCGCGAGTGCCCGCTCGAGCCGGGCCAGGCATTCGGCCCGGTCGTCGGGGTACAGGGCCTCGAGCCAGTCTTCGTACGTGCCGCCGAAACCTCCGAGCGCCAAGCCGTGTAATTCCTCGAGCCGGGAGTCCCAGGTCGTGGTCCCGGCCGCCATGTCCCAGGTCCAGGTGCCGAGCATGGCCGCCTCGAGCGCCAATGCGAGACGCGACTCCACCAGAGAATCCACGTGCCCCCCGACCTCAGCTGCAATCGACAGGCTATCGAGACGGGTTCGCTCGCGCGGCCGACGTCACGACGCTTACGACTGAACTGTCGGTTCAGGCGAGCGCGGCGAAGTCGACCTGGCCCGTGGTCATCGCCGCAGTGAACCCCGCGTCGACGAGGAGGTTGACGCCGTTGACGTAGGCGGCGGCGTCCGAGCCGAGGAACGCGAGCACGGTTGCAACTTCGCGAGCTGTCACGAGCCGACCGTTGGTCTCGCTCACGTTCCAATCGATGAGCTTGTCGGCGAGGTTGACCTCGAGGTAGCGGTCGTGCCGACCAGTCGGGGGCTTCACGTCGAGCACCGTGACATGCTCGGCCCCCAGCTCGGCGAGCACCTCGATCAGC
Organism: Acidimicrobiia bacterium; assembly: GCA_038239145.1. Lineage (GTDB taxonomy): Bacteria > Actinomycetota > Acidimicrobiia > IMCC26256 > PALSA-610 > PALSA-610. The sequence continues at coordinate 63,528 of JBBSFB010000021.1, forward strand.
GCGGCGCCGACGCCGTCGCCGCGCCAGTGACGACGACGCGCTTGCCCTCGTAGCTGAACGGATTCGAGATCGTGCTCCTCATTCGGAAACGGCCATCGGCAGACGGTAGGGCATCGCGCTCACGGAGGTCCGGAGACGATGTGAAACGTAGTTCTCCCTCTTGACGCCTCTCCGTCGTGCAGTGAAGGTGTGAGCGTTCGCCATGTTCACCGGTCCGGGCCACCCTCGCGGCGCCCGCGCAGCAATCGAGGTATGCGGTGATGAAGTGTTCTGCGGGTTCGCGTCTCGGCACTGGCCTCGTGACCGCCATTGCCGTGCTCGGTGTCGCCGTGGTGGCCGTCTCGGTGGCGGCCGCGTCGCCGACGGCATGGCGAACCACACCGAATCCGTTCGCGGCGTTCATTCCGGGCCCGTCGGGTGCGAGCGCCCCGAACCTGACGACCAACTTCGACGGCGTTCTCTTCGGCGTGTCGTGTGTCGATACTCAGTTCTGCTTCGCGGCCGGAACTCCAGGTGCTACTGCAGCGGGCTCGCTCACGGAGTATTGGGACGGCACGCGGTGGTACGAATTTCCGCGGTCGGAGATCCTGAGCAGCACCCTGACGTCGATCTCGTGCACGAGCCGCACCTTCTGCATGGCCGCCGGGTACACGACGAACACCAGCCCCACGAGCAGTCTGACCACGGTGACGGAGAAGTGGGACGGCACCAAGTGGTCCGTACCCGCCACACCGAACGCCGCGCTCCGGGACAACCGGCTCGACGCTGTGTCCTGCACCAGTCCGACGTCGTGCACCGCGGTAGGAGGGAGTTCCGACGGCACGACGAACAAGACCCTGATCGAGAATTGGAACGGCTCGGCATGGGCGATCGTCGCCAGTCCCGACGTGCCGGGTGTGTCGAACAGCCTGGCCGGCGTCTCGTGCGGTCCGGGATACCTGAACATCCCGTTCTGCGTCGCAGTAGGTACGGCGGGAGCGGGTGCCGGACTCGGACTGGTCCTGAACTGGCACGCGAGCGCGTCGTGGACCATTGCGTCGAGTTCGACGACCGGCTCGCTCGAGAGCGTGTCGTGCGTATTCCTGTCGTCGTTCTGCATGGTCGGCGGTCCCAATCGGATCGCCCGATACGACGGATCGGCGCTGACGACCCTGCCGACGCCGGCGCCGGGCGCAGGTTTCCACGCCGACTTCCCGGCCATCTCGTGCGTCGGCTCGAGCTATTGCGCCGCTGCCGAAGCGATGAGCGGACCGACACCGGCCGCCGCGTTCGCTACCGAGCTGACGTGGAACGGAACCGCCTGGTCGGCGGCGAGCGGGGGAGTCAACGCCGGTGGCGCCCTGAGAGGGGTGTCGTGCCCGACGACGAGCTTCTGCGCGGCGGTAGGTGGATCCGGCGTATCGGCGAACGGACCGGTCGCGATCATCGGCCGATGATTCGTCGGATGGCTCGGCCGGTCGTGCGAGGACTGCCGTGCGAGACTGCCGTGCGTGGGTGTCTATGAAGATCAGGTCCTGCCCCGTGTCATCAACGTCATGCTGGGTGGCAAGGAGATAGGGGAGCTACGCCGGCGAGCCCTTTCGGGTCTGGCGGGGTCGGTGGTCGAGCTCGGGTTCGGGAGCGGCACCAACGTCCCGTTCTACCCGCCCTCCGTGGATCGGGTGTACGCGGTCGACCCGGCGGTCGTCGGGCGCAAGCTCGCGGCGAAACGTCTCGCGGCATCACGCGTTCCCGTCGAGTTCGTCGGTCTCGACGGGGCGACGATCCCGCTCGACGACTCGTCGGTCGATGCCGCGCTCAGTACGTGGACACTGTGCACCATTCCGGACGTCGAGGCCGCGCTCGCGGAGGTGCGAAGGGTGCTCCGGCCGGGCGGGCAGCTCGTGTTCCTCGAACATGGGCTGTCGGACGACCCGAGGGTTGCTCGTCGCCAACACCGGTTCGACGGCATCCAGCAACGGGTGGCGGGCGGGTGTCATCTCGATCGTGATCCCGCCGCGTTGATCGCCGCATCCGGGATGACCATCGAAGCCGTCGAGACGTTCACCGTCGCGGGTCCGAAGATCATGAGCTTCATGTACGCGGGCGCGGCGCGGTCCGACTGACGTCGACCCGCGCGGCCGTCGTGCGCGAGGTGCACCACCTCGACACCGACGAAGTACGAGATGGTCGGCGATCAAACGGCGATGGCAGCGCCACCACACGTACTGGCTGCCCATCACGGTCGTCGGCTCCGTCCGGGCCAGCTCCGACCGCGCGTCGACCGCCGAGCCGCGGCGTTCAGTCGCCGCCGGGTCGGCTCTGGGCGTGTCCGAACGCGAGGGTCAAAGCTCCGAGTGCGATGACAAGGCTTGCGGCCGGATCGAGCCACCACCATCCGAACTGCTCCATTGCGAGAGTGCCGACGAGCGTAAATGTCGCAAACAGCGCGCCGACTGCCGAGAGGTGGCTGTCGGCGAGGAGGGCCCGGCTCGCGATGCGCGCCGCGGTCCGTTGTTTGCCGACCGCGAGCATCGCCAGCGCGACGATCGAACTGCCCGCGACGATCGACCCGACGAGCGAGAATTCGGTCGAGCTGTGCTCGATCAGGTGGTCGGTGCTCACTGCGATCGTGACGAGCGCAATCGCGGTGAGGCCGGCCGCAATCACCACGACGGTGCGGCGCTCCCGGACCGCCGACACTGCCTGGTGCCGGCGGGCATGGCGAAACTGGGTGACGAGCACCGCCGAGCCGATCAGGTCCATGAGGCCGACGGCGCCGAACACCACCAGGAGCAGGCTCTCGGTCGCAAGCCCCGCGCCGATGGAGACGCTGCTGGAGCCGACCGTCCAGACGATGCTCGCGATCGACAACCGGATCGCCGAACGCCAACCGATGGTGTCGGCATCCGGCGCGTCGTCAATTTTCGTTGCGCGGGTCAAGGACGGCATCAAACTCCACGCCGACCAGACTTCCCGGCACACCGAACAGTGTTGAAATTGTGCACCAAGTCTACACGGTGTGCCCGTGGGTCATCGTCGTGCGAGGAAACCGAGATCGGCGCCGCAGACTGCTTGTCCGGACCGAACGACTGCGACCAGGCTCTTAATTGCCGTGGTCAGAACGAGATTGCGGTCTCTCAACGACCATCGGATTCGTTCGGCGATTGCGGCGGTCACCCCCGGCACGCTAAAAACTCCTCGGATCGAACTGCACCCACGGAGGGGCATCGTTGCGGGAGGCGGGGCGGGGGACGTCTGGGCGCGGGCTCAATGCCCAAGACTCTGATGAAACTCACAAGAACTCGGTTGTTCGTCTTTTCGGCGCGGCCTCGGCCGAGCGCGCGGATCTCGTCGCGGTACGCGACGACGCGCTGATTCTGACGTACAGCGAGCTCGATGCCCGAGCGAATGCGCTGGCGCAGGCGCTGCGGAACGTCGGAGTGAGGGCCGGGGCACGGGTGGCGCTGTGCCACGAACGTTCGGCGATCACGATCGTCGGCGCGCTCGCAGTGTGGAAAGCCGGGGCCGCGTTCGTCGCGCTCGATCCGGCCTATCCCGACGCCCGGCTCGAATACATGCTCCGCGACGCCGAGGTGGCCGCGGTATTGGCGGACGCGACGATTCCTGCACGCCTCGACTGTGGCAACACCCCGGTGATCGATCTCGACGGGCTCGTCGCTTCGATACCCGGCTCGGCCGGCCCTCCCGACGAGCTCGTTCGCGCCGACGACGTCGCCTACGTGATCTACACGTCGGGCTCGACGGGGGAACCGAAAGGGGTCGAGGTCTCACACCGGAACCTCGTCAGTCTGATCGAGTGGCATCAGGGTGCATTCGGCGTGGGCGAGACCGATCGGGCGTCGGTGCTGGCAAGTCCTGCGTTCGACGCCTCCATCTGGGAGGTCTGGCCGTACCTCACCGCCGGAGCAGGAGTCTGGGTGCCCGCAGCCGCGTCGGCGACGAGCCCGACCGCGCTCCGGGATTGGCTGGTGGAATGGGAGATCACGATCTCCTTCGTCCCGACCCCGATGCTTGAGGAACTGCTCGATCTCGATTGGCCCGCTCCCGGTGCACTCCGGTTCGTGTTGACGGGCGGGGACGTCCTGCACCGGCGGCCGGCGCCGCAGATCCCGTTCGTGCTCGTCAACAACTACGGCTTGACCGAAGCAACAGTGGTCTCGACCTCGGGCATCGTCCGGGCCGACGTCGGTGCCCGGCGGGTGCAGGCGCCCGGCATCGGTCGCGCCATTGCCGGCACTCACCTCCATGTCCTCGACGACACGGGTGCGCCGGTTCCCGACGGCGAGCCGGGCGAGCTCTACATCGGGGGCGCCGGCGTCGCAGTGGGGTACGTGAACCGCGCCGAGATGACGGCCGATCGGTTCGTCGCCGATCCGTTCTGCGCGGAACGCGACGCCCGCATGTACCGGACCGGTGATCTCGTACGCGTCGATGCCGACGACGAGGTGTACTTCCTCGGCCGGCTCGATTCGCAGGTACAGGTGCGGGGCCATCGGGTCGAGCTCGAGGAGATCGCAGCGGCGTTGACGACGCACGACGCGGTCGAACGGTGCGTGGCCGTCGCCCGGGTGAACGACGACGGCGAGAGCCAACTGGTCGCGTACATCGTCGCGACCGATGTCGGCCTTCCCGACCGCGCCGAGCTCCGGGCCCACGTCGCCAACTGGTTGCCGCGCTACATGGTTCCGACCGCATTCGTCGCGATCGACACCCTGCCGGTGACGCCGAACGGCAAACTCGACCGCGCTGCCCTTCCTGCACCCGGGCGCTCGCTCGTATCCCGATCGGCCGGCGTGGTGACGTTGGAGGTCAGCGCCGTCGAAGCGGAGGTCATCGAGCTCCTGGCCGAGCTGCTGGCCCTCGACGGCATCGACAAGGACGACAACTTCTTCGAGCTCGGAGGCCACTCGTTGATGGGGGCCCAACTGGTCGCGAGGCTCGAGGATCGCTTCGACGCCGAGATCGACCTGTTGACGATCTTCGATCACCCGACCGCGGCCGGGATCGCGAGCGTGATCGTGCACGAGCTCGACGAGGGGGAAAGTGGGAACGGACGCGACGGCGAAGCCGCGCGGGGCGCGACTCCGTGGAGTTGACGGCCGCGCCGGGCCGCAAGGATCGGCCGCTCGGCCTCTATCAGCTCCTCGACCCGGCCATCGCCGCCGATCCGTATCCGCTCTACCGCCGCCTCCGCGACGACGCGCCGGTGCTGTGGGACCCGTTCCTCCACGCGTGGATCGTTACTCGATACGACGACGTCATGACGGTGCTGCAGCGGTACTCGGCCGACCGGACGCCCACGCCCGAGCAGCTGGCTGCGCTCGGGCTCGACGCGTTGGCACCCGTGGCGCGCGTCATGGTCCGTCAGATGCTCTATCTCGACCCGCCCGAACACGCGCGCGTGCGCGCGCTCGCGGCGAAGGGGTTCACCCCGCGGCGCGTCGAGGACCTGCGCGAGCACATCGCCGACGTCGTGCGTGAGCTTCTCGACCGTGTGCAGTCCGCCAACACGATGGACGTGATCGCCGACTTCGCGGTTCCTCTTCCCGCGATCGTGTCGTCGGAGATGCTCGGCCTGCCCAGCGAGGACTGGCCGCAGTTGACGACGTGGACACGTTCCTTCGCCGAGCTCCTCGGTAACTTCCAACACAATCCGGCGCGCGCCGAGCCGGCTCGGCGCACGGTCGACGAGATGACCGCGTACTTCCGGAGCGCGATCCACGACTCTCGACACCACTCCCAAGGACTTCTCCACGCGCTCGTGACGGCCGACGTCGATGGTGACCACCTCAGCGAGGAGGAGGTGGTAGCGAGCGCGATCATCACCCTGGTGGGTGGGCTCGAGA
>JBBSFB010000022.1:0-61257 GCA_038239145.1 Acidimicrobiia bacterium
GCGCCCTTGGCGGTGCGTGAGATCGACCGCCAGTTGTGCAGCTGGAAGATGCGCACCTCCACGAACGCCTGCGCGAGCCGTCCCGCCAGACGAGGATCGTCGAGCGCGTCGCGCTCGAGCCCGAGCTTCCAGAGCTCCTCGAGCAACTGGGTGTGCGCGACGAGTTGGCGGGGGTTGACGCCGCGCTCGTGGGTGAGCGTGGAGTTCGCGACGCGCCAACCTTCGTGCAGCGGGCCGACGAGTTGGTTGTCGGGAACGAACACGTCGGAGAAGAAGACCTCGTTGAACTCGGACTCGTCCGTGATCTGTCGCAACGGACGCACCTCGACTCCGGGCGCGTGCATGTCGATCGCGAGCGCGGAGATGCCCTTGTTCTTGGGTGCTTCGGCATCGGTGCGCGCGAGACACCAGCCCCGGTCGGCGAACTGCGCGTAGCTCGTCCACACCTTCTGGCCGTTGACGAGGAAGCCACCGTCGACCTTCGTGGCGCGCGTGCTGAGCGACGTGAGATCGCTCCCGGCGCCGGGTTCGCTGAAGAGCTGACACCAGATCTCGGTCGCGTCGAGGATGCGCGGCAGCCAACGGGCCTTCTGTTCGGGGGTTCCGTGACCGAGCAGGGTGGGCCCGACCAGATTCACGCCGATCCGGCCGACGAGTTCTGGGGCCCGCGCCCGCGCGAGCTCCTCGGTCACGATGTAGTGCTCGACGGGCCCGCCGCCGCGACCGCCGAACTCCTCGGGCCAGGCGACGCCGACCAGTCGGCCGCTCGCGAGCTTCGCCTGCCAGGCCCGACCGAATGCGACCTCCTCTGCGAGGTCGTCGAACCGAGGGGGAAGTCCCTTGCCGTACTCCCACGGGAGGTTCGCACGCAGCCAGGCGCGCACCTCGTCGCGGAGGGCTGCTTCTTCAGGTGTCGCGCGCAGGTCCATAGCGCCGCGAAAGCTAGCTCAGCGCTGCGCCGCGCTCTTCAAGAACGCTGATCGATCGGCACGTATTTGCGCTCGGTCGGACCCGTGTAGATCTGACGGGGGCGCCCGATCTTCGTCTTCGGGTTCTCGTTGCCCTCGACCCAGTGCGCGATCCAGCCGGGCAGGCGACCGATGGCGAAGAGCACCGGGAACATGTCGGTGGGGAAGCCCATTGCCCGGTAGATGAGGCCCGAGTAGAAGTCGACGTTCGGGTACAGCTTCTTGTCGATGAAGTACTGGTCGGTGAGCGCGACCTCCTCCAGCTGCAACGCGATGTCGAAGAGCTCGTCCTTCGACTTCAGCTCGTTCAGCACTCGCTCCGCCGTGCCCTTCAAGATCTTGGCCCGGGGGTCGTAGTTCTTGTACACGCGGTGCCCGAAGCCGGAGAGCCGGAACGAGTCGTTCGGGTCCTTGGCTCGCTTCACCGCGGCCGCAACGTCGCCGCCGTTGTCGCGGATGTTCTCGAGCATCTCCACGCACGCCTGGTTGGCGCCGCCGTGCAGCGGGCCCCAGAGGGCGTCGACGCCCGCGGCGATGGAGGCGTACATGTTCGCTTCCGCCGATCCAACCATTCGCACCGTCGACGTGGAGCAGTTCTGCTCGTGGTCGGCGTGCAGGATGAGAAGCTGCTTCAGCGCGTGCACGATCGTCGACGACACCTGATACGGCTCGGACGGGACGGCGAACATCATGCGGAGGAAGTTCTCGATGAGGTCGAGCGAGTTGTCGGGGTAGAGGAACGGCTGCCCGATCGACTGCTTGTAGGAGTACGCGGCGACCGTTGGCAGCTTGGCCATGAGGCGCACGATCGACAGCTGCACCTGGTCGGGATCGCGGGGGTCTTCGGAGTCTTGGTAGAAGGTCGCGAGTGCGTTTACCACCGAGGCCGTGGTGGCCATCGGGTGCGCGTCCTTCGGGAAGCCGTAGTAGAAGCGCTTCACGTCCTCGTGGACGAGGGTGTGCAGCCGGATCTGTCGGCTGAACTCGGTCCGCTCGGCCGCGGTCGGGAGCTCGCCGTAGATCACGAGCCACGCGGTCTCGAGGAACGACGGGTGTTCCTGCTCGGCCAGTCCCTCGATGTCGTACCCGCGGTAGCGGAGGATGCCGGCGTCACCGTCGATGAACGTGATCGCCGACTGGGTAGAGCCCGTGTTCATGTAGCCGTAGTCGAGCGTGATCAGGCCGGTCTGGGCCCGCAACTTCGAGATGTCGATCGCGAACTCGTTCTCGGTGCCGCGCACGACCGGGAGCTCGATCTCTTGGCCGTTCCACAGCAGCTTGGCCGGTGCTTCCGACATCCGAGACTCCTTCACATGGCATCTGGTTCACATGGCATCTGGTTCACATGGCGTCTGGCCCATGGCATCTGGCATCTCGCCTGTAACGAGGCAACGTGCAATCTACCGATCCTTCCCCAGGTCACTGGTTCGGCACCGGGTACGAGCGGCAATTACGGAATGATTTACGCGGAGATTTTCGGGCTCGTGACGCGATTTACGGAGTTGTGACGCGGGCTGCCAGACTCGGCCGCGATGGACTTCGACCTCACCGACGATCAACTCGCACTCCGCGAGGGGGCGAGCGACCTGCTCGACGACCTCGCGTCACCGGCTCGGGTGCGGGCCCACACGACTACCGACGCGCCGTTCGACGCGGCGTTGTGGTCGGCGATGGTCGATCAGGGCTGGCTCGGGGTGGAGCTCGACGAGTCGGTCGGCGGCCTCGGCCTCGGTTCCGTCGAGGTGGCGGTGCTGGTCGAGGAGCTCGGCCGGCACGCGGCGCCGGCGCCGTTCGTGCCGACCGTCCTCGCGCTCGACGTGTTCGCCGGCGCCGGAGAACACGAGTGGGTGCAGCGCCTCCTCGCAGGGGAGGCCCGCGCGTGCGTGGCGTGGGACCCCGCCGCCCCAGTCCCGTATGCACCCTCCGCCGACGTCGCAGTGGTAATCGCGGACGACGGTTTGTACGCGATGGACCTCACGACCCATCCCGCCCGCGAACCCGCGATGGATCTCACGCGCGAGCTCGGCTGGCTGCCGTTCGATGCGGGCACGGCCCGAAGGATCGGCGACGCCGACGCGCGTACGCGTCTGCTCGACCGGGGCGCGACGTATACGAGCGCAGATCTGTTGGGAAGCGGGTCGCGCGCGCTCGACATGGCGGTCGAGTACGCCAAGGTCCGGGTGCAGTTCGGTAAGCCCATCGGCTCGTTCCAGGCCGTGAAGCACCGTTGCGCCGACATGCTCGTCGACGTGGAGGGCATGCGGTCGACCGTCTACTGGGCCGCGTGGTGCATCGGCGCCGGCGACTCCGACGCATCGGTCGCGGCCACGACCGCGAAGATCTGGTGCGGCGACGCATCGAAGCGCGTGATGGCGTCGGCGCTCCAGGTGCACGGCGGTATCGGCTTCACCTGGGAGCACGATCTGCACTTCTTCTTGAAGCGGTCGCAGCTCGACCAACTCGCGTTCGGCGACTCCTCCGCGCACCGGGCCCGGCTGGCGGCGTTGCTGCGGCCCCGGGTGGAGGCGGGTCAGAGTGTCGTCTAGCCCGGCGGCGTCCAGTCCTCTCGCGTGGAACGAGCCGCCGGCCGACCTCGAATGGAACGATTGGGGCCCGGCGGTGCGGGTGCGGGTCGACCCGGCCCCGGTCGCCGTATTCGCCCGGGCGGTCAAGGACGACAGCAAGATCTACCGGTCGGAGCAGGCCGCGCAGGCCGCCGGATTCGACCGGGTCCCGGTCCCGCCGACGTTCACGTTCGTCATGGTCGACTCGGGCGCGTTTGCCGATCTCCAGGCCGAGGGCGGCACCGGCTCGATGTACGGCGGCGCGGGTGCGGGGAAGGCGTTCGCTCGCGACGGTCTCTTCCTGCACGGCGAGCAGCACTTCACGTACCACCGTCAGGTCGAGGTCGGCGACGTGCTCGACGGCCGGCTCCGCACCTCCAAGCCGGTCGCGCGCATCGCGCGTCGCGGCCCGATGGAGGTGAGTTGGTTCCAGACCGAGTGGACCGACGCCGACGGTGCGCCGGTGGTCACCGAGCAGATCGTCTCGCTCTTCTTCCCGAACAGCTGACCGAAGGTCCGAGGACCACTCCGGTCAGAGTTTCTCCCGGGAACAGAGCTTCGGTCAGTGGAGGTGCGTCAGGAGCCGTCGCCGACCTTGTCGCCGGTGGGCCCGGCCGCGTACCACTTTTCACCGATGCCTTGCCCGTTCGTGTCGCCGGCCTTGGTGTCACCCGCGAACGTGTAGAGCGGGTGCCCGTCGATCTGGAGTTGTGTGGCGCCGTCGTCACGCTTGAACGTCGTCAACGTGGCCCCGTCGATGCCGGTGCCGGCGGTCGCCGCACCCGTCACGATCGCGGCGGGCCAGGTGGTCGCGCACGGCCCCGCTCCGCAGCTGCTCTTGCCGGCCGCGGTGTCGTTGTCGAACCGGTACAAGGTGAGACCCTTGGCGTCGACGAGGATCTTGCCGAGCTTCGTGGTCGCAACGCTGACCGAAGCGGTCGCCCTGGCCGGAGCGGCCGTCGTGGTGGCGGGAGCGACTGTGGTCGTGTCGCGTGCGGCGGTCGACGCCGCGGTCGTGCCGGAGCTGGACGCTTTGCTACTGCTGCCGCATGCGGCGAGCGCGAATGCCGCGACACCCACAGTTGCGAGCACGCGGAGACGGAAGTGACGCATGGGACCCCCTGGATCGATGTCGCGGGGCGACATCTTCGACGGACCTCCTCAGTACGGACGCGGGGCCGTTCCGGTTCGATGAACCGATGCCGGGCGGCGTACGTATCCTCGAAGTGATGGTCGAGGTACGGCCCGTGCTGGGCAATGACGACGGGGTGCGGGCGGTCTATGCCGCGCACGGCCCGGAGCTGTACCGCTTCGCCCTGCGGTCCCTCGCTGATCGCGGTCTCGCGGAGGAGGCGGTGCAGGAAACCTTCGTCCGGGCCTGGCAGGCGGCGGATCGCTTCGACGACGCGCTCGGGTCGTTACGGACGTGGTTGTTCGCGATCATCCGCAACGTCGTGATCGACCTGTCCCGCGCCCGGGCCGTGCGGCCCGCCCTCGCGTCGGAGAGCCGTTCGAACGACGTGATCGTGCTCGACGACGACATCGAACGGGTTCTCGTCGCCTGGCAGGTGGAAGAGGCGTTGCAAAAGCTGAGCGTCGAGCACCGGGATGCCATCGTGGAGGTCCACTACAAGTCGCGGCCGTACCACGAGGTCGCAACCGAGCTCGGAGTGCCGGTCGGTACCGTCAAGAGCCGCGTGTACTACGCGTTGAAGGCGATCCGTCTCGCGCTGGAAGAATTGGGTTGGTCCGACGATGTCTGATGCGTGCCGGGAGCTGCGCGCCGCGCTCGGCGCGTTGGCCCTCGGGAATGCCGATCCCGCCGAGGAGATCGCGCTGCGGGCACATATCGAAGGGTGCGCCGAGTGCCGGGCCGAGTTGCGGGAGTTGTCGTCGGTGGCCGCCGTGCTACCGCGCGCCGACATCGCCCGTGTCACCCACGATCCGACCGCGCCGCCCGACGAGCTGGGCGCACGCGTGCTCGGAAGGGTCGCGGCCGAGCGCAGTGCTCGCCGGACTCGAACTCGTCGCCGCGTCGCGACGGCCGCCGCCTCGGCTGTCGCGATTGCGGCAGCGATCGTCGCATTGGTGCTCGTCGCGCCCGGTAACTCGCCGGGCACCCGAGTGGTGTTCCCTGCGACCGGGGGCGTGAGCGCGACGGCGACTTTGCATTCGCGCACCGCAGGTACCGAGGTCGCGTTCCACGTGACCGGGCTGCACTCGGGCGAGTACTACTGGCTCTGGGTGACCGGCGCCGACGGCGACCGCATCGGGGCCGGAACCTTCCAGGGCACCGGCCCGCAGTCGACCGACCTCGTGATGACGGCGGCGCTCCCGCTCTCCGCCGCGCGCCGGATCTGGGTCACTGACGACCACGACAAGGTCGTCCTCGACGAACGGTTGCCCGCTCCGGCCTAGACGCCTTCTAGTGTTCGGCCCATGCCTCAGAACGTTCCCGAGTTCGAGTTCTCCGACAACGCCAAGCAGGTTCGGGCGTTCGTGTTCGACTTCTGGTGTGAGCACGGCCGCGGCCCGACGCTGCTGGAGGTGCATCAGAGCACCGACCTCGACCGGCGCCGGATCATCACCGCGTACAAAGAGCTCCAGCTCGGTATTGACATCGTCGTCAACGAGGACACCCAGAACTGCAACCTGCTGAAAGCGCCACCGTTCTCTTCCTTCCCGTCCCAGGTGCGCGCGTATATCGACGACACCTTTCACTCGTTCGTCGGTTGCGCGAGCGAGGCGATCGCGTTCTCGCACATGCCTCCGTTCAAGGACAAGACGGTTCGGCTCGAATCGCACTGCGCGTGTTGCTTCACGCCGGTGACGCTCATCTCGAAGAACTTCGAGATGCAGTCGGTGACCCCACCCGGCGTGTTCCTGCACATCTCGCTCTCGCCGTACGACTGGAACAACGTCGACATGAGCCGGATGTGCGACTCGATGAACTACGTGCTCGACGCCGAGCACGCCGAGCACTACGAAAAGCAGACCGCCACGCGTGGAATCCTCGTGAACCTCGACCAGGCGAAGATGTTCGTGCAGAACGTCGCCAACGAGCGCATGTACAACTTCCACTGGAAGCCGGGGACCCTGAACCCGCGTGCCGTCATCAAGGGTTTCAAGATGATGGGGGTCGACACGTCGGCTTGGGAATGACTCCCAGGAAGTAGTTACTCGCCGATGACCCGGGCCTTGAGTTCGGCCCGGTCGGCCTTCCCGGTCGGCAGCAGCGGGAGCGCGTCGACGACGACGATGCGCTCGGGCGTCTTGAACTTGGCGACACCGCGTTCGGCGAACCAGGCCCGGCACGTGTCCAGGTCGAAGCCGCGCGCCGCTTCGACGAACGCGACGACCCGTTCGCCCATGAGCCGATCGGGTTCGCCGACGGCGACCGCATGGCGCACGTCGGGATGCGCTTCGAGCACCTGCTCCACCTCGGCGGTGCTGATGTTCTCGCCGCCGCGGATGATGACGTCCTTCAACCGACCGACGATCTCGATCGCGCCGGTCGAATCGATCTCGGCGAGGTCGCCGGTACGGAACCACCCGTCGGCAGTGAACGCGTCGGCCGTCTGGGCGGCATCGAGGTAGCCGACGCACACCTCGGGGCCGCGCGCGAGGAGTTCTCGGTTGTCGTCGATCCGGACCTCGATCTCACCGATGGTGTGCCCGTCGGTGATGATCGAGGGCACCTCGGTCGACCCGTATGTGCGCTTGACCCGCGCGCCGAACGCGTCGGCGGCCTCGTCGACGAACGCCTGCCCGACCCCCGCCCCGCCGCTCGAGATCAGCCGCAAGCTGGCGACCCGCGCCCGCGAGAACCGGGGCGTCTGCATCATCGACACGAAGAAGGTGGGCGGACCGACCATGAAGGTCACCCGCTCGCGTTCAATGAGCGCGAGCGCGCTCTCGGGATCCCAGCGGGCCATGAACACCGCGGGGAACGGCACGACTCCCGGCAGTGTGATGCCGTTGAGGAGGCCGGAGATGTGCGCGCCCGGCGCGGGCATCAGGACGCAGTCGTCGGGGCCGAGGTCGTGCGCGACCTGCATCTGCGTCGCCTTGTACGCGAGCGTCGCTTGCGTATGCAGCACGCCTTTGGGAGTGCCGCTCGATCCCGACGTGAACAGGACCGCAGCCAGGCGCTCGACGTCGGTCCACGGCTCGGGGACCGGGTCACCGACGGGGAGCGCGTCGAGATTGTCGACGAGCAGCGCCGGTTGCACGGCTTCGAGCACGCCGGTCACATCGGCGGCGCCCATGAGGTGATGCACCGGCGCCGCAATCGCGCCGAGTCGCCAGCACGCGCGGTAGAGCACGGCGACCTCGTTGCGGTTGGCAGATTGCCACGAGACCGCTTCGCCCGGTTGCACGCCGCGCGCCCGGAGACCGCCCGCGACGGCCGCGACGCGCTCGGCCAGCGCGGGCGCGGCGACGCGCGTGAGCAGCGCGTCGAGCGACGGCCTATCCCACGCCCCACCCGCCGCTCGGTAGTGCGCGGTGAGAGGCGATGCGAACGTGGGGGAGAGCACGTGCTTCAGCGTCGCGACGGGCGGACGGGTGCCGTCACGCCCGGCGCGACTTCCAGCCGTCGCTGGCCGGGGTCACGCCCTTCAACACGCTCGTGCCGACGAAGTTGCGCTGGATCTCGACCGTGCCCGCACCGATGCACAGCCCGCGGATGTCGCGGTAGACGCGCTCGACCGGGTACTCCCGAGAGAAGCCGTAGCCGCCGAGCAGTTGGATCGCCTCGTCGCACACGAACTTGGCCGCGAGGTTCGCGGCAGTTTTCGCCATCGCGGTCTCGAGCGCAGGCGGTGTGCCGTGCGGTCCGGCCATGTGCACCGCGCGCTGCAACAGGAGCCGTGCACCTTCGAGCTGCGTCGCCATGTCGGCGACCTTCCACTGCAAGCCCTGGAGGTCGGCGAGTGTCTTGTCGCCGACCTTGCGCTCGTTCATGTAGCCGATCGCGTACTCGAGCGCGCCCTGGGCCGCGCCCACGCACATCGCCGCGTTCCCGCAGCGTTCGTGGTTGATGTGGGAGATCAGCGTCTTGAACGACTCGCTGTTCGACGGGTCGCCCCACAGCAACACGTCTCCGGGTTCGATGCGCACGTCGTCGAACGCGAGCTCGGCTTCGCTCGTGGCCCGCAGCCCCATCTTCACGTGGGTGCCCGCGATCGTGACGCCCGGCGCTTCGAGGTCGACGATCACCGCGCCGATGCCCTTGGTGCCGACGCTCTCGGGAAAGCGGCACCACACCAGGCAGACTCGGGCCTTGTGCCCGCCGGTCACGTAGTTCTTGTACGCGTTGAGCCGGAAGCCGTCGCCGTCGGGCGTCAGCCGGGCGCGCATGTGGCCGACGGAGCTGCCGGCCTCGGTCTCACTGATGCCGATGCAGAACAGACCGTCACCGCTCGCGGCGATCGGGAGCCAGCGGTCCTTCATCTCGTCGTTGCCGAGGTGCTCGATCGCGCGCGGCGGCCCGTTGAAGATCAGCTGGGCGAGGATCGCGCTCGACACGTCGGCCCGGGCGAGCTCCTCGAGCACGATCGCGGCCTCGATGTCGCCGAGCCCGGAACCGCCCCAGCGCTCACCGATGGTGATGCCGAAGAGGTCGGCTTTGCGCATGCCGTCCCACGACCATTGCGGGAACTCTTCGGTCTCGTCACCGTGGCGCGCCATCGGCGCGAGCTCGCGCTCGGCGACGTCGCGTGCGAGTTGCCGCAGCGCGGCCTGGTCTTCGGTATCGGCGAACGGATTCGCCCCCGTCGCGTGCGCAGCCATGAGAGGGAGGCTACTTCGCGGCCTGACACGAACGTCATGTCGCGAGTGCGCCGGGCTCGACCGCGCGTCAGGCTTTGAGGAACACCTTCATCGCGCCCCTGGATCACGAACAATCCGGCCGCGCCGAACAGCGCGGGCTTCACGACCGCTGCCGGTCCGAACGACCGCACGGCCTTGTCCTTGTTGGCGTGCTTCTCGCCCACGCCGACGGGCATCCACCCACTTCGCGCCACCTTGACCATGACGACCGGAACCTGACTACCGTGTCAGGTATGGCTGCTGAAACCCAGGATGAAGCGGGTCCCGACCTCGATTGGCTGACGGCCCAGCCGTACGCCCAGTGGGAAGAGGCCCGTCGGGCGGAATGCCCGGTCTTCGGCATCCAGACCGACGTCATGGGGCCCGGCACCTTCTTCCAGATCACCAAGTTCAAGGACGTCGACGCGGTCCTGCGTGACGACAAGACGTTCTCGTCTTCGATCAACGGCGACCACATCGGCCAGTTCATGGGCGACCTCATCCTGGCCATGAACGGGGAGGAGCACCGCAAGTACCGGAACCTGGTGGCCAAGGCGTTCCGGGCGTCGCAGCTCGAGCGCTGGGACGACACGCTCGTGCGCCCGATCATCAACGGTCTGCTCGACGAGATCGCGCCGCTCGGTCACGCCGACCTGGTTGCCGCGGTCACGTCGAAATACCCCGTGCAGGTCATCTGCGGCATTGCAGGCGTCCCGCTCGCGGACTCCGCCCAGTTCGCGCAGTGGGCCGAGGAGATCAACACCGGTCCGATGTCGCCCGAGCGCGGCCACGTCGCGAGCGCGGCGATGGTCGCGTACCTGCGGCCGATGGTCGAGGCTCGGCGCGCGGAGTCGACCGGCGACTTCCTCTCCGACCTCGTGCACACCGAGGTGGACGGCGAGCGCCTCACCGACGACAAGATCTACGGCTTCTTGCGCCTGCTGTTGCCGGCCGGAGGGGAGACCACCTTCCGTGTCATGGGCAACGCGTTGCTCGCGCTGCTGACGCACCCGGACGATCTCGCCCGGGTCTACGCCGACCGCTCGCTCGTTTCCGAGGTGATCGAGGAGACGTTGCGTTGGGAGACGTCGGTGACGATGGTCAGCCGTATCGCCACCTCCGACTCCGAGATCTCCGGCTGCCCGATCCCGAAGGGCTCGCCGATGGGGATCCTCACCGGCTCCGCCAATCACGACGAGGACCGCTGGCCCGACGCCGCCGACTGGAAGCTGGGCCGGCCGGTGCAGCACCACCTCGCGTTCGGCACCGGTCCGCACCAATGCCTGGGCATGCACCTCGCGCGCTTGGAGCTGCGGGTCGGATTGAACGAGATCCTCGACCGGCTCCCGAACCTGCGGCTCCGACCCGACGCCGTCGACGAAGCCGTCATCGAGGGCTACGCCTTCCGCGGCCCGCGCGCCCTCCTGGTCACCTTCGACCCGAGCTAGGAACCCAAGTCGGGAGGTTGGTGGCTAGGCGTTGCCGAACATCATCATCCACTGGTCGCGGGTGCGCGGTCGGTAGACGACGTTGGTGCGACGGACGTCGCCCATCGGTGCGTTGGGCTCGGCCGAGTACATGTGTCCGGGGTAGAGCACCGTCTCGTCGGGGATGATCGCAAGCTTGTGCGTGATGCTCTCGTAGAGCGCCTCGGGATCGCCGCCGGGAAGATCGGTGCGGCCGCAGCTGTCGAGGAACAGCGTGTCGCCGCTCACGAGCCTGCTGTCGACGAAGAAGCACTGCGAGCCGGGAGTGTGGCCGGGAGTGTGGATGAGCGTGATCGGGATGCCGCCGACGTTCACGACGTCGCCCGATGCGTGGAGCTCGAGGTCGGAATCGGAGCAGCCGGTGACGCGCTTCACGCCGAACGCCTCCTCGCTCTGGACGTGGAGCTTGGCGTTCACGCCCGGGAGCGCGAGCAACTCGGCAACGCCCGCGATCGACCAGCCGCCGAGGTCACCGCCCACGTGATCCTGGTGGTAGTGGGAGATCAGGACGCCGTCGAGCGTCATGCCGTCGGCCGCGAGCAGGTCGACGAGCTCGCCCGGCGCGTAGGCGGGATCGATAGCGACCGCCGAGCCCGTCTCCCGGTCGCCGACGAGATACACGAAGTTGACCATCTGGTGGGCAATCTGGTCGTCGCGAGCAAAATCGCGACCGGCGAGCAGCTGGCGAAAGTACAGGCGCTCCTCCATCGGTCGACACCCTACGAGGGCACTACGGGTTGCCGCCTACGCTTGCGCCGTGCCGACCCCCACAACGGAGATCGACCAAGTCCGAACCGCGACCCGACGAATGCTGCGTGCGCTCGACGATCTCACCGACGAGCAGGCCGCCGCCCCCTGCCGGTTGCCGGGCTGGACGCGAGCCGAGCTGATCACGCATCTCGCTCGGAACGCCGACGGGATCCGGGGGATGGTCGAGGCCGCGAACCGGGGCGAGAGTGCCGCGATGTACCCGAGCGCGGAGGCGCGTTCGGCCGGAATCGCGGAGGGTCGCGGGGTCCGGGCGAGTGCGCTGCGCTCCGATCTCAGGGGCGCGCACGATCGTCTGGTCGAGGCCTGGGAGGCGCTCGCGGACGGCGGCTGGGAGATCAGAGGTCGGGCGTCGGCCGACCGCACGATGCGGGAGTTCGTGTGGGTACGGCGGAAGGAGGTCGAGATCCACACCGTCGATCTCGACCTCGGCTTGGAGCCGTCCGATTGGCCCGTCGCGTTCGTCGGGCCCGCGCTCGACGAGGTGATCTCGACGCTGCCGGACCGCGCCCTCGTGAACCGCCCGCGCGTCGACATCGAGTACCGGGTGGTCTGCACCGATCACGACCGCGCCTGGCGGATCGAGTTGCACGGTGACCACATCGGCGTGCGCGACGACGACGGCGCCGCCGCCGACGGCGAGGCCATCGGCTGGGGCTGTGACATCGTCGCGTGGCTCTACGGACGCGATCCCCGCGGCGGTGGCGGAATCGTGGCTTCCGGGGATCTCGCGGTGCTCCGCCTCCCGACGTGGTTCCCGTACGCGTAGCAACGCGCCCGGTGACTACTCCCGGCCCGACTCGATCGCGGCGCGCGCCCGGGCGAGGAACACCCGCAGGTTCGGCTCGTCGACCTCAGCTGCAGCCGCTGCGATCGGCAGCCACCGCAACCGGGCCGCACTCGATTCCGGCTGCACGGCATCGGGCTGTTGCGTCGTGAGGAGGTAGCGGACATCGGCATGCTCGTGCGCGGCCTCGGGGCCGAAGGGGGGCACCGAGACGATGACGATCTGCAGCGGAGCGGGGTGATCCCGTGTTGTCGGAGCGAGATCGGTGAGCCCGGTCTCTTCGCCCGCTTCGCGAAGCGCGGCCGCCCACGGGTTCGTCTCGCCCGGGTCGAAGTGACCGCCGACCTGCATCCACTGCCGCAGCTTCGGGTGCCACCGCAGCAGCACGCGCTGCGTCGGCGGGTGAACGACCAACGCGGAGGCCGTCATGTGTAGCGGCGATGCCCGCGAGAAGACGTCGTTCTCACGAAGCGCGCCACGGATTCGCTCGACGTCGGCGGCTTCCCGATCGGAGGCGGGCACGTATGCGTCGAGAACGGCGACGAGGTCGTGGTTCGGTCCGCGCACGGTCAGTCGGTCTCCATGAGCCCCGTGCATCCGCGCACGAACACCAAATGCGGCACGACGACCCGTCAGTCGAACGTCACGACGAGGCGGGTGATGCGATCGCCGTGACGGTAGAAGCGCATCGTGTCGGTCGGCCGACCGGCGGTCCCACGAGCTCGAGGACGGCGTCGTCGGTGAATCGCTCGACGAACGGTCCCCAGTCGCCCTTGTCGACGGCCGCGTTGAACGCGCGGACGTGTTGTTCGAGGTACGTGTTGTCCGTGGTGCTCACGCGGCTTCCCGACCTGTTACACGGCCTCGGAGACGACGATCGTCGCGCCACCGCTCGCATAACTCGCCATGTCGGACGTGGTCGCGTGATGTTCGGCGCTCGTCAACGCGGCCTGGACCGTGTCCATGCTGTCGAACGTGAGCGTGGCGATCCGGAAGACGTCGGTGGTGGAGCCGTCGAGATTGGAGAGTGCCTTGCCGTACTCGAACGACTTGAGTCCGGGCAGCTTCTTCGCGACTCCCGAGTGCGTGTTCAAGAAGTAGTCCTCGAAGCGCTTTGGGTCGCTCGGTTTCCCGTACTGCACATTGACCTTGACCGTCATCGTCGCTCCCCTGTACTCGAGTCCGGACGACTCGATACTGCCCGAAACGGTGCCGACGAGAAAGGGTCGCCGACAACTCGTTGCCGGTTCGCTCACAGCGGCCGCTGCCACACGGAGATGTGTTTGGCGCTCTCGCTCGTGAACGGTGAACGGTCCCAATCGTTCCACCGCGCGTGCAGGGTCATCTCCGCGATCTGGGCCATGAGGTCGAGTTCCGCCGGCCAGGCGAACCGGAACGGCGAATCGAAGCGCGCGGGCTGGTCGCCGGTCGTGAAGAAATGGTGCGACACGCCGCGTTGGTTCGCGACGTCGAGCGTGTCGTAGCCGAGATGCGTGGGAGTGACGTCGAACGGCACACCGGCCGCGCCGGGAGGGAAGCGGCGCAGATCGGGAATCCAGAGCTCGATGACGAACCGGCCGCCCGGACGGAGATGGCGCGCGGCGTTGCGGAAGCACCGGACCCATTCCGCCTGTTCCAGGAGATTGCAGATGCTGTTGTAGACGACGTACACGAGCGAAAACTCTCCGGGGACCAATGTCTCGGCAAAGTCGCCGACCGTCGTTGCGATCGTCTCCGCTCCCGGCTTTCGCCGCAACTGCTCGATCATGTCGGCCGAGATGTCGATGCCGTGCACCTCGACCGACCTCCGGCTGAGCGGCAATGCGATTCGTCCGGTGCCGATCCCGAACTCCAACGCCTTCCCTCCCGCCGCTTCCTCGGCGAGAAAGTCGGCGGCCGCGGCGATGACGGCCGGGTCGTACATTTCGGACGACGCGAGGTCGTAGGTCTCGGCGACCCGGCCCGTGAAGATGTTCTGCGGCACGACGAACGTTCGCACAGTCGTGCGTACGCGTGCCCTGCATTTATGGAGTGCCAGACCCTCGAGTCTCAGGGTCTCGGAAGCTCCCGTGGGACCAGGGGCAGGATCCGGCTGTCGTCAACGGCGGCGGCCCGGTGACCGATCCCGGCTAAGTAGTCGCCGTTGGTCGCGAACGAGAAGAAGCCTTGAAGATTTGCCTGTCGCACCATCAACGCAGCGTCCCAGCGCTCTTCGATGGGGCCGACGAAGTATGTGCCGCCGTCGCCCATGAAGTCAACGCTGCCACCGGTAGCGGTGAGAAACGGCAGGGAGTGTGCAATGTATCGATCGTACGCAGCTCGTCCGGAGATCGGTCGAGCCGGAGCGAGTTCGAGGTGGTCGCTGTAGTCGGCGGTGTCGCGGAACCGCAACAGGTTCAGCATGACGACGGGTCCCGTAATGTTCCGAGCGATGAGTGTGCGAACGCTCTCATCGGACGGGTCCAGATGCACCAACGGATGCTATCGGCGGTCCGCACGCACCGAACTTCCGCTGCGCTCATTGACGCGACAGCTGGTAGATCGCGGTGCTGCCGTCGATCGCTCCGGAAGCAGCGGATACTCCCCCCTGGGATGGACACACCGACGCTGGGCGGCGCCGTGTGCTCGAACTGGGTGTCAGGTCGGGTCGACCGCCTCGGGCCGCTTTACGACCGCCGGAGCGTCACGTCCCGAACTGGTGATCGAAATCCCGGAGCGTGAACTCAGCGCCTCCCCAAGCTTCGGCGAACGACGAGGAGTTGGCGTGAGCGAACTTGAAGGCGAGGCGGCAGGCCTTCAGTGGGTGACGTTGGCGTCGTGTGGTGTCGCGATTTGGTTTCGGCCGTGTTGTTTGGCGGTGTAGAGGGCTTGGTCGGCTTGTTCGAGGATGGTTGCCGCGCTTTGGTCGTTGCCGGGTTCGTAGGTTGCGATGCCGACGCTGATGGTGAGGATGCCGTGCGGGTCGTTGCGGGTGTGGGGTATTGCGAGCGCTTCGATGGTTCGTAGGAGATGATTGGCGGCGGCGGCCGCTCCGGGGAGGTGCTCGTCGGCGTAGATGATGATGAACTCTTCGCCGCCGTAGCGATACGCGGTGTCGTCGGCGCGTTGATCGGCGGCGAGGACGGCGGCGACGTGTTGGAGGGCTTGGTCGCCTTGGGGGTGGCCGTAGGTGTCGTTGTACGCCTTGAAGTGGTCGAGGTCGCACATCGCGATGCTGTAGGGGCGGGCGTGGCGTTGGGCGCGGGCGTGCACGATCTGTAGGTCCTCGCGTAGGCGGAGCCGGTTACCGAGTTGGGTGAGCGGGTCGGTTCGGGCTTGCTCGGCGAGGTCGCCGTTGAGACGTTCGAGCTGGAGCCGGTAGTCGGCGATCTCAGTGTGGAGTTCCGTGACCCGTTCGGCTGCGATCAGCCGTGTTTGGACGTCGAACGGGTCAAGGGGTTTGATGAGGTAGTCGTCGGCGCCGGCTTCCATCCCAGCAAGGATGTCAGCACGGTCGCTCATAACGGTGGCGAGGATCGTGTACGTGTAGGCGTACGCGTCGCTCGGGCGCCCTCGGACACGTCGACAAAGTTCGGGGCCGTCGAGGCCGGGCATCATCCAGTCGGTGATGAGCACGTCGATCGGAGTTGTCTGGAGGAGGACCCAGGCCCGGTCGCCGTCGTTGGCGACGAGGCATTCGTGTCCGAGTTTCTGCACGACTGCTTTGACGACGAGTCGAGTCGTTGCTTCGTCGTCGGCGACAAGGACCCGCATTCAGATCTCCGACACTTCCACTGCGAGAGCGGCTCGGACGTGAGCGAACGCGGCGTCTGCGTCGTCGACGAGACGGGGCGCCGTACCGAGCGCGCCGGCCCGACCGAGGGTCTCGAGTCGGCCGCAGATCTCAGCGACGCGTACGGCGCCGAGATTGGCGCTAGACCCTTTGAGGGTGTGGGCGGTGCGTTCGAGGGTGTGAGGGTCGCCTTCCGCGAGGGCTTCGCGCAGCGTTGCGAGGAGCTGCTCGCCGTCGTTGAGATATTCGGAGACGAGCAGCAAGATCAGGTCGCCGTCGCCAGCGTCGAGGTCACGTAGTACAGCGAATCGTTCGGCGTCGATGACCGTGTCGGCGGCTCGTGCGGTGTCAAGGAAGTCCGGTTCGGGCCGGGCCACAGCGGTTGTGATCCAGCGGCCGAGGGCCTCGCTGATCGTTTCGCTCCGAATGGGTTTCGTGATGTAGTCGTCCATACCGGCTTCGAGACAGGCTTCGCGATCGCCTTGCATCGCCGCCGCAGTCATTGCGATAACCGGGAGATGTCGATCGGTAAAGCTCTCGGCGCGCCGCAGTTGGCGAGTGGCTTCGTAGCCGTCCATTACCGGCATCTGGCAGTCCATGAGGACGGCGTCGTAGGCGCCGGCGATGATCGCGCCGAGTGCCTCTTGCCCATTGTTCGCGACGTCGCATCGATAGCCGAGTTTGGCGAGCATTCGGGTCGCGACGAGCTGATTCATCGTGTTGTCCTCGACCAACAACACGACCCCCCGCGCTGCTTGGGTGTCACGTTGCGTCGCCGGCGTCTCGTCGGGACGGTCCGGGGACGGTTCCATCTGGAGTCCTTCGATCAGACAGTTGAACAATTCGGATTGCCGGACGGGTTTGGTCATGGTGCCCGCGAGCCCGGCTTCGATGGCGACGTCTTTCGGAACGCGTCCCGACGAACTCAGCAAGAAGAGTCGGGCGGGTGCGGTCGTTGGGTCGGTTTTGATCGCTCGAGCGAGTTCGAGGCCGTCCATGCCGGGCATGTTGAGGTCCAAGATGACCAGGGTGTACGGATCGCCTGCGGCGGCGGCTGCTCGGATCTGTTCGAGCGCGCTCGGGGCGTCGACTGCTTCGTCGGGGTGCACCGACCAAGAAGCGAGTTGTTGACGCAAGATGAGCCGGTTGGTGGCGTTGTCGTCGACGACGATGGCCCGCATCGAGTCGAAGTCCGGCAAGGTCGGCCGCGGTGCTGATCCGGTTGCGTCTCGCAGTGCGAGGGGAAGCTCGAACCAAAAAGTGCTGCCGCGATCGACTTCGCTAATGAGGCCGAGTTCGCCGCCCATGAGCTCGACGAGCTGTCGGACAATCGCAAGTCCGAGGCCCGTACCGCCGAAACGGCGGGTCGTTGAGCTGTCGGCTTGGGAGAACGGCTCGAACATGCGGACCTGGTCGGCCGGCGCGATTCCCAAACCGGTATCGGTGACCTCGAACCGCACGACCGAGGTCTGTCCCATCTGCGAGACCGGCATCGCGCGCAGCACAACTTCACCCGTGCTGGTGAACTTGACTGCGTTCGAAACGAGGTTGATGAAGATTTGTCGGAGGCGGGTCGGATCGCCGCGCAGTGCTCGGGTCAGTTCCGGGTCAGGGTGGGCGAGCAGCTCGAGCCCCTTGGTGTGCGCCGCGTCGGCGAGGAGAGCCACGACATCTTCGAGGAGCACGCCGAGATCGAAGTCGATGATCTCCAGTTCGAGTTTGCCGGCTTCGACTTTGGAGAAATCGAGAATGTCGTTGATGATCGCCAACAGTCCCTCAGCCGCGGTGCCGACGCCGGCGGCGTATTCGTGTTGTTCGGTATCGAGGTCGGTGCCGAGCAACAGTTCGTTGAGGCCAATGACCGCATTCATCGGGGTGCGAATCTCGTGGCTCATCGACGCCAAGAACTGTGACTTCATGCGTGATGCGTCCATCGCCTGATCGCGCGCGCGCGCCAGTTCCTCGCCCACTCGCACCCGTTCGGTGATATCGCGGCTGTTCATGACGAACCCGCCGACGGTGCGATCGGCGATGAGATTGTGAGCGGTGCCTTCCATCGTGATCCACGCGCCGTTCCGGTGACGGATCCGAAATGTCAGTTCGATCGTCGCGTCGGGACGTTCATACAGTGCCGTGAGGGTCTCTACGACACGGGTCTTGTCGTCGGGATGCAGCAACGCGGTGAGGCGCGTGCCGACAATCTCGGAAGCTTCGTAGCCCAATACGCGTAATGCCGACGGGCTTTGGTAGGTCGCGATCGCATGCTCGTCAAGGACGGTGATGAGGTCGGTCGAGTTGTGCACAAGGGACCGGAACCGTCCCGATTGGCGTCTCGCCGAGCGTCGCAACAGCAGACCCATCGCAAGTGCGACGAGCGTCCCGAGCGCACCGATCGCGATCTGGATTCGGACCAGCCTCGCGAGTTCGGCCTTGGCGACAATGGCTTCTTGGCCCGCCGCGTCGCCAGTCACGCTCGAAAGTTGCGCGCCTTTGAGGCGGAGAGCTTGCAAGTCTGCGGAAAACGATGGTGCGGTCCTGCCTTCGGCCAGCAGCCCCTCTCCTTGTCCGATGAGTTGGTGGATCAGATCCCGTTCGTGAGCCAGTTTGAGCCGCACGTACACGTTCGCCGGGCGCGGGACACTCACGAGATCATTGATATTGCCCTGCGGGGAGGGAACCATCCCACCCGACAAGAGGCCATCCGCGGCCGTCGTGAGCGCGGCGGCGTCTTCGCTCGGATCGGCTTGCACGCCATCCAACTTCAAGACGACGTCTTTGATGTACCGCTCGACGAACGCCCGTTGACGAGACGTCACGTCAACAACCAGCGGCGTGTGATATTGGCGTTGTAGACCCAAAACGCCGAACCCGTCCAAGACCGAAACAACAACCAAGAAGACCGCGACGATCCCGACAATCCCCCGGCTGCGTCGCATGACCCCCGACACTCGCGCGCGGTGCGGCACGGTCGGCGTCGAGACGTCAAGGGTCACGGTGTCACGTCCAACTCGACGCGCATCCCACCGAGATAATGCCCTTCCAGATTGCAGAACAACACGTAACGGCCCGGCGTCAATTTCACGGTCAAATCTTGTGACGTCCGCAACGGAAGACTCACCGAGTCAATCGGCGTCAACCGCGCCGAGTCTTCGTTCACCTGCAATCCATTTGCGCGCAACGGAAGCGCACCCGCCGCAAGGGTCGTCCGATCAACGTTCACTTCATGCGTCGACGGACCCGGATTCTGATATGCAACGTGACCAGTCCCGCCCGCACCGTCGACGGCGACACGGAAATGCGGAAATCGCGCTCCACCACGGTTACCCGCGGCCCAGCGGCCGACCGCCCCGCCGAACCACACGCCGAAACCCCCAGCGCCACGGCCACGACCAGCGCCAGGATCGGCTTGCAGCGCCGGCAACGCAGTGCGCGGCAGTCACGACCCGCGCTCGTGCATCGACCCATACCCTCCGCATCGGCACGCAGCCCATCCCCCTGGAGGGGTACGACAACCACAGAACCGATGGTTATACGCGACCATAAATGCAATCATGCAGACATCGAATAGCGCAGGCCGGCTTCGTCGACGCTGTGCAAGGCGGCGTCTGCGACGCACACCGGACGCCGACCGTCGTCTACGAGATCGCCGAACGCATCCGCCTGGCGATCGCCACCCTCGAGTTCATCGATGGCAACGGCAATCACGTCACTGCCGGCATCGGGGTTGCGATCTCCGAACCCGGTGACGTCCCATCCGCCCTCCTCCGCCGCGCCGAGACCGGTGTATACATCGCAAAACGAGCAGGCAAAAATTGCGTCGAACCCATTTTCGGGGTCGCGTCCCGCGCCGCTGCGGGCCTTCTGACTGTACGGCTCCAGCGTGAGCGCGACGGATTGATTTGCGATGCCGGTACCCAAATTCCTGGCGACGAATCGTCGCCACCGCCCCGAGAGGGGCCTGCTCGGACTGACATCGACCATCGTCAACAGCGACCGGCGTCGGTTCGTACACACGGGGAGACCCAACAGCGATTGCGTCGTAGCGACGATCGCCTTCGGTGTCAGGAGAGTCATGCGTCCATGGAGTGAGTGCCGCGCGCTAGACGCCCGATGCAGGCGTAGTTTCGCTGTTCGAGCCGGTGCGAGGTCACGAGGAGCTCTCACCTGGTCTTTCACGAGTGGACGCGGGCGGACTCGGACCCGACCCGCTGCTGCAAGCGTTCAGCCCGAACGATGCCGTTACGTGCCGGGTGCCAAAAAGGACGCGGTCCTATACGAGCGGTGTGCGGCGGTGTGAGGGTGTCGACAGGCCGGTCGGGGGCCGCATGCGTCGGACGAGTCACCGTGGGTATCAACCATGCGTCAATGCATCAACGTTGGAGGATTCCACATGTTTCGCCGACTAGTCATCGGGGGTCTCGCGGCGTTCGGAGCCAAGGTCTTATACGACGGGTTCTCGTCGTCGGTGCCCAAAGCGAAGAGCGCGGGTAGCGCCGTGGTGGACCGGGTCACGCGCGCCTCCGATCGTGTGAAGCGGCAGGCGACGGGCGCCGCGAAGGACGTCGCGACCCACGCCCGCACAGCATCCCGCGAGATCAGTGACGCTGTGTCGGATGTCGCCGACTTGGCGCAACCGGCCGCGGCGGATGGCGTAGAGCCGCAACCGCACGACGTCTAGGTGTGATGACCGGGGTCGCTGGTCCCTCCTTGCCACCCGCGCGAGAGCGCGGGCACGTCGTCGGCGTTGAGTCCGAAGCACACCTGAACCCAAGGCGCACAGCACGACGCCCGCGCAGCTGGCGGCGGAACGAGCCGGGCCCGTCGTGCGTGCCATCGTCGCAGTGATGCTGAGGGGTCCCCGTTGCGTGCAGCTTCGCCGTCGGTCCGCGTCTCGGGCGACGACGTCGGTCGCGTTCGTCAACGCGTCCTGTACGCGGACCACGCGGTCGGCTGGTGGTGGGTCACCGTCGCAGGGGGCGACCGTTATCGGGAGGTCGTCGAAGGTGCCGGGGTCGATGTCGTTCGTGCTGGCAGTCCGAGTTTGCGCCCCCGCGCGTGAGGGTAACGAGTTTGGGTCAGTATCGCTTCGCACCACGGAGACGTTCGTCAATGAACATCTTCACGGGATGGCTCGACCTTCTCGCCCAGATCGGCAAACGCGTGGGCCCAGATCAGCGAGAGCAATACATCCCCGCCGACCCGCTCGCCACCTGATTGCGCCAAGGGCAGACCCGTGTTCTTCTTTTTCTCGAACCGTCTTGGATGCGTAGGGTCACTGTTGCTCTCTGCCGTTGTGACGCTCATATTGCTTGCGGTGGTGCGATTGCTCGCGTCCTAGCCGCACGATCTCGTCCGACGACCGGGCACCGAATACGGTCGTGCTGCGGTGAGTACCTGTTGATTTGGCTGGCAGCACGTGGCCACGAGTTTGCTCACCGCGCCGGGCCCAGTCGTTGCCGCAGCGACGGGCCGACGTGGTGCGCCTGAGCTTGCGTGGTCGACGGGTGCGCATCGAAACGACGCCCGGGGTGTGAGAACGGTCGCCGCCGAACATCTCGACCCAGAGGAGATGCGGCGCTCGCGCGGGCGCCACCGGTTGTTCGTCAATGACGCCCCCGAACGGATGCCGGTCACGCGATCTGCGCGGACCGTGCGGCTTTCCACGCGACCTGTGCCGGGGAACTGACAAGCCGAGTTCGGCGTCTTATGTTGGAACATCGGTGAGGTCGGACGGCCGGGAACTCCTCCCGGCCGGTGCTGGCCTCCAACATGGGGGGTCGAATGCACAAGGTCAGGTTCCTCGGCATTGGGTTACTGGTCGCGACCGTCATCGTCATCGGGTTGAGTGCCATACCAGCGGGAGCTGCTACGGCGGTGACGGTGACTCCGAACGCCGCGCTGGTGGACGGCCAGAACGTCACCGTTGCGGCGAGCGTATTCACCGCGAACGCGCAACTAGCGCTCATCGAATGCAAACCGGGCGCAACGTCCGAAGCGGACTGTGACACCTCGACGCTGGCGTTCACGAACGCGGACAGTGCCGGAAGCGTTTCGCTCTCCTACGGTGTGTTCCGCCAGATCTTTCCGGCCAACAACCCTGCGGGTATCGACTGCGCCCCCGCGAACTGCATCCTCACGGTCGCCAACATCGTGACCCAGACCGAGGCCGCCAGCACCACATTGCATTTCGATGCAACCGTCCCGCTGCCGCCCACGTTGCAGGTCAGTGCAACCGTCAACCCGAACGGCAGTTTCACCAAGGCCGGGAACGTGGTGGTGACGGGAACCGTGACCTGCAACCTGCCTGCGACCGTCACACTCGACATACAAGCGACCGAACGTGCAGGCCGAAAGTTGTTCCACGCGCAAGGCTTCACGGACATCGCCTGCAACGGCCCCACCAACTACGCGATCACAGCCACCGCGATCGATGGCGTATTCCGAGGCGGCAGCGCCACCGTCACGTTGAACTTCGACTCGTTCACAACCCGGCGGGACGTATTCGGCACCGTCACCCAAACCGTCCGACTCCACGCCTAAACCAGAACGTTCTCACAACGTACGATGGTGCTCGCCGCGCAACGGCCGCAGCGGCGAGCACCATCCAGCGATGTACTCGCTCGGGCCCGACAGATCGGCTGGCGGTTTCGTACTCTGCGCTCATGACCAGCCGACCAAGCTCAGCCACACCGCACTGCGCGTCACGCCATTTGCACTGAGATGTCGTCCACGCTCTGTCCTTCCGGCGTGCGTACGCATACCCGCACCGTTCGAATAAGGGACCCACGTCACTGATGTCCTACCTTGTCGGCGCTCGCCATCGGAGCGTCGGATCGGCCATCCTGGGTTGCATGGATTCGTTCCATCCTGCGATCGTCCGGTCGTGTGGAACGCGAGCACTTCGGCTTCCCAGGCCCGGATCGTGCGCGCGAGGCGACAGCACTCGCGCACCCCGGTCTGATCGCAGTGTTCGTAGAAGCGACGCGCCGCCGCCGCGCTGCCCCGACCGTGCGCGCGTTGTAAACGTCGCGCAGGAGCTCCTTCGCGAGGTAGGTGTTGGTGACGTCGGCGTGGCCGTCGCCATCCCAACAGGGTGAGCAGGCGTTCGTGCTGAGCGTCTGTGAGGCGTTCGTGGCCGACGAGGAGCCGGCCATGAGATCGGTCGTGATCAGGTTGCCCGTCTGATGCGCCAATTCGCGTCGGCGTTGCCTTCATTGGTGGACGCTGTGGCCGATGGGGATCGGTGATGGGGAGGCTGTCTCGGGGTTGGTCGGTGGCCGGGTTTCTCGTTTTGGCGGTCGTGCTCCTTGGGTTGCTCGGCGCGTCTGCGGTTTCCTTAGCGGCTTCTCAGGCGGAGGGGCGTGCTGTGTTGCGGTCACGGTTCGCGCAGCGAGCTCAGATCGGGGCGCGTTTCGTGAACGCCTACTTGGATGACTTTTCCCGCCGGGAGACTCGGCTGGTCGAACGAAGTCTCACTCGCGACCAACTGGCGGAGGCCGACTTTGAACATATCGTCGCTGGTCTACAGGTCGACGCGGCGGTGTTCCTCGATGGGCAAGGCCGCCTCGTGCATGTCTGGCCACGCAACGATGCGTTGATCGGACGTGACCTGACCGTCAAGTATGTGCATCTCGCGGTGGCTCATCGCGGTCAACGCGCCGTCTCGCAAGTGGTACCGAGTGCTGCCCGAGAGGAACCGGTCGTCGCGGTTGCAGTTCCCATCCGTACCCGGCGGGGTACGGCGGTGTTCAGTGGCGCATTCGCGGCTTCCTCGACGCCGATTGGTTCGTACGTCACGAACGCGGTCGCGATACCGGGCAGCCGTATCTTCGTGCTGGACGCGCACGGAACGGTGGTTGCGAGCAACGTCGCTGACGCAAATGGTGTTTCCCTGCGTGTGATCGATCGCGATCTCGCGCACTCGGTGACTAGCCGCAGGGCCGTGTTCGACGGGGATCAGGGTCGGGTCTACTTCGCGGTGACGCCGGTCACGGGTACGGCGTGGCGGGTGATTGTGTCGGTCCCGCACCGGACGCTGTATTCGGCGGTCAGTGGTATGTCGTCGCTGCTTCCCTGGTTACTGCTCGCGGGCCTTGCGGTGATATCGGTGATCGTCGTGGGCCTGCAGTTCCGGCTCCGACGCCAGCGGCGGCGGCTCGCGACCGCGAACCGCGAATTGGAGACCGCGTCCGAGCAGGTAGAGGACTTGGCCCGCAGACAACGAGCGTTACTCGCCCGGTCATCGCACGAACTTCGCACCCCGCTCACGTCCATCCTCGGATACCTCGAAGAGGTCTTGGAGACACCCGGCGCGGTGATCGGCGAAACGGCCGATCATGTCCGCACTGCGTATCGCAACGCGCAGCGGCTGCACGCCTTGGTCGACGATCTCCTCATCCTCGATCAGGTCGACACCCACCAAGTCGACCTGCACATCGAACCGGTCCCGGTTTCCGCGGTGCTCGACCCGGTCGTACGCGACTTCGAGATCCTGTGCATCCGAAAAGGTGTGCGGCTCGTAATACCCAACCCGATGCCGCGCCTCGAAATCTTGGTCGACCCACAACGCACCGAACAGATCCTCGCGAATTTGCTCAGCAACGCCCTCAAACACACCGCCACCAACGGCACGGTCACAATCGCATGCGATACCGACGATGACCGGTGCTGCGCGATCTCGGTCGCCGACACCGGTCTTGGCATCCCGCCCGACGAGCTCTCCAAAGTCTTCGACCACTTCTTCCGGTCGCGTGCCAGTACCCGCGCCGCGATTCCCGGAACGGGGCTCGGACTCCCCATCGCACGTTCGCTCGCCGAAGCGCAAGGCGGTTCCATCACCGTAACCAGCGTCGAGGGCGTCGGAACCACATTCACCGTGACCGTCCCCATGGTCCCGGCCCTGTCGGCGGTCGTCTAATGGCACGCGTACTCGTCGTCGAGGACGACGCCGACGTACGCGCCCTCATCGAACGTCGTCTCGCGGCTGCGAAACATCAAGTCATCGCCGTCGGCACTGCCGAGGCAGCACTCGCCACGGTCAAGGTACGCGGCATGCCCGATATTGCTGTCCTCGACGTCGGACTACCCGGAATGAGCGGCACCGACCTCGCGCCCGCTCTCCGATCGCAAACGGGTGGCACCGGCCTACCAGTTATCTTCCTCAGCGCAAATGTGCTGCCCCACCACATCGCCGATGGTCGTGCACTCGGCGCGACCTACCTCACCAAACCATTCGTCGCCAGCGCCTTACTCAAAGCCGTCGAGGACGCCCTCACCCAACTCCCGGACCCAAGCGGCTGGTAACCACTCTCTCTTGGCCGTGAACCGGGCGCGGAAAGGGTCTCAAGTCGTAGGACGATCCGCCGACAAGGTCAGTAGACCGTCTCGCCTCCGCCTCGGTGTTGGCCTGCGGGAGTTGGATCGATGCTCCTGTCTGGGCCCCGTTTATTGCGATCAGGGATACCGCTCCGTCGACGAGTGAGGACGAGTATGCGTCATCCCGTACCGGTCATGGACCAGCAGATCGACATCGACGTGCTGGCGTTGCGATCATTCGCGTTCGATCACCTCAGCGCGATCGCGGCGGTCCTCGACGACACCGGCACGATCGTGGACACCAACGCCGGCTGGCGGCTGTTCACGCACCTCAACGACGGCTCACCCGAGTGAACGGGCCGAGGGGTCGACTACCTCGGCACCTGCGATCGTGCCGCGGCGAACGGGTCGAGTCACGCCGCCGACGCCGCCGCCGGGCTGCGTCAGATCCTGACGGGCGAACGCGACCAGTTCGACCTCGAGTATCCCTGCCCGTCTCCGAGCGAGGACCGTTGGTTCATGCTGCGGGCCGGCTGGGCTCCGGTCGCCAACGGACGCGGAGTCGTCCTGTTCCATGTCGACATCTCGGCTCGCAAGCTGCGAGACCGCGAACTTACCGGCCAAGCGGAGCGCGACGATCTGACGGGCCTCCCGAACCGCCGTGCCGCAACCTCGTTCATCGAGCGGCACCTGACCTCGAGCGTCGAGCCTCTCTGGTTGCTGTTCGTCGACCTCGACGACTTCAAGGCGGTGAACGACACTTTCGGCCATCACGTCGGCGACGAGCTCCTCGTCAAGGTCGCGGCCCGGGCTCGCCGGACGGTGCGACAGGGTGACCTGCTGTGCCGCCTGTCCGGTGACGAGTTCGTGCTCGCCTGTCCCGGCGTCGGGGACGATCAGGCGTCGGCGATCGCGACTCGACTCCGCGACGTGATGGCCGAGCCGTTCCAGGTCGGCGCGACTCAGGTCCGGATCGGCGCATCGGTCGGGGTCGCGGCGAGCGATCCGACCTCGACGGTCGCGACCCTGCTGAGCGCGGCTGACGCGGCGATGTACGTCGATAAGAGCACACACCCCCGCCGACCGATCACCCCCCCGGCCCGGCTCCTACCGTATCCGGCGGCGCAGCCGATCGTTCGCCCGGACCGTCGGGCGACCGGCCGCGGGACGCTTCCGTCGAAACTCCAGATCGTCGAGGCCACGTCCGACGCGATCCTTTCCCATTCGCGTCTCCTCGTCATGTTCTTCGAGGGGGACGGAACCATCGTGTGGGCCAGCCCCGCGCTCAGCGAGCTGCACGGATGGTCGCCCGAGGATCTGGTCGGCCGGAACGGTCTTGAGATGATCCATCCCGACGACCGGGATCGCGTCATCCTCGACTTCCTGACGATTCCCAACGTGGGCGACTCCGTCTGCACTGAGTTCCGGATCCTCGACCGCGTCGGCAACGTCCGCTGGCTCGAGGAGATCGCGACCAACCTGATCAACGACCCGAACGTCGGGGTCATCGTCGGCAACCTGCGCGATGTCACCGACCGCAGGCATGCGGAGGAGTCCATCCGGCTGCAGGAGCGCCTCCTCGCCGCAGTGGGTCAGCCGGTCATTGCGTGGGATCGGCAAGGCAAGGTCGTCTTCTGGAACAAGGCCGCGCAGGGAACCTACGGCTGGACGTCGGAAGAGGCGCTCGGCACGAACCTCGGGGAGCTCCTTCCCGTCGCCGATGGATGGGACGGAGCTGCTGACGCGCTGCCCTCGGTCAGCGACGACCATGCGTGGTCAGGTGAGTTCTGGTTGCGGCGCAAGGACGGGACGCGGATCGCGGTGATGGCAACAACGACGCCGCTCATCGACGAACAGGGACAGCGGATCGCGACGATCGGTGTCTCGACGGATATCACCGAGCGGCTCCGAGCCGAGGAGAGCGCCGCGCGCCTGGCGGCGATCGTCGAGTCGTCGAACGATGCGATCATCTCGACAAGCCTCGACGGGATCATCACGACGTGGAACGCAGGAGCCGAGCGGCTGTACGGCCGCCCCGCCGACGAGGTCATCGGCGAGCACATCAGCGTGGTCATGCAGCCCGAGCATGAAGAGGAGCTACGCGACGCGTTGGCGCGGATCGAGCTGGGCGAACCGATAGCACCCTACGAGACCACGCGTCGACGAGGGGACGGCACCGAGTTCCATGCCTCCATCTCGCTCTCACCTCTTCGGGGCGCCGCCGGGTCGATCGTCGGTCTCGCGGCGATCACCCGGGACGTCTCGGACCGGGTCGAGCTCCAGCACCGCGGGGCGGACGATCGGCGACGGCTGGCCGAAGCCCAACGTTCCGCGCATTTGGGGAGCATGGAGTGGAACCGCCGCACCGGTGAGACCACCTGGAGCGACGAGCTCTACGACATCCTCGGCCTGGACCACGACGTGACGCCCTGCGAGATTGCCTTCACGGCGCAGGTTCACCCCGACGACCGCGAAAGCAGCACGGCGAAGTTCCTCGAGGTTCTGGCCGGCACGTCGGGCGAGGACCTGACCTATCGCATCGTCAGACCCGACGGCGAGGTCCGCTGGATCCGGGTCAGATACTCGCCGGTCGATGGCCGCTCCGATCTGGTCGGCTGCACCATCCTCGACGTCACCGAACGTCGCGAGGCGGCCTTGGCGCTCGAGCACCTCGCCGACAACGACCCTCTCACCGGCCTGGCGAACCGACGCCTGCTGACCGCGCATCTCGATGCCACGCTCGCCGCGGCCGGTCCGGACGGGCAGGTGACCGTCGCGCTGCTCGACCTCGACCATTTCCAGAAGATCAACGACAGCCTCGGCCCGGCCGCCGGCGACGCGATGCTCACGGCTGTGGGTCGACGACTTGACGCCGCGCTGCTCCCATCCGAGACCCTGGCCCGTTTCGGTGGCGACGAGTTCGCCGTCGTGGGACCCGGCGCGACGTGCGCCGGCCAGGCCGAGGACCTCGCCCGTCGACTCCTCGCCGCGTTCGACGCTCCGTTCTCGATCGGCGCACGCGAGTTCCATATGTCGGCCAGCATCGGCACCATCCTCAGCCGACCCGACGACGACGCCGACACGCTCCTTCGCGATGTCGACGCTGCCTTGCAACGGGCCAAGGAGTCGGGTCGGTCACGAGTCGTCCACTTCGACGAAACGTTCCAGGTCCGCAACCGGCGCCGGCTCGAGCTGGAGATGGAGCTGCACGCCGCACTCGATCGCGGCCAGCTCAACGTCGTGTACCAGCCCGTCTTCCGGCTCGCGAACCTCGAGACCGCCGGCTTCGAGGCACTGCTCCGGTGGACTCACCCGCTCCTCGGCATGATCTCGCCAGCGGAGTTCATTCCCATCGCCGAGGCGACGGGGCTGATCTTGCCCATCGGAGACTGGATCCTACGACAGGCCGTCGGCCAGGCCGCCGCTTGGCGACGCGAGTACCCGGCCCGTCCCGTCTGGGTCGCCGTGAACGTCTCGCCCCGCCAGCTCGAACATGGCGACCTCGTCGAGAAGGTCCGCGCAGCACTCACCGACAGTCGCGTCCCTATCGAGGCCCTCCACCTCGAGGTCACCGAAAGCGTCCTCGTCGAGAACCTCGAGCACTCGCTTCAGACGATCACCGCCCTCCAGGACCACGGCATCAAGATCAGCATCGACGACTTCGGCACCGGCTACTCGTCGCTCAGCTACCTCAAACGCCTCCCGATCGACACCCTCAAAATCGATAGGTCGTTCGTCGACGGGCTCGGCACCAACCCCGACGACACCTCTATCGTCCGGACGATCGTCAGCCTCGCCGACACGCTCAACCTCGAGGTCATCGCCGAAGGCGTCGAGGACGAGACCCAACTCCGGGCCCTCGACGAAATGGGCTGCACCTACGGCCAGGGGTTCCTCTGGAGCGCAGGCATCGGACCGCAAGAAGCGCGGCGCTGGATCACGTCCGGCGCGGTGACCCGCCCGGCTGACGGCGGTGCCGCTCGGGGTGCCAATTGAGCAGTCGAAGGCGAACGGCGCTCCCTCCAAACGCGATCTTCGGGTTCGTACAACGGTCTTACAACCGCCGCGGCGTACTCAGCCTGACGCATCAACGTGATATCCGGTGGGTCGCACGCCTCGCATTCGTGTGCAGCGAAGAGCCGGACGTAAGCGTCAACACCTAGTTCCTGAAGGGGTTCGACGGGCGCGGCCTGGGCTCGCGGCAGTGCTCGCACACCCGCTCGGCGGCCGACCTGCGCCTGTTTGATATCGCCTGCTCGACGCGCGGGATCGGAGGCGATCCTCGCCCGAAACCACAGGCCCAGTCGTTCGGAATAGTGCACTTCGACTTCCCGCACCCTCGAACGCGCACTTGATTCGGCCTGGGATCGGCGGAGGCATGTTCTGAGGTTCGACCTGTTTCTCGGGGACCCGCTGCGATCAGCCTTTGCCTTCTCAAGAAATGCTTGGCAGAAGCCGTTAGACGTGTGTGTCTTTCGCGCCTTTGCCCGCGTTTTCGATTCGCCGCCCAGAGGAGGCTCGGATCCTGTTCGTTGATGACGATCCGAACATGCGCGCGCTGGTCACGATCAACCTCGAGTCGGAAGGATTCCAAGTCTCGACCGCCGAAGACGGCGACTCGGGACTCGAGGCGGTCGAACGATTGCATCCCGATTTGGTGGTGCTCGACGTAATGATGCCCGGCCGGGACGGCTTCGAGCTGCTCCAGGAGATGCGAGCGCGCCCCGATGTCGCGGCCATCCCCGTAGTACTCCTCACTGCGAAGGCGACCGATGCTGACGTGTGGAAGGGCTGGAAGGTCGGCGCCGACTATTACATGACCAAGCCGTTCAAACCCGAAGACCTCATTCGCTTTGCGCACCAGATCCTTGGAACGGCGGCATCGTGCTAGCCCGCGGCTCCGGGAGCGGCAGGCAGTCGCCAGTGCCCATCCTCGTGGCGGTGGTGATCGCCGTTTCCACCTTCGCTGGAACGACTCCTGCGCACGCCTCGGCAGCCGGCGCCAGCCGAGCTGTCATCGTCCAGGCCGAGAGCGTCGAGGCTGCGGCCAGCTCCGTTGCCTCGGTGGCTGGGACCATCGACGAGTCGCTTCCGATCATCGCCGGGGTGGCGGCCCACGTCACCGCCGGCGGGATCGTCGCGCTCGGCACAATGCCTGGGGTGCATGTCACTCCCGACGACGTACTGCACCCGACGGGAACGGCGTTCGACGCGTCGGCGGTCGACACACAGGTCGCAGCGATCGACCCCGGCCCCGACTGGTCGCCGGGCGTGGGTCGCGGTGTCGGGGTCGCCCTCGTCGATACCGGCGTCGCCGACACACCCGACCTGCACGCCCCGCGGCTCGTTCGGGCGCCCGACTTCTCGGGCGAGGGTGATGGCGTCGATCACTATGGTCACGGCACGTTCATGGCTGGGCTCATCGCCGGCGACGGCACTGCCAGCACCGGTGACCAACCTCGGCACTTTGGCATCGCTCCCGGCGCAACGCTCATATCGGTCAAGGTCGCCGATGCCGACGGCTCGTCCTCCCTCTCGCGCGTGATCGCCGGTATCGGCTGGGTCGTCGCCAATCGCGACGCGTACAACATCGGGGTGCTCAACATCTCGTTCGGCATTGATGCACACCAGCCATATTTCGCCAACCCGCTCGATGCGGCATCCGAGGCCGCGTGGGCGTCCGGGATCACCGTTGTTGCTTCGGCTGGGAATAACGGTGCGGACGGCGTGACGTCGCCAGGCGACGATCCGTATGTGATCAGCGTAGGCGCGACCGACACGATGGGCACGGCTGCGACGACCGACGACACGGTGCCGGCGTGGTCGGGCCGCGAGCAATTCCGCAACTTCGCGAAGCCCGATGTCGTGGCGCCGGGCGTGTCGCTTGTATCCCTCCGAGCTCCGGGCTCGACGATCGACGTGCAACATCCTCAAGGACGCGTCGATCCCAACTACTTCCGCGGTACGGGCACGTCGATGAGCACGGCCGTCGTCTCCGGCGCGGTCGCTGCGCTCCTCGAGCGCCACGGCAACGCGACGCCGGACGACGTGAAGGGCGCACTGCTCGACAGCGCAACGGTTCTTACCAGTGGTGCACGCGCAATCGACCTCAACGCGGCCGACCGGGCTGTCGCGCGCAGCGAGTGGCGGCAACACTTCCCGATCGCCCTCGACGGGCTGGGCCACGGTGCGCGCCTTGGAATGCCCTGGACTGCGAGCCGCTGGACCGATGAGACCTGGGCGGCGTCGCGGTGGACCGCGACCCGGTGGACCGCGACCCGGTGGACCGCGACCCGGTGGACGGCAAGTCGGTGGACGGCAAGTCGGTGGACCGACGACGACTGGTCGGCGTCTGGATGGACGACAAGTCGCTGGACGGCTTCACGGTGGACGGCCGAAGCGTGGGTGTCGCAGAGCTGGGGTTGAGCACAGTCCCGC
The DNA here is from genome assembly GCA_038239145.1 of Acidimicrobiia bacterium. GTDB lineage: Bacteria > Actinomycetota > Acidimicrobiia > IMCC26256 > PALSA-610 > PALSA-610. Next base: position 31,911 of record JBBSFB010000022.1, read on the forward strand.
CGCGCGGCCGTGCGCGGCTCGGGCAGCGCGTCGGCGTGCTCATCGCGGTACAACTGGCCGTGGCCGCGAGCTTCGGGATCCTCGCCGAGCTGCACCATGCACCGATCGGGCGACCCACTTCCCTTCTCGCTTTGACCGGCTCGTTCGTCGTCGCCGGCGCGTTCGACGCTTCGCTCGAGCTCCACCGGCACAAGTTCACGTTCACGCCGTCGGACGCCGTGCTCGTCGTCGGCTTCTTTGTCGTCGGCCCGGTCGGTCTCGCGACGGCGTTCGCGGCCGCCGAGGCGGTAAACACGGTTGCGCAACGCCGGGAGCCGCTCAAGGGTCTGTTCAACGTGGCCAATCGCCTCGCCGCCGCGACGGTCGCCGGCGTGGCATTCCAGGCGCTCGGACGTACCTCCACGCACGATGTGTCGGCGTGGATCGCAGCGCTTGCCACCGCCGTACTCTTCTCGCTTCTCGACGTCGCATCGACATCCGTTGCCATCTCGATGGCCGAACAGACCGCGTTCCACCACGTATTCGTTCGTTCGGCCTCGACGGGTGTGCTCGCGACGTTGGCGGCGGCGCCGATCGGCCTCGTCGCTCTCGACCTCTTCATGCACGGACCCCTCGCGGTACTGCTGCTCCTCCCGGTGGCCATCGCGGTGACGTTCAATTCTCGCTATGCGGTCGCGCAACACGACGAGCACTTGCGCTTCGAGCGACTGTACGAATCGTCAGCGCGATCCGCAGGCCTCCTCTCCTTCGACGACGCGCTGCAGTCACTAGCTGACGAAGCGCGTGCGCTGGTCACGGGAGTAACGGCGCTGTGTTGCGCAACCGACGCGCATGGCCAGGCCGCCGGTGCGTGGGCAAGTAATCGAGGCCAGAATCTCGCAGCACCCGACGCGATCGCGGCCGCGCTCGATTTTGCGGGGCGCTGGCCGGACGGCGAGACCGACGTGGAGGATGCGCCAGAGATTGGGCAGATGGCCGCCGGCGCCGGGAGCGTCCTCGTCGTGTCATCGGTGCATGAGCACGCGGGGCGTGTCGTGCTGGTCGTGTTCCGTGAAGGGCCGTCCACCGGCGGGGCGCACAGCCGCGTCGAGACGCTCGGCGCGTTCGCTAATCATGCCGCGCTGATCGTCGCGAACGCGTTGATGCACGAAGAGGTCGCGACTGCCTTGGCCCGCCAAGTCGATCTCAACCGCCAAAAAGACGACTTCATAGCCGCCGTCTCACACGAGTTGCGGACGCCTCTCGCCGTCATTCTCGGCTCGGTCCACACGCTCAATCGGCTCAACGACACCATCTCGCACGCGCAACGCGCACAGCTCTTCGAGATGACCGCCTCGCAAGGTGAACGACTCCAGCGTTTGATCGACGAGCTCCTCCTCGTCGCGGCGGCCGGACATGCCGACGTCCCAATCGCCCACAACCCGGTCGACATCGCAGAGCTCTTGACATCAGTCCAAGCCGACACCGCCTCCGCGACCGCGGGCCGGTTGATACGACGGATCGATGATAGTGCCGAGCTCGTCACCGACCGATCGAAGCTTGCGCGGGTCCTGTTGAATCTGGTCGAGAACGCCGCCAAGTACGCGCCGTCGGGACCGATCGAACTGACCGCGACGAGCGACGGCAACGACGTCTGCTTCTGCGTCATTGACCACGGTCCCGGCATCCCCGCGGAGGATCGGACGCGAGTATTCGAGCGATTCGTCCAGCTCGACCAATCGTCGACGAGACGCCAAGGCGGCACCGGCCTCGGCCTCCATCTCTGCAACCAGCTCGCAACACTGCTCGACGGCCACCTCGACCTCAACCCGACCCCCGGGGGCGGCTGCACCTTCTCGCTCCACCTCCCCGCAATACCGACCACGCCAGCCCCGGCGAAACGCGAACCGGAGACCAGGCACACATTTCCGGGCGGTGTACGCGTCCGACCAGTCGCATTCCACCGTGAAGCTTCGCAGCCAGTTCGATGACGCGCCGACGTGCCGCGGCTGAGTAGGGATCGCGAAAGACATCTTTGGTCGCGGTCATGACTGCTTCGAGCGTGTCCCAGATGTAGTTCACGACGCACGTATTGGATTTGGCGACGTCGGCGAGCGTCGCACTCGCGACCTCGACTGACTCACGTGGTTTCGAATCGCGGTTCTTCGCGATGAAGGCCGGTGACGTGTCGGGATCGGGCCGGGCTCGTAGTTCCGCGAATGAGGCCAGGGGCCTCGCCACTCTTGCGGTTGTCGAAGGCTGCGAGAGGGGGGACCCCTGGTGGTCACGGTAGTGAAGGCGCGACCGCGTTGTTCGATATGGACGGCTTCGCGGTGGTGGCGCATGTGCTCGAGGACGGCGAGGTTGCTGTTGATCGAAACGACCGCCGATCGGGTGGGCTGTTCGGCATGTGGGGTGCGCGCTGTTGGTCATGGCCGCCTCCGTGTCGAGGTGCGGGATCTGCCGATCGCGGGCCGGTCGGTGCGGCTGGTGTGGGCGAAGCGGATCTGGCGTTGCCCTGACCGCGACCGCGCGACCGCGACGTGGAGCGAGAAACACAAGCAGATCAGGCCGCCAGCGTCGTTGACGGGCCGAGCTCGGATCGAGATGTGCCGCCGAGTCGGTCGTGCCGCGGACAGCGTCGCTCAGGTCGCTCGCGAGTTCGGGGTCGGATGAGGTTGTCCCAGGTGGCGCGCAGGTCCCCGGCTCGGCGAGCGATCCGAAACATGTGTTCGACTTGATCAGAAAGCGCCTTGTAAACAAAGGAGAATCGGGTGATTACTTCGACTTCTTCCGCCTCAGGAATCGCGACCTGAACGTCTTCCGTCCGGAAGGTTCCGCCCGCGTCGCATACGGATCGAAACCGTGCCGCGCGGCGTCCGGAGCGCTCCGAACGTTCGGCGCCGAGGCCGCGGTGTCGGTCTTCGTCCTCTCGGCCCGGCCCCGTGCCGACGATCGCGTCGAGATCCTCATTCGGTCCTCCTCCGGCCGTGCGGACGGCCGCGGTTCATCGGCACATTCGGCCCGGATCGGCAACTCTTTGCGTGAGATGCAGGCGACGGAGACCTCGGCGCGGTCGTAGCCTTTCGCGCATGGTCACAAGCTCCGCCTCGCGCACCGCCTTCCGCACCTGTCACCTCTGTGAGGCCACGTGCGGGCTCGAGCTCCACCTCGACGCTTGCGAGATCACGTTGGTGCGCGGTGATCGGGCCGACGTGTTCAGCCACGGCTTCCTCTGCCCGAAGGCAACCGCCCTCAGGCAGCTCGAGTCGGACCCGGATCGCATCCGGACGCCACTCATGCGTCGCGGGGACCATTTCGAGGAAGCGACGTGGGACGAGGCGTTCGACGCTATCGACGCCGGCCTGACTCCGATCCGCGAGAAGTACGGCCCTGACGCGCTCGCCGTGTACCTCGGAAATCCGAACGCGCATAATCTCGCCGGGCTCCTGTACGGCAAGGTGTTGCTGCAGGCGGCGCGTACGAAGCACGTGTTCTCGGCGAGCACAGTCGACCAGATGCCCAAGCAGGTGTCGGCGGGAATGATGTTCGGCGGCGGCCTCACCATCCCCGTGCCCGACCTCGACCGCACGGACTACCTGCTCATGCTCGGGGCCAACCCCTACGCGTCGAACGGTTCGCTGCTGACCGCGCCCGACATGCCCGGTCGGCTCGAAGCGTTGCGCGCCCGCGGCGGGAAGCTGGTCGTCGTCGATCCGCGTCGCACGAGGACCGCCGAGGCCGCCGACGAGCATCTCCCGATCCGACCCGCGACCGACGCGCTCTTCCTGTTCGCGCTCGTGCACGTGTTGTTCGCGGACGAACTTGTCGATCTCGGCACCGTTGCGGCCCACGTCGATGGCGTCGACGAAGTCCGCCTGCTCGCGACGAGGTTCGTGCCCGAGGTGGTTGCACCTGCGTGCGGCATCGATGCAGCGACGATCCGCCGGATCGCGCACGCCCTCGCGGCGGCGCCGACGGCGGCGGTGTACGGCCGCATCGGCACGTGCACGCAGCAGTTCGGGACGCTCGCGTCGTGGCTCATCGACGTGCTCAACGTCTGCACCGGCAACCTCGACCGTCCGGGCGGAGCGATGTTCACCAACGCGGCCACGTCGGTCGCGGGCGAGGCAACGGGCCGGGGGAGAGGCGTGACCTTCGGTCGCCGAACCTCGCGGGTGCGTGGCCTTCCCGAATTCTTCGGCGAGTTGCCGGTCGTCTGCATGGCTGAGGAGATCGAAACGGCGGGCGACGGTCAGATCCGGGCCCTCATCACGCTGGCAGGTAACCCGGCCGTGTCGGCGCCGAACTCGGACCGCATCCAGCAGGCGTTGCCGACCCTCGACTTCATGGTGAGCGTCGACATCTATCTGAACGAGACGACTCGCCACGCGAACGTGATTTTGCCGCCCGAGCCCGAACTCGCACGCGGCCACTACGACGTTGCGCTCTACAACCTCGCAGTGCGTAACGTTGCCAACTACTCACCGCCCGTCATCGACCTCGAGCCCGGCGACGTTCCCGAGTGGAGTTCGCTCCTGCGCCTGGCCGGAGTGGTCGGAGGTCAGGGTGCATACGTCGACATCAACGGCTTCGACGACCTCGTCGTCTCCGGGCTGGTCGCCAAAGCGGTCGGCCGGCGCGGCTCGAAGGTCGAGGGCCGAGACGCCGACGAGCTGATGAGAGCCCTCTCTACCCGACGCGGACCCGAGCGCATTCTCGATCTCATGTTGCGCACCGGCCCGTACGGTGACGGCTTCGGGGCCGACCCCGAGGGCCTGTCACTGGCAGTGCTCGAAGCAAATCCGCATGGCGTTGATCTCGGTCCGTTGCGACCGCGCATCCCGGAGGTCCTGCGCACACCGTCGGGAAAGATCGAGCTCGCCCCGGCCGCGTGCGTGGCCGATGTCGAGCGGCTACAGGCGGTGCTCGACCGTCCGTCCGCCCCCGAGGGTGGCCCGCTCGTGCTGATCGGGCGACGTGATCTGCGTTCGAACAACTCATGGATGCACAACCTGCCCGTCCTGGTGAAAGGCAAGCCCCGGTGCACGGTGCACGTGCATCCCGACGATGCCGAGCGACTCGGTCTCCGCGACGGTTGCGATGTGAAGGTGACGTCGACCTCGGGTGCGATCGTCCTGCCGGCCGAGGTGACCGATGCCGTGATGCCCGGAGTCGTCAGCATCCCGCACGGCTGGGGCCACGGCGTGGAGGGCACGCACATGACGACGGCCGCCGGTCACGCGGGCGTGAACTCGAACCTCCTCGCCGGCAGCGATCTGTTCGATCCGCTCTCGGGGAACGCCGTGTTCAGTGGCATTCCGGTCGAGCTGACCGCGGCCGAGCTCACACATACCTGACCCTGGCCTCACAGTCGCCCAACACCGCGGGCACAGGATGGGCTCATGACCCAATGTCGCACTCTCGGAGTCCTCGCATCGGTAGCGGGCCTTGCGCTCGTCGCGGGCGCGTGTTCGTCGGGAGAGTCCCTGCAGACGTCGTCGCGGTCCACTTCCGCGTCAGCACTCGGGACCACGTCGTCGACAACCGGCGCGCCGATCTCCACATCGACGTCGATCGCGACGTCCGCGGCGGTGACCACTCCCGCGCTCGCTTCGGGTCGTCACGTCGAGACGTTCACGGTCCAGGGCACGAAGCGCACGGCAGTCGTCGTGGTGCCGAAGGTCGTGGTGGCGACGACCCCACTCGTGTTGGTGTTCCACGGGCACGGCGGCACGGGAGCGAACATCGAGCGGAAGTTCGACGTCGAAGGGCTCTGGCCGGAAGCGATCGTCGTGTACCCGTACGGCCTGGTCGGGCACGCGGGCAAGACCGATCCGACGGGCGTCAAGACAGGGTGGCAGACGAGCCTCGGCGAGAGTGGCGACCGTGACCTCGCGTTCTACGACGTCATGCTCGCGTCCGTGCGATCACAGCTGTCGTTCGACACCAACCGCGTCTACGCCATGGGTCACTCGAACGGCGCCGGATTCGTGTCGTTGTTGTTGAACCAACGGGGCGCGGGCATCGCCGCCACCGCGAACCTCTCCGGGCCGCCGTCGGCTCGCATCATCGCCGGTGATCCGACCCGCTCGATGTTTCTGGCCATGGGACGGACCGACCCGATCGTTCCGTTCGCGAACCAACAGAAGGCGATCCCGCTCGTCGAGCGCCAGCTCGGCGCCGACCTCGCGCACGCGACGGTGACCGGCGACCTCCGATCGGAGAAGGGGCGGGGCAACCTCGAGCTCGAGACGTACATCTATCCCGGTGGCCACGAGCCGCCCGCGATCGTGCCCCGGCTGGTCGTCGAGTTCTTCCGCCGCCACACCCTCGCGACGGGTTGAGGGCCCGGCTGAGGGCCGCAAGGCGCGCTATTGCTTCTTCTTCTCGGCGTTCAGCGCGTCGAACATCTCGTGGTCGACGAGGTCGTCGTACTCCGGATGCTTTTCGATGAACCGCTCCACGAACGAGCACACCGGGACCATCGGTATGCCCCGCACGCGCACGTCATCGAGCACACCACGGATAAGTTCCGTTGCCAGCCCCTGACCGGAGCGGGCATCGTCGACCTCGGTGTGCACGAGGATCAAACGACCGCCGCGCACGACGTACTGCACGAACGCGACGACTTCGCCGTCGCGGACGAGCTCGTAGCGCAACCGTTCCCGATTGTCGCGAACCTCGTTCACCGGACCTCGTTCACCGGGACTCGTTCATGACGCCGCCTGCTCGCGCAGTCCTTTCGTGAACTCACCCATGCCCCGCAAGAACCCGTCGCAATCCTGGGCCTTGCCGATCGCGATCGACTTGGCGTCGATCCCGCCCGGGTACACGGGCGGGATGTAGTACTCGAAGCCGCCGTCTTCGATCGCGTCGGCGATCCCCGCCGCACACTCCGATGCGGGCACCTTGTCGACCTCCATGAGCGCGGGAACGTTGTCGGGCTGATCCCAGATCTCGGTCTCGATCGGTCCGGGCAGCACGAGCTTCACCTCGACCGGTGTCCCGGCGAGGTCGAGCAGCATCGCCTCCGCGAAGCCGCACATCGCGTACTTCGCCGCGTTGTACGCGGATTCGTTCGCGATCGGGATACGCCCGCCCATGCTCGACACGAACATGATCTGTCCGGCCCCGCGTTCCATCATGCGCGCCAACAGCGCGAGCGCCATGCGGACGGGGGAGTGGAAGTCGACATCCATGAGGTGCTGCACGTCGTGCGCCGTCAGCTCGGTGACACGGGTGCGCTTCGGGATCGCGGCGTTGTTCACCAGCACGTCGACCGAACCGAACGCGTCCCACGCTTCGAGTGCTACCTGTTCCGCGCGTTCGAGATCGCCGAGGTCGGCAGTCCACATGCGCGAACCCTGCGAATGTGCGTGACATCGTCCGAGCACCTCTTCCAAACGGTCTGCACGCCGGGCGACGATGCCGACCGTGGCGCCGCGCTCGGCAAGTATCGGCGCCAACGCAGCTCCGATGCCCGACGAGGCTCCGGTCAGCAGGATGTTCGCGCCTTCGATCTTCATGCTGATTTCCTCACGTCGACCGCTCGGTCTTTTGCTGCGACTCGTGCTCGGCCCACGAGAAGATCCCCTTCGACATCGTCGACGCCTCGTCGCGGGCCCGGGCCCCGAACACCTCGGCCCGGGCTGCGTGGACACCGGCGTCGCCGGGAGCGGCTTGCGCGGCAAGCTCGGCCAGGTGCCCGGCCAGCCGCATGTCGCCGGTCGCCGCGATCTCGAGCGCGCGGTCGGCGAGCCGGCCCGCGCCACCGGCGAGATCCGCGATCTCGCACGCCAACGCGGCGGCCGGCGCCGGCTTCAAGTGCGACGGGTCGCCGTCGTACCAGCCGCCGTAGAGCCGCCACAGGTTGCGGACGACGAACTCGGGCTCGTCGTACACGGCGTGCAGGTAAGGCCGCTCGAGCAGGTGCTCGGGCGCTCGCACCGACTGCACGATGTCGTCGAGGCGCGCACCTTCGTTCATGAGCGCCAGCGTCTGCTCGACGATCGACTCGAGCAGCTCCGCGCCCTCGCGCAGTGCTCGGTGCACGCGATCGGCGCCGACGATCGGCAGGCCGTGGCCGGGCAACAGCACCTCGGGTCCCAGTGCGAGCATCTTGCGAAACGCGACCGCCCAGTCGAGCGCGTACCGCTGGACCTTCTGCGGGTTGCCGCAGTTCGGCGAGGCCCAGATGAACATGTCGCCCGCGAACAGCACGCGTCGAGCCGGCGCCCAGACCCACGTCGCGTCGTCGGTCTCGCCCCGGTCGTGAAAGAGTTGGAACACCTCGCCGCCGACCGTGATATCGAGCGTGTCGGTGTACGTCTCGTCGGGGATCCGGTACTCGGTCGGCCACCGCAGCCCCGGCGCCTTGAACTGCCGCCGGTTGATCGCCGCGTTGTACCCGGCGGTCATCCGGTACCGCTCGAAGCGTTCCGTGATCGCCGTGTGCGCGATCACGCGCGGCGCGATCCAGCCGTTGTCGCGGGCTTCCTCCTCGTAGAGGTCGACACCGAACACGTGGTCGATGTGACCATGGGTGAACACCGCGGTGTGCAGCGGGCGGCTCGACCAGGTACGGATCGTGTCGTGGACGGACTGGGCGTGGAAGACGCCGCTGGTGTCGACCATCACGAGGCCGTCGGCGGTGTCGACGGCCGACGAGTTGGCGAAGGCGTCGACGAACGCAAGCCCGGGCTGCACCTCGGCCATCTGACCGCTCGACGCGAAGGGATGGTGGGACTCGATCGCCAGCTCGCCCGTGAACAGCTTGTCGGCCAGATCCAGGAGCTCCATGGGCCGAGCGTTCCACCTTCCTGCGTCGCTTCGGAAATCGGGCGGAAACCGACCGCTTGCGGACAAAATCAGAACGTGTTCCAATTCCGATCGTGGTAACCGCCGTTCCCGACCCCGCTTCCGAAGGTGGCGCGCTGGCCCGAAGCCAGGCGGCCCGGCGCCGGCGGGTCCTCGATGCCACCCTGCAGCTCGCAGCCGAAGGGGGCTTCGACGCGGTGCAGATGCGCGACGTCGCCGCCGCGGCCGACGTGGCCCTCGGCACCGTGTATCGCTACTTCGCCTCGAAGGAGCGGCTGCTCCTCGAAGCGATGGCCGAGCAGCAGTCGGATCTCCGGGCGTATCTCGAGGTGCATCCGCCGAGCGATCCCACCGCGTCGACGCGCGTGGTCTCGGTCCTGAAGGGCGCGAACCGGTCGCTGCGGGAGTTCCCGGACGTCACCGCGGCAATGGTGCGGTCGTTCGGTACCGCGCAGGTCGAGAACGCGGACATCGTCCGGCGCGTCACCGAGATCATGACCGTCATCATCACCAACGCGATCCACGCGCCCGAGCGCCGGGCCGCGACCGCAGGAGAGGTGCGGGTCGCGCGGATCCTCATGCAGGTGTGGCTCTCGTCGCTCAACGGCTGGGTGTGCGGCGTCGACGGACCCGACCGGGTCGACGAGGACCTCGCCGCAGCCGCCGAGCTCCTCCTGAGCTGACCTCGGGGCGACGGCGCCGGACGGTGCCTCCGAATTTCTTGTGGTACCGCCGGCGGTACCACTCGTTTCGCGGCGTGCCCTCGGCCGTGAGCAGGCCTCTTCGCGGGCGGTGCGTTGCGGGGAAGCGTTGGCATCAGAGTGGAACGTGTTCTACTTTCGTTCCCGATGCCGACCCGCCATTTCAACTTCGCCGATCTGTTCGAGCTCGCGGCCGACAAGGTGCCCGACCGCCTCGCCCTCGTCGATGCCCGCAGAGAGATCACCTACCGGGAGCTCGACGAGCGGTCGACCCGGCTCGCCCACACCCTTGCGGCCCGGGGCGTGAAGACCGGCGATCACGTCGGCATCCTTGCCACCAACTGCATCGAATGGGTCGAGTCGGTGCTCGCGATCTACAAGATCCGAGCCTGCGCGGTGAACATCAACTTCCGCTACGTCGAAGAGGAGCTCCGCTACCTCTTCGAGAACTCTGATGTCGTGGCCTGCATCTACCACCGGGAGTTCGGACCGGTAGTCACGGCATCCCGATCGGCGCAACCCAAGTTGCAGTCCTTCATTCGTATCGAGTGGGACGACTCGACCGCCGACGACTCCGCGCTCGACCCGATCGAGTTCGAGGACGCGGTAGCGGCCGGCTCTCCGGTGCGCGACTTCCCCGAACGATCGGGTGACGACGTCTACGTGCTCTACACGGGGGGCACGACGGGCATGCCCAAAGGTGTCATGTGGCGCCACGAAGACGTCTACTACGCACTCGGCGGCGGCATCGACGTGTTCAGCAACGAGAGGGTGACGACGCCCGAGACCGCGAGCGAAAAGATCGACGCGTCGCAGCCCAAGGGGCTCGTCATGATCATCCTGCCGCCGCTGATGCACGGCGCCGGTCAGTTCGGCGTGTACCGCACGCTCTTCGAAGGCAACAGCGCGGTGATGCCGGCGCGTTTCGAGCCGGAAGAGGTGTGGCACACGGTCGAGAAGTACGGGGTGAACGTCATGCAGGTCACGGGCGACGCGATGGCGCGCCCGCTCGCCGACACGTTGGAACGGTTGCAGGACACGCTCGACGTGTCGTCGCTCGTGTCCTTCGGCAGCACCGCCGCGATCTTCTCGCAGACGGTGAAAGACCAACTCCAGGCGCTGTTGCCCGAGTATCTCGTGATGACCGACTCGGTCGGCTCTACCGAGACGGGCATGAACGGGATCCGGCTCGTGCAAAAGGGCGACGCGCCCAAGGACGGCATCACGAGCGTGCAGGCGTCGGCCGACTCGGTCGTGCTCGACGACGACTTCGAGGAGGTCGAGCCGGGCTCGGGCACGGTCGGACTGCTCGCGCGCGGTGGCAACATCCCGCTCGGCTACTACAACGATCCGGTGAAGACCGCGGAGACGTTCGTCACCGACTCCAAGGGTCGGCGGTGGTCGATTCCCGGTGACTTCGCCCGCGTCGAGGCCGACGGGCGGATCACGTTGCTCGGCCGCGGATCGGTCTCGATCAACTCCGGCGGCGAGAAGATCTATCCCGAAGAGGTCGAGGGCGCGCTGAAGGATCATCCGGACGTATACGACGTTCTGGTGGTCGGAGTGCCCGACGAACGCTGGGGCGAACGTGTGTGCGCGTTGTTGCAGGCGCGGCCGGGACGCGAACCCGAGCTCGAGGAGCTGCGCGAGCACTGCCGGACCCGGATCGCGGGATACAAGATCCCTCGCCAGCTGCTGCTGGTCGACGAAGTACCCCGGCTGCCCAACGGGAAGCCCGACTACCGGTCGGCCAAGGAGCAGGCCAAGCAGCGAGCCGACGAACCCGCCGGCTGAGGGCCGCGGCAGCCGAGCGACCCCGTTGGTCTACGGTACATCGGTCTGATCCGGCTCAAGGCTGTTTGCAGGCGTCCGATTGTGATGACGCAATGACCTCCCACCTCCCTCCCAGCGTTCGACGTCTCGGCGCGCTCGTCGCGTTCCTGTTGCTCTTCGCGCCCGCAGCTGCGATCGTTGCGACGCCGAGCGTCGCCGCGGCCGACACCACGACGCACACTCCCGTGATGGGCCCGAGCCTGCTCAGCGCGAATCAACTGGCCGCGTGGTACTTCCGTCACAGCGGGACGACGCCGCTCATCCCTGCGTTCGACGGACATCCGGCCGGCGACGTGGCCGCGCTCGCGCAGGTGTTCATCGACGACGGGCGCAAGGAAGGCGTCCGCGGCGACATGGCGTTCATCCAGTCGCAGCTCGAGACCGGATGGATGCACTTCTCCGCATCGCAGATCCCGCCCGACGCGTACAACTACGCCGGCATCTTCGCATTCGACAATCGCACCAGCCTCCCGAACTGCGCGCACGGTGACTCCCCGCCGAGTCGTTGCATGGGCACGCCTCAGCACGGAGTGCTCGTGCAGATCCAGCTGCTGCGCAGCTACGCCGACCCCGCGGCGAAGACGGCGACCGGACGCTTCATCTCCGCTCCGTCCGACCGCGCCGGCGATGCGCCGCTGTGGGAATACTTCGGAGGGACGAACTGCCCTTGCCACAAGTTGATCTGGGCGTCGGCGAGTGGATACGGGCTCCGCATCATCCAGATGTACTCGCAGGCTCTCGTCGAGAGCGGTATGGCGGGCGCGTGTGTCGCGTACGCGCCGCCGGTCGCGGGCGCCAAGTCGGGCAACGGCTACTGGGACGTCACCCAGGACTCGGTCGTGCATTCGTTCGGTGACGCGCGATTCCTTGGCGATACGCACGCCCTGAGGTTGAACGCGCCCCTGACCGGCGGCGAAGCCCTCTCGACCGGAACCGGCTATTGGCTGCTCGGACGCGACGGCGGGATCTTCTCCTACGGATCGGCGCACTTCTACGGCTCGACCGGTGCGATGCGACTCAACAAGCCGGTCAACGGGATGCGGCGCACCGCGAACAACGCGGGGTACTGGCTGGTCGCCGACGACGGTGGCATCTTCTCCTATGGGAACGCGCACTTCTACGGGTCCACCGGCAACATCAGGCTGAACAAGCCGGTGCTGGGCATGGAGCGCACGGCGACCGGCAAGGGTTATTGGCTGTTTGCTTCCGACGGGGGGATCTTCAGCTACGGCGACGCGCATTTCTACGGCTCCCTCGGCGGTGTCAAGCTGACGACGTCGGTCGTGTCGATGCAGCGAACGGCCAGCGGCAAGGGCTACTGGATGATGACGCAGGACGGCCACGTGTACCGCTTCGGCGACGCCTTGGCCTACGGAGACACGGGTGCGTGCCGGAACTACTTCGGTGCCGCGCGTATGCTCGTGACTCCCGACGGCAAGGGGTACTGGATCGCCACCGGCAACGGAAACATCGTTGCGTTCGGCGACGCCGAGAACCTCGGCTTCCCGGCCACGGTCGGCGGCGCGACGATCGCGCTCCTCTCGTCCAAGTAGCGCGCTCCCGCCGCGATTGCGCGGCCACGGGGTAGTGTCGGGTCGAACAACACACCCACGGGGAGCTCGGAGGTCACCGGGCTGAGAGGGTGGACAGCGCACGACGCGCCCTGCCGCCGACCCCTCGAACCTGCACCGGATAATGCCGGCGGAGGGAGGGAGACGCGTGACACGCGCCGCCATCGTGCTCTCGGGGGGAGACCCCGTGGAGGCTCGCCTACGCAGACTGCTCGCGCCGGACGCAGTCGTGATCGCCGCCGATTCCGGCGTGCACCAAGCCGAGCTGCTCGGGTTGCACGTCGACTTCGTGGTCGGCGACTTCGATTCGGCCGAACCCGACGCGCTCGAGCGGGCCCGAGCCGCGGGCGCGGTCGTCGACCGCCATCCCGCGGAGAAGGACGCCACCGATCTGGAGCTTGCGCTCGACGTCGCGCGCGATCAGGGCGCGCAGCGGGTCACCGTGGTCGGGGGCGCGGGCGGGAGGCTCGATCATCTTCTCGCCAACTTCCTGCTGCTGACCTCGCCCCGCTTCGCCGATCTCGAGATCGACGCCCGGGCCGGGGCCGCGCATCTCGCGGTGGTCCGCGGCGGCCGGTCTCCGCACCTGATCGTGGGGTCTCCGGGGTCCCTCGTCACCCTGCTCCCGGCCGGCGGCGACGCGACCGGTATCACCACAACCGGTCTGCAGTATCCACTCACGGGCGCGACGTTGGGGCCCGGTACCTCGCGCGGGGTGAGCAACGTGCTCGTCGGCGGACAGGGATCGGTCGTGCTCGACCGGGGCACCCTGCTCGCGATTCAACCGGAAAGTGGCGGTGCGCCGTGATGCGCACGATCGTCGTCGCGGCCGCGGCGTTGGTTCTTGGCACCGCCGCGTGTGGCAGCAGCTCGAAGCCGGCCGCGCCGGGGACGACGTCGCCGACGACGGCCCGGAAGGCCGAGATCACGACCGTCCGGCTGCTGACGCACAGCTCGTTCGCGGTCTCGAAGGACGTGCTCGCCGACTTCACCAAGCAGACGGGGTACCAGGTGAAGCTGGTGCAACCGGGCGACGCCGGGGTGATGGTCAACGAAGCGATCCTGACGAAGAGTCATCCCGTCGCCGATGCGTTGTTCGGCGTCGACAACACCTTCTTGACCCGTTCCCTCGACGCCGGGGTCTTCGACCCGTACACCGCGCCCGGACTCGCCACCGTGCCCAAGTCGTTCCAGGTCGACAACCAGCACCGGGTGACACCGATCGATTCGAGCAACGTGTGCGTCGTGTACGACTCGTCGTGGTTCGGTCACGACGGTCGGCCCCCGGTACCGAAGTCATTCGACGACCTCGTCGACCGTCGCTACAAGAACCTGTCCGTCGTCGAGAACGCGTCGACGTCGTCGCCGGGCCTGGCGTTCCTGCTCGCGACCATCGCCACCAAGGGTGAATCGGGTTGGAAGGCGTACTGGACCGCGTTGAGGAGCAATGGGGTGCGCGTCGACGACGACTGGACCGGCGCCTACGAGACCGACTTCACCGCGGGCGGCGCAAACGGCGACCGCCCCATCGTCGTCTCCTACGGCTCCGATCCCGCAGCCGACGTGGAAGGCTCGAGCCCACACCGGGACACGACCAAGGTCGGTGTTATCGCGTCGACGTGCTTCGGCCAGAGCGAGTATGCAGGCGTGCTGCACGGCGCGCACAACGTTCCCGGCGCGCAGGCGTTGGTCGACTTCATGCTGACCCGCCGATTCCAGGAGGACATGCCCCTGCAGATGTACGTGAACCCGGTGGTGACGGGGGCGCGGCTCCCGGCTGTGTTCACCCACTTCGAGGTCGACCCTCCCCACCCGCTGTCGATCGATCCCGCGACGATCTCGGCGAGGCGCACCGATTGGATCAAGGAGTGGACGGATCTCGTCGTGCGATGAGTGATCGTGCGGGACGCCCGGCGTCGGCGCGACGGGTGCGACGGGCGCGACGGGCGCGACGGGCGCGTATCGTCCAGGTGGCCGTTCCGTTGGGCTTCCTCGCGGTCTTCTTCGCGTGGCCGCTCGTCTCGATCTTCGCCCACTCGTTGCGCGCCGACGCGATCGGCAACGTCCTCACCGATCCGGCACTTCGACGAGTGGCCTGGTTCACGCTCTGGCAGGCGGTGCTGTCGACGATCCTGACGCTCGCGGTCGGGTTGCCGGCGGCGTACGTGGTGGCCCGCTTCGAGTTTCCGGGCCGGCGCGCGTTCCGTGCGTTCGTGACGGTGCCGTTCGTGCTGCCGACGGTGGTCGTGGCCACGGCGTTCCTCGCCATGCTGCGCCCCGGCGGTCCGCTCGCCTTCCTGCACTGGCAGCGCGGGGTCGCGCCGATGTTGATCGCCCACGTGTTCTTCAATGTGGCCGTGGTCGTGCGCACCGTCGGCGGCTTCTGGTCGAACCTCGATCCTCGTCGCGAAGAGGCCGCGCGCATGCTCGGTGCGTCGCGGCTCCGGGCGTTCCGGCACGTCACCTTGCCGTTGCTCGCGCCGTCGATCATCGCCGCGGCTTCGATCGTCTTCCTGTTCACGTTCACGTCGTTCGGGGTGGCACTGCTGCTCGCGGATCCGACCCACGCGACGCTCGAGGTCGAGATCTACCGCCAAGCGGTCGAGTTGTTCGATCTCCGCACTGCGGCCGCGCTCGCGCTGGTGCAGATCGTCGCCGTGCTCGCAGTGGTGTTCGCGCTCGCGCGCGCTCAGGAGCGGCGCTCCGTCGCGCAACGGCTGGTCGGCGGGGCCGACGCGGCCCGGCGCCCGCGTGGGAAGGAGAAGGTGGTCGTGGGCGCGGTGTTGGGGGTGACGACGCTGTTCCTCGGCGGCCCGCTCGCCGTCCTCGTGTGGCGCTCGCTGCACATCGGGGGACACTGGAGCCTGGGCTCGTACCGGGCGTTGGGCTCGAGTGCATCGACGAACACACTCTTCGTCTCGCCGTGGGCCGCGGTGCGCAACTCGGTCGAGTTCGCCGCGATCGCGACGGTGATCGCCCTCGTGGTCGGGGGACTGGCGTCGGTCGTCATTGCTGCGCGCCCGGGTGGGGCGAGCAGGTCCTTCGACGCGTTCTTGATGCTCCCGCTCGGCACGTCGGCGGTGACCGTCGGCTTCGGCTTCCTGCTCGCGTTCCAGCATGCGCCGGGCAGTCTTGCGACCTCGCCCCTCCTCGTACCCGTCGCGCACGCGGTCGTGGCGATCCCGTTCGTCGTGCGCGCGGTCGTGCCCGCGCTGCGCAGCATCGATCCGAGGCTGCGGGATGCCGCGGCGATGCTCGGCGCCGGACCGCGCCGGGTCTGGCGGGAGGTCGACCTCCCGATCACCGCGCGCTCGTTCGCGGTCGCGGCTGGTTTCTGCGCCGCAGTGTCGCTCGGCGAGTTCGGGGCGACGCTGTTCATCGCCCGTCCCGATTGGCCGACGGTGCCGATCGCGATCCAACGGTTCCTGGCTCGGCCCGGCGAGATCAACGTCGACCAGGCACTCGCGATGTCGGTGATCCTGATGCTGCTGACCGCGGTCGTCGTCTTCGCGATCGAACGCGTGCGTGTGCGCGACCTCGGAGAGCTGTAGGGATGCTCCGGATCGAGGCGGCAACTGTGCGGTTCGGCGATCGTCGCGTCCTGGACGGGGTCGACCTCACGTTGGAGCCGGGGGAGACGATCGCCGTGCTCGGGCCGAGCGGGTCGGGCAAGACCACGCTGCTCCGGGCCGTGGCCGGGCTGCAACCCCTCGGGAGCGGGAGCATCTCGTGGGACGGTGAAGACCTCGTTTCGGTCGCTCCGCACGAACGTCGTTTCGGGTTGATGTTCCAGGAGTACGCGCTCTTCCCGCACCGCGACGTGGCCGGCAACGTCGAGTTCGGGCTGCGGATGATGTCGCGCGACCGCGCCGCGCGGCGGCGGCGGGTCGACGAAGTGCTCGAGCTCGTGGGGCTGAGCGGGTTCGGTGCCCGCCGGGTCGCGTCCCTCTCCGGCGGCGAGCAGCAACGCGTGGCGCTGGCGCGGGCGCTCGTGGTGTCGCCGCGCATGCTGATGCTCGACGAGCCCCTGGGCGCGCTCGATCGCGCGTGGCGACGGCGACTGCTTACCGAGCTGCGCGCCATCCTCGACCGGGCTGCGCTACCCGCGCTGTACGTCACCCACGATCACGAGGAGGCGTTCGCGATCGCGACGCGGGTCGCCATCATGCGCGACGGCCGCACGGTGCAGGTCGGTGCACCTCTCGACGTATGGCGGGCACCCGCGGATGCGTGGACGGCCACGTTCCTCGGCTTCGGTCCGATCGTCGCGGCCGAAGTGCGCGAAGGGTGGGTGCAGACGCCCTGGGGTCTCATCCTCGCCCCGGCCCGCGAACCCGCCGGCCCGGTCGACGCGGTGGTCCGGCCCGACGGTGCCCGCATCGACGAACACGGAACGATCGACGCGAGGATCGTCGACGTCATGTTCGCCGGAACACATATGGAGTTGGCCGCCCGGGCCGGATCCGGTCCACCCCTGACCGTCGTGGTCCCCGCGAACGGTGCGCCCCCGGTCGGAGCGCGTGTGCGGCTGACGGTCGACCCCGACGCGCTCTTGGTGTTTCCGCGTCGGGCAGACTGACCGGCGATGGCGACGAAGGCAGAAGTGGCGGAAGCAGCGCGCAAGCTCGCGCGTCGTGATCCGGTGATGAAGCGGATGCTGCGCGAGCACGGAGTGCCGGAGCTGCATCGCCGCCGCCCGACGCGTCCTCACTTCGCCGAGCTTGCGCGCATGATCTGTTACCAACAGCTGGCGGGCCGAGCCGCCGCCGCTATCCACGGGCGGTTCGAATCGTTGTTCGACGGGCCACCGACCCCGGAAGCGGTGCTCGCCACCCCGTTCGAATCGCTCCGGGGCGCGGGCTTGTCGAACGCCAAGGCATTGTCGATCGTCGATCTGGCCACGAAGGTGGAGGAGGGGCACGTCGAGCTCGGTCGCGTGGCGCGCCTGCCCGACGAAAAGGTCGTGAGCGAGCTGATCCTGGTGCGCGGCATCGGGGAGTGGACCGCGCACATGTTCCTCATGTTCCAGTTGGGCCGGCTCGACATCTGGCCGACCGGAGACCTCGGTGTCCGGGCCGGATTCGCGCGCATGTACGACCTCGACCCGACGCCGACTCCGAAGTTGCTCGAAGCTCTCGGCGATCCGTTCAAGCCCTATCGGTCGCTCGTCGCCTGGTACTCCTGGCGGGCGGCCGACACGGTCACTCCGGACTGAGTTTCGGAGCGCGGGAGACCGCGAATTCACTGCGGCGCGTGCGTAGGGTCGCCCGATCATGCGGACACGGATATCGGTCGGGGTTCGCGGGTCGGTCTGTTGTCGTTGACCGCGATCACGGCCGCGCCGGCGCGCGCGGCGCACGTCGCCGCGACCGCGCCGGTACCCGACACGGTGCGAGACACCGAGACCGCGTTTTCGACCTGACCGGGGTCGCGCGGCGCCGCCTCAGCCGCCGACCGCGGCGATCCCGACGATGGGTGCGCTCGGCGGGTTGTTGCCGAGGCTGCCCGAGAACGCCTTGTTGGAGAAGTTGAACACGCCGCCGTCGGACGCGACCATGAGGTAGCCGTTGCCGAACGCGACCAGCCCGTTCACGGGTTTGACGAGCGGGTGGCTTCCCATCGACCCGCGGAATCCGGTGTTGAAGGCGAAGACGCCGCCGTCGGACGCCACCAACCAGTAGCCGCGACCGTTCGTCGTCGGCGACAGGCCGACGATCGGCTTGTTCAGATGGGTACCGCCCATCGAGCCCCGGAAGTGCGAGTCACCGAAGTTGAACACGCCGCCGTCGGAGCCGACCATGTAATACCCGTGGCCGCTCGGCGTCGCCGCCGAAGCGATGACGGGACCGTTGAGCGGCTTGGCGCTCAGGTCGCCGTAGGAGTGCGCGTCGCCGTACGGGAACACGCGACCCTTGCTCGAGAACAGCCAGTAGCCGTTCCCCGTGCGCGTGGCCGAGATCGCGGAGATGACCTCACCGGCGCGCAGGTTCGGGTGGCCGCCGTGTGCGGCCGCCGAACCGAAGTGACCGACCGTTCCGAACGCATCGACGACCCAGTAGCCGCGGTCGTCGGAGCGCACGGCGATGCCCGTCGCGAGGCCGCCGCCATGACCGGCATTGCACGCACCGCCGAACGAGTACACCATCCCGTTCGCGCTCAGCAGCGAGTACCCGGCCTTGTGCGTCGGCGCGGCCGAGCACGGGTGGACGTTCATGGGCCACATCGGCGCGGGCGCCGACGACGCGGCGCCACCGAACAGGGCCCGGAAGCGCGCCTGCGCATTGGGATAGTGCGACAGCATGTGATTGCCGTCGTTCGGGGCGTCCTCGTTGAAGTACGAGTGGTAGGCGAGGCTGCCGGCGCCATTGGCGGGAAGGCTGTTCATCCAGTCGTACATGCGCTGGATGAACGTCGGGTCGTCACTGCCCGCGCCGTTCGCCGCTTCGGCACCACCGCCGGACAGCGCCCACTCGGGGTAGCTGACCTGCTTGCCGTGCGCGATCGCGAAGTTGCGTTGGAACATGAGGCTCGGTAGGTCGCCGTCGAACGCGGCCGACGGGTCGACCCACGACTTCGTCGACGGGTTCCACGGAGCCTGGAGCCCCTTGTCGTAGACGTCCAGCCCGATGATGTCGACGTACGCGTCGCCCGGGTACGCGGCCATCTCGCCCTGCATCCAGCGCGGATCGCCGTTCCAGTCGAAGCGTGCGTTGGGGAGCACGGACCGGAACACGTCGTGCACATGGCGGAACGCGCGGACCCAGAGCGCTTCGTTGTGTACGGCCGACCAGGGCATCCAGTCGCCGTCGAACTCCCAACCGAGGCGGATGACGACTCCGTTGAACCCGGCGCTCCTGAGGTGCTGCGCGCCGGCACGGTAGGCGGCATCATTGCGGCCCGCGAGCGTGGCGTTCAGGGCGGCCGCGTGCTGCGCGGTCGTCGCGCCGAAGCCGAGACCGAATGTCAACGCGACCGACTCCACGAGCGTGGTGCGGTTCGCGATCGTCTGGAGCGCGCCCGCCTGCTTCGTCTGTCCCCAGATGCTCGCCTCGAACTGCGACGCGTTGGCTCCGTCGGCGAACTGCACGACGTAGTTGGTGCCGCGTCCCAACCACGCGTCCATTGCGTTCACGCGTGCCGCGCTTCCGTATCCGGGATAGAACCCGAGCTTCGAGACAGCGGGCCGGACTGCGGCCGACGCGCTGTGCAGCGCTCCCGCGCCGATGATGCCGGTCGCACCCAACACCGCGGCCAGCACGCCGACGCGTGCGCGCCGCATGAGCGAATGACGGGGGCATGCCGGATCACCCGTCCGCGGCGACGGATTTCGATCAGCACGAAACAAAGACACGAGCACTACGACCCCCCAGGTCACTATGTGGACCCCACCCAATCGGCAGCCCTCACTGCGACATGATTCGTAGCAGGGCATCGTGGCGCCGCCGCGGGTCGAGGCGGCCACCGAGAGCGAGTTCGGGCGCGGAAGTCCTACTGCCCGCGAGTCGTTCTCGTCATCGCGCCTGGTCGGCGGCCCGAGCTACGCGATTGCGCCGGAAGCTTTCATTTCTTCAATTTCCGGGCTTTCGAAGCCCCATTCGAGGAGCGCAGAGTCCGTGTGCGCGCCAGGCTTTACGGGTGCACCTTGCACGGAGGTCTGGGATCGGCTGAAGCGCGGCGCGGGCGCAGGATGAGGCCAACCCTCGACGTCGACGAACATCTCGCGCTCCACATTGTGCGGATGTGTGCGTGCTTCCGCCATGGGGAGCACGGGCGCGAAGCACACTTCGTCGTGCGCGAAGAACGCAACCCACTGGTCGCGCGTCTTCGTGCGGAACAGCGCCGCGATTCGTATCTTCAGTGCGGGCCATTGCGACGGATCCATCTGCTCGGTGGGCTCGAGATCGTTGAACCCGAGTGGCGCGACCAGGCGCAGGAAGTTCGCGTAGAACTTGGGTTCGTACGCGGCGAGCGAGACGTACCCGCCGTCGGCGGTCTCGTACACGTTGTAGAAGTGCGCGCCGCCGTCGAGGAGGTTCGTGCCGCGCGGACCCCATCCGCCCATTGCGTCGAGGCCCCAGAAGATGCTCATCAACTGCGCGCTGCCGTCGACCATCGCCGCGTCGACGACCTGACCCTTTGCGGAACGCCCGCGCTCGACCAGCGCGGCGAGGATGCCCATCACGACGAGGGATCCACCGCCTCCGAAGTCGGCGAGCAGGTTGATCGGCGGTACCGGTGCGTGGCCCGCGGGGCCGAGGTGCCACAACACGCCCGAGATCGCGAGGTAGTTCACGTCGTGACCGACGTCGCTCGCCAACGGGCCGGTCTGGCCCCATCCGGTCATGCGCGCGTAGATCAATCCGTCGTTGCGAGCGCGGCACTGCTCGGGGCCGACCCCGAGCCGCTCGGCCACGCCCGGGCGGAAGCCCTCGAGCAGCACGTCGGCGTTTTCACAGAGACGCAGCACGACGTCGGCGCCGCCGGCGTTTTTCAGGTCGACGCCGACGCTGCGGCGACCGCGGTCGATCACCGAGAACGCGGCTGCGTTCCCGCCGGCAACGCTTCGGCCGGTGGCAACGTCGGCAGCACGGTCGACGCGCAGAACTTCCGCACCGAGGTCCGAGAGCAACATCCCCGCGAACTGCACCGGACCGATGTTCGGCAGCTCGATGACCCTGATCCCGTCGAGCGGCCCCACCCGGTTACAGCTTCAGGACGCGGGCCGCGTTCTCGTACAGGAACTTCGGCCAGACATGGTCACGGAACGGGACGTTCGGCAGCTCCGCGAAGATCCGATCGATGTCGAGCCCCATCGGGTAGTAGCCCGCGTAGATGATCTTGTCGGCGCCGCGCGTGTTGGCGAAGTCGATGATGTCGGGGTTGTAGTGCTTGGGCGCGAACGCCGAGGTCGAGTAATAGAGGTTCGGCCACTTCAACAGGAGCTTCACCATGAGCTGCGTCCACGGCTCGCCGCCGTGGCGCGTCACGATCTTGAGCTCGGGGAAGAACCAGCAGACCTCGTCGAGCAGCGCGACATCCTGGGGGGCGAAACGGATACGCGGCCCGGGTACGCCCGCGTAGACGAAGATCGGGATGTCGAGCTCGATGCACTTCGAATAGATCGGGTACATCTTCTTGTCGTTCAACGGGATCTGGGGGATGAGCCCGGTGCCCCAGCAGTTGACGGCTTTCGCGCCGTGGACGCGCACGTCTTCGTCGAGCTTGCGCACCGCGTCCATACCCGTATTCGGGTCGCAGTTGGTGGACGCGACGAAGTTGTCCGGGTAGCGCTCGAGCGCGATCTTCGAGTTGCCGTCGACAGCCATGCCGGTGAGGGCCTTGGTGATGCCGTGCTGCTTCATCTTCGCCAGCAACATCTCGACCGGATCGTCGACGCGCTCGTAGTGGGGAACGCCCTTGAACATGTACTGGGCGGGGAACTCCCACTCCTGGCTGTCGGCGTCGTTCGTCTGCTTGCGGATGAAGTCGTAGTGCTTCGCCTGCTCTTCCCGCGGCACCGGGAAGCCGATCATCGTGTCGATGACCCCGACCTCGGCGCGGGCCTTCTCGAACGCGTTGCTCATGCGGTGGCGTCCTGCGGTCATCGCGGTACCTGCTTCTGGGGAAGTTTGAACACTCGTTGCGCGTTCTCGCGCAGGAACTTGGGCCACACGTGGTCGCGGAAGGGGACCGCGGGCATCTCGTTGAAGACGCGGTCGTAGCTCAACCCCGACGGGTAGTACCCGGAGAAGATCACCTTGTCGGCGCCCCGCGTGTTCCCGAAGTTGACGATGTCGGCCGGGTAGTACTTCGGCGCGAAGGCAGTGGTCGAATAGTAGAGGTTCGGCCACTTCAACAAGAGTTTCGCCGCCAGCGCCGTCCACGGCTCGCAGCCGTGACGGGTCACGAACTTCAGCTCCGGGAAGTACCAGCAGACCTCGTCGATCAGCGCGACTTCCTGCGGTGCGAACTGCAGGCGCGGCCCGGGCACGCCCGCGGTCGAGCAGAACGCGACATCGACCTCGATGCACTTCGCGTAGATCGGGTAGAACTTCGCGTCGTTGAGCGCGACCTGCGGGTAGAGGCCCGCCGGGAAGGCGCCGACCGACTTCAGGTCGAACTCGCTCGCGTAGCGGTCGATCTTGCGGACGGCCTCCATGCCCTCGTTGGGGTCGATGCCGATCCCGGCGAAAAAGTGGTCGGGGAGGTCGCGCACCGCGCGTCGCCCGACCTCGTCCTCGACGCCGACGATCGCCTGGGTGATCCCGTGGCGTTGATGCTCGAGGAAGAGCATCTCGACCGGGTCGCCCATCTCGTCGGACTCCCACTTGGGCACGTTCTTGAACATGTAGCCCGCGGGGAACTCGAGCGCCCCGTCCTTGGTTGCCGAATCGTGGCTGCCCTTGCGGATGAACTCGTAGAACTCGAACATGTCCTCGCGCGACTTGGGGAACCCGACCGCGGTGTCGACGACACCGCCGGCCTTGGCAGCTTCGTACGCGCCCGGATCGCTCACAGCTTGAAGACGCGTTCGGCGTTCTCGCGGAGGAACTTGGGCCACACGTGGTCGCGGAACGGCACGTCGGGCATTTCCTTGAAGATGCGGTCGAGCGACAATCCCATCGGGTAGTAGCCCGCGTACATCACCTTGTCGGCGCCGCGCGTGTTCGCGAACTTCACGACGGCCTCGGGGTAGTACCGGGGTGCGAACGCCGAGGTCGAGTAGTAGAGGTTCGGCCACTTCAAGAGGAGCTTCACCGCGAGGTCGGCCCACGGCTCGCAGCCGTGACGGGTGACGAACTTGAGCTCGGGGAAGTGCCAGCAGACCTCGTCGATCAGGCCGACGTACTGCGGCGCGAACGGGACCCGCGGACCGGGCACTCCTGCGCACACGCAGATCGGGATGTCGAGCTCGATGCACTTCGCGTAGATCGGGTAGAACTTCGCGTCGTTGATCGGCACCTGCGGATACAGGCCCGCCGGGAACGCGGTCGCCGCTTTCACACCGAGCTCTTCGACCGCACGCTGCAGCTCGCGGACCTGGTCCATGCCCCGGTTCGGGTCGACCTCGAGACTGCCGAAGAACCGGTCGGGGCGCTGCTTCAGGGCCCGGAGCGAGTCGCCGCTCTTGTCCTCGGCGAACGAGACGCCGAGCATGCCCTTTTCGATGCCGAAGCGGTCCATCTGCTCGAGCAGGAAACGGACCGGATCGTCACCCGCCTCCGGGTGCGGCACGTTCTTGAACATGTATTGGGCCGGGAACTCGAACTCGTCGAGCGACTCGTGGTCGCGCAGGCTCTTGCGCAGGAACTCATACGTCCGCGCGCCGGCGCGAAAGGGTGTCGCGATCATGAGATCGATCACGCCGATGTCGGTCGGCATCGTCATTCGCGCCTCCTCGTGCTGGGCTTCGAACGTAGCCCGATGCCCGGTGAGCGGTCAGATCGCCGGCCCGCGTCGGAAATCGGGGCCCGCTCCCGCGACAATGGGGTCGTGAACCTGAAGACGGCCGCGCTCCGCCTGGGCGTGCACTACCAGACTGCCTACCGTTGGGTGAGGAGCGGTCAGCTCGTCGCGGTCAAGGTCGGCGCCGGCTACGAGATCTCGGAGGCCGCGGTGGAGCGGCTCCAGGCGCAGCGCACCGCTACCGGGCGGACACCCGAGGCGGGTGGGGGACCAGGCGCGCGACCGGTCGCCGAGGGCGCACACGTCGACGACGCGCTGCACGTGCTCGACCAGATGGTCGACGCGGTCACGCTGGACGCTACGGCGGTCGCCGAACGCGCCGGGCGCGTGATCGCCGAGTACCTCGGCGACACCGTGTTCGTGTACCGCCGGTCGGGCGACGACATGGTGGCCGTGTACGCCGCGCACCGCGATCCGGTCGCCGAGGTCGCGGCCTCGACGCTCGGGCGTGATCGCCGGACGGCGACGAATCTCGTCCGTCGCGCCGTCGACCGGGGCGAATCGGTCTGCGTCGCCCAGGTGCCCCAGCGTGAGCTTCGGCGCCGGCTGCATCCCGAGCTGCACGAACATCTGCAGCTCTCGGGCTGTTACAGCGCGCTGGTCGCCCCGATCTCCGTCGGCGGGGCGCTCCTCGTGACTCGCGACCTCCCCGGTCGGCCGTACGCGAACGACGACCTCGCGTTGGTCGAAGCGATCGCAGCCCGGATCGCGCGCGCCGACGAACGGGCGCGGAGTTGGAGCGCGGCCTGGGCGTTGCGGCGCCGGATGGTCACGATCTTCGCGGCGTCGACCTTCGCCGGGAACTGTTTCGACGACCTGATCGAGCCGCCGGCGCCGACGGACGAGGCACTTGGCGACAACGGTCGCGGCGGCGAGCCCGGCGCGTTCGCGGAGCCGGCGGTCGCGGTGCTCGACCTGGAGTTACAACACGTCGCGTGCAGCAAGGCCTACGCGGAGCTGGTCGGCGAGGACGCGAGCCGGCTCCCGGGGGTGAGCCTGCGATCCCTCGTCTGCGACGGTGGCGCGCTCGACGAGGCGCTGGCCCCGGTGCTGGCCGGCGAGATCGACTACCGCAGCGTCGAGCTCGACATGGCGGGCGACTGGGCCCGGGTCGCCCTGCACCTCGGGATGGTGCGCCGCGACGACGTGACGCCGCGCGGCTTCGTGCTCGTGGCGCATCCCGTGCCGTCACTGTCGGCCGGCTGATACGTTCCGCCAGCGTGTCCGACGTTGGCAGCTGGGGTCACGCGAACGAGCTCGACGACGTGCGCGCGCAGGTGGCGATTGCGGGCATCGGCGAGACCGCGTACACGAAGGCATCGGGCCGAACCGCTCGCGCGATCGGGGCCGAGGCCGCGGAACGCGCCATCGCGGATGCGGGCCTCACGCCTGCAGATATCGACGGGATGAGCTGGTCGGGCACCTTTGCCGACTTCGACGCCGACGCGTTCCACGAGCACTTCGGCACCTCGCACGAGATGTGGACGTCACCGTGGGGCGGCGGGATGGCGTGGGCCGCGACCGCTCCGTATCTCGCGGCCCGGGCGATCGCGCAGGGCCGGGCCCGGCACGTGCTGAACGTCTTCCCGGTCGCGTGGGCCACGCAGCGGGCGGAGATGACCGGCGGCCCCGGTGAGGTGCACGCCGCCCAGACGCTGAAGCAGAACCTCGAAGTGCCGTTCGGCTGGTTCCCGCAGCCGATTTACTTCGCCTCGATCATGCGCCGGCACATGATCGAGTTCGGGACGCGGCCCGAGCAGTTCGGCGCGATCGCGGTCGCGTGCCGGCGGCACGCGAACCTGCATCCCGACGCGGTGATGCACGGCCGGCCGATGGCGGTCGACGACTATCTCGCGGCGCCGTACCTCGCGGATCCGCTGCGGCTCCTCGACTCCTGCCTGATCTCCGACGGCGGTGCCGCGTACGTCACGACGAGCGTCGAGCGGGCCCGAGATCTTCCCCATGCTCCTGCGGTCGTCGCCGGAGTCGGGGAGGGGTATTCCGACAGCGGCACGCACTGGGCGTTGCAGCGCGCGTTCACGACGACGCCCCAGGTCTTCTCCGCGCCGAACGCGTTCGCGATGGCCGGGCTCACGCCGGCCGACGTCGACGTACTGACCGTGTACGACCCGTTCACGGTCGTGAGTATGATGCAGATCGAAGACATGGGGTTCTGCCCGAAGGGCGAAGCGGGACGGTTCGTCGAAGGCGACACCCTCTTCCACGACTCAGGCAAGCTCCCGTTCAACACGCACGGCGGGCTCTTGTCGCACGCGTACGTCCTCGGCATCGCGCACGTGATCGAGTGCGTCAAGCAACTGCGCGGCACCGCCCCCGCGCAGGTGCCGAACTGCGAGGTCGCCGTGTACGGTGGGTACACCGGCCACATGGCGAGCACGCTCGTGCTCACGAAGGATCGGTGATCCGCGGCCGTGGCGATCAAGCGTGACGACTTTCCTCTGCCCGACGTCGACGACCCACTCACGTCGCCGTACTTTGCCGGCGCCGCGCAGGGTGAGCTGCTGATACCACGGTGCGAGACGTGCGGTGAATACGTGTGGTACCCGCAGGACGCGTGCCCGCGCGACGGCGGCGAGCTCGTATGGGCGCCGGTGTCCGGCCGGGCGACCTTGTTCACGTGGGCGGTCGTGCAGCGCGCATTCCTCCCGGCGTTCCAGGATCGGGTCCCGTTCGTGACCGCGCTGGTCGCGCTCGACGAGGACCCCGCAGTACGCCTGTGCACCTACGTCGTCGACACCGCGCCCGAACTGCTCGTCGCCGACACGCGGGTCGAGGTCACATTCCGGCCCCTGGAGTTCACGACGGTGCCGGGAAGATCGGTCATCGTCCCGATGTTCGCGCTCGCGTGATCTACGACGGGCTGCGCGTCGTCGACTGCACGACGGGCATCGCGGGCGCGTACTGCTCCAAGCTCCTCACCGATCTCGGAGCGGACGTGGTGTTCGGCTCGCCGGTCGGCGCGGACCCGCTCTTCACGTATCTGCGGACCTCGCAGCGTCACGCGACCGATCTCGACGAGTGGCTCACTGCGGCCGACGTGGTCGTCGTCGGCGAGCCCGGGGCCGCGCCCGCAGGGAGCGACCCGTTGGTGACCGTATCGATCACGCCGGTCGGCCACGGCGGTCCCGACGACGGACTCGATCTCCCGGAAGAGGTGCTGCAGGCCCGGAGCGGCAGCCTCTCGGCGCACGGGCACATGCACCTTGCGCCCTTGACGGTCGGGGGCCATCTGGGCGAATACATCGTCGGCGCGTTCGCGGCCTTGGGCGCGGCGACCGCCTGGTGGCGCGCCTCGCGCACGCGTACGCCGGAGACGGTGGACGCCTCGATGCTCGAAGCGATCCAGCTCACGTACGTCACGGTGCCCACGCTCATGGCGCGGTTCCCCGGTGGGCGGGCCCAGTCGTTCCGCTGGGTGATGATCCCCGGCAACGAGCCCACCGGCGACGATCGCTACGTCGGTGTCACCACCGTCACCTCACAACAGTGGCAGGCGCTCGCGCGCGTGATCGGTCGCCCGGATCAAGCCGACGACGAAGAGCTGGGGACGATGATCGGGCGGTTCCGGCGTGCGGAAGAGGTGAACGGCGCGATCCACACGTACACGCGCGCCCACGGCGCCGACGAGATCGTGGCCGCGTGTGTGGAGGCTCGGGTGCCGGCGGCGATCGTCGGCAACGGGGCCGAGCTCCCGCGCAACGAACAGCTCGCCGCGCGCGACGTGTTCGTACGCCAACCGGGGGAGTCGTGGACCCGGCCCCGGGCGCCGTTCCGGTTCCACGGCGTGGTTGACCGCGAGTTGTCGGCGCCGGCTCCCGCGAGCGCACCGTGGCCGGCCGACCCGGGGGCGGCGCGCACGCCGACCGAGTCGCCTCCCGGCGATCGCCCCTTCGCCGGCCTGCGCGTCCTCGACTTCACCGCATTCTGGGCGGGACCGTTTGCGACCGCGTGGCTGTCGTCGATGGGTGCCGACGTCGTGAAGGTCGAGGCGGTACAGCGCCCGGACGGGATCCGCTTCAGTGCCGCCGTCCGACCGCACGACGATCCGCAGTTCTACGAGAAGTCGGCGTTGTTCCACGCGTGCAATCTCGGCAAGCGAGGTATCACCCTCGATCTCGGACACCCCGACGGGCTCGCACTCGCGAAACGACTCGTCGCCGACAGTGACGTGATCGCGGAGAACTTCACGCCTCAGGTGTTGGAACGCTTCGGTCTCGACTGGAACACCGTGCACGAGCTGAACCCGGCCGCGATCATGCTGCGCATGCCGGCCTTCGGCCTCGACGGGCCGTGGCGGTCGCGCGGTGGTTTCGCGCAGACGATGGAGCAACTGACCGGCATGGCGTGGGTCACGGGTTACACCGGTGGTCCACCGATCATCCCCGGCGGTCCCGTCGACCCGATGGTCGGCGCGCACGCGGCGCTCGCGCTGGTCGCCGCGCTCGAAGCGCGCACGCGCACCGGTGTTGGCCAGTTGGTCGAGGTGCCGCTCGTGGAGGTGGCGACCGCGGTCACCGCCGAGCAGGTGATCCGCTACGCGATCGATGGTGTCTTGCTCGAACGCCGGGGCGAGGGCGGGGTGTACCGCTGCACGGGTGACGATGCGTGGGTCGCGGTCGATGTCGCGACCGATCCGATGACGCCGGCCGAACGCGCGTCCTGGTGCGCGTCGCGTTCGGCCGACGACGCGGCTCGGGACGCTCGTGCTGCCGGCGTGGCCGCCGCCGCGATGGTGCCCGGCCACGCGACCCTGGACGATCCGCAGATGCGCGCCCGCGGGTTCTTCGAACCGGTCGAGAACCCGATGGTCGGCACGCAGCACTACCCGACCTGGCCGGTCCGATTGTCGGCCGGGCCCGAGCAGGTGTGGAGCGGTCCGGCCCCCACCCTCGGCCAGCACACCGTCGAGGTGCTGCACAGCCTCGGGATCGACGATGACGAGATCGCCCGACTCGA
>JBBSFB010000023.1:0-58856 GCA_038239145.1 Acidimicrobiia bacterium
CGCGACCTACGCGACCGACGCGACCGACGCGACCGACGCGACCGACGCGACCGACGCGACCGACGCGACCGACGCGACCGACGCGACCGACGCGACCGACGCGACCGACGCGACCGACGCGACCGACGCGACCGACGCGACCGTCAGTGCCGCCGACCTGGTCATCGCGACGGCCGACGGTCGTCTAGAGGTACTCGATCCCGCGACGCGGCGGCCGAAAGGACTCGATCTCCCGGGTGTCACCGGGCTCACGAGCCGGATGGAGATGTCGCGTGACGGTCGCCGGCTGTTGATCGTCGGCCGCGACGGCAGCGTGCGCATTGCGGACATGGTGACGCGCGAGTTCGTCGGCGATCCGACCGCGACGGGTTCCGTGGCCGACGTCGACGTCGTGCTCAGCGCAGACCGCTGCGACCTCGCGTTCGCCGACGCTGACGGCGTGGTCGTGTGGCGCATCGATCCGTCGGATCTCCTGCGCGCCGCGTGTCAGGTCGCCAGCCGCAACCTGACTCACGCGGAATGGGCCGCCGACGTGCCCGGACTCGGTCCCTACCAGCAGGTCTGTCCCGACCAAGCCGCCGCGAACAGCTAGTGCAGCGACGGCGACGTACTTCACCTGCGATCCCGGCCAGAGCGCCGCCTGCGTTCGGACCGTCACGACCTCCCCGAAATAGCGCGGTACGGCCGGCTGAAGGTGTCGCGAGGCGCCCGTACGGCGTACTTTATCGCATGGCGTCGACCTTCTCGTCTGAGTGGTTCGATCAGGCACGCGGGCTCATCGCCGGGGTGGCACTATCCGCGGACGCGAGTTGTCGCATCCAGTTCGACGCGGACGGTACGCGCTTGGGACTGATCGTCGAAGCCGGGCGGGTGACCCGCTTCGCGCTCGGCGACATCGCCGACGCCGAGCTCGAGATGCGACTCGCGGGTGACGACGCCGAACGCGTGTTTCGGCGCGAGCTCGTCGGCGACGAAGCGATGCGCGCCACCACCGTCATCGCTCAGCTCGCCGACGGCGTGTACACCGGTCTGCCCGCCCCCGGCGATCTCCTCGGCCGCCCCGAGTTCGCTGGTCTGCCCGAGATCGCGGAAGCCTCTCTCGTCGTCGCCTACACGTTCCGTCGGGGCCCGTTCGGCGTGGTGCACCACTGGTTCCGATTCGAGAACGGCCGCCCGGTCGAGGACGGGTTCGGCGAACCTGAGTCCGCCAACGTGCGCATCGAGGTCGAGTACCGGGCGATCCCACTGCTCCGGTCCGGGGAGAAGACCATCCTCGACGTGCTCGAAGGCGGGTCGATCGACGGCGCGCTCGGCCCGATGACGATGTTGGCGGGGCTGCTCGAAGCGCCCGAGTTCCGTGCCGCCGATCTCGCCAGCGGCCGTCAGTCCTTCGCGCTCGCGACCCTCGGCGAGCTCTGGGCCGACGAAGCGTGGATCGCCGCGCTCGACGGTCTCGCGGCAGAGGCGCCGCGCTCGTGAGCGACTTCGCTCGCACCCACCGGCGACTCGCTTACGAGCTCGAAGACGGTGGGTTCACGCGCGGCGCGCAGGTCGTCGTCGAGGTCCAGGGAAGCCGGCTTCTCGATGTCGCGGTGGGCGACAACGGCCTCGGCGCCGACCTCACGCCCGACCATATCTTCCGCGTGTACTGCACCGTCAAGCCTCTGCTCGCGGTGCTCATGGCGCGACTCGTCGAAGCCGGCGTCGTCACGCTCGACGAGCCACTGGCCGAACAGCTTCCCGATATGCGATCCCTCGACGGCGGCGTCACCCTTCGGCACGTGATGACGCACACTGCGGGTCTGCACACACTCATGGGCATCACGATGGATCTGGCGCCGGCCCCGAAGCGGCGCGACATCGTCAGCCGCTTGGTCAAGCCGCTCGGATGGCGCATAGGTCAGGACGCGGGTTACAGCGAGTACGCCGGTTGGCAGATCCTGGGCTGGCTCGTCGAGGCCCTCACCGACGTGCCGTTGCGCGAATACATCCGCGTACAATTGCTCGAACCCCTCGGACTCGTCAACACCTACATCGGTATGACGCATGACGAGTACGTCGAAGTGCTGCCGAGGATCGGGGTGAATCGCGACCTGCGCCAACAGGGGTCGTTCCCGATGTTGTTCGAACGCAGCGAACGGGTCTGTACGGAGACCAACCCCGCGCACGGTGGATACGCGAACGCGCGCGACCTCGCCGCGTTCTACTCCGCGCTGCTAGCGCGCCTCGCCGGCAGTGGCAACCCCGTGCTCCCGTCGGCGCCCACACTCGGGGCGTTCACTCGCACGGCGCGACCACCGACGTTCGACGTCGTCCTCGATCGTGAGTGCCCGTACGGCCTCGGCTTCATGACGTCGCTCGACCAGCACGCGTTCGGTGACGTGTGCCGCCCGACCTCGTTCGGGCACTCCGGCAACGTGGGCACGTCGTTCGCGTTCGCAGAACCGGAACGGGCACTCGCGGTCGGCGTCGTCGTGAATGGCCTCGTCGACTACGAGACGGCGTTCCTTCGTCGGCGGGCACTCGTGCGGGCTATCTATCTCGACCTCGACGAGCTCGATCAACCTGACGCCGCCGCCACCCCGGAGCACGAGCAGGAGGCCGGACGCCAGAAACGGCGCCGCTTTCGTCGCTCCTAGCGCCGAACCTCGCCCGCCGCGGCGGTCGCCGGAGTTGACCTCGGCCGGACGGGGTGAGTTGGACGATCACGGCGTTCGACCCGGGGTTGACGCATTGCGCGACGACTCAGGTGCGCGGAACGAAGAAAATTCTAGAATGCCTCGACTACGTGGGGTGCCTCGAGGTGTGGTCGAGGAACGAGCCGCGGCTCACGCCGTCCGCCTGGGTGAGCGGTACCGATGGCCAGTGACGTTCGATTCCGGATCCTCGGCTCCCTCGACGTGAGCGTCGACGGGTCGCCCGTCATGATCGGCGCGGCGCGCCAGCGGGCCCTCCTGGCCCGGCTCCTCCTCGACGCCAATCGTTCGCTGCACCCGGACCTGCTCGTCGATGCCATCTGGGGCGACGCCATCCCGCAACATCCGGACGCGGCGTTGCAGATCGTCGTTTCCCGGCTCCGGACCGCACTCGGGCGCGCCGCCGGCCGTCTGACCTCGGGCCCGGCCGGATACCGGATCGAGGCAAACGACGACGAGGTCGATCATCTACGGGCGCGCCGTACCTACGCGCGGGCGCGGGAGCTCTGGACCCAGAACGACTTCGGCGGCGCAGCGATGGCAGCCGACACCGCACTCGGCTGTTGGACGGCCGACGCGCTCGCCGATCTCGGTGACGCACCGTTCTACGCCGCCGCGTACGAAGAGCTGCGGGAACTGCGCCTCGCGATCTACGAGCTCAGGAACCGTGCGTACTTCCGGTGCGGGCGGCACGTCGAGATCCTGGCCGACATCGGAACCTGGATCAGGGCGGAGCCGTGGCGGGAGCGCCTCCGCGCGCACCAGATGCTCGCGCTGTACCGCGCCGGTCGCCGGGTCGACGCGCTCGCGGTGTACGACGACCTCTGTCAATCGCTCTCGACCGATCTCGACGTCGAGCCCACCGCGTTCGTCCAGGAGCTGTACGCGCGCATCCGCGATCAGGACCCCACTCTTGTCGCGCACCGGGCCGGAATCGTCGGCGCGCTGCCGGCATGGACGCCGTGCTCGTTGCCGTTCGTCGGCCGGGGCCGCGAGGAATCGCAGATCTTCGGACGGCTGCGCGAGGTTGCCGCGGGTGCGAGTCGGATGATCCTCGTGGAAGGGGAAGCCGGCATCGGAAAGTCGCGGCTCGCGCTCGAGGTCGCCCGGCGCGCGCACGACGAAGTGATCGTCCTTCCTGTCGATGGTGCCGACGCGCTCCGGCCCGGGCTGCAGATGATCGCGGCCGCGTTGGCGGAAGCGTCGTCACATCTGGGCGATGCCGAGCTCCGCCTGTGTCTCGGACGTTGGCCCGGTGACCTGGCCGAGATCGTGCCCGCGCTGCGCCGGCGGTTGCCCGATCTTCCGCCCGCGCTCGATGCCGACGACGAGACGCGGGCGTCGAGGTTGCGCGCCGCGGTCGTGTCCTGGATCAGTGGTCTGTCGCAACGGGCGCCGGTCATGTTGTTGCTCGACGACCTGCACCGGGCCGGTCCGACACTCCTGTTCCTACTCGGCGCGCTTCTCGTCGACGAAGAGCCCAAGCGAGTGCTGGTGATCGCGACTGCACGTTCGGCCGCGGATCGTTCGTCCCGCCTGGGACAGCTCGTGCGGAGCCTGGAGCAGCGCGGTGTGCTCGACCGGATCGAGCTGGAGGGCTTGCGGTCGGAGTCCGTCGGACGGCTCTTGACCGAGCTCGGGCGGGAGAACGCGACGAGCGTCGCGACCGAGCTCGCGATCGTGACCCACGGCCATCCGTACCTGCTCGGGGAGATGCTGCGGGAGTCCGACTCGGGAACGTCGCCGGCGACGGACGACGACGTCACCGGCCGGATCCGTCATTTCGTACTGCGCCGGGTCGCGGCCTTCGGCGATCCCGGCGCGCAGTTGATCGGCATCGCGGCCGCGGTCGACGGTGGTTTCGACACGGCGCTGCTCGCCGAGCTCTCGCGCGGAACGCTCCAATCGACCGAAGCCTTACTCGATCGCGCGATCGGCTCCGGGCTGATGCACGTGACCAGGCTGGGGACGTACGACTTCGCGCACGATCTGGCCCGCCGAGCCATCGTGGAATCGATGGACGTCGACGAACGATCGGGTCTGCACCACGACATCGCGGTCGAGCTCGAGCGCCGCCACGAATCGCCGGAGCGCATCGCGGCGCATTGGACGTGCGTGTCCGGACCGGTCGGTGAGGCCGCCGCCGTCGTTTGGGCGGAGCGGGCTGGGGAGTCGGCCCTCCGCGATCTCGACGCGCACGCCGCGGCGGGATGGTTCCGGGTCGCCGTCGATCGTGCCGTCGACGAGCGCGCCCGAGCGCACCTGCTCGTGCGGCTCGCAGGCGCGCTATGTCAGTCGGGCGACAAGGCCGGCTCCGACACGTTGCGATCGGCGCTGGAGATCATCCACCGACTCGACGACGACGCGCTGTTGCTCGAGGCGGCGACCGTCTGGACCCCGATCTGGTCGTCGATGCCCACCCTTTCCGGCGACGAGCGCGTCGAGCTGCTGACCGAAAGCGCGGGACGCGCTTCGGGTGCGGTACGAGCCCAGCTGTTGGCGCGCCTGGCTACCGAGTTGTCGAGCACACCCGAGTGGCGCCGGGCGCGGACACTCGCCGACGAAGCGCTCGCGGCGGCCCAGCGCGATGAGGACCGCTCCGTCGTACCCGAAGCCTCGATGCGGCATTTCCAGGCGACGGGCACGCCCCACAACCTCGATACCCGACGCCGTTACATGCACGACGTGCTCGTGCAGACCGTCGACGGTCACGATCCGATCCAGCGCTTCTTCGCGTTCGGCATGGCCGCCGGCGCCGCGATCGAAGCCGCCGAGCTCGATCAAGCCGATCGCTATCTCGACGACGCGTTCGCGCTCGCCCGTGATGCCGACGTCCCCGCGTTGACGTACAACGCCGAGTGCATGCGGGTGTGGCGCACCGGTCTCGCCGGAGATCTCGACGAGGCGGAACGCATGGCGTTCGCGGCCATGCGACTCGGTACCCGCGGCGGGATCGAGTACGCCGTGATCGGACCGGGTCTGCAGGTGAGCGGGATCCGGTGGCAGCAGGGCCGGTTCACGGATCTGATTCCACTCCTCCGGGTCACGACGCGTCCCGACGACGTCGGAGGATCGATCCTGCTGGCCCGCGCCCTGGCGTCGGGTGCGGACACGCGGAGCGAAGCGCTCGAGGTGCTCACGAAGGCCGCGCGGCACGAGTTCGATGACGTACCGCTCGGGCTGCACTGGACCGGGTGTCTCGTCGCCGCGGCCGAGGCTGCGTGCATGCTCGGCGATGCGCGCGTCGGGAACGTCGTGCGCGGGTTGCTCGAGCCCTTCGCCGACTGCGTCGCGTTCAACGGCGTCTGGCCGATCGCGCCGGTGGCGTACGGGGCCGCGGTTGCCTCGGTTGCGGCCGGCGCCGACCGTCGCGCCCGCGCGTTCTTCGAGCAGGCGCTCGACATCTCGCAACGGTTGCGCGCCCCGATGCTGCAGGCGCGGACGGAGATGGCCTGGAGTCATCTCCTCGGGTCGGCGGGAAGTGGGCCGACCGTGTTCGTCGAGCACCCGATCGAGCCGGTCCCCGGCGCCACCGAAGCGTTCTATCGGAGCGCGCACGAAGCGCTCACCGCGATGCGGTGAGCGCTTCGTAGCTCGGGTCGAGTGTTAGGCCTTTGCCTTCGGGTGCCAGTCATTGACGATCCTCGGGATCGCCTTGTCGACCCGGACCTTCAGCTTGGCGGCTCGGGCCGCAGTGATCTTGTTGGCGGTGACCGCGGCGTCGATCTTGGCGTTGGCCGCGACCACGAGCGTGTCGACGACGTGCTGCGGCTGTACGCCGTGCTCGGTCGCGATGGCGGCGATCGTCTTGCCCGAGAGGAGCTCCTTGCGGAGATCGGCGGGCTTGATGCCGATGGTCTTGGCGGCCAGGGCGCCGGCGCCCCGGCGGATGCGGCGCCGCAGTGCGGTCGCCGCCTTTCCGGGCTTCCCGGCGTCGGGCTTGGCGTTCGCGGGCGGCGCGGACACCGAGGTGGACGGCTTGGGGGACGGGGTGGTGGAGGCGGCGCCTGCGACCGAGACGCCGGTGAGGCCGAGGACGGCTGCGACACTTGCGGTTGCGATGGTCTTGGTGAATCTCATGTACTCACCTTCGCCCTGGATTGTGAGGGAGACGTAAAGCTGCTGTCAGTGTCCCAACAGGGCGTGAAGTCCAGCGATTCGCCCGTTCAGTAGGGGCACTCGAGCCGGTGGATACCGCCGGCGGTATCACCGGCGGTATCGCGGGCGGTATCCACCCGAATCGGGGGGGGGTGACTGTCCTTGCCGACAGTCGGCTCGGGTCAGTGTTTCGCGAGGAGGTCGCGCACGACGTCGAGGACGCCGTCGACGCCGGATCCGTGCAAGGTCATTCCGCCGTCGATGACCAGGTTCTGACCGGTGATGAACCGAGCCAGGTCGGAGCAGAGGAACACGACGACGTCGGCGATGTCGCCGGGGGCGCCGACGCGGTCGAGCGGGGTCTTTGCCCGCTGGGCATCCTCCAGGCCGATGCCGCGTTGATCGAGCAGCAGTTCGGTCAACGGCGTACGGATCATGCCGGGCGAGACTGCGTTGACCCGGATCGTCGGCGCGTACTCGAGTGCCGCGCTCGCGGTGAGCGCCACGACCGCCGCCTTGGCGGCCGCGTACGGAGCTTCGCCGGCGGCCGGGCGCGTCCCCGAGATCGACGCGGTCGACA
Source organism: Acidimicrobiia bacterium (assembly GCA_038239145.1). Lineage (GTDB taxonomy): Bacteria > Actinomycetota > Acidimicrobiia > IMCC26256 > PALSA-610 > PALSA-610. Next base: position 7,375 of record JBBSFB010000023.1, read on the forward strand.
CGATCGCGCCGCCACCGTGCTTCAGGATGAGGGGCGCGCCGGCCTTGAAGCCGTGGAACACGCCGGTGAGATTGAGATCGACGATCCGGCGCCACTCCGCGACCTCGTAGTCGTGGATCGGCGCCAGCGTGCTCCCGCCCGCGTTGTTGTACAGAAGCGAGAGCCCGCCCATCGTCGCGGCCGCGTCGGCCATCGCGGCCTCGACGGCCGCGTAGTCGGTGACGTCGACTGCGTACGAGATGCCGTCGATCTCCTTCGCCACCGCTTCGGCGTTCTCGGCGTTGACGTCGAAGACCGCGACCTGCGCACCTTCGGCCGTCATGCGGCGGCACGTCTCCGCGCCGATGCCCGAGCCGCCGCCGGTGACGACGGCACGATGCCCGTTCAGGAGTCCCATCTCGCTCACGGTAACCGCCGCGCTATCGTTGCGGGCCCACTCGGGCGCGTGGCTCAGTCTGGCAGAGCACCTGCATGACGCGCAGGGGGTCGGGGGTTCGAATCCCTCCGCGCCCACCCGACACGACAAAGGCCCCTCCGGAAGCACTGGCACCGGAGGGGCTCGGGCCGGTCCTACGCTCAATGGCGCATGTTCAGCGACGGTTCGATCCACCAACTTCCCGACGTCGATCCGCAAGAGACGGCCGAGTGGCTCGAGTCGCTCGACGCAGTGATCGGTGTCAAGGGCAAGGCTCGCGCCCACTACCTCCTGGCGCGGCTCATGGAACGGGCGCGCGAACAGGGTTCGTTCGTCCCCGCGATGGTGACGACCGACTACATCAACACCATTCCGCCCGAGCAGGAGCCGTGGTTCCCCGGGAACGAGGACATCGAGCGCCGGATCCGCGCGTTCGTGCGTTGGAACGCCGTCGCGATGGTGGATCGCGCGAACCATCGCTTCGACGGCCTGGGCGGTCACCTCTCGACCTACGCGTCGGCGGCTTCGCTCTACGAGGTCGGGTTCAACCACTTCTTCCGAGGCAAGGGCGACGGCGGCTTCGGCGACCAGATCTACTTCCAGGGCCACGCCGCGCCCGGCATCTACGCACGCGGCTTCCTGGAAGGACGGCTCACCGAGGACCAGCTCGATCACTTCCGTCGGGAGACGTCCGGCCACGGCCTGCCCTCGTACCCGCATCCGCGTCGGCTCCCGACCTTCTGGGAGTACCCGACGGTCTCGATGGGTCTCGGCCCGCTGAACGCGGTCTACCAGGCCCGGTTCAACCGGTACCTGTACAACCGCAAGATCGTCGACACGTCGAGCGCCCGGGTGTGGTGCTTCGTCGGCGACGGCGAGCTCGACGAGCCCGAGGCGACGACCGCACTCGACCTGGCCGCCCGTGAACGGCTGGACAACCTGATCTTCGTCGTGAACTGCAACCTGCAGCGTCTCGACGGTCCCGTGCGCGGCGACGGCAAGGTGATCCAGGAGTTCGAGTCGACGTTCCGGGGGATGGGTTGGAACGTGTTGAAGGTCGTCTGGGGACGCCAGTGGGACGAGTTGCTGGCCCGCGACGTCGACGGGGTCCTGGTCAACAAGATGAACTCGACCGTCGACGGCGAGTTCCAGAAGTACGTCGTCGAATCGGGTGCCTACATCCGCGAGCACTTCTTCGGCGGTGATCCGCGGTTGCGCAAGATGGTCGAGCATCTCTCGGACGACGAGCTGCAACGGCTCCCGCGCGGTGGCCACGACTATCGCAAGATCTTCGCCGCGTACAAGACCGCGACCGAGCACGAGGGCACGCCGACGGTGATCCTCGCCAAGACCGTCAAAGGTTGGACGCTCGGCGCCGACTTCGAGGCCCGGAACGCGACGCACCAGATCAAGAAGATGTCGCCCGGTCAGCTCAAGGTGCTCCGCGACCGTCTGTCCATGGAGATCCCCGACCAGGATCTCGAGTCGGGCATGGCGCCGTACTTCCACCCCGGCTACAAGTCGCCCGAGTACGAGTACATGATCGAGCGCCGGCGCGCGCTCGACGGTTTCCTGCCCGATCGGGTCGAGCGCTCGAAGACGGTCGTGTTCCCGCGGGACGGGATCATCGATCAGCTCACGGCCGGGACCGGCGAGAAGGTTCCCGCTTCGACCACGATGGCATTCTCCCGCTTGCTGCGGGTGCTGTTGAAGGAGCCGGAGCTCGGTCCGCGTGTCGTGCCGATCATCCCCGACGAGGCGCGCACCTTCGGGCTCGACGGGCTGTTCGCGGAGTTCAAGATCTACGCGCCGTTCGGGCAGCAGTACGAGCCGGTCGACGCCGGGCTCATGCTTTCGTATCGCGAAGCGGTCGACGGCCAGCTGCTGGAAGAGGGCATCACCGAGGCGGGCGCGATGGCGTCGTTCACGGCGGCCTCCACCGCGTACGCGTCGTGGGGTCAGCCGATGATCCCCTTCTACATCTTCTATTCGATGTTCGGCTTCCAACGCGTCGGCGACATGATCTGGTCGCTGGGTGACCAGCGCGGGCGCGGGTTCATGCTGGGCGCGACCGCGGGTCGCACCACGTTGTCGGGGGAGGGCTTGCAGCACTGCGACGGCCAGTCGCAGATGTACGCGCTCGCGTACCCGAACTGCCGTGCGTACGACCCGGCCTTTGCGTACGAGGTCGGCGTGCTGGTGCGCGACGGCATCCGCCGCATGTACGGGCCCGAGCCCGAGGATTGCTTCTATTACATAACGCTGTACAACGAGAACTACGTACAGCCGCCGATGCCCGAAGGTGTCGAGGACGCCATCATCCGCGGGATGTATCGCTTGCAGCGGGCGGCCGAGGGGCTCACGCATCGGGCCCAGATCCTGGCGAGCGGTCCGATGGTGCTGCAGGCGCTCGAGGCTCAGCAGATGTTGGCCGAGCATTACGACGTCGGCGCCGACGTCTGGAGCGTGCCGGGCTGGAAGCAACTGCGAGACGACGCGCTCGAGTGCGAGCGCTGGAACCGGCTCCATCCCGAGGAGCCGCCCCGGACGCCTTACGTGACCGAGGCGCTGGCGGATTCGGCCGGGCCGATCGTGGCCGTCACGGACTGGGTCCGCGCCGTACCCGACTCCGTGGCCCGCTTCGTGCCTCAGCCCTACGTGGTCCTGGGCACCGACGGCTACGGCTTCTCCGACGTCCGTCCCGCGCTGCGCCGCCACTTCGAGGTTGATGCCGCCCACGTCGTGGTCGGCGTGCTCGACGGGCTGGCTCAGAGCGGCGACGTCAAAGGCGAGACGGTGGCGGAGGCGATCCGGCGCTACTCGATCGACGGCGACGCGCCCGATCCCCGCACGGCCTGAGCGCCCCGTACAAACGGGCCGGCGGCCCTAGGGGCTGTCGAGCTTGTGATCCGGGTCCCAGTCTTCTTCTTCGTCTTCGAACTCGTCGTCGAAGTCGTCGTCGCTGTCCGTCTCGTCGCCGTCGGCCTTTTCGCTCAGATCCGCGAGGGTCCCGGAGCCTTCCCGGAACAGCCCATCATCGAACCCCTGCTTGAGCTGACGCGCCTCCCGGAAGCGGCGTGCTCGTCCTTTTCTGGGCACGTCGTCACCTGCCTCGAAGTCGTGAGAGCCATTATGCCGTACGGCCGCCATCCAGGTCGCGCCGGGCGCGAAAGGGCTGGTGGCCCCATCGGTCGAGATGGACGACGTTGCCCACGGGCGGCGTCGGCGTGCCGGACGAGGTCCCCGAGGCGACCCCGCGGGGCCATCCGAGGGCGACGACCGAGACCGGTGTGACGTGGCGGGGCAGGCCGAGGGTACGCCTCGCTTCCCACACCGACCACAGCGGCAACGTGGTGGCCGAAGCTCCCAGTCCGCGTGCCTCCGCCGCGAGCAGGAGGTTCTGGACGGCCGGGAACGCGGCGCCGTAGAACGCGGCGGCGCCGATGGCCGGGAAGAGCGGCCGGCGGCCCCGCAGGCAGGCCACTGCGAGCACCGGAACGTCCTCGAAATGGTCGGATTCCCACTGCCGGTCCTCGAGGAGCGCGTCCTCGCTCCAACGGCTCCGCAGGATTCGCTTGTAGATCGACCAGCCCTGGCGGTAGGTGCGGGCCAGCTGGTGGCGTACGTCGGGGTCGCGCACCACCACGAACTCGCAGCGCTGGGGCCGGCTCGTCGGGGCCTGGGTCGCGAGGTCGAGCAGCGCGAGCACCGTGTCGTCGTCGATCGGATCGCTCCGCAGCCGCCGGTGCGCGGCCTGGGCGCGCATGAGGCCGGCAACCGCGGTGAAGGTCGGGTCGGGCGGGGTCACCGGTCGAGGCTTGCACCGCTCGACAGCTTGCGCCAAAGCGCCGTATAGCCGCGGTGCTCGAGGCCTGCGCTCACGTAGCCGGCCCGCCGGAGCTCGGAGTGGAGGCGGGGGAGATGCGCCATCGGGACACCGGCGTCGACGTGATGGGCGAGATGCCAGCCGATGTGGAAGGGAACGAGGAAGAAACGCGAGACCGGTGACTGCTTCACCGCGTGCGTTGTGAGCCGGCGATCCTTCGAGCGCTGCATCCCGCCGTGCTCCGCGATGGAACGCAGCCGGTTGATGACGCGCCACACGGTGAGATACGGGGCGAGCCACAAGAGGAAATACACCCACGGGTGGTGGAGCGCCACGCCGATCGCAACGAGGACGAGTTGGCAGGCCACGATCTTGCGGGCCTGGCCCTGCACCGCCGGATTCTCCGAGCGCACCGCGCCGAGCAACCCCTTGAACAGCTTCCAGCCCGTGCGGCCGCCTGCGTCCCGCACGAGCTTGCGCCGCATCGAGTCGCGTGAGATCGGGTAGCCGCGGTACAGCGGGACGTCGGGCTCGTCGGGGCCGAATTCCTCGCGATGATGTGCCATGTGCCCGCGGCGATAGGCGTCGATGGGCGTGAACGACGGGAAGCCCAGGAGCCAGCGGCCGACGAAGTCGTTCGCCTTGCGGCTGCGGAAGAGCAATCGGTGCGCGGCCTCGTGCATCAACGCTGCGAACTGGGCGTGGGCCCGGCCCATCAGGATGAACGCAGTGATCCAGACGAACCAGTTGTCGAAGTGCACGGCGAGCACCACGACGCCGATGGTCTGCGCGTAGACCGCCACCACGGCAAGCGCGTTGCGCACGTTCGGGATCCGGCGGAGCTGCTCGCGGAACTCGGGGGTCGGCCGACCGTTCGCTGCGATCCGGTCGGTGGGGTGCACCGCCTCCAGCAACGTCGGCTCCGGGATCATCGTGGTCGCCACCGCTTCATATTACACTCTTCCGACACATGAATCGAACTAGTAATACACCGGTGGTCGGAGAGGCGCTGCTGGCCAGGCCGCTGTCGGCGCGCTCGCTTATCGCGAGCCTTCTCCTCCGGAGCCGCCCGCCCCGGATGCGCGGAGCGCGGCTCGTGCAGTGGTGCGGGCTGTTCGGGATCGCGCAGGGCACGGCCCGGGTCGCGTTGAGTCGGATGGTCGAGCGGGGCGAGTTGCACTCGGGTGACGGTGTGTACGAGCTCGCCGGTCGGGTGCAGCGTCGCCGGGGCGCGCAGGACTGGAGCCTCGAGCCGGAGGTGCTCGAGTGGGACGGCTCGTGGAGGATCGCGATCGTGGGCCCCGGGACCCGCGACGCTTCCGAACGATCGGCGCTGCGTGACGCGATGCGTCGGCTCCGCTACGCCCCGGTACGTGATGGAGTGTGGACCCGACCCGACAACCTTCCGCGCGCATCCGCTGCGGCCGAGTCGTGGTCGGTCGCCGATGCGCAGTCCGGATGGTGGTCGGGAGTTCCGGACGAGGCCCCCGACGAGCTGGTTGCGCGCTTCGGTGCCGGCGACTGGGCCCGGCGCGCTGACGATCTGACCCTGCGTTTGCGATCCGTCACCACGGCCCTGGACGGCCCGGACGATCGCGCGCTTGCGGACGGCTTCGTCGCGGGCGCGGCCGCGCTCGCCCATATCCGTTCCGATCCGCTGCTGCCCCCCGAGCTCGCCGACACCTCCGACGGGATCTCGCTCCGGCGTGCGTACGGCGCGTACGAGGACGCGTTCTCCACGGCGTTGCACGGATGGTTCCTTCGGAAGTGAGGCGTAGGGTGCACGCGTGACGACGAACAGTCCCGCGAGCCTGCTGTCGGACGCGCGCGCACTTCTGCCCGAACTGGTCGATCTGCGCCGGCGCATCCACCGCACGCCCGAGCTCGGCCTGCAGTTGCCCCGGACGCAGTCGACGGTGCTCGACGCGATCGACGGTCTCGGCCTCGACGTCGAGACGGGTACGACGGTGTCGTCGGTGGTGGCCGACCTCGCGGTCGGCGAGGGACCGGTCGTGCTGTTGCGGGGGGACATGGACGCGCTCCCGATGCCCGAGAACACTGGGCTCGAGTACGCGAGCGAGGTCGACGGCGCCATGCACGCGTGCGGTCACGACGCGCACACCGCAATGTTGATCGGCGCAGCCCGTCTCCTGCACGCACGACGCGCCGGGCTGCCGGGAACGGTCCGTTTCATGTTCCAACCGGGTGAGGAAGGGCATCACGGCGCCCGGTACATGATCGACGAGGGCGTGCTCGACGGCGACGATCCCGTCGACGCCGCGTTCGCCCTCCACGTCTCCCCGAATCTGCCGTCCGGCTCGATCTGGACGCGCGGCGGACCACTGATGGCGTCGGCCGACGTCCTCGAGATCAAGGTCACGGGCAAGGGTGGGCACGCGTCGACTCCGTATCTTGCCAACGACCCGATGCCGATCGCGGCGGAGATCGTGCAGGCGTTGCAGGTGATGGTCACGCGGCGCATCAACACGTTCGATCCCGTCGTCGTCACGATCACCAAGATCCGATCGGGAACGACCGACAACGTGATCCCCGAGACCGTCGACATGACCGGAACGCTGCGCGCGGTCTCCGAGACCAGCCGGGCGATCGCAATCGACGCGATGGAGCAACTCGTCGCCGGGATCGCAAGCGCGTACGGGATGCGAGCAGAGCTGACCGTGCACCGCGGATACCCGGTGACCGTCAACGACGACGAAAGCGCCGACTTCGCGGGTCGGGTCGCCGGCCGGCTGGTGGGGCACGAGAATGCAGGCCGGATGCCCTCGCCGGTGATGGGCGCCGAAGACTTCTCGTACGTGTTGCAGCGCCGCCCGGGCGCGATGTCGTTCCTCGGCGTGTGCCCGGCGGGCGAGCACCCGGCGCGGGCCCATGCGTGCCATTCCAACCGGATGACCCTCGACGAGGAGGCGATGAGCGTCGGCGCGGCGATGTATGCGTCGCTCGCGATCGAGTACCTCGCTTCCCGCGGCCGCGACGCCGCCACGCGCTAATCTCGCTGCTCCCAAGGGCGGTTAGCTCAGCCGGTTAGAGCGCCTGCTTCACACGCAGGAGGTCGGAGGTTCGAGTCCTCTATCGCCCACTGTGGTGTGTTCGCGTGCCGCGCCCGATTCCTCGGCTCGATGGGCGGCACGCACCTGGCCCCGGCGGTCAGAGGAGTCGCGGCGTACGGGAACGGTTACCTGATGGTCGCGGCCGACGGGGGCGTGTTCAACTTCTCCGACACCGCGTTCGTCGAGACCCTCGGTGACACGCCACCCGGGGTGCCGATCATCGGTATCGCGGTGACGGCAGCCCTGTGAAGTCCGTCACCGGAAGCGTGTCAGCGGAAGCGGCGCCGGAAGAGCGTGTAGGCAACCGGGCCCGCCAAGATCGGCAACCAGTACGAAGCCAGGCGGTAGAGCAACGTCGCCAACACGGCCTGGGCGGGATTGACCCCGGCGAGCGCGAGCGCGCCGGTGAGGCCGGCCTCGACCAGGCCGAGACCGCCGGGTGTGAGCGGGATCATGGCGAGCAACGAAGCCGCCGTGTACGCGAGGAGTACGAGCGAGGGGCGGGGGAGTCCGCCGACGGCGGCGAGCGCGGCGAACAGCGCGAGGAAGTCGAAGCCGAGCCGGCACGCGGTGGCGAGCAGCGCCTCCCGCCAACGTTCGCCCAGCACCTCGCGGATGCTGTTGCGTTCGGAGACGAGCTTGGCCGGCACGCCGGTGGCGGGCATGCGTTTGCGGAAGATGCGGTTCCGTACGGCCTGCGCCGCGCGACCGATCCCGGTCAGCAGCGGATCGGTCGTGAGCAGTACCGCGCCGAGCGCGGCGACCGCGACGAATCCGGCGATGCCGAGAAACGCGGTCGCGGCCAGGCCAGGATCGACGGGCGCGCCGGCGAGGATCGTCGGCAGGGTCAGCACCGGAAGGAACAGGACGCTCGCGGTCTGCAGCAAGGAGAACGCGGTGAACCCTGCGATCGCCGTGGCCGTGTCGACGCCCGACTGCGCGAGCATCCGCAGCTGCAGGGTCGCGCCCGCGGCGGCGCCCCCGGGAACGACCATGCTCAGCGCGTTTCCCGAGAGTTGCGACGTGGAGACGGAGAACCACGCATGGGTGCGCAGCGCGATGCGTTGGAGGCGGATGGCGCTGGCGAAGCTCAACGCCTCGAAGGCGACGATCACCACGAGCCACTCCGGCGCGACCGTCGACACGCGCGGCCACGAACCGAGCACCTCGACGATGCTCGGAGCGACCACGTGAAACGACACGGCCGCGACGAGCAGCATCAGGATGCGGGGGATGCTGAACCGTCGATCGCGCGGGCTCCGACCCGTTTCGGTCGCGCTCATGCCTTCAGGGGCGCGCGAAGGCACGTCGACGGCACTCCTTCGTTTACCACGGCGGGACCGGCTCCGAATCGACCCTCCGAGGACCGGGCGACGAGGCCCACCGACCCCGAAGCGCGTCGACGCCGCCCCGGCGAGGGATGATGGAGCCGTGAGCAGCGTCGAGGGCCCGGCCCCGCCGAGAGCGCCCGGACCGAGTCTGCGGGTCTCGATCGTCCTGATCGTGGCCGGCGCCGCGCTCCTGATCCCGACGCTGATCGCCGGGATCGTGCCGATCGTGCATGCCGTCGCGTCGCCATTGCGGTTCGACGCACCGGGCCGGGCGCAGGTGCATCTGGGCAAGGGCACGTACCTCGTGTACGAGGACACCGGCGCGACCTCGTTCGGTTCCGCGTTTTCCAATAACGACCACGTGACCATCACGACGAGCGACGTCACGGTGACCGGGCCGGACGGCGGGAGCGTCGTCGTGTTCGAGCGGGGCTCGACGATCGAGTCCCTGACGACCGGCGGCGATCGTTTCGTGGGCGCGGTGCGCTTCCGCACGCCGGGCGCAGGGAAGTACACGGTTGCGGTGAGCAACGTCGCAAACGAGTCGGTCCTGGTCGCGCGGCCGCTCACCGACACGATTCGATCGGTCGCGGTCTGGTTCCTGCTCGCGGGCTCGGGCGGGATCATCGTGGTCGCCGGGATCGTGCTCCTGATCGTCGGCTCCGTGCGCCGGGGCCGGGCGCGCCGGACGTTCGCCTCGGTCGCCCCGGTGCCGCCGGGCTGGCATCCCGACCCGTCCGGGGCCCGGCAGTGGCGCTGGTGGGACGGGTACCGCTGGACCGACCACGTGCAGTGACGGCGGGCTACGGTCCGGGCATGCGAGACGCTTGCCGCATCGAACCGGGCACGGATGCGAACCTCGACGGCCGTCCCACCGACGACCGGCTCGGCATCGAGAAGGGCAAGGCCCAAGCCGAGCTGGCGGGCCTGACCGAACGCGTGAGCGTGCTCCATCAGCGGCTCTACGCCGAGCACACTCGCTCGGTGCTATTGGTGCTCCAGGGGCTCGACGCCTCGGGCAAGGACGGCACGATCCGGCGGGTGTTCACCGGCCTCAATCCGCAGGGCTGCGACGTCGTCGCGTTCAAGGCGCCGACGCCGACCGACATAGCCCACGACTACCTGTGGCGGATCCACAGCGCCATGCCCGAGCGGGGCGACATCCGGATCTTCAACCGCTCGCACTACGAGGACGTCGTGGCCGCGGAGGTCATCGGCGTCATCGACGACACCCAGCGCAATCGGCGCTACGAGCACATCAACAGTTTCGAGCGGATGCTGCACGACGAGGGCACCTCGGTGGTGAAGATCTTCCTGCACGTCGGCAAGGACGAGCAGCGCCGGCGGCTGCAGGCGCGGCTCGACGATCCCGAGAAGCGGTGGAAGTTCGAGCCCGCCGACCTCGACACCCGGGAGCAGTGGGACCGGTACATGAAGCTCTACGACGCCGCGATCACCGCGACGTCGACGAAGTGGGCGCCGTGGTACGTCGTGCCCGCCGACCACAAGTGGGTCTCGGGTGTGGCCGCGGCGACGATCCTGCTCCATGTGCTCGAGCAGATGGGCCCCAAGATCCCGGCCCCGAAGTTCGATCTCGACGGGATCGTCGTCGCCCCCTGATCCCGCGTAGGGTCTCGGCATGCCGACACCCGAGCAGGTCAAAGCCGTCGCCGAGGCGTACATCACCGCCTCCAACTCCAATGACAAAGCCACCGTTCTCGCCCAGTTCGCGCCCGACGCGGTCTGGTACGACCCGGTCGGTCAGCCCCCGCACGTCGGAGTCGTTGGCGTCGGCGAGTTCTACGACCAGACGCGCCAGCTGGCCGATCGGGTCGAGATGAAGCTTCTCGACCTCATCGTGTGCGGTTCGGAAGCGGCCATGATCCTCGAGATCCACGCCACGATCGGCGACTCGGTGATGATCATGGATTGCGTCGAGACGCTCGAGGTCGACGACTCCGGCCGCATTGCGGCGATGAAGGCGTACTGGGACATGACGAAGGCCCGGACCCGCACCACTTGACAGGCGGCCGACGACAAGCGTCAGTGTGTCCGGGGTACGGGCGGACTCCCGGCCCGGGCCATTCCCCCTTGTGAGAGGGTGTGTCGCCCTTCTCGATTTTCCTTTGGGCGTGACTTCCGCCACAATGTATTGGCGATGATTGTTGAGTCCCGCGATTCCGTCTCGCTGAAGCCCGCCGAGCTCGATGAGGTCGGTCAGATCTTCTTTTCCAACGGCCTTCCCGTCTCCGACGAGGAGCTCGACCGCCAGGTTGAATCCTTCCCCCTCGCGGTCCTCGCGGGTGAAGAGGGCGTCATCCACGGTTTGATGCTCGGTTCGCTGGAGCGCATCGGCGGCACGCCGTCGATCCTGTGGGGGATGGGTGTCGTTCGCAAAGGCAAGGTCGCTTCGGCCACGCTCAAGTCGATGACGGGTGAGCTGACCCGTCGGGCTGCGATCTCGTTCCCGGACGAGGACGTGCTCGTCGCAGCTCGCCTGGCGCAACCCAGCTGCTACGTGCTGCTGCAGAGTTACGCCAACGTCGTCCCCCGCCCCGGCTACACGCCCAACGGTGAAGACCGGGCGTGGGGTCGCCGGCTCGCCAAGCGGTACGGCAACGACGGCCACTTCGACGACCGGGAGTTCCGGGTCGCGGTGAAGGGGCGCAAGCCCCCGTGCCTCGCTGTGCTCGACACGAGCCCGGTGAAGGCGACCGGCGGCGCCAAGATCGCGTCGTTGGTCGGCACCCTCGACGCGGCGCGTGGTCAGGCGATGATCGCGTTCGGGTGGGCCGTCGCAGAAGACCTCGCGGCCGGCACCTACCTCGCCGCCTGCTGACGGGACTCGAGCACCGCGTCGAGTTGCGCTCGCAGCTCGTTGGGTTCGGTGACCGGCTGCCTGCACGCGTAGTGCTCGCACACGTACGCAGTCGGTAGTCCGCCGCGGGCCTCGCGGCCGTCCAGGAGGGGTGACGGGTCGTCGGTGGATCCGGTGAGCGTGACCGACGCGGGGATCAGGCGGCTCGTGACCTCGCGCCGCAGCGCGCGGGTGCGGGGGTCGGACGGGTCTCCGATGATGGCGATCTCGGCCGGGCTCGTGACGTAGCGCTCGATCGCCGCGAGCAGATACGCGAACCCGTTCGGGTGCGCCGCCGCCGACGGCGCGAGCATGCGCATCACCTCGACCGCGGGTTCCTCCAGGCCGGAATCGCCCGTGAGCGCCGCGAGCCGCAAGAAGCCGTTTGCCGCCAGGGAGTTCGCCGAGGGCGTCGCGTCGTCGAACAGGTCCTTCAACCGGACCACCAACTGCTCGGCGTCGGAGCCGCTCGTGAAGAAGGCACCGCCGTCGGAGTCGTGGAACAGGCCGACGAGCTCGCCCGCGACCGTCCGGGCATCGACGAGCCAGGCCGGGTCGTCGAGCTCCGCGAGGGTGCACAACGCTTCGAGCAACGCCGCGTAGTCCTCGGCGTAGGCGAGGTAGGGAGCTCGCCACGATCGGAGGAGGCGACCGTCGGGGCGGCGGAGCGCGGCCAGCAGGAAGCGGGCGTTCGTGCGGGCCGCGTCCATCCAGTCGTCCCGTTCGAGCGCGGCCGCGGCTTCGGTGAGCGCCGTGAGCATCAACGCGTTCCAACCGAGCAGGACCTTGTCGTCGAGGCCGGGCCGGACCCGGGTGGCCCGGCGGGCGAGGAGTCGAGGTTTCGCCCGCTGGACCTCGGGCGGAGGTTCGGCGTTGCGTTCGCTCACGTGGAGGATGTTGCCCCGGAATCCCGTGTGCGGGTCGGCGAAGTTCCCGTTCCCGGTCACGGCATAGTAGGCGATGACCGCGTCGGCATCGTCGCCGCAGACCTCGCGGATCTCGTCGACCGACCAGCAGTAGAACTTGCCTTCAACCCCCTCGGAGTCGGCGTCCTCGGCCGAGTAGAAGCCGCCGGCGTCGTCGCGCATGTCGCGCAGGACGTATTCGACGATGCCCTCGACGACACCGCGGTAGCGGGTCTCGCCGGTCACGAGGAACCCGTGCAGGTACGCCCGGGTCAACAGCGCGTTGTCGTACAGCATCTTCTCGAAGTGGGGGACCAGCCACTCGTCGTCGGTCGAGTACCGGGCGAAGCCGCCGCCGAGCTGATCGTGGATACCGCCCGCAGCCATCGCGTCGAGGGTCGTGGTGATCATCGTGCGGGTCTCGTCGGATCGGTTACGGACGTAGGCGCGGCACAGGAAGTCGATGGTCATCGCCTGCGGGAATTTCGGCGCCCGCCCGAAACCGCCGTAGCGGGGCTCGAACTGTCCGCGCACTCCCGAAAACGCGCGGTCGAGCACGTCGGCGCCGAGGTCGTCGTCATCGCCGGTCGTGCCCGCCCGTAACACCTCTTCGGCGAGCGCGGCGGTGAGCTGGTCGCTCTGGGCGAGCACGTCGTCGCGTCGCTCGCGCCAAGCCTCCGACACTGCTTCGCAGATGCGTCGGAACGACGGCATGCCGTGCCGATCGGAATCGGGGAAATACGTGCCCGCGTAGAACGGCCGTCCCTCCGGAGTGCACCAGACGCTCATGGGCCAGCCCCCGCGGCCGGTCAGTGCCTGCACCGACTGCATGTAGATCGCGTCGACGTCGGGGCGCTCCTCGCGATCGACCTTCACGTTGACGTAGAGCCGGTTCATGAGGGCCGCGGTATCGGGATCCTCGAACGACTCGTGCGCCATCACATGGCACCAGTGGCACGACGAGTAGCCCACCGACAAGAACACGGGGACGTCACGTTCGCGCGCGAGCGCGAAGGCCTCGTCGCCCCAGGGCATCCAGTCGACGGGGTTGTCGGCGTGTTGACGGAGGTACGGGCTCGTCTCGCCGGCCAGGCGATTCTGGGTCACGGTTCGACGGTACCCGGGGTCGCGGTCGCAACCGTCCGGGCCCAGCGGTAGTCGGGCTTCCCCGAAGGTGAACGTTCGACGGCGGCGACGGGCACCATCTCCCGGGGAACCTTGTACCCGGCGAGATGGATGCGGCAATGCTGCTGCAACGCCGCCAGCGTTGGTTGTGCGGCGACGCGCGGCTGGATGATGGCGACGATGCGTTCTCCCCAGCGCTCGTCGGGTACGCCGACCACGAGCGCGTCGAACACGTCGGGATGGGCCTTCAACACCGACTCGACCTCTTCCGGGTACACCTTCTCACCCCCGGTGTTGATCGAGACCGAGCCCCGACCGAGAAGGGTGATCGTCCCGTCGGGCTCGACGACCGCGTGATCGCCCGGCACGGCCCACCGCACGCTGTCGACGACGGGGAACGTCTCGGCCGTCTTCACCGGATCGTTGTAGTAGCCGAGGGGGATGTGTCCGCGGCGGGCGAGGCGGCCGATGACGCCGACGCCTGCGGGCCGGAGATCGGGACCGAGAACCTGGGTGTCGTCGCCGACGCGAAAGCGCGGCGTGGGCGGCACCTCGCCGCCGGCCACGACCACCGACTGACCCTGCCCCCCGGTCTCGGACGCTCCGTACCCGTCGACCACGAGCAGTGCGGGGAGTCGCTCGATGAAGGCGCGCTTCAGGGTCGGCGACAGGACCGCGCCCCCGGAGACCACCACTTGCAACGACGAGAGGTCGAGGGCGCGACCTTCGGCGGTGTCGAGCGCTTCCAGCAGTGGTCGGGCGAACGCGTCTCCGACGATGACGATGTAGCCGGCCTGCTCCTGTTCGACAAGGCGCCAGAGCGCGATCGGGTCGAGCCGGTGTTCGACCGGGATGATGACGCTGCCCCCCATGAACAGCGCGCTGAACGCCATCCAGTGCGCGGTGCCGTGCATGAACGGGCACGCAGGGACGCACCGGGTACGGGGTTGCAGGCATCGCTCCGCGATCTCTTCGGGCGTCCGTATCGGGTCGCCGCCGCCACCTGCGCCGGCCATGGCGCCGAAGAACAGGTCGACGTGGCGCCACATCACGCCCTTGGGCATGCCGGTGGTGCCGCCGGTGTAGAGGAGATACAAGTCGTCGGGAGACCGCGGCCCGAAGTCCCGGTCGGGTGCGGCGGCGGCCAGCGCGGCGTCGTAGTCGTATGCGTCGAGGGTGGCGGGCGCGGGGGCACTGCCGTCGTCGACGGCGATGAACGTCCGAAGCTTTGGCAACTGCGGGCGGATCGCCTCGAGCTTCGGTGCGAACTCGAGATGGAACACGACCGCGACGGCGTCGGCATCGTCGAGGAGGTAGCGCAACTCGTCCTCGACGTAGCGATAGTTCACGTTGATCGGAACCGCGCGGATCTTGAACGCAGCGAGCATGCCTTCGAGATACTCGGTCGAGTTGAAGAGGTAGAGCGCAACGTGGTCGCCGGCGCCGACTCCGCGCGCCTGGAGCGCGTGCGCGAGGCGGTTGGCGCGAGCGTCGAGCTCGGCGTAGGTAAGTCGCCGCTCGGCGCAGACGAGCGCAAGGTGGTCGGGCACCGTGTCGGCGACCCGCTCCAACAGATCCGCCACGTTGAACTCCACGTACGTGGCTCCCTCGCCGGACCGTCCTGGTGGTCCCGCGGACGGTATCCGCTCGTTAGACGCCGAGTCGATGCAGCGCCGCGTCGACGGTCGAGAACGCGGTTCCGGAGAACGCGTCGAGCGCGGCACTCGATCCCGAGGCGTAGGCATCGTCGGCGGCCGCCCACAGCTCGGCCTCCACGGGCTGCAATACGGCCCGGACGCCGGGGAGCTTGTCGGGATCCGCCTCGATCCGGTCCCGCAGCGCCGCGAAACGCTTCCACTGCCGGGCCTCGGCGAGCTCGGGCGCGACAGAAGGGGGGAAGCACGGCACGTAGACGCTCGTGCACGGGTTACCCAGGCACACCCACGCTCGCGCCGGTGAACGCGCGCCGACCTCGGCGATCATCGACGCGGTTGTCTGCGAGTGCGCCTCGCGCCGGTGCATGCAGACGCTGAAACCGCGACCGTCGGCACCCGCGTCGGTCGGGATGTCGAGCGGGCCGCAGTCGGGTCCGTGATCCCGGAGCGTGACTGCGATGCTCGCCGCGGTTGCGTCATCCGCACGAGCTACGGCCTTGCGCGTGACGAGCAGGCGATGATCGGCGACGCCGGTCGGCACGCGAGTGGATCGATACGTGTCGAAGTCGGTACCGGCCGCGACGTTGGGCGACGCGAAGGTCCAGTCGGTGCCGAGGCTGAGCCGGTTGGAGAGCGCGGCACCGCCTCCGAAGGCGCGCGCGGCCCAGGTGCGCGCGCTGGTCTCCAGCATGAAGCCGCCGTGACGATCGGCGACGAGGAACGACGAGAAATAGGGCTCGTCGCGATCGGGCTCGCCGGAGCCGCCCTGGCCGTACCGGTTGAGCAGTGTCGTCATGACGTCGAGCGCTTCTTCGGCCGAGCGACCGCGTTCGAGGCCGAGCCGAACGAGGTCCATGCCGATCAGCGCAGGAGGGTGCGCGTGCGGCCGTTCGACCGTCCAGATCTTCTCGTTCCCGATGGCGACGCCGTGCTCGTTCAGGCCGTGCTCGACGCCCCACAGCCAGATCGGTCGCGACCCGACGAAGGCGTACGCACCCGTGTCCTCGATGCTCAGGTACTGCGTGCGCAGCGCCGTTCCTGCCGCACGGCGTTCGTGCCACTCGACGACTTGCGCTTCGTCAGGATGACGGTCGGAGCTCTTGGCGAAGAGCATCCGATCGTCGCTGCGTATACAGAGGGTGTCGCACACGGTGCGCTCGCCTCAGCGCGCGAGCTCGCGCGCAAAGGCTGCCGGCGTGAGCTCGGAACCCGTTGCCCGCTCGATGAGACGATCCCAGCGCAACGTCGCGCCCGGTGCGAACAGGTCGTGTTCCAGCGCGTGCCCCGCCCGGTCGTTGTGCACGAGCCCGCCGAGGGCGGCCGTGAGCTGTGACGCGACCATCTCTCCGAAGAGATAGTTGTGGTAGTAGACGGGCGCGGCCGCGATGTGGATCTTGGCCGCCCAATCGGGCTCGTGGCGGTCGTCGGGTCGGCGCACGAGTTGGAACTGTTCGACGAGGTCCCACCAGCGCGTGTCGTGGTCGCCGGCGGGTCGGGCGTAGAGACCTCGCTCGAAGTGCGTCATGACGAGCACCCAGCGGGCGAAGATCAAAAGGTAGGCCCGCCGAGCCGCCTGCATCCGGGGCGCGAGCTTGGCGACGGTGGTCGCGGGTACCTGCGCGATGCGCTCGAGCCATTCGGGATCGCGCACGAGCCGGCCGCAGCGCATCGCGACGCCTTCGGTCAAGCACATCTGCATGGTGCGCAGGAGCCACGGGAGCTCGCGCCCGACGCCGTCGAAGTAC
This sequence comes from Acidimicrobiia bacterium, assembly GCA_038239145.1. Lineage (GTDB taxonomy): Bacteria > Actinomycetota > Acidimicrobiia > IMCC26256 > PALSA-610 > PALSA-610. Next base: position 24,305 of record JBBSFB010000023.1, read on the forward strand.
ACGGCGTGGCCGAACTCGTGCAGCATCGTCTCGGCCCAGCGTTCGCCGGGCATGTTGTTGCTGAGCACGCGTACGTCCCCGGTGCGGTCGACGTCGATGCAGAACGCGTGCTGCACCTTGCCCGGCCGCGGAGTGAGATCGCTGCGGCCCATGACTCCCTGCACGTCGAGGCCGATCGACGCGAACGTGCGCGCGGTGAGCGCTTCGAGGTCGGCGTCGCGCAGGTACGGGTCGAGGTCGACGCCGATGCCGGCGGGCGGATCCTGGAAGAAAGGGTCGTCGTAGTGCCACGGGCGGAGGTCGTCGACGGCGATGGCGAAGCGCTCGGAGAGCTGCTCGTCGAGACCCGCCTTGAGAACCCGGAACGGCGCGGCGGTGATCTCGTCGACCTCGGCGAGGGTCGCGAAGAGGCGGTCCTCGTCGAAGTCGGTGGTGGCGAGGGTCAGGGCGAAGTGGTCGCGGTGCCCGAGCGACCGGGCGGCGTCGTTGCGCAGACCCGCGAGCCGGCGGACATCGTCGGCGACCTCCGCGCCGACCGTCTTCGACGCGATCCAGGCCACGCGTCGATGCTCGCTGTCCAGGCTGGTCCGCAGGATCTCCAGGATCTCGTTGTCGGCAACCGGCTTGCCGTCGATGGTTCCGCGGTGACGGGCGAACCGCGACTCGATGTTGCTCTGCAACTCGACCGTGTGCCGCCGGAGATCGGCTTCGACCTGGTTCGGCAGGTAGAGCTGTTCGAGCAGCTCGAGTTGGCGGGCGATCAGCGGCTCGGGCTCGGGAGACGGCAAGGCGGCGCGCACTTCGGCAAACGCGGCGGCGTCGGCGAGGGCATCGGAGAGCGCGAGATCGGCTTCGGCGCGGAGCCGCTCGGTCTCGTCGCGCGCGTCGACGTTGGCGTTCCACCACGCGACGTTGGCGGCCATCTCCAGCGGTTCCAGCGTCGCCGCGCAGCTCGCGACGACGTCGCCGGCGGTCACTTGAACCAGATGCGCTGGTAGCTACGGCTGTTGGGGTGCACGAGCAACACGACGAGCAGTACGTCGAACGCGAATCCGAAGAGCACCTGCACGTTCCCGAGGGCACCGAGCCCACCGCTCCCGAGGAAGAGCACGACCTGGAGCACCGCGGCAGAGACCGCCGCGATGTATCCCCACTTCTTCTCGTTCGCGATCCCGAATCCGCCCGCGCCGAGCCCGACGACGACGAGCAGGCCGATTCCGCCCCCGAGGGATCCGAGCGAAAGCAGCGCGAACACGGCCTGGACGTAACAGAGGATGACGCCCATGTACAGCGTCTGGGGCTGATGCGGATTGATCCACTTGGTGTCGTTCACGCCGCCATTGTGGCGGATCGCGCGCAGGCCCCGGGCCGCAGCATCATGATCCGGCATGGATCCCGTCGGGATCAGGCCCGTCAGGCGGTCCGGGCCCGCAGTTGGCCGCACGCAGCGTCGATCGTCGTGCCACGGTTGCGGCGCACCGTCGCCTCCACGCCCGCGCTGCGCAACCGATCCGCAAAGGCCGCGATCCGGTCACCGCTGCTCGGGCTCCCCGGGTAGCCCGCGGTGTCGTTGAGCGGGATCAGGTTCACGTGCGCGCCGCCCCGGAACCCGGTGAGCCGGCCCGCGAGCGCGTCGGCATGATGGGGGAGATCGTTGACGCCGTTGATGCACGCGTACTCGAAGGAGACCCGCCGGCCCTTGCGCTCGGCGTAGGCGCGAGCCGCATCGAGCACCGCCGCCAGCGGGTAACGACGATCGAGAGGTACGAGTTGTTCCCGGAGTACGTCGTCGGGCGCGTGGAGCGAGACCGCGAGCGTCACCGGGAGCTCGAACTCGGTGAGGCGTTCGATTCCGGGGACGACGCCGACAGTGGAGACCGTGATGTGCCGGGCGGACAAACCGACGTCGCGGTGCAGGCGCCGGCACGCGTCGAGCACCGCGTCGGGATTCGCGAGCGGTTCGCCCATGCCCATGAACACGACGTTCGAGACCCGTTGCGGCGACGCGTGCTGGGCTCGCAACACCTGCTCCACGATCTCGCCTGCGGTGAGGTGACGCTCGAAGCCGGCCTGGCCGGTCGCACAGAAGGTGCAGCCCATCGCACAACCCGCCTGCGAGGAGACGCACACTGTCGCCCGCGCCGCGTAGCGCATGAGCACCGTCTCGATCTGGGCGCCGTCGGCGGCGCGCCACAACCACTTCGCGGTCATGTCGTCGTCGGCGAGTTGCATCGTGTCGACGCTGAGCGCGAGCGGGAGCTGTTCGTCGAGGCGGCCGCGGAGATCCTTGGGGATGTTCGTGAGCTCGTCGAGCGGACGACGCTGTACGTACAGCCCCTCGTAGACCTGGCGTGCCCGGTACGCAGGTTCACCGAGGCCTGCGATCAGCGTCTCGAGTTGGGGGAGACGGGCGTCGTACCGCGTGCTCGCGCGTTCGCGGGGCGTCATTGCGGCTCGACCTCACACTCGTACGCTCGGTCGGTCCGGTGCACCTCGAAGCCGAGGGCCCGATAGAGCTTCAGCGCGGGGCCGTTGTCGGCCGCGCAGAAGAGCATGCCGGTGTCGACGCCCCGCTCGTGCACGGCGTCGAGCCCGGCGATCGCCAGCGACCGGCCGAGTCCCCGTCCATGCGCTCGCGGGTCGACACCGACGACGTAGATTTCGCCGCGGCGCGGATCGCGATCGTGGGCTTCGTGGATCTTGAGCCAGTTGAAGCCGACGAGGCCGTCGGCGTCGAACGCCAAGAGGAAGAGGGTCGGGTCGAACCAGGCTTCGGCGACCCGCCGGGCCAGCGTCTCCGTGGTCCATCCGCTCTGCTCGTCGTGACCGGCGAAGGCGCGATTGTTGAGCGCGAGCCACGCGGGTTCGTCGCGCCCGAGTTCGAACGTGCGCACGTCGACGCCGTCGGACCACTTGGGGTCGAGCCCGAGCGGCAACTGCACGCGCATCTCGTAGAGGTCGCGCGCAGGCTCGAAACCCGACCCGCGCAGTTCGACGTCGTCGTCGGCGCCTGCTCCGAGCAGCCATAGTGCGATCAGGCCGCCGCCGTGGCCGGCGACGTAGTCGACTGCGGCGGCGACCAGCTCCGGGCGCACGGCGCGCGACCGCGCCTCCGGTGCGAGCGCGACGCCGAGAGACCAGTGCCGGGGCGCGCTGTTGTCGCTGCGCGCGATGTGGGCGTACCCCTGGTGGTCGACGATGAAGCCGGCCGAGTCGGGCCCGGGATGTTCGACATCGAGCCAGACCGCGTCGCCGAGCACGGGATGCTCGTCGGCGGTCCGCGCCGCTTCGTCGATGCGCGCGATCCGAGGTCGGGCATCGGGGAGCTCGGCGGGAGTGATCTCGCGGACGCGCGCGGCGGGAACGCGACCAGGGGATGCGGGCACGCGACGAGGGTACCGTGGCGTCGTGGCCCGACCGCGTGGAGCAAGAGCCCGAGCGACGGCCGCGGTCGAGCTTCTGGCGGAGCTGTACCCCGACGTCCACTGCGCCCTCGTGCACTCGAATGCGTACGAGTTGCTCACCGCGACGATCCTGTCGGCGCAGACCACCGACGAGCGCGTCAACACGGTCACTCCCACGTTGTTCGCGAAATACCCGGCACCCGAGGATCTCGCCGGGGCCGACCCGGGCGAGGTCGAGTCGATCATTCAGTCGACGGGGTTCTTCCGCTCCAAGGCCAAGAACATCATGGGGATGGCCCAGGGGTTGGTCGCGCATTTCGACGGCGCCGTCCCGGTGGCGCTCCACGATCTCGTCACCTTGCCGGGGGTGGGGCGAAAGACGGGCAACGTCGTGCGCTCGGTGTGGTTCCACGAGCCGGGGCTGCCCGTCGACACCCACGTCACCCGGCTGTCGGCGAGGCTCAAGCTGACGGCCGAAACCGACCCCGTCAAGATCGAGCTCGACCTCGGTCGACTCATCGCGCCTGCGGAACGGGGCGTGTTCTCGCTCCGCCTGATCGAGCACGGTCGGCGGGTGTGCGACGCCCGCCGCCCCCGATGCAGCGAGTGCACCCTCGCCGGAATCTGCCCTTCTGCGGGCAGAGTCGGCGGCGCAATCTAGGTTCGGGTCGGGTCAGTTATCGGGCATTTTGGTCAGGAGGGTCGTCGCCCGGTCGAGCGAGCGCCGCGCGGTGGCGAACGCGCGCTCGGTCGAGAAGAGCTCGCCGGCCACTGCCGAGTCGGGGGTCTGGCCGTACGACTCGGCCAGGGCGGTGATGCGACGACTCAACTCGTCGACCTGCGCAGCGATGCTCGACAACACGGCGAGGTCGCTCGTTGCGCTCATCGCGGGCAGTGTGCCACACGCCGGTCGGGACCAGAATGCCGGTCGGTTCGCGACGGTCGGCCGGTACGATGAGCAGTTCCCATGCTCGCTCGCATCGATGTCCGCGGCACCACTGGCGACCTGCGCGCCCCGCTCGCGCGCCCCGACGCGGCCGGCCCGGATCTGGTCGAGGCAGTGGGCGCGATCGTCGCCGACGTCCGGTTCCGGGGCGCAGTCGCGGTCGCCGACCTCACCAAGCGCCTCGATCACGTCGAGATCCGCGATCCCCGGGTTGCACCCGCCGAGGTCGAGGCGGCGCTCGATCGCATCTCGCCCGGGCTGCGCGCCGCGTTCGAGCTCGCCCGCGATCAGATCGTCGCCTGGCACGAAGCCCAGAACGAGCGCGAAGCGCACCACGAACGCCTCGGGATCCGGGTCGACGAGCGCGTCGTCGCGGTCGACCGGGCCGGGTGTTACGTGCCCGGCGGTCACGCGCCGCTCGCATCGTCGGTGTTGATGACCGCGCTCCCGGCGCGCGTCGCCGGGGTCGCGGAAGTCGTGCTCTGCTCGCCGCCCGACGCGACGGGTCACGTCCACGACGCGATCCTCGCCGCGGCTGCGATCGCCGGTGTCGACGAGGTGTACGCGATCGGTGGTGCGCAGGCGATCGCGGCGATGGCGTTCGGCGCGGGCGCGTTGCGGCCCGTCGACGTCGTGGTCGGGCCGGGTAACGCGTATGTTGCCGAAGCCAAGCGTCAGGTGTTCGGCACCGTCGGTATCGACGGGATCGCGGGCGCCTCTGAGGTCGCGATCGTGGCCGACGACTCCGTCGACCCTGCGTGGATCGCAATGGATCTCCTGGCCCAGGCCGAGCACGGTCCCGGTGGTGCGGTCACGTTGATCGTCTGGGACGAAGCCGTGGCCGACCGCGTCGATCTCGCGCTCGGCGCGTTGCTCGTCGCCGCGGCCCGGCGGGAGGAAGCCGAGACTACGCTCGACGCAGGTGGTCGCGTGATCGTCGTCGACGATGCCGCGCGCGGGCTCGACGCGGCGAACGCGATCGCCCCCGAGCACCTGGAGCTCATGTGCCGGAACGCCGATCAGCTCGTGCCGCTGGTCCGTAATGCCGGTGCCGTGTTCGTCGGCGCCTACGCGCCCGCCGTGATCGGCGATTACGTGGCCGGGACCAACCACGTGCTCCCCACGGGCGGGACGGCGCGCTTCGCGAGCGCGCTGCGCATCGCCGATTTCCAAAAGCACATCCACGTCGTGCACGCCGACCCGGCGGCGCTGCAGCGGGTCGGGCCCGCGGCGCGGTGTATCGCCGAGGCCGAAGGGCTCATGGCGCACGCCGACGCCCTGCAGATGCGCGAAGAGTCGTCGCCGTGACCCGCACCCGGCCGCAACCGCGCGACGACCTGAAGGAGCTGGCGGGGTATCACTCGCCCCAGCTCGACGTCGATGTCCGCCTCAACACCAACGAGAGCCCGTACGCACCGCCGCCCGCGTTCGTCGAGCGCTGGTTGAAGGCACTCGGTGAGATCGAGTGGAATCGGTATCCGGATCGGGCCGCGACCGAACTGCGCGAGGCACTCGCCGGCTTTCTCGGGACGTCATCCGAACGGCTCTTGTGCGGGAACGGGAGCAACGAGATCCTGCAGACGCTGTTGCTCACCTATGGGGGCGCGGGGCGCCGGGCGCTGATGTTCGAACCGACGTACGCCCTACACGCCCAGATCGCGCGCGGGACCGGGACCGAGGTGGTCACGGGCGAGCGGGGTGCCGACTACCGCATCGATCCTGACGACGCGATCGCGGTCATTTACCGCACCCGACCGTCGGTCGTGTTCGTGTGCAGCCCGAACAATCCCACCGGTACGGTCGAGTCCCGGGAGACGATCGAGCGCATGGCCGTCAGCGCCGCCGATGCGGGCGCGGTGCTCGTCGTCGACGAGGCCTACGGCGAGTTTGCACCGTGGAGCGCGCTGGAGCTGGTCTCCGACGATCTCCCGCTCGCGGTCGTGCGCACCTACTCGAAGGTCTGGTCACTCGCGGGCGTACGGCTGGGGTTCGCGGTCGCGCCGCAATGGTTGATCGCCCAACTCGAGAAGGTGCTCTTGCCGTACAACCTCTCGGTTCCCACGCAGGTTGCGGGAACTGTCGCGCTCGACTTCGCGCCGGAGATGCAACAGCGGGTCGCGGCGCTCGTCGAGGAGCGGGGCCGCGTCTTCGCGGCGCTGGCCGCCCTCGATGCCGTCGACGTGGTCCCCTCGGGCGCGAACTTCCTCATGTTCCGGGTCGCAGGCGACGCCCACGACCTGTGGAACCGCCTGTTGAAGCACGACGTGTTGGTCCGCGACTTCTCGTCGTGGCCGCGCATCGAAGGATGCCTGCGCGTGACCATTGGTACGCCCGAGGAGAACGACGCCTTCCTCGCGGCGCTCGACGAAGCGCTCCCGGAGGTCGTGACGTGACAGCAACCGTGCGCCAAGCGAGCCTGAGCCGCAAGACGAAGGAGACGACGGTCATCCTCTCGTTGGACGTCGACGGTGCCGGCACGACCGACATCTCGACCGGTATCGCCTTCTTCGATCACATGCTCGAGCAGCTCGCCAAGCACGCCGGGTTCGATATGAGGATCGACGCCAAGGGTGATCTCGAGGTCGACCTGCACCACACCGTGGAGGACGTGGGGATCGTGCTCGGCAACGCGCTGCGGGAGGCGCTCGGCGACAAGCGGGGCGTGCGCAGGTTCGCGAACTCGTCGGTGCCGCTCGACGAAGCGCTCGTCGACGTCGCCCTCGACCTGTCGGGCCGACCGTTCCTCGTCTACACCGTCGACCCGATCTCGGAATGGATCGGGACGTTCGACCCGCAACTCGCGGAGGAGTTCTGGAAGGGCTTCGTCGACGGCGCGCGCATCACGCTGCACCTCCGCAGCATCAGCGGCAAGAACGGTCACCACGTGATCGAAGCTTCGTTCAAAGGCGTGGCCCGGGCGCTGCGCGACGCGGTGAAGGTCGAAAGCGACTCCGTGCCGTCGACCAAGGGCACCCTGTCGTCATGAAGTGCGCGTCATGAGTGGTCCGCGCATCGCGGTCGTCGACTACGGCATCGGGAACCTGCGCTCGGCGGAAAAGGCGCTGCAACACCTTGGCGCCGATGCCGCGCTCACCTCCGACGCCGCCGCGATCGAGCGGGCCGACGCTGTGGTGCTGCCCGGGGTCGGTGCGTTCGGGGCCTGCATGCGGGCGCTGCACGCGAGCGGACTCGAGGGCGCGACCCGTTCCGCCGCCACCGACGGGCGTCCGTTCCTCGGCATCTGCGTCGGGATGCAGATGCTGTTCGACGGCAGCGACGAGACCCCCGACGTTCCCGGGCTCGGCATCGTCGAGGGCCAGGTCACCTTGCTGCCCCGCTCGGTGCGGCGCCCGCAGATGGGTTGGAACACGTTGACGGTCACTGCCGGCTCCCGACTCGGCGCCCGGCTCCCGGATCCGGCGTGGCTCTACTTCGTGCACTCGTACGCGCCCGATCTCGCTGACGACGGTGTGGTCGCCGCCTGGTGCGACTACGGCCGCCGGTTCGCGGCGGCGATCGAGATCGGCGCGTTGTGGGCGACCCAGTTCCACCCCGAGAAGTCGGGTGCGATCGGCCTCCAGATGCTCGGGAACTTCGTCGACGCGCTCCGATCGCCGGTCGCGGGCTGATGGATCTCTTTCCGTCCATCGATCTGCTCTCGGGGCAGGTCGTGCGCCTCGCCCGCGGCGACTACGACGCGCGGACGGTGTACGACGACGATCCGGTCGCGGTCGCCCGTCGCTTCGACGAGGCCGGCGCACGTTGGATCCATGTCGTCGACCTCGATGCCGCCTTGAGCGGGGGCAACCCGAACCTGGCCGCGATCGAAGCGATCTGCGCGAACGTCGGCGCCCGGGTGCAGACGGGCGGTGGAGTGCGCACCGTGGCCGACGCGAGCGAGCGCTTCGCGGCCGGCGTCGCGCGCGTGGTCGTGGGCAGCGCGGCGGCCGAACGCCCGGAGGTGGTGACCGAGTTGAGCGCGTATCACCCGGGTCAGGTCGCGGTCGGGCTCGACGCGCGCGGCCGTGACGTCGCCATCCACGGCTGGACCGACGCGACGGGACTCGATCTGCTCACGCTGGCCCGGCAGTTCGACGCCGCGGGAGTGGGGGCGCTGATCGTCACCGACATCAGCCGCGACGGCATGCTCTCCGGTCCGGCGCTCGATCAGCTCACGGCGGTCGTCGATGCGGTCGCCGTACCGGTGATCGCGAGCGGGGGTGTGGCGACGGTCGACGATCTGCGGGCCCTGGCTGCGCTGGAGGTCGGTGGTCGGCGCCTCGCGGGCTCGATCGTCGGGCGGGCCATCTACGAGAACCGGTTCACGGTCGCAGAGGGGATCGCTGCGTGCTCGCCGTCCGCGTGATCCCGTGCCTCGACGTCGATGGCGGCCGCGTGGTCAAGGGTGTCAACTTCGTCGGCATACGCGACGCCGGTGACCCGGTCGAGCTTGCGACGCGTTACGACGCCGAAGGTGCGGACGAGTTGGTCTTCCTTGACATCACCGCGTCGAGCGACGAACGCAACACGATGGTGCACGTGGTGGAGCAGGTCGCGGAAACTGTGTTCATACCGTTCACGGTCGGCGGGGGAGTACGCACAGTGGAGGATGCCCGCCGCCTCCTGCGCGCGGGCGCCGACAAGGTCTCCTTCAACACCGCCGCGGTAAACGATCCCGAGCTCGTGCACGCGGCCGCACAGGAGTATGGCAACCAGTGCATCGTCGTCGCGATCGACGCGCGCCGGCTCGCCCGCAACGGATCGAACGGGCTCAGCTGGGGGGTCGTCACCCACGGCGGCCGCACCGATACCGGGCTCGACGCGCTCGCGTGGGCCGAGCGCGTCTGCGCGCTCGGCGCGGGGGAGATCCTCCTCACGTCGATGGATCGCGACGGAACCAAGGCCGGATACGACATCGAGCTCTTGCTGGCCATGGGCGAGGCTGTCGACGTCCCCATCATCGCCAGCGGTGGCGTCGGCACGCTGGAGCACCTCTACGAAGGCGCCGCGACCGGTGGTGCCGGCGCGGTGCTCGCGGCGTCGATCTTCCACTTCGGCCAACACACTGTCCGGGAGGCGAAGTCGTTCCTGGCCGAGCGGGGCCTGGTCGTGCGGCCGTGACCGCCCGGAACGACGGGTAGATACGGGGTCAACGAGCGGTAAGAGAGCGTTGACGCGACCGTGACCGAAAGCAGTTCCGCTCCGGGTGGTGGAGGAGTACCTTCTCGTGCACCAAGTGCGCGGGCTCGGGCCCGCCACGCGCGTAGGAGGTGCCCATGGCCGAACCTCACTACCTGCTCGGCAGCGGACTTCAGGGTCCCGGACTTCAGGGTGGCAGCGTGACAATGCCCGCCGGCGGCGGCACTGTCGACGACCACTTCTTCCGCCGATATCGAAGTCTCCTCGACGCCGAGGATGCCGCGTTCGACGAGCTCGAGCACGCGTACGAGGACGGCGATCGGGCGTCGTTCGAGTCCGACCTCGCCGTATGGCACATCGCCATCGAGCGCCGGTCCACGTTCCTTGCGAACCTCGGCCTCGGGGCCGAAGTCTTTACGGCCTGAGCGCAGTCAACTCCGCCACGAAATCGGTGGCTTGAGCAACGACGCGATCGGTGCGGCCCACGAAGAAGTGACTCGCGCCTGCGATCACCTCGATGCGCGTCGATTGCCATTCACGGGTCTCGTCCGCGATCTGTTCCGGGGCGCGGAACTCGTCGTGCGCGGCGAGCACCAGCAACTTCGGCCGCGTGTCGCCGCCGATCGTCGCGTAGGTGGCGGCGGGGCGGAAGCGCAGCGGCGGGGCGATGCCCATCCAGCCGCTGATGCGAGCGTCGTCGATGCTCAACGCCATGTCGGCGCCGAACGACCACCCGATCAGCGCGAGGGGTCCGTCGATGCTCGCAGCCGCGGCCGCGGTGGTCGCGGCGTCGAGTGCGGCAACGACATCGCGAGGTTCGTCCCGGCCTTCTGCGTGCTCGCCGGCGCTCGCCTCCACTCCGCGGAAATTGAAGCGCAGGCACGCGATTCCGTGCCTGGGGAGCGCCTCGAAGAGCGCCGAGATCACGATGCTCTTCATCGTTCCGCCGTACTGCGGATGGGGGTGGCACAACACCGCGATCGCGTGCGCGTCCGGCGGCGCGTTCCACTCGGCCTGGAGAGTGAGTCCGTCGCTCGTCGTGCACGAGGCCGGCCCGAGCGTCATTGCGTGACGCCCGCAGCGCTGCAGACGAACGCGAGCACGATGGCTTCGTCGCGCCACGCGTCGTAACGGCCTGACGGCCCGCCGTGGCCCGCTCCCATCTCGGTGCGCAGGATGATGGGTTGGTCCGACGTGGACAGCGTGCGCAGCTTCGCCACCCATTTCGCGGGCTCCCAGTACTGCACGCGCGGATCGTTCAGGCCCGTCGTCACGAGCAGCGCGGGATACGAGACGGCGCGCACGTTGTCGTAGGGCGAGTACGACTTCATCCGCGCGTACGCGTCGGGTTCGCGCGGGTCGCCCCACTCCTCCCACTCGGTGACGGTGAGTGGAAGCGACGGATCGAGCATGGTCGTGACGACGTCTACGAACGGCACTTCGGCGACGATCCCGACGAAGAGGTCGGGACGGAGATTGCTGATCGCGCCCATCAGGAGCCCGCCCGCGCTCCCGCCTCGCGCCACCAAACGGCGCCTGGAGGTGTACTTCGTCGAGATCAGGTGCTCAGCACACGCGATGAAGTCGGTGAAGGTGCTGGTCTTGTGCTCGAGCCGTCCGGCCTCGTACCAGGCCCGGCCCATCTCGCCCCCGCCCCGCACGTGGGCCATCGCGAAGACGAAACCGCGATCGAGGAGCGAGAGTCGCGACGCGCGGAACGCGGGGTCGGTGGAGATCTCGTACGAGCCGTAGCCGTAGATCAGGGCCGGCGCGGAACCGTCGATGGCCGTGTCACGCCGGTGCACCACCGAGATCGGGACCTGGGCGCCGTCGCCGGCCGTCGCCCACAAGCGGGCCGAGACGTACAGGTCGGGGTCGTATCCGCCGAGTACGGGTTGGGTCCTGACAACCGTGGACTCGCGACTGTCCATGTCGTAGTCGACGTCGGTGACGGGCGCGACGAGCGACGTGTAGCCGTAGCGGAGCAGGGTGGTGTCGAACTCCGCGTTGGGTCCCACCCACGCGCTGTACACCGGGTCGGGCATTGCGATCTCGTGGATGGCACCGGTCTCGACGTGCATCACGCGGAGGCGTTCGAGCCCGACCGCCCGCTCGCTCAACACCACGTGGTGGGCGAACGCGCTCGCCGCGTCGAGTTTCACGTCGTCGCGGTGCGGAACTATCGCGGCCCAGTGCTCTCGCCCCGGATCGGCGCACGGAACTTCGACCAGCTCGAAGTTTCGCGCCTGGCCGCCCTGGTTGGTCAGTATGAGGAACCGGTCGCCGCGCGCGTCGCTCTGGTGATGATCGACCGCGTACTCGTGGCCCTGCTCGCGAGGTGCGATGACCGTCAACTCGCGCGCGGGATCGTCGGCCGGAACGAACCAAACCTCCGACGTCAGTTTCGACGAGATGTCGATCAGCACGTAGCGGCCACTGCGGGTACGTTCGACGCCGACGAAGAAGCGTTCGTCACCCTCGCTCAGCACCCGCACGTCGGCTGTCGCCGGGGTGCCGAGGGTGTGCCGCCACACTTCCGACGGTCGCATCGCGTCGTCGGGGCGAACGTAGAAACAGGTCCGGGCGTCGTCGGCCCACGCGAGCCCGTACGTGACGTCGTCGACGACGTCGGAAAGATCGACGCCGGTCGCGAGGTCGCGAAACCGTAGCGAGTAGCGCTCGCCGCCGGTGAAGTCGACGGAGTACGCCACCACCGCGTGATCGGGCGTGATCTCGAAGCCGCCGAGCGAGAAGTAGTCGTGACCTACGGCGAGCACGTTCTCGTCGAGAAGGACGGTGGCGCTCTCGGGACCCTTGCCCCGTGGGCGGCGGCAGTGGATCCCGTACTGGGAGCCCTCGAGCGTGCGCGAGGTGTACTCCCACGGACCTTCGGCGACGGGCGCCGACTCGTCGGTCTCCTGGACCCGGGCCTTGATCTCGTCGAAGATGCGGGTACGCAACGGTCGCAACGGAGCCAGTACCGCGTCGGCGTAGTCGTTTTCGGCCTCGAGGTACGCGATGACCTCGGGGTCGTCGCGGTTGCGGAGCCAGTACCAATCGTCCTCGCGCCGGTCGCCGTGCAGAGTGAGGATCTTGGGCACCCGGGGGGCTACCGGGGGAACGGCGCGCTCAGGGGTCGGGTCGGCGGAGGTCACCTCGGGTCCGGGCATCGGCGTGCGAGCCTAAACGGCGGGGGGAGCACGTTTTGCGACCGCTACGATTTCGGCCTCATGCCGCCTGTCACCACCCCGATCCCGTACACCGTCGAGGAGATCGACGCGGTCGCGTTCAATTCCGACGGGCTGGTTCCGGCCATTGTCCAAGAGCACGGCACGAACGAGGTGCTGATGTTCGCCTGGATGAACCGCGAAGCCCTCGAGCGGAGTCTCGAGACCGGACGCACGTGGTTCTGGAGCCGGAGCCGCAAGGAGTACTGGTGCAAAGGGGAGACGTCGGGCGACCGTCAGTACATCCGCTCCGCGTCGTACGACTGCGACGTCGATGTTGTGCTGTTCGTCGTGGAACAGGTCGGTCGGGGCGCGTGTCACACCGGCGAACGGAGTTGTTTTTTCCGGTCGTTCGGAAGCGGCGCCGCGCCCGAGCGCTTGTGATGGCGGCGACGGTTCGGCCCTCCCGCGACGAGTTCCGGGCCCTGGCACGCGAATATACGGTCGTGCCGGTCTGGCGAGAGGTGCTCGCCGATCTGGAGACGCCGTTGTCGGCGTTCATGAAGCTCGTCGGTGATCGCGAAGGATTCCTGCTCGAGTCGGTCGAACACGCCGAGCGCTGGGGTCGATTCTCGTTCATCGGCCGCGACCCGGCCCGCACGTTCGTGGCGCGCGGCAACGCGATCGAATGGTTCGGCGGAACGCCGCCCGACGGCGTCCCCGACAACGAAGGCACGCTCGCCGTGCTCGACGCGCTGCTGAAGCACTTCCGGGCGCCGACGCTGCCCGAGCTCCCACCTCTGCACGGGGGCATCGTCGGTTGGATGGGTTACGACACGGTGCGGGAGATCGAGCACCTCCCGTCGCCTGCACCCGATGATCTCGGGTTTCCCGACGCGGTGTATTCGCTCGCTGGGAGCGTCGCCGCCTTCGATCACTTCCGCCAACGCCTCTATCTCATCGAGAACGTCTATCCGCCGCCCGGGGCCGACACCGAGACCATCGACGCGACCTACGACGGCGCCATCGCCCGGCTCGACAACGCCGTGGTCGATCTGGGCAAGCCGCTTCCGTACGCGCCGACGCTCCCGCCCGCCGACACGCTCGACGACCTCCCGGAGATCCGGCGGAACTTCTCCGCCGAGGCGTGGGCGGGCGCAGTGAACGCGGCCAAGGAACACATCCTCGACGGCGACATCTTCCAGGTCGTGCTCGCGCAACGATTCGATCTCGTCGATCCGGTCGAGCCGCTCGATGTGTACCGGGTGCTGCGACTCGTCAACCCGTCGCCGTACATGTACTACCTGCACCACCCGGAGGCGACGGTCGTGGGGTCGTCGCCGGAGGCGCTCGTGCAGCTCCGCGACGGCCGCGTGATCAGCCGGCCCATCGCGGGTACCCGCCGGCGCGGGCGCACCGAAGAGCACGATCGCCGGCTCGAGGCGGAGCTCGTCGAGCACCCGAAGGAACGGGCCGAGCACGTCATGCTCGTCGACCTCGCCCGCAACGACGTCGGGCGGGTAGTGCGGTTCGGCACCGAGCGGATCGAGGAGTTGATGACGCTCGAGCGGTACTCGCACGTCATGCACCTCACCAGCCAGGTCGCGGGAGATCTCGCCGAGGGCAAAGGGCCGATCGACGTGCTGCGGGCGACATTCCCCGCCGGCACCGTGAGCGGGGCACCCAAGGTCAGGGCGATGGAGATCATCGACGAGCTCGAGCCGACCAAACGGGGTCCGTACGCCGGGGTGGTCGGCTACATCGACTTCTCGGGGAACCTGGACACCGCGATCGCCATCCGCACGATGTTCTGGCGCAACGGACAGGCCACGCTGCAGGCCGGGGCGGGGATCGTCGCCGATTCGGTGCCCGAGGACGAAGATCTGGAATGCCGCAACAAGGCCAAGGCGTTGTTGACCGCAGCAGCTGCCGCTCAACGTCTTCTCGGGACGGATGTCTTCTCGGAGGGTCATGACTGATTCGTTCCAGGCCCACATCGGACGCGATCTGGTGGTCGTGGAGGGCCCGGACGCGACGTCCTTCCTCCAGAGCCTCGTGTCGCAGGATCTCGACGGAATCGCAGTGGGCGAGTCCGGTCACTCGCTCCTACTCCAGCCGCAGGGCAAGCTCCTCGTCGACTTCTACGCGGCGCATGTCGAGCCCGACACGTGGTGGTGCGTGTGCGAGGGCGGATACGGCGCCGAACTGGCGATCGGGCTGCGGCGGTTCAAGATCCGGGTCAAGGTCGAGATCACCGAGGTTCCCGTCGCGGCGCTCGCGGTGCGCGGGGCGGAGCCGCCCGCGGGCGAAGCCGGTTTGGCCGTCGTTCCGGTCGAGTGGACCGGAGCGAGCGCGTTCGACGTGGTGGGCCCGGAAGCGGCGATCAACCGGGTGAGCACGACGATCGCCGCACCGCTGCTCGGCGCCGAGGATTACGAGCGGGCCCGCATCGAAGCCGGCGTGTCGCGCCAGGGTCTGGATACCGACGAACGGACCATCCCGCAAGAAGCCGGGCTCGAGCTCGTCGCGGTCTCGTTCACCAAGGGCTGCTTCGTCGGTCAGGAGCTCGTGTGCCGCATCGACTCACGCGGGCACGTGAACCGCAACCTTCGCCGTCTGCGCGCGTCGGGCTCACCGTTGGCGCGCGGCGACGCGGTCGTGTTCGACGGTCGTGAGGTCGGCGAGGTGACGAGCGCGGCCGGCGACGTCGCGTTGGCGATGCTCAGGCGCGAGGTCGATGCCGGTGCGGGCGTCGACGTCGGTGGAGTCCCCGCCGTCGTCGAAGCTCTGTGACCGACCACTGACTCGGGTGGTTCGGTCGCCGATGTGGTCCACGACCCTGTCGCCGATTGCGCTAACCGTGCGTTGCCGCGAACTCGTGGTCGAGCGCGCGTATTCGAGTGGCCATTGCGACGAGCAGCTTCGTTGCAATCTTGGGCGACGCGGCGATCAGCCGCAGGAACTCCGACCGGTCGAACACGGTTACCCGCATCTCGCTGTCGGCGATCACCGTTGCGCTCCGCGGGGCACCGTCGAGGAGCGACATCTCACCGAAGAGATCGCCGGGGCCCAGCGCCGCCGCGTCGATCTCGCCGACGAGGCATCGCGCGCGCCCTGTCACGATCAAGAATGCTTCCGGGCCTCGGGCGCCTTCCGCGGTCAGGATCTCTCCGGGGGTCGCCGTCACGGCAGTTCCGAGACCGGCGACCGATCGCAGTTCCGCCTGCGAGAGTCCCGAGAACAACGGTCTTTCGGCGAGCATTCGCAAGACTTCGCGAGGTATCCGCATGACCCCTCCTTGTGCTGTGGCTATCTCCTCGAGAAGCCGCCGTCGTCCGAGAGGAAAAGGATCTCGAAGGTCACGTTGTATTTGTTGTCGCCGACCTTTGTGATCCTGCGGCTGTCGACGCAGGGCGCAGGGTTCGCGATCCCGCTGTGCGTGCCGGCCCGCACCAACCGGCGCAGCGCCGCCTCCAGCTTCTGCCTCGGGGTCCAGGCCGGATTGTCCTTGCAATCCGGGACCGGTACGCCGACGGTCGCGTCGTCGCGGACCTTGTAGATCGTCGAGAAGAAATAGTCGACGAGCGTCGGGAAGACCCCGGTGTCGGCGAAGGTGAGCTTGAGGTCGATCGGGTGCGTCGGCTCGCTGTAACCGCCGAAGTTGGACACGAACGTCGCGGTCCCGTTGCAGGGGCCGCCGCAGAACGTGTTGCCGCTCGCCCGTTGCGTCATCGTGACCGCCGCCCCCGGTCCCGTGTTGGGCAGGGTCAGATGGGCCGGGTTGTTCCCGCCGGTGTCGAGGGAGCCGCCCGGCGGCACGAATCCCGAAACCGTTCCGGGCGTCGGGGCGACGATGTGCGTGGTCGCGGTGGCGGTGCTTCCTCCGGATGTCGCAGTGTCGGTGACGGTCGTGCCGCCCGAGTTCGCCGCCGTCTTCACGACGATCGTCGCCGACGCTGAGGCGCCCGCGGCGATCGTGCCGACCGAGCAGGTGACTGGACCCGTACCAATGCACCCGCCGGGCGCCGCGGCCGACACGCGCGTGGTGGTCGCGGGCAGGGTGTCGACGACCTGTACCGCCGGCGCCGCGGCACCGCCGGTGTTCGTCACAGTGGCCGTGTACTGAACGTTGCCGCCTGCGGTGACCGGGTCGGGAGTTCCGACGACGGACGTGACGAGAACTTGCGCGGCCGTCACGGTCTCGACCTCGTCGCCACACGTGCTGCTCGACGGCGAGTTGGTGCCGTCTCCGCTGAAGCTCGCGCGCCAGTAATAGGTGCCCGGCGCCGAGATCGCCACGGGGTCAGAGCTGGGAACGGAACCCGCGGTGACCGGCTTGATACCACCTGTCGCCATCGCCGTCGTGCAGGCGCTGTCGGAGTACACGGAGTACGTGACGGTCCCGGTCGCGCCGGCTGCGTTGGCGCCGGCGATCGTGGCAGAGTCGGTGGCGGCGGTTCCGGCGGGCACGCTAATCGACGTACCGGTTTGAGCGCCCGCGGTCAACGAAGTGCTGAGGGTCGTGCTCGCCGGCGGTTGACCGTTTCGCACCGGGAAGATGTAACGACCGAGTTGGGTGGTGCCGACGCTCTGGTGCACGAGCCCGGTCGTGGCGTTCGAATCGAGGAGGGCACCGTTGACAGCCGAGCCGGGTAGCTCGAAGGTGTTCGCGGCAGTGCCGTCGGAATACCCGACTCGTGCCGAGCTCCCTCCGAGGCACGACGCGTCACCGCCACTCGACGTTCCCGATTCCCACTGGATCTGGTCGTAGTTGAACTCGATATCGAAATCGCCGGCGGCCACGTCGGACCGGTCGATCAGAATCAACTGGAAGGTGTTCGTGACCGAGTCGATGGCATCGAAACAACCGACAGCCGGCCAGTTGATGCCGAACGCGGGATGACCGTCGACGGTGCCAGATCCGTACGTCACGATGTTGCCGACGCGTGTGTCGACGTCGGCGAAGAACGCCGCGATGATCACGCGGTTCGCGGTCGACAGGTCAAAAGGAGTAAACGTCGACAGTGCGGCGTCGAAGGTGACGTTGCCGTTGTTGTTCAGGAACAGTTGGTTGTAATCGGCGGTGAAGAAGTGGATCGGGAACGGCATCGGCACCGTGATCGACCCATCATCGTTCGCCGCGAACGTCGATGCATCGAAGCCGGGCCGAACGGCGTTCGGTCCGACCGCGCCTGCGGTCGTGGCGGTCGTGACCGCCAGCCCCGCACACGCGACGACGGATGCTGCAATCATTGCGACCAAGGTCCGCAGCCGTGTTGCCCGAAGGCCTTTCCTACGCCGAGCCGAACCCGTCCGCGTTCCTGCAGCGTCCATGTCGCGTACCCCCCGCTCCACCAGTCCCTGTACGCGGAAATCACTCCCCGCCCGTCGCCGGCACCCTAACCGCACGCAAAGACGCGGGCGAGAGTCACTGTGCGGACACGTTGCGGTTTTGCACGCGCGCGCAGTATCTGCTGCATGCATTGTTGCTGCAGTTCGCGCTCGACGTGGCCGTGCTAGGTCAAGGCGTGAGCACGAAAGAAACGCCAGAGCGTCGCGCTCGCGTCGATTTGTTTGGTGGTCTTTCCGAGGGAAGCGATGGGTATCGATCCCGGCCAGGTGTGACCGCCGCCGGCGACGATGTAAAACGTCACGGAGCCACCCGGCGCGCAGCCCGGCCACGTCCGGCGCGTGACCTCGGAACTCACCTGCAGGTCCTGGTACTTCGTCGAGCAGTGGTCGGTTGTGGCCCAAGTCACCATCGACGGTGCCGCGCCCGCAACGTGGCCGCCGCCACAGCAGTTCACCTTCCCGCCGTTGAAGGGCACGACCGGGTCGGCGGTTCCCGCGAAGGCCATGATCGGCACGGCCTTCTTGCTTGCGCACGCGACCACGACGGCAACCGGCCCGAACGCAGCGAAGCGGTCGCTCATGCGGCACGCGAGCACCGACGTCATCGCACCGCCGTCAGACATGCCCGTCGAGTACACGCGGTGCGCGTCGACGCACAGCGTCGCTTCGATGTGGTCGAGTAGTGCGGCGACCATCTGCACGTCGTCCTGCAGACCCTTCTCTCCGGTCAGGTTGAAATGCCGGGCCGCCGGTACTTGACCGTCGGGTGACACGATCAGGAAGTCATCAGCATCGGCTTGCGGCTTGAAGTTGCCGTAGACCATCTGCTGCAGAGCGTTCGACCCGAAGCCGTGGAAGTCGAAGACCAGCGGAACGTTGCGCGTTCCCGCGTAGACCTTCGGCACGTAGAGCTGATACGTACGGCTCACACCCTGGAACACGAACGACTGCGCGAAATGCCCCGCCGTATGCGGTCGCCCGCACGGACGGCCGCGGACCGTTGTGGTTGCCGTGGTCGCGGCCGGGGTCGTCCCCGTGCTCGGAGGCCGCGTGGTCGACGTGGACGATGCGCTCGAGCGCGACGAGCTACTGCATCCCGCGGCGACGATCGCGACGATGGCTACGAGCACTACGAACGTCGTACGCAGCGGGCGGAATCGGGCCATGGATCGCATTGTGCTTCAGCCGAAGGGGGCGCGTACCTGCACCGGAAGCGACACGACGAACCGCGTGCCGCCACCGGGGGCGTCCTCCACTCGGGCGGTCCCGCCCATCGCCGCCGCCAGTTCCCGAACGATCGCGAGCCCGAGTCCGGTCCCCACCGATCGTCCCGGCGTCTCGCGGACGGTGTAGAGGCGCTCGAAGACCCGCGCGGCCTGGTCGGCGGGGATGCCGGGGCCGTCGTCGGCCACGACGATCGCGATGTGTCCGTCGGATTGGGGCGCGACGTAAACCTCGACCCTCGACGCGGCGTACTTCAACGCGTTCTCGATCAGGTTGGCTGCGACCTGGGCGAGTCGCTCGGGATCGAGGTCGACGGCGAGCACGCCGCCGCTCACGACGTTCAGTTCGACACCGAGTTCGTGGGCCTGCGGACGGAAGGCCTCTGCGGCGTCGCGCACCACTTCGGTGGCATCACACGCGCGTGGGGTCAGTGAGAACTGACGCGCGTCGAGACGGGCGAGCTCCAAGAGGTCGCGCACGAGGCGCTCCAACCGCCGTCCCTCGGAGCCGATGATCGTCGCCGCGCGCTTTCGGTCGGTCGGATCGGCATCATCCAGCGTGCCGTCGGCCAGCGCCTCCGCGTAGCCGCGAATCGAGGTGAGTGGCGTCCGCAGATCGTGCGAGATCGACAACAGGAACGCGTGCTCGCTGCCACGCGCCTGTTCGAGTTGCGCCGCCATCTCGTTGAGGGCCTGCGCGAGCGCGGCAAGCTCGCCGTCGGTGGCGGGCGGTACTTCGGCGCGCGCGGAGAGGTCGCCGGTCGCGAGTTGGGCGGCCGCGCGCTCGATCACGTGGATGGGTCGCGTCAACCGGCGCGCGAGCCAGATCGAGAAGAACGCGACGAGGGCGAGCACGAGAAAGCCGGCCAGGAGCATGAGCGGCAGCGCGTCGTGCAAGACCGTGAGGTCGACCCGGTCGGTCGCGACGACGACGAGGGTGGTGTTCCGCACGCGCGTCGCGGTGGGGATCGCGAGGAACACGGTGCTGCCGCGCCGGCCGCTCACCTCCTCGCCCGCGAGCAGCGCGACGGGGTCGATGTCGGCCGGTCGCAGCGCGGAGGGGAGTTCGTAGTTCGCCAGGCCGGTCGCGACCTGGCCGGCTGGGGTCACGAGCACGGCCTGCATGTTGGCCGCGCGTAGGCCGATGCGGAAGCGTTGTGCCGGTCGAGCCGTGAAGTCGTTCGACTTCACGATCGCGGCGAGGTCGGAAGATCGGTCGCGCATGTCGCTGAGCGCGTGCTGTTGGAGTGACCGCCGCACGAGGCCGTAGGTCGCGACACCGGAGAGGAGCAACACCACGAGCGCGACGCCCGTGAAGGCGATCACGAGTCGCGTGCGCAACGAAATGCGGGCGCGGTTCACGACGGTTGCGGCCGCGTCATTTCGTGTCGAGCCGGTAACCGACACCGCGAACGGTATCGATACGGACGGCCGACGCCACCTTCTTGCGCACCTGGGCGATGTGCACGTCGACGGTGCGGGCGTCGCCGTACCAGTCGTATCCCCACACTCCGTCGAGGATCTGCTGGCGGGACAATGCGAGACCGGGTCGTTCGGCCAGGAACTTCAGCAGGTCGAACTCCTTGCCCGTGAACGGGATCGCGCGCTCGTCGACGCGCACCTCTCGGCGGCCGATGTCGATTGCGACCGCGCCGACCTGCAGCACCTCGGCTGCGGTCGGGGTGCCTTCCGCTCGTCGGAGCACGGCTTTCACCCGCGCGACGAGCTCGGGCGGGGAGAACGGCTTCGTCACGTAGTCGTCGGCGCCGAGCTCCAAGCCGAGCACGCGATCGATCTCGGTGTCGCGCGCGGTCAGGAAGATCACCGGGATGGCCGAACCCTGGCGGAGGCGGCGGCAGACCTCGAGCCCGTCGATGTCGGGAAGTCCGACGTCGAGCACGACGAGGCGGGGGTGGTGCGTGGCAACCGCGGCGACGGCGTCCTCACCGCTCGAGACCTTCACGACGCGGTACCCGTCGCGCCGAAGGTAGAGCTCGACCAGGTCGGCAATGTTCGGCTCGTCGTCTACGACGAGAATTGTCCCGCGTTCCATCTCGCCCTCACATGCTCCTCGATACTCAATCGTCTCACTCCAGGGTGGGTGAAGAGTGTGAGGGTCGAATGCCTGGGAGTGTGAGGGAAATGTGAGCGCAGGATCAGCCGGGGTCGAGCCGGTTGGTGCGGGCGATGTTGCCGAGCCAGGCCGCGGACGGCTTGGGGGTACGCACGAAGGTGTCGCGGGTGACCTCCACCAGCCCGAACCGTGGCCCGTACCCGAGGGCCCACTCGAAGTTGTCGAGCAGCGACCAGTAGAAGTAGCCCCGTACGTCGAGACCGTCGGCCAGGCACCGCCCCACGCCCTCGAGCGCTTCGCGTACGTACGCGATCCGGCGGGTGTCGTCGTCGTGGCCCAGACCGTTCTCGGTCACGTAGAGCGGTACCTGCGCCGTCTCCGCCGCGAACCGCAGTGCGACCTCGATCGCCTGGGGCCAGTACTCGTAGCCCATCGACGGTACGACCTCGACCCCGGGCTCCGGGCCGAGCATCCCGGTCTGGTCGATGCGGGTACGGGAGTACGCCTGGACGCCGACGAAGTCGTCGCCGCGGGCGGCCTCGAGGAACTGTTCTTCGTGTGAGTGCCGGGCCCGGGCGAGTATGTCCTCGGCGCCCGGCGGGCTCCACCAGTCGCCCATGGCGACGCAGATCCCGAGCGGGAAGCTGCCGCGCCCGGCCTTCACGACGTCGTACGCGCGGCGATGGGCGCGCACGAGGTTGTCGTTGACGGCCACGTACGCACCGATGTCCTGGGCCTTGCCGGGTGGGAACACGCCGACGACATAGCCCATCAACGCAAGGATGTTCGGTTCGTTGATCGTGCAGCCGATCGAGATCAGGTCGCCGAGGTGCGCGACCGTACGCTCGCAGTAGCGCGTGAACCGGTCGACGACCTCGGGTGACTCCCAGCCGCCGAGGGCGGCGAGCCAGCGCGGGTTCGAGAAGTGGTGGAACGTCACCACCGGTTGCACGCCCTGCTCGTGGCACGCGGCGAGCATCCTCCGGTAGTAGTCGAGCGCGGCGAGCGAGAACTCACCGTCCTCGGGCTCGATCCGGGACCACTCGATCGAGAATCGGTACGCACCGAACCCGTGATCGCGCACGAGGGCGATGTCCTCGTCGTAGCGGTGGTAGCTATCGGTGCAGTCCCCGGAGGGCTCTACACAGAGGGTGTCGGGGCGGTGTTCGAACGCCCACCAATCATTGTTCGAATTGCCGCCTTCGATCTGATGGGCGGCCGCGGCCACACCCCACAGGAACCCGTCCGGGAAAGTCACGCTCATGGACCGGAGCGTAGACTCCGGCCGCTTGACCATCCTCGATGACATCCTCGCGACCAAGCGCGACGAGGTCACCCTCCTGCGCTACCCGCAGACGCGCGACCTGCTACGCAGGGCCGCGCTCGACGCGCCGCCGACGCGTGACTTCGGCGCAGCACTGCGCCGTGACGACGGCCGGGTCGCGCTCGTCGGGGAGTTGAAGCGCAAGTCGCCGTCGAAGGGTGATCTCGCCCCCGATCTCGATTCCGGCGTCACGGCCAAGGCCTACGAGGCCGGCGGCGCTGCCGCACTTTCGGTGCTAACTGACCTGCCGTATTTCGGAGGAATGGTCGCCGACCTGCAGGCTGCGCACGACGCGACGACGTTGCCGTGCCTGCGCAAGGACTTCACCATCGACGAGGTGCAGGTCTACGAAGCGCGTGCGATCGGGGCCGACGCGATCTTGTTGATCGTGGCCGCGATTCCCGACGACACGATCCTGGCCGATCTGCACGCGCTCGCCCGCGACCTCGGACTCGGGGTGTTGGTGGAGGCACACGACGCCCACGAGGTCGAACGGGCGCTGGGCGCGGGCGCGCAGATCCTCGGCATCAACAGCCGCGACCTCGCCACGTTCACCGAAGACCTCGGAGTCGCGACGAGACTTTCGGCTCTCGTCCCCGCCGGAGTCGTCGCCGTCGCCGAGTCTGCGATCCGCACCGTTGAGGACGCGCGCCGCGTCGCGGCCGCCGGGTTCGACTCGATCCTCGTCGGCGAGGCGCTCGTGTGCGCCGACGACCCGACCGCGCTCGTGCGCGACCTGGCCGCGGCGACGGTCACGCGACGGACCTGAGGGCAGGCTTTCATGTTCGTCAAGATCTGCGGGATCACCAACGAAGACGACGCGCTCCTCGCGGTCGCGCTCGACGCCGATGCGCTCGGGTTCGTGTTCGCGCCGAGTCCGAGGCAGGTCGACACCGAGACGGTACGTGACGTCGTCCGCCGGATACCGCGTGAGGTGCACACCGTCGGCGTGTTCCGCGACGAGCGACCGGAGCGGATCATCGAGGTCGTGGGGAGGGCCGGTCTTCGCGGCGTGCAACTCCACGGGCACGAGCCCGCGTCGGAGGTGGAGTGGATCCGGGAACGGGTCCAGTTCGTGATCCAGGCCTTTGCGGCCGGTGATCCGGCGCTCGCCGAAGCCGGCGACAGCGCCGCCGACATCATCCTCATCGACTCGCCGAATCCCGGCTCGGGCCGCGTCTTCGACTGGCGCCTGGCCGAGGGTGCCCCACGCGGGAAGCGCATCCTCCTCGCCGGTGGCCTCACGCCCGAGAACGTCGGCGACGCGATCCGTCTCGTCCGCCCGTGGGGCGTCGACGTGTCGAGCGGAGTCGAACAGAAACCGGGTCGCAAGGACCCGGCCCGGCTGCGCAAGTTCATCGTGGCCGCACGTGCCGCAGCCGCCGACGGGGCCGAGGGTGTGCCGCTGCGGACCGCCGACGACGCCATCGATCTCACCGTCGACGAGGTGGCCGGGGTGACGCGACCCTGGGACTGGCAGGTCGATCAATAAGCCGATCGGATCGCGGCGTGCGGCACCGTACAATCCGCCGGATGCCTGCGCCGCGAGCCGAAGTTCCGGGAGCCGATGTTCCGCGCTCCGATGTTCCGCGACGAGGCGCTCCGGTACAACTCGACCCGCCCGGACCGGAACCGGTCGGCCTCGGCCGATTCGGCGAGTACGGCGGCCGCTTCGCCCCCGAGACGCTGGTCCCCGCGCTCGTGCAACTCGAAGCCGAGTTCCGGGCCGCGTGGTCGGACGATGCGTTCCGCCAGGAGTACGCGACGCTCCTGTCGAGCTACGCGGGCCGGCCCACTCCGGTGACCGAGTGCCGGCGGCTCTCGGATCGCCTCGGCGTACGTGTACTGCTGAAGCGCGAAGACCTCACGCACACCGGGTCGCACAAGATCAACAACGTGCTCGGTCAGGCCCTCCTGACGCGCCGCATGGGCAAGAAGAACTTGATCGCGGAGACGGGCGCGGGCCAGCACGGCGTCGCTACGGCCACCGCCGCGGCACTGTTCGGCCTGGGCTGCATCGTCTACATGGGCGCGGTCGACGTCGAACGCCAGGCTTTGAACGTGTGGCGCATGAAGCTGCTCGGCGCCGAGGTCGTTCCGGTGCAGTCGGGGAGCGCAACGCTGAAGGACGCGGTGAACGAGGCCATGCGGGCGTGGGTCGCCAGCGTCGAGAGCACACACTATTGCCTCGGCTCGGCGATGGGTCCGCACCCGTTCCCCTGGATGGTGCGCGAGTTTCAGCGCGTCGTCGGTGACGAGGCCCGCAAGCAGTGCCGCGAGATCCTCGACGGCGCCGATCCCGATGTGGTGGTCGCGTGTGTCGGCGGCGGCTCCAACGCGATCGGTACGTTCGCCGGATTCATCGACACCGACGCGCGCCTCGTCGGCGTCGAGGCCGGCGGTCTCGGTCTGGAGACCGGCCATCACGGCGCCGCGGTCGCGCGCGGCATCCCCGGCGTCGTCCACGGAATGCGCTCGCTGTTCCTGCAGGACGAGTACGGCCAGGTGCTCGAGACGACGTCGATCAGCGCTGGGCTCGACTACCCCGGAGTGGGACCCGAGCACGCGATGCTCGCGGCAACCGGGCGGGCCGAGTACCACGCCGCGACCGACGCGGAGGCGCTCGCCGGTTTCCAACTGCTCTCGGCGACCGAAGGGATCGTGCCCGCGCTCGAGCCCGCGCACGCGATCGCGTGGGTCGCCAAGGAGGCGGGCCACGCAATTCCCGCGGGCTCGACCGTGCTGATCACGCTGTCCGGCCGGGGCGACAAGGACGCGGCTCAGGTCGCGGAGATGCTCGGCGAGCTCGAATGAACCTCGAGACCCATCTCCGGGCGCGGCGCGAAGCCGGCGCCAAGCTGCTCGTCCCCTACGTCACCGGCGGCCTCGGACGCGAGTGGGTCGAGGTCGTGCGCGCGGTGGTCGACGCGGGAGCCGACGCGGTCGAGGTCGGTATCCCGTTCTCGGACCCGATCATGGACGGGCGCACGATCCAAGAGGCGAGCCAGCGGGCGCTCGATCTCGGCGCCACCCCCATCGGCGTGATGGACGCGATGGCTACCATCGACGTGCCCGCGCCGCTCGTGGTGATGACGTACTACAACCTGGTCGCGCGGCTCGGTCACGAGCGCTGCGCGCAGCATCTGAAGGAGTGTGGCGTCGACGGCGCGATCGTCCCCGACCTGCCGTACGACGAGCTCGATGGCTGGGGCGACGCCGCCGATGCTGCGGGTGTGGAAACCGTGTTGCTGGCCGCGCCCACGACGCCCGACGAACGATTGGCGCAGATCTGCGAACGTTCGCACGGGTTCGTCTACGGCGTGTCGTTGATGGGAGTCACCGGCGAGCGCGACGAGCTCGCCACCCACGCGGGGGAGATGGGGCGGCGGTGCAAAGCTGCGACCGACAAGCCCGTACTTCTCGGCGTCGGCATCTCCACTCCAGAGCAGGCCGCGACCGCGGCCGCGAGTGCCGACGGTGTCATCGTCGGCAGCGCGCTCGTGCGCCGGTTGCTCGACGGAGGCGGCCCCGACGAAGCCGCTGCTTTCGTCCGAACCCTGCGGGTTGCACTCGATTCCTGAGAACGGACATGGCCCTTTGGGCCGTGGCCTGAGTCTCCCTCGTAGATGGCCCCGTCGACGCTGCCGATCAATCCGATCTCTCCGATCGGTTCGGGCGGCGCGGCGCCGAGTATCAAACCCGCTCTCGCGGGCAACTAACGTCCCGGCTATGCCCGACAAGATCACGATGAATTCCGACGGCGTGCTGTCGGTGTCCGACGAGCCCATCATCCCCTTCGTCGAAGGCGACGGGACGGGCGTCGACATCTGGCCGGCCGCGCAGCTGGTCATGGACGCCGCCGCGGCCAAGTACGGCAAGAAGATCGCCTGGAAGGAAGTCCTGGCCGGCCAGAAGGCGTTCGACGCCACCGGCTCGTGGTTGCCCGACGAGACGGTCGCCACCTTCCGTGAGTACCTGATCGGGATCAAGGGCCCGTTGACCACGCCGATCGGCGGGGGCATCCGGTCGCTCAACGTGGCGCTGCGCCAGATCCTCGACCTTTACGTCTGCCTGCGCCCGGTGCGGTGGTTCGAAGGCGTGCCGTCGCCGGTGAAGCGCCCCCAAGCGGTCGACATGGTTATCTTCCGGGAGAACACCGAGGACATCTATGCGGGCCTCGAGGTCGAAGAGGGAACGCCGGAAGCGGCCGAGCTGATCTCGCTGCTGAAGGAGAAGCTTGGGTGGGAGATCCGGCCCGACTCGGGCGTCGGCATCAAGCCGATCTCGGAGACGGGTTCCAAGCGGCTCATCCGCGCGGCGATCCAGTACGCGGTGGAGAACGGCCGCAAGAGCGTCACCCTCGTGCACAAGGGCAACATCCAGAAGTTCACCGAGGGCGCGTTCATGAAGTGGGGCTACGAGCTCACGCGCGACGAGTTCTCCGACGTTGCGGTCGGCTGGGACGACTGTGATGGCAAGCCCGGCGACAAGGTCCTCGTCAAGGACAGCATCGCCGACATCACCTTGCAGCAGGTGCTCACGCGCCCCGAGGACTTCGACGTGATCGCGACGACGAACCTCAACGGCGACTACCTCTCCGACGCGCTCGCGGCGCAGGTCGGCGGGATCGGGATCGCGCCCGGCGGCAACATCAACTACGTCACCGGGCACGGGATCTTCGAGGCCACACACGGCACCGCGCCGAAGTACGCAGGTCAGGACAAGGTCAACCCGAGCTCGGTGCTGTTGTCGGGCGTGATGATGTTCGACCACCTCGGTTGGACCGACGCGGCCCGCGACATCGAGCGCGCCATCGAGGCGACGATCGCCGACAAGGTCGTGACCTACGACTTCGCCCGGCTGATGGACGGTGCAACCGAGGTCAAGACCAGCGAGTTCGCCCGGGCCATCGTCGACCGCCTGTAGTCCTTCAAACCGAACCAGCACGACTTGGGCCCGATAGCGGGCCGAACTCATGCCGGTTCGACGGCTTTGACGAGGTCGGGGAGTGACTCCCGGAAGTCGGGGAGGAGCGGGCGGCCGGCGAGGCGCAACGCGCGGTTGTCGAGCACGGAGTTGGCCGGGCGGGGCGCGGGCCGGGGCGGATCGAGGTCGGCGGTCGAGATCGGCGCGACCCGGGCCGGGTCGTCACCCTTCGCCCGCAGCACCTCCTGCGCGAACTCGAACCAGCTGACCGGTCCTTGATTGGTGACGTGCCACGTGCCCGGCAGGCGCTCGACCGCGAAGGTACGCAGCATCCCGGCCAGATCCTTGGCGATGGTGGGGCAGCCGCGCTGGTCGTCGACGAAGCGCAACGGGGCGTCGCCACCGGCCAGGCGCAGGATCGTCTTGGCCATGTTGGCGCCGTAGCGCCCGATCACCCACGATGTGCGCACCACTGCGCACTCGAGATCGATCTCGAACTCACCACCCAACTTCGACTGTCCGTAGACGGAGGTCGGGTTCGGCGTGTCCCACTCGTGGTACGGATCGTTCTGGGCGCCGTCGAAGACGTAGTCGGTCGAGATCGACACGACGTAGGCCCCGGCGCGCCGGGCGCCCTCCATCACGAAACGGACTCCGAGCGCGTTGACGAGGAAGGCCTTGTCGCGCTCGGACTCGCACGCGTCGACCGCGGTCATCGCCGCGCAGTGCACGATCGCGTCGGGTCGGTTCGCGCCGATGGCGCCGAGCACGGAATCGCGATCGCCGACGTCGAGCGCGGCATGGTCGAGGCCGACGACCTCGTGGTTACCGCCCGCGGCGAACGCTTCGACGACTTCGCGGCCGACCATGCCGCCTGCGCCGGTCACCAGAACGCGCAACGTTCAGCTCATGTCCACGCGTCGGTTTCGTTGACCGGCGCTCGTTCCAGCAGTGGCTCCCACCAGGCACGATTGCCGGCGTACCACTCCACGGTCTCCTTGAGACCGGTCTCGAACGTGACCTGCGGCTTCCACCCGAGCTCGGCCCGGATCTTCGACGCGTCGAGGAGGTAACGGCGGTCGTGGCCGGGACGGTCGGGGACGATCGTCTTGAGCGACGACGGCTTGCCCAGCGCCGCGAGCACGCCGTCGGCGATCTCCTCGATGCTGCGTTCCTCGCCGGTCCCAACGTGGTACGTCTCGCCGACGCGGCCGTCGTCGAGGATGCGCGCGATCGCACTGCAGTGGTCATCGGCGTGGATCCACTCGCGACGGTTCTGGGTCGACGCGTAGAGCGGGATGGACTGGTCGTCGATTGCCTTCGTGGTGAAGAGCGGGATCACCTTCTCCGGAAACTGGTACGGCCCGTAGTTGTTCGCGCAGTTGGTGATCGAGATCGGGAGCCCGAAGGTCTCGTAGTACGCGCGTACCGCGTGGTCGCCACCGGCCTTCGACGCGTTGTACGGGGTACGGGGCGCGTACGGCGACGACTCGTTGAACGGTTCGGTCGCGTCGAGCGCGAGATCACCGTAAACCTCGCACGTCGAGACGTGATGGAAGCGATGGAAACGCTCGACGCCGATGCGCCGAACCGCTTCGCACAGCCGTTGGGTGCCGACGACGTTGGTCTGGAAGAACACGCCCGGGTTCGTGATCGCGTACGAGTTGTGCGACTCAGCCGCGAAGTTCACGATTGTGTCGATTTCGTAGTCGCGCAGCGCCCTCATCGCGACGTCGATGTCGCCGATGTCGCCGTGCACGAACTCGTGGGGCACGCTGACGAGGCTCTCGCGGTTGCCCGCGTAGGTGAGTGCGTCGTACGCGACCACGGTGTCGCCGGGGCGCTCGCGCGCCCACCAGCGGACGAAGTTGGATCCGATGAAACCGGCACCGCCGGTGACGAGGATGTTCATGTGCGCATCGGCCAGACGGGTCGGGCGCGCTCGGGGATCTCGGCGCGCTTGGGGTTGGCGGCGTCCCGGTCGGAGAGCGCGGGACTCGAGATGCCCCAGTCGGCGGCGATCTCCGGATCGTCCCACGCCACCCCGAGCTCGTCGGCGGCGTTGTAGTAGCCGTCGACCAGGTAGGTGATCGTCATGTCGGTGAGCGAGCCGAAGCCGTGCGCGACGCCGGGAGGGATCAGCACGCCATTGTGGGTGTGCTCGCCCGCTTCGGTGACGCCGAGATCGAACGATTCGGTCGCGCCTTCGGTCGCGCTCCCGACGCGCAGGTCGTGCAGCACGACGCGGGCGCGACCGAACGGCACGTACCAGAAGTCGGCCTGGTGCAGGTGGTAGTGCAGACCCACGATGCAACCCGCGGTGCGGTCGGCGCGGTTCGACTGGATCATCTCGCGACCACCGGGAATCCATTCCCGCCGGAACGTCTCGACGAAGAGGCCGCGGTTGTCGCGGTGCACGGTCGGTACGACGTGGATCACGCCGACGATCGTTGTGCTTTCGGTGACGGTTGCCATCGCTACTCCAGGTCGGCCCGGGAGTGGTCGCCGAGGAGCAGACGGGTCGCCTTGGGGCGTTCGCCGCTGCGCACGACTTCGACCTCGCGCCCGAGAAGTGAATCGTGAATATGGTGCACGCCGGTGATCCGGCTCCGTTCGAGTACGACGGAGTGTTCGATCTCGGCGTCGCGGAGCTGACAGTCGGCGCCGATCGCGGTGTACGGACCGACGTAGGTGTCGACGAGGTGCGCACCGGCACCGATTATCGCGGGACCGCGCACGACCGACGACTCGAGTCGCGCGCCCGCTTCGATGACGACGCGACCTTCGACCCGCGAGCTCGCGTCGAGCTGGCCGTCGATGCGCGGTTGGATCGTGTCGAGCACCAGGCGGTTGCAGTGCAGCAACGGGTCCTTCTTGCCGGTGTCGATCCACCAGCCTTGGAGCACCTCGTGCATGACGGGGTGGCCGTGGTCGATGAGCCACTGGATCGCGTCGGTGATCTCGAGCTCGCCCCGAGGTGACGGCTCGATCGAGTTGACCGCCTCGTGCACGCGCTTGTCGAAGATGTAGACGCCGGCGAGCGCGAGATCGGAGGGCGGATCGGCGGGCTTCTCGACCAGGCGGATGACGCCGCCGTGCGCGTCGACCTCGGCGACGCCGAACTGGCGGGGATCGTCGACGTGGGCGAGGAGGATCTGTGCAGCCGGCATCGACGACTCGGGTTCGTTGAGCTCGAGCTGGCGGGTCCGCTCCGCGACGAACCGGTCGACGAGCGGCCGTAGCTGCTGTTGCAGCATGTTGTCGCCGAGGTACATGACGAAATCGTCGTCGCCGAGGAAGTCGGCCGCCACGAGCACGCAATGCGCGAGCCCGAGCGGCTGGGCCTGGAGGATGAAGGTGAGCTCCACCCCGAACTGCGAGCCGTCGCCGAGCGCAGCCTCGATCTCGGCGCCGCTCTCGGGCGACACCACCACGCCGATGTTCTTGATGCCGGCCGCGGCCATGTCGTCGACGACGTAGTAGAGGATTGGCTTGTTCGCGATCGGGACGAGCTGCTTGGCGCTCGTGTGGGTGATCGGACGCAGCCGGGTGCCGGCGCCGCCCGCCAGGATCAAGCCCTTCATCTGGTCCCTATCGCTGCTCGCCGGTCGACCCGTGCTCACGCCGTTGGAGCGGCGAGCATAGGCGCGGCGACCCCACACGGTTCTGGCACTGTGAGCACACAAACTATCACTGGGAGTGGAGCCCTCGAACGCCCTGATTCGTGCCGTTCCGAGCCGCCGTGGACGAGTACAGCTGTTCTACCTTTGGGCATGACCGATCACGTGCGTGCCGACAACTGCGACCTGTGCGAGGCGGCACGCATCACGCCCTGGTTCCTCGAGGACGACGTCTGTTGGATCGCGGAGTGCGAGATCTGCGCGGTGCCGATGGTCGTGTGGAGGAGTCACGGCACCGAACCGCCGGCCGGCGAGCTCGCGCACATGCACGACCAGCTGGCACTGGTCGTGAAAGAGAACTTCACGTTCGAGCACTACGTCGACGACAACATGCGCAACATCCCCGATCACTACCACGCGCACGCCCGACCGCAGGGCGGCTTCTTCGGCCACGGTCTGCAGCGGCGTACACCGGGGTGACCGATCACGTCCTGACCATCGACCTCGGGACGTCCGGGCCGAAGGTCGCGCTGTTCACGTTCGAAGGCGCCTTCGTCGACGGCGACTTCACCGCCGTCGCGCTCAACGTGCTGCCCGGCGGCGGGGTCGAACAATCGCCCCTTAAGTGGTGGGAGGGGATCACGGCTGCGTCTCGTCGTGTCATGGCGCGCGCGTCGGTCGCGGCCGCCGACGTCGTGGCTGTCGCGGTCACCTCGCAGTGGTCGGGTACCGTTGCGGTCGACCGCAACGGCGTGCCCCTTCACGACGCGATCATCTGGATGGATTCGCGGGGCGCCCGCGAGACCCGCCGGGTGGTCGGCGGTGCGGTGCGGGTCCAGGGCTACGAGCCCCGCAAGCTCCGGACGTGGATCAGCCGGACCGGCGGCGCGCCGGCGCTGTCGGGCAAGGACTCGATCTCGCACATCCACTGGTTGCAACGGGAACGCCCCGAGATAGCCCGGGCCACCTGGAAGTACCTCGAACCCAAGGATTGGCTGAACCTGCAATTGACGGGCGTGTGCGCGGCGACGTTCGACTCGATCGTCCTGCACTGGGTCACCGACAACCGCGATCCGGCCCAGGTCGACTACGACCCTGATCTCCTCCGCATCGCCGAGCTCGACCGTGCCCAACTTCCCGATCTCGTACCCGCGACGTCGGTGATCGGGACGCTCACACAAGCGGCCGCGGCCGAGCTCGGCATCCCGGCCGGAATTGCTGTCGTCGGCGGAACGCCCGACCTCCAGTCGGCCGCGATCGGATCCGGCGCGGTGCGCGACTTCGAAGGTCACCTCTACGTGGGCACGTCGTCGTGGCTCACATGCCATGTGCCGTTCAAGAAGAGCGACCTGCTGCACGGGATCGCATCGCTGCCGTCGCCGCTTCCGGGCAAGTACTACGTCGCCGACGAGCAGGAGGTGGCGGGCGGCTGTCTCGAATGGCTGCGCGACCACGCGCTCGAGACCGGCGACGATCTGCGCGCGCTCGACGCGATCGCCGCGGCAGTTCCGCCGGGGAGCAACGGCGTGATCTTCACACCGTGGCTGAACGGAGAGCGAACGCCCGTCGACGATCGCACGCTGCGTGCCGGTTGGAACAACATGTCGCTCGCGACGACGCGCGCGGAGTTGGTCCGATCGGTGCTCGAGGGGGTCGCGTACAACAGCCGATGGTTGTTGGCGACGGTCGAGAAGTTCGTGGGCCGACCGTTCCCGTGGCTGCATTTCATCGGCGGGGGCGCCCAGTCGGAGTTGTGGTGCCAGATCATGGCCGACGTGTTGCACCGCGAGATCCGCCAGGTCGAGCACCCGATCCGGGCCAACGCGCGCGGGGCCGCGCTCGTGGCCGGGATCGCGCTCGGTCGCATCGGTGTCGACGACCTTGCCCGGAACGTCCGGATCGCCGCGACGTTCACGCCCGATCGCGCAACGCGCGCGGTCTACGACGATCGCTACGCCGAATTTCGCATCCTGCACAAGCAGACGAGCCGGAGGACCAAACGCCATGTCGATCGCGCAACCTGAGCGCCGCAACGTTCCCGATCGACTGCGCGACGATTCGTTCCCGATGCGCGGGTGGGGGCTCGCGGAGCCGGGGGAGCTGGATCGCGTCGTCATCGTGTCGCCCCATCTCGACGACGCGGTGCTCAGCTGCGGTCGGTTCATGTCAGTGCACCCGGGCGCGACCGTCGTCACCGTGTTCGCCGGGAATCCCGACGCCTACCCCACCCCGCAACGACTCTGGGACGTGCAGAGCGGCTTCGGTCCCGACGACGACGTGATGGAAGCGCGCCGCCATGAGGACCGGGCCGCGCTCGGTCTGCTCGACGCCCGGCCGCTGCACCTCGACTTCATCGAGCACACGTACCTGCCCGGCGATCAGCCGGTTGCGCCCGACCTCCTCGCCGAGCAACTCGTGCCGACGTTGCGTGGACTCGACCCGAGCCTTGTGATCGCTCCGTTCGGGCTCGCCAACCCCGATCATGACGTTACGCACCGCGCGTGCATGCTCGCGCGCGACGAGCTCGGCGACGACGTGGCCTTCTGGTTGTACGAGGACAACGGGTACAAGCACATCCCGGGCATGCTGGCATGGCGTATTTTCACGCTGTTTCGTCGCCGGCTCTGGCCCACGCCGGTGTGTCCGCAGGTCGACCACGAGGGCACGCGCAAGGCGGCCGCGGTCGAGTGTTACCCGTCGCAGCTGTTCGCGCTCGACGACGACTGGAACATTCGGGCCAAGCTCGCCGCGCCCGCGCCCGAGCAGTTCTGGCGGCTCGGCTCGCCGCCGGCCGGCTGGGAAGGGATTGCCGCTCTCGACTGAGCGCCCCAAGGCGGTGCTCGACGGGCAGGGCGCTACGACGAGGGTGCGGCGGGGGACGGTCGGTCGTCGGCCGACGCCCGGCGTCGCGACGTGGTACCGCCGGCAGTGCCTCTGAATTCGCATCGACCGTGCCGCGCGGGCGTCGCGTATTTCGGTGGATACCGCCGGTGGTATCACGGGCGGTATCACGGGCGGTATCCACTCAATTCAAAGGGTGTGTCCGCGCGGGCTCGATGTCGTGTCAGGCGACGAGTACCGAGGTGAAGTCGGCGACCTTGGGGAAGACCGACGCATCGCCGAACGACGCCACCGTGCCGTCGGCAGCGGCGATCCAGTAGCCGTTGCCGCTCAGCGAGCGAGCGAATCCGCAGACCGGCGCGGTCGTGTGCACGGTTGCACCGTGGAACCTGGCGTCGCCGTAGTTGAAGATGCCGCCGTCGGACGCACAGAGCCAGTAGCCCTTGCCCGAGATCGTGGACGCCATCGCGACGATCGGCTTGTTGAGGTGGATGTTGCCGGTCGATCCGTAGAAGCGGGCGTCGACTTCGGAATAG
>JBBSFB010000024.1:0-56669 GCA_038239145.1 Acidimicrobiia bacterium
CGTCACACCAAGCTGAAGAAGCTCGACCCGCTCTGCCCGCACGATCACGACCTGAAAACCCACCACGGCTGGTTGCTCGTCGACGGCGAAGGCCGACGAGCGTTCGTCCCACCGCAAGATCCCGGGCATCCACGCAACCGGCCGCCGCCATGACCGAGCGGCGCGTTGGGCGTGACTTTCGCACTCAACGTGAACCGTTGCGCGCGGTCCGACGCATCGGCGGACGCGCGCTTTGCGGCCGCGAAATCCGCGTTGTGTCTGTATCGGACAAGGAGTCCCGCTACGACCTGGGGGTTTGGGGCGCTTCATCCGGATTCGCGGTTGGCTACGTACCGGTCCAGCTAGCCACCTCGGTGACGGGTGATGGCTTGCCATGTGTCGGTTCGCAACGTGCGTTCCGACGGAGAGGGGATCTTGATGGGTGTACATCGTTCGCGATCGCGACTCGGCGGAGGTGCGGTTTTCGCCGTCTTCGCCGCGTTGCTCGCAGTAGTCCTCGGGAGTTACGGCGTCGCCGCCGCACAAACGACGGCCCCCACGACCGGAGCGGGGTCACTTGCCGTGCAGGACCCGGCCCCGCACGGCAACAGTGGCACCACGATCGACCCGTTGGTCGCGAACTGCGGCAACGACGCTCCGACGTGTGGCCAGGTCGGAGAGTCGTACGGCTACTACAACGGGACGAACGTCGACCTGTTGTACAGCGAGAACTACTTCTGTGACAGCGGCGTCGCCTCGAGCGCGTCGACAGGCTGCGAAGCCGGTGCCGGTCCGTCCAGCAACCCGACTGCGCACACCTCTGCCGACGGAACATCGCTCGGCAACACGACGCACGGTGACACCCTCTACATCCCGGTCCCGCTGTTCGCGCCGGCTCCGCCGACGCAGTGCGTAGGGACGGCGACGTGCATCGACCACCCGTCGACGATCGACCTGTCGGCCCTTGCACCCGCGTTGCCCGGAAGTCCCAACCCCGCGACGTTGCGCAATGTCGCCATCCCGGCGCACAACCACGTCGTCGCGACCCGCAACGGCGGTCTGCCCGAGTGGTGGAACGTCCAGGTTGTCGCCACGACGAGCCCCGCGACCTTCGCCACTCTGAAGAGTGCGAGCGCGATTACTGCGGCGCTGAGCGCGCATACTGCGATCTCGGCCCCGACCAACGTGTACCTGTTCTTCCAGGTGCTCGCAGGCACGGTCCCGGCGGCGCAAGCGGCGCAGTTGGCCGCGCACGCACCCGCGGGTGCAGCTCTGCCGGCCGGTTCGGCCGCCCCGCCCGCCAGCCAGGTGGAACCAGGGCGCACGATCACCAACCTCAAGAACGACTGTGGCGCCACGGCCCCGAACTGCCAGAACATCGGCATCAGCCACGACTGGATTCAAGGTCAGGACGTCGACGCGCTCTACACGGAGAACTACTTCTGCGACGCGTCGGTTGCTTCCGGATCGACGAGTCACTGTGAAGCGGGTGCCGCGCCGAACCATGTTCCGCCCGGCGTTTCCGACCCGACTCCTCCGTCAACGACGGTAACGAACGGTCAGATCGACCCGTTGTACATCCCGGTTCCGCTCTACTCGAGCCCGGCCGTGTCCTACAACCAGTGTTCCTCGGCGATCGTCTGCATCGACCACCCGGCGTCGATCGACCTGACCCGCCTCGCGAGCGTGCTCGGAGCGCCCGCGTCGGCATTGAAGAACGTGGCCCTCCCGGGACACGACCACTTGTTGACCACCCGCAACGGCGACCAGCCCGAGTGGTGGAACGTCATCGTCATTCCCGTCACGTCTCCGACCGGGCTCGCTTCGGTCGAGCACGCGAAGGACTATGCAACGGTGAAGGCGCTGGAGAACCGTGCCGGTAGTGGCATCGGTGTCGCCGGTATCGGTGAGGTTCCGACCAACGCGTACCTGTGGTTCCAGACCCTTCCCGGTGCGGGCCCGGCCACGCCCGGCCCGGTGCAGACCACGTGCATGACGCACCTGCCTGCGGGCCAGGTCGTCGGAGGCGCGGCGCTGGCCGATGGCACCGGTTACTACGAAGTCGACGCAGCCGGTGACGTTGCCGCTTTCGGTGGCGCAACCTGCTACGGATCACTGACCGGACAGCATCTCAACAAGCCGATCGTCGGCATGGCGGTCGACCGTCAGACCGGCGGCTACTGGCTCGTCGCAACCGACGGTGGGATCTTCTCGTTCAATGCGCCGTGGCACGGCTCGACCGGCAACATCACACTCAACAAGCCGATCGTGGGCATGACCGCCACGGCCGACGGGAGTGGCTACTGGTTCGTCGCATCCGACGGAGGCGTGTTCTCGTTCAATGCCCCGTTCAAGGGATCGACCGGTAACATCACGTTGACGAAGCCGATCGTCGGCATGACCGCCGACACCGCGACCGGCGGCTACTGGCTCGTCGCGTCCGACGGAGGCGTGTTCTCCTTCGACGCCGCGTTCCACGGCTCTACCGGTGCCCAGCACCTCAACAAGCCGATCGTCAACATGACGTCCGTCTCGGACGGCAGCGGCTATCGGCTCATCGCATCCGACGGAGGCGTGTTCTCGTTCAACGCCCCCTTCTACGGATCGACGGGTGCACTGACGCTCAATTCCCCGGTCATCACCGGGCTCAACAACAACTCCTACGACGGCTACTGGCTCGTCGCATCGGACGGCGGGATCTTTACGTTCAGCCCGCCCAACGAGCACATGCCGTTCTACGGATCGGCTGCGTAGTCGGTTCCGCCTGAGGTATTGCAGTGCGTCGAGGGGGGCGGGGCTGGGCCCCGCCCCTCTCGACGCGTAGAAGACCCGCGTACAAGACCGTGGTTGACGCGGCCACTTTCGCGCCGCAATCTTACGCCTTCGTTGCGAAGTCCGATCGCACGAGGTGAGTGTCATGACCGGTTTCGCGTTTCGCACCCGCACGGCCCGAGGTTTCGTCGGCACAGTTGGTGCGCTCGCTTTGATCTGCGCGCTCCCGGCCACCGCCTCCGCGGCGCCGGGCCAGATCGACAGCACATTCGGGCACCTGGCGAACGGCACGGTGCTCACCGATCACGGCAAGGGCGACTTCCCCATCGAGGTGTTGCCTCAGCCCGACGCCAAGATCGTCACCGTCGCCAACCTCATCGACGTGAACGGCACGCAGTCGACCGACGTCACTCGCTACCTCGCGAACGGCGCCGTCGACGGGTCGTTCGGCACCGGCGGGCGCTTCACCCGGGCGACGATCGGCGGCGGTTCCGTCACCGACGCCGTGGTGCAACCCGACGGGAAGCTCGTCATCGTGGGCTGGACCGGCGCCCCCACGCTCGACTTCTTCGTCACTCGTCTGCGTGCGAACGGCACGATCGACCCGACGTTCGTGACCGCGCACCCGGCGACCACTTTCGGCGCTAACACCATCGACGAAGCCTTCGGCGTCGCCCTCGGTCCCGGCGGCACGATCATCGTCGCCGGTCGCACCGGTGAGGACGTCTCCGTCGCGCGGTTCACGTCGACCGGCGCGCTCGACCCGACCTTCTCCGGCGACGGTCTCCTCGTTCAGGATTTCAATGCCGACGCGCAGGCAACCGATGTCGCGGTGCAGCCCGACGGCCGCATCATCGTGATCGGCGAAACCGCGGGCCCGAACCGTGCGAGCCTCCCGCTCGTCGCGCGCTTCACCGCCAACGGGGTGCTCGACCCGACCTACGGGACCGCCGGGCGGGCCCCGACCGCGGGCACGCCGCTCGTTTTCGCCCGGCGCGTGATCCTCCAGGGCACCAAGGCGCTCGTGGCCGGCACCGCGGGCGGCCCCGGTCGCGTGACCTCGCGCTACGACGCGATCTCCCGCTACAATGCCAACGGGACGCTCGACACCAGCTTCGGTACCCACGGCGCGATCGTCGCCCGGGTCGGCAAGTTCACCCGCATCTCCGACCTCGTCACCGACGCGTCAGGGCGCCTCGTCGCCGTCGGCCAGGCCGCGTACTCCGACGACTTCCCCGACGTCACGTCGTTCACCGCGCTGTTCCGCTACTCGGCCACCGGCGCGCCCGACCCCACGTTCGGTTGCTTCGGATCGGTCCTCACCGAGACGCTCGGCAACGGCGCGGGCACCGCATACAACTCGTCGCAAGCGGAGTCGGCCGTCGCGGACGGTAACGACATCATCCTCGGCGGCTTCGCGACCGCGTTCAACGGCACCGACTTCGCGCCGACCGACGGTTTGCTCGCGCGCTACGACGGCGACGGTCCCCACACCTCCGGCTACGCGCTCCTACGCGGCGACGGCGGCACCAGCGCGTTCGGGAGCGCGCCCGCGTGCGGCTCGACCGCCGGACTGCAGCTCAACCAGCCGATCGTCGGCACCGCGTTCGATCCGGTCGCGCCCGGCAATTGGACGGTTGCGAGCGACGGCGGCGTGTTCTCGTTCGGCACCGCCCGGTTCGCGGGCTCGACCGGGGGCATCCACCTCAACCAACCGATCGTCGGCATGGCGGCCGACCCCGACGGCACCGGTTACTGGATGGCGGCGCGCGACGGCGGGTTGTTCGCGTTCGCGGCGCGCTTCGCCGGATCGACCGGGGCCACGCCGTTCCCGCTCGGCTCCACCCGTTCGACCGTTGCCATCGCGGCTACGTCGTGATGCCGTCGCCCCACGTCGTGCCGAAGCCCGACACGTCGAGGACCTTGCCGGTGAAGTCGCTGTTGATCTGACCGGCGAGATACGCGACGGGAGGCCCGACGTCTTCGGGTTCCTGCCAGCCGGTCCAGTCGAAGTCGGCGCCGAACTCTTCGGTCGTGTGCTCGGTGCGCACCGCGCCCGGCCGCAGCGCGTTGATGTTGATCCCCAACGGCCGCAACTCCGGTGCGGCTGCGGACGAGAACCGCTCGAGCGCGGCTTTCGCCACCGAATAGATCACGTAGCCGGGCGGCATCATCGCGCTCACCTCGTGTGCGGCCGCACCCGACGAGATGTTGATGATGCTCCCGCCGTGCTCTTTCATCACGGGCGTCACCGCTTGCACGAAGAGATACAGGCTGCGCACGTTGACGCGCATCGAGTCGTCCCACATCTCGACCGTCGACGTGGCGAGCGGCGAGTTGGTCGGTGTCATCGCGTTGTTCACCAACACGTCGAGCTTCCCGTACTCCTTGATCGTGCCGTCGATCAGGCCCTGGATGTCGGCCGGATCACCGATGTCGCAGCGGATGGCGACGGCCTTCCCGCCCGCCCCCCGGATCTCGTCGACCGTCTCGTGAATCGTGCCCGGGAACTCCCCCGTGTTCGCTTCCACCGTCCGCGCCGCGCACACCACCGACGCGCCCTTGCGCCCGAGGTAGGTCGCCAGCCCCTTCCCGATCCCCCGCGAGGAACCGGTCACGATGATCACCTTGCCGTCGAATGCTCGTGCTGCCATGCCCGGCATCCTGGCACGGAGAAAACGCAGCGCGCCTGTTGCGTACCATCCGGGTCATGACCGAAATCACCGACGAATACATGCAGCAGATGCTCGGGAAGTCGAGGAGCTACACCATCGTCATCCTGCATCCCGGACCGAACTACGCGGACACTCCGGAGGTCGACGCGACGATCTGGGAGCACGGTCGCCGCAACTTCGTGCTCCGGGCCGAAGGCAAGTTGGTGATCGTCGGACCGGTGACCGACGACACCGACACGAGCGGCCTCGGCATCTTCGACGCGACGGTCGGCGAGGTCACGGCCATCATGGACGCCGACCCCTCGGTCCAGGCGGGCGTCCTCACCTACGAAGTGCATCCCATGCGTAGCTTCCCCGGCGACGCGCTACCCGCCTGATCCGCGCCGCCGGTTCGCACTACTGCCCCGCGACGGAGCCGTGGAAGCGCGCGTCGCCGAAGCTTCCCGGATCAGCCTTCGTGGGCGACCGCGGCGGCGCGCTTTTCCATCTCCTCGGGCGAGACGTCCTCGACGTGGGTCATCACGGTCCACCGGTGACCCCACGGGTCTTCGAACTGTCCGGCCCGGTCGCCGTAGAACTGGGTCTCCAGTGCACGGACCTCGGTCGCACCGTTCTTCAGTGCGGTCGCGAACGTCGCGTCGACGTCTTCGACGTAGACGGTCATCGACACCGGCGATCCACCGATGGCACGCGGGTCGAGGATCCCCATCTCGGGGAACGCGTCGGCGAGCATGATCAGCGAGTCCCCGAGCTCGAGCTCGGCGTGACCGACCCGACCGTCCGGACCGCCCAGCCGCATGCGTTCCTTGGCCCCGAGGACGGTCGCGTAGAACGCGATCGCGTCGGGGGCACCCTCGACGACCAGATACGGCGTCACCCTCGGGTAGCCGTCGGGAATCGGTTTGACCGCCATCGGTGAGACCTCCTGCGAGCTCGGCTGCGTTTCTTCGCGAACCTACGCCCGCACGCGACGGCGCGTCATCAGCGGCGCGACATCGGCGGCGTCCACTCCGCGTGCAACAACGTCTCGAGCGTCTCCGCCTCGCTCGGCGACGTGCACTCGACCCACGAGACCTCGCAGCCGCGGATCCACTCGTTCGCGGGCTCGATCTCGACCGCGGTCATCACCGTCGGTTGGATCTTGGTGCGCAGCGTCTTGGCGATGCCGAGCTGCTCGCACACGTACCGACGAAACGGCGAGCGCGAGAGGTCAATACCCGTCTGCAGGCACTCGCCCCACACCCGGGCCTGCAGCCCGTGCCGGGAGCTCGCGCGGCCCGAATAGATCGGGTCGCCGTCGCGGTAGAACGCGAACACGCCCGGCACCGTCGGCACGTCCCGCTGCGACAGCCCCGCGGCCGCATGACGGTCCTGGCGATCCATCCGGGTCCAGAGCGGTCCGATAGGCACGGCGGCCATGCTCGCAGGTCGGCCGACCTCGCACCGGCCCGCGGAGGAGTGACCCTGACGTCAAGCGGGCGTGCTCACCGACGCGCGCATGCCATCCGGAGCCATCCGACGGCATGCGTCCGTGGTGAAGCGCCGCCGCGCCTGAACGCCCCCGCAGTGAGCGGGAAAACGAGAACCTGGTTGAGGTCAGGCTTCGGTGTTGCTGGCTTCCACCGCACGGCGCACCTCGGAGAGGCGGTAGCGGCGGTGGCCACCCATGGTCTTGATCGCGCTCAGCCGGCCCGACCGCGCCCAACGGGTCACAGTCTTCGCGTTGACGCGGAACATCGCCGCGACTTCGGCGGGCGTCAGCAGTTTGTCGGCGTCTGCCTGCTCGTTCGACATTGCGACACCTTCCCTTCTCGCACACGATTTTCTGGTCATGGTCTGATCGGCCGGTCACGGGGAAGATTCAGGAATTCTCGCACGTCGCGCCCAAATCGCTTCCGGTATCGGGCCGTTCACCCTCGGCTCCGAACAATTCCGCGGCGACTCCGCGAGTTTCCGCAGGGCACCGCCGGGGTTTCCCCACGGTGAACTCCAGCCCCATCAGCAACTTCCCTTTTGCTCAGATGCGGCAAATGCGTACACTCCGCAGCGAGAGGGGCCAGCAATGGCGACCGTGCGGCGGGGCGGTTTCTCTCGAAAAACGGGGTTGGGAGGCCAACGTGGTGGCAACGCAGAGGATCAAGACCGACGGCATGTCGCCAGAACGGTCGAAAGGGCGGGGCCCGGCCACCATCTGCGGCGTCGGCGCGGTCACCGCCTACGGATGGGGCCGCAAGAACCTGTTCGACGGCCTCTCGAGCGGCGAGTCGGCGGTGGTCAGGTCAACGGGTTGGGCCGACAGCCTCGGTCACGACGTCGCCTATCTCGGCACCATGCCCGACGTCCCCCACGAAGACCCCCGCAGCCGCTTCTCCCGCGCGATGGAGTCGGCGGTCGACGAGTCGATCCGTGACGCCACCGCCCGCGGCTGGAAGCCGGGCCCGGTCGTCGGGCTGATCCACGCGATCGTCCTCGGCGAGGTCGACGCCTGGCGCGAGTTCTACATGGAGCGCAACCGCACGCTCTCCAAGCGCGAATACCTGCAGCTGATGCCGTCGACGATCCTGTCGACGCAGATGCAGCGCCACGGCTTCCACGGGCCGGCCATGTCGGTGAACGCGATGTGCGCGTCGGGCAACGCCGCGATGCTGACCGCCAAGATGTGGCTCGACGCCGGCATCGTGAGCGACGTGCTGGTCGTGGCCACCGACGTGTCGGGCACCGCCGACAACATCCGCCACTTCGTCGACCTCGGCGTGCTGTTCGTCGACCGGCCGCCGTTCGAGGCCTGCCGTCCGTTCCAGATCGACAGCCTCGGGTTCCTGGCCGGCGAAGCGAGCATCTCCTTCGTCGTCTCCCGCCAACACGACCCCGCGTACCTGCGGGTGCTCGGCGGCGCGATGACCCACGACGGATTCCACGTCGTTTCGATCGACCCTCAGTACGCCGAGATCCGGCGTTGTTTCGAGGCCGCGGTCAACGACGCCCGCATCGATCCGGTCGACGTGCAGTACCTCAACGCCCACGGGCCCGGCACCGCCCAGTGCGACGCGGCCGAAGCCTCGATGCTCGACACCATGTTCCCCGAAGCGCACGGCGTGTTCTCGGTGAAACCGCTCACAGGCCACTGCCAGGCGGCATCTTCGGCCGTGGAGATCGCCGCCGCGTGCATGGCGTTCGACACCGGAGTGATCCCGGCGCCCCGCGCGGTAGCTCCGGGCCACCCCCGGCTCCTCTCCGGCCTCAC
The DNA here is from genome assembly GCA_038239145.1 of Acidimicrobiia bacterium. Taxonomy (GTDB): domain Bacteria; phylum Actinomycetota; class Acidimicrobiia; order IMCC26256; family PALSA-610; genus PALSA-610. Next base: position 8,671 of record JBBSFB010000024.1, read on the forward strand.
TCCGCGAAAGCCCGGAATCATGCTGAAGTCCTCGATCGGGATGGGCGGTCATAATTCCGTCATCGCGCTCGACGACGTGTGATCTCCGGCCCACCTTCTGCGCGAACGCGTCAAGCGGCCCCCGAAACTCGCCGATAACTACGTAGGACAACGGAGGGTCGCGAGGAGATCTCGGGTGGGAAGCACGCCACACGCGCGTCGACGCGACACAGCGTTGACGGTCGTCGGCCGTACCGACGCCCGGCCGCACATGGCGTCGACCGTTGCCGAGATCCGCCAGCTCACCCGGGAGACGCTCCGGGTCGTGGGCTGGGAGTTCGAGATCGCTAGCCGCTCCCTCGCGTGGCACGCCCCGATCGGCTCGATCCTCGCCATCCCGCCGCGTGACGCACTGTCGGTGACGCCGAGCAACGGCCTGGAACCGACGACCGCCGACATCGCGGACTGGATCGTCGCCCCCATTGTCACCACCCTGCAGGCGGGCGCGCCGTGGCGCGACTACGAGCTCCAGCAGCGCCTCGAGAGCGTGACCGGCGACGTGCAGCACTTCTTGGTCCGCGCCCGCCAGGTACGCGAGAACGGTCAGGTCGTCGGCTGCGCGGGACTGGTGGTCGACATCACCGACCGTCACCTCGTCGAAGCCAACATGCGCGAGCTGATCGACCGGTACCGCCGACTGGTCGACCTGAGCCCCGACGGCATCGTCGTCCACCAGGGTGGCCGCGTCGTCTACGTGAACCGCGCCGGCGTGGGCCTCATCGGCGCCCGCGACTTCGACGACCTGCTCGGCCGCTCCATCATCGACTTCGTGCACGCCGATTCGCTCGGCCCGACCCTCGACCGCATCGGTCACCTCTCCGACGACGCGCCGGTGTCGGAAGCGGCCGCGGCGACGTTGGTGCGGCTCGACGGGTCGCCGTTCGTGTGCGAGTCGGTCAGCGTGTTGACGCGGTGGGAAGGCGAGGACGCGTTCCAGGTCATCTTGCGCGACCTCACCGACCGCAAGCTCGCGGAAGCTGCGCTGCGCTACCAGGCGAACCTCGTCTCCCACGTCTCGGACGCGATCATCGGTATCGACGCGACCGGCGTGGTCGAGAGTTGGAACCACGCGGCCGAGCTGATCTACGGCGTTCCGTCCGACGAAGCCGTCGGTTCCCCGCTGCACGATCTCGTCGGTTTGCCCGACGGGTTCGGCGAGACACCGATCCGCGACGTCGAATCGGTCCACGAGCGCCACGACGGCATGTCGCTGATCGTGCGCGCATCCGTGACCGAGATCTATGACGACGCCGGCGAGCAGACCGGTTTCGTGGTGGTGTGCGCGGACACGACCGAGCGGCGCCGGGCCGAAGACGCCCGGCGCGCGGTCGAGCAACTGCACACGACGGTGATCGAAGCGGTCGACGAAGGCATCGTGGTTTCAGATGCACACGGGATCGTGGTCGACGCGAACCCCGCCGCGCATCGGATCCTGCCCCTCGGGCTCGAGATGGGTGCGCGGTTGGTCGACTGCGTGATGGGTCCCGACGGGATCGTCGGCGCCGACCGCCGCCCGCTCGCCCCGGCCGATCACCCCATCGCCCGCGCGTTGCAGCGCCACGAGTCGCTGCACGATGTGCTGATCGGGCTCGTCGTCGACGACACGGAACGCTGGCTCTCGATCAGCTGCCGGCCGCTGCCCTCCAGCTCGGGACCCGACGGGCCCGAAGGTGGAGACGGCACGGTGTGCTCCTTCGCCGACGTGACCAATGTGATCCTCGCCCAGCAGGAGCTCAGCTACCGGGCCACGCACGACGAGCTCACCGGCTTGTGCAATCGCAGCGTGTTCGTCGACAGCTTGCAGCACGCGTTGTCGCGCGGCCGGCGCCAGCAGACGAACACTGCGGTGCTGTTCATCGACGTCGACCGGTTCAAGCTCGTCAACGACACGTTAGGTCACGTCAGCGGCGACGAGGTGTTGACCGAGGTCGCCAAGCGTCTCGAAGGCGCGACCCGCACGATGGACCGGGTCGGTCGCATCGCGGGCGACGAGTTCATCGTGATGTGCACCGACGTGAGCGGTATCGAGCCGGTCGCGCAGCGTGCGATCGAGCTCGAGCGCCTGATCTCGCAACCGATCTTCCTCTCCAACGGGCGCCAGCCCGCGCTGCACGCGAGCGTCGGGATCGCGTTCTCGGCCGCCGGCGTTGGCGACGCCGAAGAGCTGCTGCGCGACGCGCACGTCGCCATGCGGCGGGCCAAGGAGATGGGCGGCACCCAGGTCGAGATCTTCGACGACGACCTGCGGGTGCAGGCCGAGCGCCGGCGCCAGCTCGAGCTCGCGCTGCGGGTCGCGCTCGACAACCATCAGATCAATGTGCACTTCCAGCCGATCGTGTCGGTGTCGTCGCCGCGCATTCGCGGCGTCGAAGCACTCGCCCGTTTCACCCATCCGACCCTCGGCTCGATCCCGCCCGACGAGTTCATCCACGTGGCCGAGGAGACCGACCTCATCCTCACCCTCGGTATCGAGGTGCTGGGCAAGGCGTGCTCGCAAGCGGCGAAGTGGCGTGCTTCGGATCCCGCGGGGCGCGACCTCTACGTGTCGGTGAACCTCTCGGCCCGCCAGCTCTACGACCCCGAGCTCGTGCAGCAGGTGAAGACGGTGCTGCACACGACGGGACTCGATCCCGACGCACTTTGGCTCGAGATCACCGAGAGCGTGTTGATGGACGACGCGCCGACCGCCGAGCGCATCTTCGCGGAGCTGCGTGCGCTCGGTGTGCATCTGGTCGTCGACGACTTCGGCACGGGGTACTCGTCGCTCGCGTACCTGCAGGCGTTCCCGGTCGAGATGCTGAAGATCGACCGCTCGTTCGTGATGGGTCTCGGCGAGGACGACAGCAGCGAAGCGATCGTGCGGGCGATCATCTCGTTGGCGACGTCGTTGAAGCTGCGGGTGGTCGCCGAGGGCGTGGAGCATCTGGCCCAGCTCGAAATGCTCGAACAGCTCGGCTGCGACTCGTTCCAAGGCTGGTTGTGTAGTGCGGCTCGTCCCGCGGCCGACCTCGATCTGTCGGTCGTGACGCTGAAGGAGTTCGTGAGTTGACGGACACCTCGGCGGCCGTACCCGTGTCCGCAGCGGGGATCTCCTTCTCCGGGCTGCTGTCCGCGCTCGTTCGGGTCACGCCCGATCTGATCTCCGTTGTCGACGCCGCGGGACACCTCACGTTCGCGAGCCCGGCGTCGGCGCTGATGCTCGGGTACCCGCCGGACCAGTTGGTCGGGACCAGCGCGTTCGACCTCGTGCATCCGGTCGACCAGATCGGCGCGCTCGAAGGATTCGCGTCGACGATGCACTCGTCCGATTCCCGGGCGGTGCCGTTGCTGGTGCGGTTGCGCCACGCCGACGGCTCCTGGCTGGACTGCGAGATCATCGGGACGAACCACTTGGAAGACCCCGAGATCGCGGGCATGGTGCTCAGCATCCGCGACGTGTCGGCCAGCATGCGCACCGAGGACGCGTTGCGGGTCTCGGAGGAGCGCTACCGGCTGATCGTCGAGCTGGCGCGCGAAGGCATCTGCGTGATGGACGCGCACGAGAACACGGCGTTCGCCAACCATGCGCTGGCCGATCTGCTCGGGACGACCGTGAAGGAGATGCACGGCTGCTCGCTCCTCGATTTCATCGACGAGGACGATCGGGTCGAGGCCCGGGCGCGCATCGCCGGGTTCGTCGACGAGTCGTTGGAACAGGATCTGCGCATCGTGACCCGGACGGGCCACTTGGTGTGGGCGCGGGTGCGCACGAGCGCGTTGCGCGAACACGACGGGACGCACCGGGGTGCGATCGTGTTCGTCACCGACGTCACCGAGCGGCGCGCGCTGGAGCAGCGGCTGGCCGAAGAAGCCCGGCGGGATCCGCTGACCGGGGTGGCGAACCGCAAGGAGTTGTTCGAGGTGCTGTCGCGGATCCTCGAGGTGGGGAAGTTGACGGCCGCGTTGTACGTCGACCTCGACGGGTTCAAGGACGTGAACGACCAGTTCGGCCACACGCTCGGCGACGAGTTGCTGTGCAGTGTGGCGGGACGGGTGCGGGGTGCGATCCGCGGAGTCGACACGCTGGCCCGGGTGGGTGGCGACGAGTTCGTGGTGATCTGCGGCGACCTGGAGTCGACGGAGGAGGCGGTCGCCATCGGCGAGCGCGTCCGCCAGGTGCTGAACAAGCCGTTCGGTCTCGCGGTGGGTGCGGTGCGGATCGATTCGAGCATCGGCATCGCTTTTGCGCGGACGCCCGATGCCGACGATCTGCTGGCCCGCGCCGATCAGGCGCTGTACCGGGCCAAGCGCAAGGGCCGTGGTCGCATCGAGATCACGTTCGACAACGCCGCCGCCTGACGCCCCTCGCGAAACCCGTCCGCACCCTCACCTCGTCGATGAGCTGCGCACGAGTGCGGCCCGTTTTTCTATGGATACCGCCCGTGATACCGCCCGTGATACCACCAGTGGTATCCACACTTTTCGCGTGGTGCCCTCGCGGCGGTACCGGAAACGCCCGGCAACGCCCGCGGCGAAGCCATGAGCTCGACCCGGGCACCGTCGGGGTCGGCCACGAACACCACTTCGTAGCCGAGCAGGGCCCGCGTCCCCCCGAGCACCCGACCCCCGAGCGCGCCGAAGTGCAACAACTCGATCTTGAGGTCGCGAGGCGGCCCGCGGGCGTCTGGCAAGATCGACGCCGATGGTCACCACCGCCGCAGAGCCGCTCGATCCGCGCCGCTGGTTCGCGGCCTCGGTCGCCATCGTCTCGGTCGCGATCCCGGTGCTCGACAACACCATCTTGAACCTCGCGGTCCCCACCATCCTGCGCGAGTTCCACACTCAGCTCTCGAGCCTCCAGTGGGTCATCACCGGCTACTCGCTCACGTTCGCGACCCTGCTCATCATCGGCGGCCGGCTCGGCGACATCTTCGGTCATCGCCGTATGTTCGTGATGGGCGCCACGATCTTCGGGGTCGGGTCGTTCCTTGCGTCGATCTCCACGTCGGTGCCGACGCTCTTCGCCGGCGAGGCGGTGATCGAGGGCATCGGCGCCTCGATGATGATCCCGGCCACGCTGTCGATCCTCTCGAACACGTTCCAAGGTGCGGAACGACCCAAAGCCTTCGGCGCGTGGGGCGCGGTCGCGGGCGCGTCGGTTGCGTTCGGCCCCATCGTCGGGGGTTGGCTCACCACTGATTACTCGTGGCGCTGGGGATTTCGCGTCAACGTGATCGTCGCCCCGATCATCGTTGTCGGCGCGCTCGTGTTCATGAAACCCGACGTGCGCAGCGCCAAACGCCCGCACATCGATGTGCGGGGATCTGCGCTCATCGCGCTCGGCTCGTTCAGCCTCATCTTCGGGCTGAGCGAGGGCACGACGTACGGATGGTGGCACCCGATCAAGGACCTCACGGTCGCGAGTTGGAACGCGTGGCCCGCAACCCGCGCCGTCTCCGTCATCCCGTTCGCGTTCGTGCTCACGATCGTCGTTTTCACCGCGTTCGTGCTGATCGAAAGGGCCATGGAGCGTGCCGACAACGATCCACTGTTCGAGTTCGGCCAGCTTCGCCACCTCGGATTCCGCTACGGCCTGCTCACCACCATGGTCCTGGCGATGGGCCAGTTCGGGCTCCTGTTCATGCTCCCGGTGCTGCTGCAGAACGGCGAGCACCTCAGCGCGCTGCGCGCCGGCGAATGGCTCGTGCCCCAAGGAATCTGCATCGCGATCGCAGCACCCGTCGCAGGGCGACTCACGCGCTACGTCAGCATCACGAGCATCGTGCGCACCGGCCTCGCGTGCGAGTCGATCGGGCTGTTGTGGGTCGCACGCTCGATCTCGTCGCACGTCTCGTTCCTCGCGCTGCTCCCGGGAATGATCGTCTTCGGGCTCGGGGTCGGCCTCGCGAGCTCGCAACTCACGAATGTGATCCTCTCCGACATCAAACCCGAGAAGACGGGCGTCGCCGGCGGCGCCAACACCACCGTGCGTCAGGTCGGTCTCGCACTCGGCATCGCCACGTTCGCGTCGTTCATCGACGCGTCGACGCAATCGGCCGGGTCGCCCGCCGCGGTCGCGCACGGCGCCCGCCCGGCCATGTTCTTCGCCGCGGGCATCGTCGCGTTCGGCGCCGCGCTTTCCCTGCTCATTCCGAAGGTGACCGTCGCGCACAACTCGACCGCCGAAGACGCAGTGATCGCGTTCGAATCGATCGACGTCGGTTAGGCGACGTCAGCTAACGGGAGAGCCGGACCGGCAAAGTCTTCAGCGCGTTGTTCAGGTTCGAGCGCACACGTACGGGCTCACCCGTCATCTCGATCGTCGGGAACGTCGCGAGCAACTCCTCGAAGAACACGCGGCCCTCGAGGCGGGCGAGGTGAACGCCCAAACAGAAGTGCTCGGCGATGCCGAACGACAGGTGCGGGTTCGGCGAGCGGCGGATGTCGAACGTCTGCGGATCGTCGAACACGTCCTCGTCGCGGTTCGCCGACGTGTAGAACATCACGACCTTGTCGCCCGCGGCGATCTTCGTTCCCCGCAACTCGGTGTCGGCGGTCGCCGTGCGGCGGAAGTAGTGCAGAGGATTTTCGTAGCGGAGGATCTCCTCGACCGCGCCGCCGATCAACGCCGGATCGGCCCGTAGCGCCGCGAGCTGGTCGGGGTGATCGAGCAGCGCCCGCAACCCTGACGACAACATCGTCTTGGTCGTGTCGTTGCCCGCGGTGACGAGCTGCACGAAGAAGCTGCCGAAGTCGATGTCGGTCATGTACGAGCCGTTGAAATCGGTCTCGAGCAACAACGTCGTGAGGTCTTCGCGCGGCTCCTCCTCGCGGCGCAGGGCCGCGAACTGGATCGCGTACATCGCCATGTCGATCGTGCCCTGCGACACGTCCGACTGGTAGTCGGAGTCCTGGCCACTCGTGTTCATCTCTGCGAGACGATGGATGAACGGGAGGTCGTCGGCGGGCAGCCCCATCAGCTGCCCGATCACGCGCGACGGCAACGCGGAAGTGACGTCATGCACGAACTCGACGTCGCCGCGCGCGGCGGCGTCACCCATGATCTCGCGACAGATGGCGCGGATCTGGCCCTCCATGTCCGCGATCACGCGCGCCTTGAAGCGCGGCGCGATCGGACGGCGGTAGTCGATGTGACGGGGCGGGTCCATCGCCAACAACATGTTGCGCATCATCTCGAGTTGCGACTGCTCGAGGTTCTCGAGCATCACGCCGCCCTCGCTCGCCGAGAACAGGTTCGCTTCGCGTGCGACATGCACGAGATCGGCGTGCTTCAGCACCATCCAGTAGCCGGGTTCCCCCGCCATCTCCTGGAAGTACACGGGCTGGGTCCGCCGCAACTCGGCCAGCACCTCGTGCGGAGGCGCGGCGACGTAACCGTCGGGGTCGTAGAGATCGACGATGGCCACTAGTCGACCAATACGTTCGGCCGGGGCAACCCCATCGACTCGCACATCGCACGGTAGAAGGCCAGCGCGCCCGCGCCGTCGGCGACGCTCTCGACGTTGTCGTCGGCGTCGAGGTTCAGGTTCACGCCGTACATGTGGAACCACACCCGCGTGTCGTCCTCGATGCACTGCAAAGAGTGGATCGAACCGGCGGGCTCGTACAGGAAACTTCCCGCGCGGTTGACGTAGTCGTATTCTTTGTACTTCCACGCCCCCGAGGTCGTGTACCCCCAGACCGGCCCGGTGTGCCGGTGCTTCTGCACCTCGTAGCCGGCCTGGAAGATGTTCTCGACGATCCAGAGGCCCTCTTTCTCCTTGACCTGGATCACCTTCATCAGGCTTCCCTCGCCAATGTCGACGAACGGCAGGTCGTCGGCGCCGACGTGGACGGCGCCCGGCGCGGAATCGATCAGGGCCATGCAGGTTCCTCCGACTCGGGAGATCGGCGTTCGCCGCGAGAGAATAGGCCCGTTGTGACGCTCTTACGACCGCGTTGGGTTGCCGGCCATCTCCTCGTGCTCGTACTCACCGGCAGCTTCATCGCCCTCGGCTTCTGGCAGCTGGGCCGCGACCACCACAAACAGGCGCTGGTCCGCGAGGCCCACGCCGCGTACGCAGCACCGGCGCCCGAGGTCGGAGCCGGTGCCCACTTCGTCGACGGCGACCGGGCCCAGGCGTCGGGCCGCTACGACCCGGCTCATCAGGTGCTGCTCCGCAACCAGGTGCACGGGAGCAAGGTCGGCGACGACGTGCTCACGCCCATCGTGCTCCCGGACGGCACCGCGTTGTTGATCGACCGGGGCTGGGTGCCGGCGGTCGGCGATCGGCTCACCTCGGCGGCGGCGTCGGTCGTGGCCACCGGTGACGTGGTGATCCGCGGGATCGCCCACTCCTCCAGCACCTTGAGCGCGCAGGACGCGGTGACGACGAGCGACAAGATGCTCTCGTTACCGCGCGTCGACTTGGCGAGGATCGGAAAAGGCCTTCCCTACGAACTGAGCCCGATCTGGATCCAGGCCCAGTCGGAGACGCCCGCGCCCGCGGCGGGCGCGCCCGCGCTGCCGCAACCACCCGCGCCCGACCAGGTGAACCACATGGAGTACACGATTGAGTGGTTCTCGTTCGCGCTCATCGGCATCATCGGCTGGCCCATCGCGCTGATCGGTTTCTCCCGCCGCCGCGGCGGCTTCTCCACCCCCGGCAAAGACGACTGACCCGCCAAAAAAGCCCACCAACAGTTGTGCGAGAAATACGCGCCAGGCGCTGAAAACTCGCACAACTGTTGGTGGAGTTTTGGGTTTTGGGTGGGTGCTTGGGGGGGTTTGGGGTCAGCCGCGGATGGTGGCGACGGCGGCGACGATCGCGAAGATGGTGCACGCGATGCCGGTAATGCGGCGTAACAACCGGCCCGGGAGGATCCGCACCAACTGACGCCCGCTGAACGTCGCGATCGCCGACACCGACAGCAACGCGAGCGCGGCGCCGAGGCCGACGCTCAACGGCGAGTGATACCGGGCCGCGAGGTTCGCGGTCAGCACCTGGGTGAGGTCGCCCCACTCCGCGACGAAGATCACCAGGAACGCAGTCCCGACCACGCGATGGATCTGCAGCGCCTCGACGCCGACGACGGTCTCCGCCGCGGCCAGTTCCTGTTCGTCCTCGTCCTCCCGGAAGGCGAGCACCGCGCCGAGCGCGAATAGCACCCCGACCAGGGCGTCGACGGCCCGGTGCGGGAGGATGTGGAAGAGCCCCACTCCCACGCTGACCGCGATGACGACGTGGACGATGAACGCGAGCGCGGCGCCGAACCACACTGCGAGCGGGCGACCGCGCGACGCGAGCAGCAATGACGCGAACATCGTCTTGTCGGGCAGCTCGCCGAGAAAGATCAGCGGGAACACGGCGAGCACGATCCCGAGATGCACCCGAGCGTTCTACCCCATGGTCCGGTGACTACAGCGCGGACGGCGCGGACGGCGCGGACGGCGCGGACGGACAGTAGAGGTAGCCCTGACCCAAGGTGCATCCGAGTACGACCAGCTCGGCCATCTGTTCCGGGGTCTCGACTCCTTCGGCGACCACGCCGGCGCCCATCGACGTCGCAAGCTGCATGATCGTGGGAACCATCCCCGGATGCTTCGAGTCGCTTCGTAAAGCTCTGATCGATCTTCAGCAAGTCGATCGGGAACTGCTGCGCGTACGCGAGCGACGCGTAGCCCGTCCCGAAGTCGTCGATTGCGATACGGACCGTGCGATCGCGCAAGGCTTCGAGGAAGCGTCGCGAATCCTCGACGTTGGCCACCACCACGTTCTCGGTGATCTCGAGGACGAGCGCGCTCTCATCAAGACCTGCGGCGGTCAGGATGCTCCCGACGGTGTCGGGCAGCGCGTCGTCGAGCTGGACCGGCGAGAGATTCACGCTGATGTAGAAGGTCGGCGCTCCGTTCGCGCGCCAGCGGGCCGCACTGCGGGCAGCCTCGCGTAGCACCTCGAGCCCCGGGGAAGGTCGCCGATCAACGCGATCCGGCGCGCGGCCTGCGCGCCCGTCTCCGGATCGAACGCCTTCCAGCGCGCCTTGCCCGACCACTTCGCCGAGTACATGGCGATGTCGGCGTCTCGCATCGCGATCTGGGCGGTGTCGCCGGAGTGCAGGATCCGGACGCCGATGCCGGCCGCGACCGCCACCTCGGCCGCCCCGGCCGCCAGGGGCAGTCCGAGTATCTCGAGCATGCGCTGGGCACTCGCGCCGACCTGATCGGGACCCGCGTCGGGCAGAAGATTGCGAACTCGTCACTCCCGAGCCGGGCCAGCGTGTCGCCGGGCCGGATACAGGTGCGCAGGCGTTCGCCGACCGAGATGAGTAGCTCGTCGGCGGCGGCGCGGCCGAGGCCGTCGTTGATCCCCTTGAAGTCGTCGATGTCGAAGACGAGCACCGCACCGAGAGCCGGACCCGGCTGCCGGAGGGCGGCGTCGACGCGCAGGAGCAGCAGGCTGCGATTCGCGAGGCGGGTCAAGCGGTCGTGCAGCGCGAAGTACTCGACCTCCTGCGCCAACCGTGTGCGCTCCGAGATGTCGCGCGCACTGACCACCACGCCGTGTATCTCCGGGTCGTCGAGACGGTTCACACAGGCAACTTCCATCAGCAACGGGTCGGCGCGTCTCGACACTGCGTTCATGGTGAAGGTGAGCGGGGTACCGACCTGACTTGCGAGCACACGCGCGAAATACCGGTCGACGAGCGTGCGTTCGTCGGGGAGGGCGATGAGGTTCAGCGGGAGCCCGATCGACTCGGTGACCGACCAGCCGAGCACACGCTCGAGAGACGGGCTCAGTTACACGATCCGGCCGTCGGCATCAACGATGGCGAGGATGTCGAGCGACTCGCGCACGAGCGCTTCGGTGCGATGGCGCCCGCGAGCGTCGGCCTCGCCTCGACGAACCGCATGAACCCGAGGAAGCGGATCGCCACCAGCAAACCAATGGCAAGGGTCCCGAACCCGACGAGCAGATTGTCGAGGTTCGAGAGTGGGATGCTCAACATGTCCGCGACGAGACCACCCGCCGGCAGCGCGACCATGGCACACGGCAGGATCAACAGTCGCCATCGCCCCGGCGCGCGTGCGGGCGCGGACCCGGCGCCGAGCTCGGTCATCGAAGGGTGCAGGGCCGCGGTCGCAATGGTGCAGTACGCGATGGGCCACAGCGCGTCGGTCAGGTGGCCGAAGCTGTACCCGTCGTGCGATACGAGAATGAGCCAGACGAGATCGCTCACCACGAGCATGCCGATGCCGACGGTGAGGAGACGCATCGCGGTGTTGGCGCGCCGGCTGTCGAGCGCGAGGATGAGGAATCCGACGAGCAGGCACACGTCGAACGACAGATAGATCGCCGACGTGACCCGCCCGACCACCGGGATGTCGGATCGGTTGAAATAGTGATCGAACACGAACGTCCACGCCAACGCCGCAACCGCGACACCGATGACCGTGCTGTCGAGAACGGCCATCCGGTTGCCGAGCTGCCCGCCGCCGCGCGGAAAGGCCGCCAGCACGAACAACAGCACGGCGCGGCCGGCGACGTCGAGGACGTCGGCTCAACCCGGCAACGGGTTGATGCCGCGGATGTCGTTCGCGAGCCAGATCCATTCCGCCGCCGCAGTGCAACCCATTGCGAGCAGCAACAGCTTCCACTGATTCGCAGCCGGAGGCCGGTACCGGGCGATTCCCACCCAGATGCCGACGAACGCGCTCATCACGAGTGCGTCGTAGATCGGCTCCTTCCAGAGCTCGACCGGTAAGAAGCCGTAGACGATCGCGGCGACGACCGCAGACGGCAGGAACCACTTCCACGCCGGCTGGGTCACGAAGTCAGTGGTACTCCCGCAAGCGTTGCCAGGGCGTCACTCGATCGGGACCAGCTCTTCGATGCGCCACCGGCTATTCGATCGCAACGACGGGTTCGGCATCGGCGTCGAGCTGGTGGAGGTACTCGCTGATGCCGTACCCGACCGCGCCGTTGTAGTGCCATCGGGCCAGGCCCTCGTTCACGATCGTCACGTTCGGCTTCACTCCCGCGGGACCGGGCGAGACCCGGAGGATCTCCGCGTCGAGCTCGTGGACCCGACCGAGCTTGTCGGTCGCGTGCACGTGGGTCGCAGTATGGGTGACGCCGTCGGGCGCGAGCTCGCTCGTGACCTTCCATTCGCGGATGCTCGAGTGCGCGCCGTCGGTCCACACCCACCCCCGATGCAGGTCGCCGGCGTCGGTACCGATCCGGATCCCGCCGAAGTGCGTGTCGTCGCCGATGTTGATCGAGAACCAGCGCCACATCTTCGGGCCGCCCCACCGGCGCGGGCCCCACGACTTGTCGCGGTTCCCGCGCCCGGCGACCAGCTCGGAACGGGTGCCGTCGATGTCGATCCAACCCGTCCACCGCCCGGCCTGCTCGAGGTGACCCTTGCCGACGGTCTGCGCGGTCTGCGCGGTCTGCGCGGTCTGCGCGCTCGCGCCGGAAGCTTCCCCACTCTGGTCCCGGCCCTGACCGTCGACTCCCACCGCGGGCGTGAGCGCGTCGAACGTGATGTCGAGCTGCACCCGATCGGTGTCGGCCGTCAGTCGCCACGACTGCATCGGCGCGATGCGTTCGTAGCGGACGCCGGCGACCTCGAGGTTCGCGTCGGTCATCTCAGGTTGCGCACGGGTGCCGTTGTGGTGCCAGAGCTCGCCGTTCGGGAGCCACACCGCGAGCCCGACGTCGATGGTCCCCTCGTTGGGGCGCACGCCGATGCGGGTGAAGAGACCGGTGTCGACAACCGGGCAATACGCGTTGAAGTAGTAGCTCTCCGACCAGGCCGAATCACCCTCGACCGGGTGCGCGAAATCGTGGCGGGCTTCGAGGATCGGCATGCGCCGACGCTACGGCACCACCACGTTCTTCACCAGGGACGCGTCGTTGAAGGCGGCGAGATAGGCGCCGCCGTCGGGGCGGCGACCGATGCGCGTCACCGCCGCGAGCTCGAGCTGCATGCGCCACGTGACCCGATCGTCGACACCGAGCGCGTTGCACACGGCCGCCTTGATCGGCGAGACGTGGCTCACCGCGATTACGAGGTCGGCCGCGGGCACCTCCGCACAGAAGCTCATGATGCGGGCGCCCACCTCTGCGAGCGTCTCCCCGCTCGGCGGCGCGAACTGCGGATCGTGGCGCCACGCGGCCCACGCTTCGGGAGCCACGTCGGCGAGCGCCATGCCGTCCCACTCGCCGTAGTCGAGCTCGATCAACCGCTCGTCGATCTCGACGGGGAGGCCGTGGGGCGCGGCGATCGCGGCCGCGGTGTCGCGCGCCCGCTGCAGTGGGCTACTGAACACGCGGGCGACGGGTTCGGACGCGTAGCCGCGACCGAGCGCCGCAGCCTGGGCCGCGCCGAACGGGCTGAGCGGAACGTCGATCCGACCCTGCAACCTCCCGGCCCGGTTCAGCTCGGTCTGCCCGTGGCGGACGAATGCGATCACGCGCGGTCCCCGTCGCCCACGATCGCGAGCCGGCCCGTACGCCAGAAATCCCGGCGCCGGATCGGATCGGACAGTCCGAAGCGCGTCCACGCCCACCACGCGGCGGCCAGTCCGAGCAGCTCCTCGATCACGGCGACGGGCCAGATCGCGAACAGCGGCGCGTCGGGCCGGGCTGCGCCGAACGCGGGCCACCAGAACACGTCGTTGTGCGTCCACGATGCCGCGAGCACGAGCGCGGAAAACCAGCCGATCGCGAGCCCGAGCGCGCGCCGGCGCCGCAGCCGGCGGCCCCGACCGGTCGTCAGCAACATCGTCGCGACCAACACCACGACGGCGGCCAGCAACGTGTGCGCGTACGCCTGCGCGCCGAACGGCAGGTCGAGCAGTTGCGGCAACAGCGCGCCGAGCACGATCAGGCGGAAGTCGAGACCGGGGCTTTGGAAGACGTTCCATACCCCGAAGATCGCGCCGAACGCGAACCAGAGGATCACGGCGTTACCGACCGGCGACGGATGCGTCGAGCGCCGCGTTCACGAGAGCGTCGGCGTCGACGTTCTCCGCGCGCGGCACGTGCCGTAGATCGACCTCGTCGTATCCCGACAGCAGTTGGCGCGTCTGCGCGAGCAGCGGCCGCAGGTGCGGCTGCTTCACCTTCCACGTGCCTTTGACCTGCTCGATGACCAACTTCGAGTCGGCCCGCACCCGCACGGTCCGGGCTCCGAACGCGGCGGCGGCTTCCAGGCCGCCGATGAGGGCACGGTACTCGGCCACGTTGTTCGTGGTGATCCCGATGCATTCGCTCACCTCGGCCAGGCGCCGGGGCGGGTCGGTCGACGGATCGAGCACGACCGCACCGATCGCCGACGGCCCGGGATTCCCGCGCGAGCCGCCGTCGCTGTAGATCAGGACCTCGTCGACGTGCTCACCCGCGGGCGGATCGGCGCCGCCGAACAACGAAGGTTGCTTCACGGAACGAGGATCGCGCCGCAGTTGTCGCAGTACGCCGTGACCGCGCCCGCGCTGCGCCGGATGGTCTCGGCTTCGGTTGTGGGGACCGTGAGCCGGCACGCCTGGCACGTGTTCCCTACGAGGCGCGCCGCGCCTGCACCCCGGTTCTGCACGCGCCGGCGCTCGTAGTCGCGCAGGAGCGGTTCCGCGATCGACGTCGCGAGCTCGGCCCGCAATGCCGTCTCACTCGCGATCTCGTCGTCGATTTCGGCCTCCGTGGCCTCGATCGTGGCTCGCAGCTGGGCGACGGTGTCCCAGAGCCCCGCGATCGACGCGTCGAGCGCGGCGAGCTCCGTGTCGAGCGCCTCCCGCTGCTCCATGACCTCGAGCTCTTCGTCTTCCAGATCGGATTGGCGCCGGTGCAACATATCGATGTCGGTCTGCATCGCCTGCAGCTCCCGCGGCGACGACACGGTTCCCGAGTACAACTTCTTGTTCACCTCGTCGGCCCGCTCGCCGACGCCTTGCGCCTCGTCGTCGATGCGGCGTTCTTCGGCCAACACCTTGCGGTGCCGTTCGCCGACCTCCTTCCGCTCCCCGTCCTTCTGCCGCAGCTCGCCCGAGTACGTCGTCAGCTGGGCCCGCTCCGGCATCGCGTCGCGGCGGTGGCGGAGTTGATCGAGCGCGATGTCGCGCTCCTGCACCAGTAGGAGCGCTTCCAGCTCGTCGAGGCTCATGTCAGGGACCGCCCGCAGTCGTCGGCGTCGTTTGGTGGACGGGAGGTTTCGGCTTCGTGGGCGGCTTCTTCGTGACCGGCTTCTTCGTGGTGCCGGGCGTCGAGACCGGCGTCGTCGCCGCCGGCACCGTACTCGTAGTCGTCGTCGCGCCCGACCCCTCGGGGACGAACGTGAGCTTGTGGCCGAGCTCGGTGATGAACCGCGCCCTGGGATTCGGCACGGTGGCGACCGGGAAATCGACGACGGGAAGGGGATCTGTCGCGGCCTGCATGAACGCGCGCCAGATCTTGGCCGGATACCCGGCGCCGAACGCGGGTCCCGTCCCCCCGATGTTCCTCATCGCGATCTCACCGTTCGGGTTCCCCATCCACACCGCGGCGGTGTACTGCGGCGTGTACCCGACGAACCAGGCGTCGGCGCTCGAGTCGGTGGTACCGGTCTTGCCCGCGGCCGGGCGGGGAAAGCCTCCGAGCGTGTTGCTCGCGGTGCCGTTGCGGATCGGGCCGAACAACATCTTGGTCTCGGTACGGGCGACGTTCGGGTCGAGCACCTGCGTCGTTTTTTGCGGCGCCTGGTAGATCACCTTGCCGTTCCGGTCGACGATCTTGGTGACGAACGTCGCGCGCTTCAGCTGACCGTCGTTGGCGAGCACCGAGTAGGCCTGCGCCATCTCGAGCGGATGAACGCCCTGGGTGCCGAGCGTGGTGGTCACGACGCCCGGGTTGAAGTTGGTGGTGTTGATGCCCATCGACCTCGCGGTCTGGATGACCGTCTTGACACCATCGGAGCCGAAGTTGGCAGGGCCGAGCGACAGCTCGGTGCGCACGAAGGCGCAGTTGTCGGAGCGGGCGATCGCCCTCGTGAGCGAGATGACGTCGCCGCCGCAGTCACCGTCGAGGTGGTAGAACGCGCCCTTGCCCGAACCCTGCGTGAGCCGCCAGTTGAGCGGGCTCGTCGAGACGGTGTCGTTGGGCGAATAGCCGTGGGACAACGCGGCCGCGAGGGTGAACACTTTGAACGACGATCCTGCCTGCCGGCCCGGTCCTTCGGTGGCCGGGTCGAACTGCGTCTGCGCGAACGTTCTTCGGTTCGCGATCGCGCGCACACCGCCGTCGGCGTTGTCGATGACGACGAGCGACGCGGTGACCTCGGGGTTCGGCGGCGCCATCGCGTTCATGGCCGACGTCGCGATGAACTGCAGCGTCGGGTCGTAGGACGTATAGATCTTGAGGCCGCCGCCGTACACGGCCGCGGCCCGTGTCTGCTGGGTCGCGCCGAGCGCCTCGGCGGGGTCCCGGGCCACGGTCGGGTCGTCGTTGAGCAGGGTGTTGCGGACCTCGTCGAGGTAGTAGTCGCCGGGGGTCGAGTGCGGGTGGCTGACCGTGGTGGGCAGCGGCACGAACTTCGCGAGGTTGGCGGCGGCGGCAGTGGTCTTCTTGTTGATGACCATCGCGTCGAGCACTTCGCTGCGACGGCGGGCGGCGGCGCCGGGGTGCTTGATCGGGTTGAGCGCCTCGGGCGACTGGATGAGACCGGCGAGCAGCGCGGCCTGGGCGAGCGTCAGCTTGGCGAGCGTCGTGCCCGGGAAGTAGCGCTCGACCGCGGTCTGCACGCCATACGCGCCGTTCCCGAAGTACACGAGGTTCAAGTAGTCCTCGAGGATCCGGCTCTTCGAGAGCTGCTTCTCGAGCTCCACCGCGAGCACGGCTTCGCGCGCCTTGGTGGTGAGGTCTCGCTTTCGACCGACGCTGAACGTGTTCTTCACGAGCTGCTGGGTGATGGTCGAACCACCCTGGGAGATGCCACCGGCGTCGACGTTCTTGAACAGCGCGCGGGTGGTGCCGGCCCAGTCGACCCCGTGGTGCTCGTAGAACTTCCGGTCCTCGATGGAGATCACCGCGTTCTGCATGACCATCGGGATGTCCTTCAACTTCACCGGGGAGCGGTCCTCGGTGGCGAAGGTCGACATCACCTTGCCGTTGTGGTCGTAGACGAGCGAGCGCGCGGAGGGCGAATTGATGGAGAGCACGAGCTGCTCGATCGGCGTGGTGGCGTGGGTCAAGGGCTGCGACGCGGGCCCGAGCAGCGCAAGCGAGCCCGCGATCGCCGCGCTACCGAACGCGACGATCACCACGAATTTGAGGCAGAACCACAGAGCCTTCACGGGAGTGACAAGGATGGCACACCCAGCACCACACTCCGGGTTCGCCCCGCTTCCGGGCGCCGGATCCGACTGGTCTCAGGCGTGGTGAGGGGTCTCAGCCGTCGGACGGCACGAGTGGTGGCCGGGCCGAGGGATGGTCACGCTCCGCGGCGAGGAGAGCCCGGACCTCGGTGATCGCCGCTTCCAGGTCCGCGCCCGCGAACTCCACCTCGGCCGCGCCCGCGGGATCGAGGAACGTGAGCACGCCCCGCACGACCACCTCCCCGGTGGCCTCGGCGATCGCCAACGCGTAGGCCGCGGCCTGGATCCGGTAGTGCGTGATCCGCTCGGCGCGGGTCGCGGGGTCGACCGCGTCGGTCTTGTAGTCGACGACGACGAGTCCGTCGTCGTCGCGGAAGACGAGATCGACGTAGCCCTCGAGCGTGATGCCGTCGAAGGGGACCGCGACGTACGTCTCCCGCCAGTACCGACGGGTCGTGGCGCGCTGCACGCTCGGGCTCGCGAGCGCGGCCCGGGCGAGCGCCACGATCGTCTCCTCGTGACCCAGAACACCCTCCGCCGCGGCTTGGGCGGCGGCGGTGGCTCCGACCCCCGCGCCGGTCGCGAGGTCGATCGTCTGCAGCGTTGCGTGCACGGCCCGACCTATCGCGGTTCCGTAGCGACCCTTGTTCCACGGTGGTAGCTCGAGATCCCGGGCGTCCTTGGCGAGGCCCGGGTCGATCTCGGCGACGGGCGCGTCCGGCGCGGACCCGTCCGAGTGATCGCGGTGCGCGAGCGCGGTCGCGGAGACGAACCCGCGCCGGTTGCCGCGCTCGTGGGCGCGGTCGTACTCCGCCTGCCACACCTCGGGCGGAATGCCGGGCTCGATCTCGACCGGAACCCCGGCCGGGGCCCGAGCGTCGGCGCCGGGTGCGGGCACACCCCCGACGGTCCACGGCGCGTGCGCGGCCGCTTCCCACACCAGCTCCGCGTGCGTCCAGTGCAGACGATCGGCCGGGTTGAGCGGACGCACCTTGCGGTGGACCGAGACGACGAGATGATCGCGCGCACGAGTGCACGCGACGTAGAGCAACCGGAGCTTCTCGTGAAAGCCCATCTGCTCGTCGATCGGCTTGTGCAGCTCGAACTCGGCGGTCTGCACGCCCTTCACGATCTTCACCTGGTAGCCGCCGGCGGTCGGGAACAGCACGTCGACGCCGCGGGTCGCGGCCTGGGCCGCGGTGGTCATGCCCGAGCACACGACGATCGGGAACTCGAGACCCTTAGCCCCGTGGATCGTCATGATGCGCACGGCGTCGTCATCGGTCTCGGGGACAACGGCCTCCACGACCCGGGCGCCTTCCGCGCCCTGCATCTCGGCCCAGGCGAGATAGTCGCGCAACGTCCCGCCGACCGCGTCGGCGTACGCGCGCGCCTGGTCGACGAGGAAACGCACCCGCCGGGCCACGTCTCGGAAACGGTCGGTCAACGCGCCGACCTCGATCACGGCTCGCGCCCGCACGATCCGTTCGAGCAACTCGCTCGGCGTCGACCACACCCGCGCCGCGTGGAGCTCGCCGAGAAAATGCATCGCGACACCGACCGGATCGTCGGCCGCGAGACCTTCCGGTAGCGGCGCGGCGACGTTCCACCGCCCGCCGTGCACGACATGGAAGGAAAACAGGTCGTCGTCGCCGCACCCGAAGATCGACGACCGCAGCGCCGACACCAAGGCGAGCGTGTTGCTCGAGTCGTCGACCGCGCGCAACGTCATCAGGAGGTCGCGCACCTCGCGACTGCTGTAGACGAGCGAGCTCGTCTCGGCCCGGTAGGGGATCCCGGCCGCGCCCAGCGCCTGCTCGAGGTAGCCGAGGGACGTGCGGGCGGGCAAGAGGATGCACACGTCGCCGAGCCGGGCCGGCCTCCACGCGTCGGTGTCGCGATCGAAAACGGGCCACTCCTGCTCGATGGCGGCGCGCACCGCGTCGGCGACGTCGGTCGCCTCCCGGCCCCGCATGGTCCCTGCGTCGGGCCCGTCATCGTGGGCATCGACACCCAGGAGGACGACCCTGCGATCGTTCTCGGGCGGCACATTGCGGGCCGCGTCGAGGGGCCGGTACTCGGGCTGCGACGACGGGAACTGCTGGATCAACTCGGTGAAGACGTGATTGATCCACGTGAGCACCGCGGGCGCGGTCCGGAAGTTGCACGTGAGGAACAGCGGCGCGGGATCGGCGAAACGCTCCTGGGCCGCGAGGAACGTGGCGATGTCGGCGCGCCGGAACCGGTAGATCGACTGCTTGGGATCACCGACGAAGAAGAGGCGCCCGGGATCGACACGCATCTCATCCCAGGGCCGGTCGCTGTCGGCGGGATCGTCGGAGCCGAGCAGCGCCGCGAGCTCGACCTGGATCGGATCGGTGTCCTGGAACTCGTCGATGAGCACGCGTCGGTAGTGCCGGCGCAAGCCCGCGCGTGCGGCCGCGCCGTGATCGGGATCGCGGAGCAACGTGCGCGCGAGCACGAGCAGGTCGTGGAAGTCGAGCTCCCCCGAGATCCGGCGCTGCATCACCGCCCGCTCGATGTAGACCGCGATCGCCGCGACCGCACGCTTGATCGCGACGTCGAGCACCGCGTCGGTCATCGCCTTGCGCTGGTCGCCTAGTTTCAGGATCGGGTCGCGCACCCGATCGATGTCGGGCCAGTTCTTCTTGTTCCCGATCCGGGTCACGCTGAACGAAGGCTTCGCGGCCGAGAGCAACTCGACGCGCTCGGCGTCGTCGAACGCGGCCCGCATCTGATCGTGATACTCGCGGAGCTCGTCGAGGCGCGTGAGCATCCCGTCGGTGTCGGCCCGGCACTCGACCCCCGCCGTGCAGATCCCCGCCAGCTCGTCGAGCCAACCGTCGAGCTCGAGCGCGGGCAACGGACCGGGCGGATCGATGCGGTCGAGAAGATCCCAGTTGTCGTCGAGCACCTCGGCCACGGTCCGCAGGTGCCCGAGCTTCACCCCGGCCGCGAGCAGCACGAGCACCGTCGACTCCAGCTCGGGATCGTCGAGCAGCTCGTCGACGAAGGCGCGCCAGCGCACGTCGAACGCGATGCGCGAGGAGATCTCGTCCTTCACCTCGATGCGGGGCGGCAGCCCGGTCTCGATCGGGAACTCGGTGAGGATGCGTTGCGCGAACGCGTGCAGCGTGCAGATCGCGGCCGCGTCGAGATCGTCGACCGCAACCCGGCACCGTTCCCGGACGAGATCGCCCACCGTCGGGTCGGAGGCGCGCAGTCGCAGCTCCCGCCGCACGCGGTCGCGCAGCTCCGCGGCCGCCTTCTCGGTGAACGTGATCGCGGCGATGGCCGCCATCGGCACGGGCGGCTCGGTAGTGACCAGCGCCACGACCCGGTTGACGAGGGCCGCCGTCTTGCCCGTGCCCGCGCCCGCCTCGACGAACAACGTCGAGCCGAGGTCGGTGCGGATCGCGTCGCGGGCGGGGGCATCGCCCGGTTCGGCGAAGAGCTCGAGTTGAGCCGTCACTCAGGACCCTCCCCCGCCGCGTGCTCCCCGGCCGGGGTCGCGGCCTCCGTGCCCATAGTGGTGGCCGCCAGGCTCCGGAACCCCTCGAGCTCCGGTGCCTCCGCCTTGCGTTCCCGCTCCCGCCAGCGGTCGGTGGTGCCCATCCCGTCGGGGTCGCAGAAGTGGCATGCGATGAACGGCGTCGGGGCAGGTTGCGTCGGCCAGGCGGGGAACACGCCCGCCTCGATGCCCTCGACGATCGTGCGCACGGTGTCCGAAAACACGGCGTCGACCGCGTCGTCGACGTCGTAGCCGATGCACCGGTTCTTGCCCCGGCCGACGAACCAGTAGTACGCCTCGACCTTGGTATCGGGCCTGCCGTACGCGGCCCGGGCCGCGTACGCGTACACGGGGAGCTGGAGATGGGTCCCCGCCGTCACCGGGTCGTCGTGACTCAGCGCCTTGTACGAGCGTTCCGAACCGGTCTTGTAGTCGACGACCACGAGCGCGCCGTCGGGTCGCTGATCGACCCGGTCGGCCATGCCCCGCACCCGCACGACCCGGCCGTTGCCGACCGCGACCTCGACCGCGGGCGCTTCGACACCCGGCATCCCGAACCCGAGCTCGGTCGCGAGGGTCTGGGTGCCATCGGCGCGGTATCGCTCGTCGGCGTCGAGAAATGCATCGAGCTCGGCGAAGATCAAGCGCCGGTCGCGATGCCACAACAGGCGGCGACCGGTCAGGCCTTGCGCCTCCGCCGCCGCGCTCACCTCTTCCGCGATGTCTCGCAGTCGAGACCGGTCGGCGTCCCGCCACGGTCGCCCCGCGTCGGCGCGGGTGCGGACCTCGTCGAGGAAACGGTCGAGCACCTCGTGGACGAGGCTCCCCCGATCGATGGGGGCGAGTTGCATGATGTCTTCGGGCCGCTCGACCGCTTCGACGTGCAGCACCGTCTGCATGAAGTACGCGTGTGGGCACGCAGCCCACGTCTGGAGCCGGGTCGGCGAGGTGACCCGCCCTTCGGTGGCCGGGCCGATCTCCTGCAGACGGTCGCGCAGACGTGCGAGGTTGCCGTCGAAGCGGGTGAACGCGGAACCGGCCCGGGCGCGCGTGAGCGCGAGACCGGCGGCGGGTGCCGGCTCCGACCCCACCCAGCCCTCCCCCGCGATCGCGGCGCGCACCTCGAGCTCGTGCCGACTCGCAGGGAACTCCACGTGGGTTGCCGCGTACGCGTACGACGGGATCGCGTGCGGAGGCCCGAGCGCGGCGATCGTCGGCATGAGGAAGCGCGAGGGAACGTGCTCGGTGCTGCGTCGGAGATCACCGCGCGGATAGGTGCACACCCGCGCGTCCGAGGTGGATGCGAGCGCTGCGAGCAACGCGCGCTCGTCGTCGGCGGTGCGATCGGACCGCAATCGGAGCTCGCCACCGAGCACGGCCCGTTCGCGGTCGGCCAGAAGTGGGTCGTCGCGCGGGACCGACGGGAACAGGCCTTCAGTCAGCCCGCAGACCCACAACCGGTCGAGATCCACGCCGAGAGCCATGCCGACCGGGCCGACGAGCACACCGTCGCCGAGGCGCCCGACCCGATCGCGAATGGCATCGAGCTCGAGCTCGAAGGTGCGCCGGAAGACCTCGATCGTCGGTCCGGGGTCGATCGAGTCGAGCGTCCCCAAGCGGTCGATCACGGCTTCGACGCGCCGCGCCGCGACCTGTTCGAACGGCGGCCAGTCGGCCCGGCGGTGCTCGGAACCGAGATAGCGCTGCACCAGCCGCTGGGCGAGGCGCGCCAGCCCGGCCCAGGTGCTCGGCACCGACGGCGGATCGAGGTCGGCCGCGAGGCCCCTGACGAAGGTCGCGCACGCCTCGATCTGCGCACGCTGCTGCACACTGCGTTCGTCGTCACCGAACTTCGACGCGTAGCCCGCGAGCCGGTCCTCCCACTCGTCGACGCCCCGCACGACCCCCGCGTCACGCGAGAGCCGCTCCCAGCGGGCGGCGGGGACCGCGCGCCCGCGGCCGTCGAGCACGGGTGCGGCCGCGAACAACCCGCACACGTCGTCGCGGGCGAAGTCGGTGTCGGCGAGCGCAAGGATGCGCAGGAGCCCGCGCCCGAGCACGGACTCCGACATCGATCGGGTCGTCGCGCCGTTGTGCGCGATGTCGGCGAGGTCGAAATGCTCGTGGAGCAATCGGGCGTAGGGCTCGTCGGAGGCGTAGAGCACCGCCATGCGCTCGAGCGGCACGCTCGCGCGCATGGCCTCGACGACACCGCGCACGACCGCGCGCACCTCGTCATCGGGGTCGGAGGCATTCCACACCTCGGTGCCCGGAACCGGCGCGATCGCGCTCGCGGCCGCCGGGGGAATCGTCGCCCCGACCCGCGCCAGCGCCGAGACCACGCCCGCGTCGGCTGCGACCGAACCCGTGACGCCCGCGATGATCTCGACGTCGGTCAGCTCCGCCAGCGCCCCGAGCAGGCGCGCCGCCGGCGTGCTCCACCGCTGCGGGAGGAACGCGACGATCGTACCGAGCTCGCGGACGAGCGCAGTGCCCGCGCTCACCTGCTCGGTCGCGACCTGCATCAGGTCGTTCTCGTCGTGCCAATCCTGTTGGAGCAACGACTTCGTCGCCCGGTGGAGCCGTACGACCTCGCCCGCGCGCGGGCTCTGCGCGGCCAGCACGTCGAGTTGGGCCCGATCGAGATCGGCGAGCTCGCGGTGCGCGGCCACGAGCGCTTCCTCGGTTGCGGGATGACGCGCGACGGGAGCGAACAGGCCGGGTTGGCGCGCGAGCGCCCGGCGCACGCCCGACGCGACGACGGGCGTCGACACCGGCCGACGCCCGGACGCCGCGAGCTCGGCCGCGCCCAGCAACTCCGCGAGCCGGTACACCGTGAGGAAGTTGACGCCCACCACTCCGCGCCCGGCGTTGCTCGCCGCGCCGAGCGCTCCCGACGCGAGCCGACGACGAGCGGAGACGCCGACCGAGTTCGTGGGGACGACGACGGTGACCGGCGCGAGCGCGTCGTCGCGTTTCGCGCGGGCCACCGCATCCCGCAACGCCTGCGCAGCAGGGCGCCCGTACGGAGTCGGAACGACGGTGATGGCCATCGGCGGATCGTACGGCGGCGGTGCGCCACCCGGGCCCGCCGCTGTCCGCGAACCACCTCCCAGTCGCCCGCAGAAGTTTGCGCCAGATTCCCCGCGGGTACGCGAAAGGCCTACGACAACGGAGGAAACAGTGGGCCTCGTGCTCCTGGTACTGCTCATCGCTCTGCTGCTCGGCGGCCTCGGGTTCGTCGCACACTTCCTTTGGATCCTGGCCGTCGTGGTCGCCGTCTTCTGGGTCGCCGGCTTCGCGTTCCGATCCGGCGAGGGCCATTGGTACAGCCGCTGACCGAAGGCACGACCGTGTCCTGAGCCGCGACCGCGCGGCTCAGGACGCGAGGGTTCGCCGGAAGAAGTCGACCCCGAGTTGGATCGCTTCCGGCGGAACGTCGGCGTGTGCCCCTGTCCACACGCCCATCCGCTTCGGGCCCGGAATGAGCTCGAGCACCTCGATCGCACCGTCGATGGCGAAGTGTTCGTCGCGGGTCATGTTGAGCATCAACACCTCGCGACTCCCGAGGCCGGCCGCGCCCGCCCGGATCAGCTCGTTGCGCGCGTCGTCTTCCATCAACCCGCCCAGCGCGAACACTGCGGCGGTGACCGACGGAAGGCTCTTGACGATCGAGAGCCCGAACATGGCTCCCATCGAGAATCCGGCGTAACCGGTCGGGCCGCTGATCCGGGCATCGGCGGCCCGCGCCGCAACCTCCACCGCGCCCCAATCGCGGACGAGCTCCGCGTGACTCTCGGCGCTCGACATCCGGCGGGCGACGTCCGCGTCGAATTCCGCGTCGGTCGTTCCGGGCGCGCGGCGCTCGCCGTGCCCGGGGCAGTCCATCAACGCGACCGCGGCGCCCGCCCCGCGACAGAATCCCTTGGCGATCATCTGCATGATCGGATCGTCCTTCGACAAATGCGCGCCGTGACCGAACAGGATCAGTGGGATCCCGTCGGCACCCGGCTCCGCCGCCGAAGGTGGCACGAAGAGCACCGTCGGCGGGGTGAGGTCGTCGGCCAGGCGGAGCGGCGTCAGAGGCATGACACGCAGTCGAGCACACACGTATCCTTCCGATCAGGGAGGGCCCTTCCGACCAGGGCGCAGGCCCTTCCGGCCCGGGCACGACGTTGCCCGTGGGCGGCCGAGATGGGAGAACCGCACGCATGCGCGTACCGCTGACAGTGCTCGACTTCATCGAGCGGGCCGAGCTGGTCTACGGCGACCGGATCGCGGTCGTCGACGAGCCCGACCAGCCCGCCGAGTCGCTCGGCGAGCTCACGTGGGCGGAGGTCGCTCGGCTCGCCCGCGCCCAAGCCGCCGGCCTCGACGCGCTGGGCGTTGCGCACGGCGAGCGGGTCGCGATCGTCTCCCACAACTCCGCGCGCCTGCTGACCGCGTTCTTCGGCGTGTCCGCGTATGGGCGCGTGCTCGTGCCGATCAACTTCCGCCTCAACGCGGAGGAGATCGGGTACATCGTGGAGCACTCGGGCGCATCGGTGTTGATGATCGACCCCGAGCTCGCGGATTCTTTGGCCGGAGTCAACGCGCGCCACCGGTTGGTCATCGGCAAGGAGTCAGACGACGCGTTGGTGCGGTTCGATACCGCGCCGGAACCCTGGATCGCCGACGAGGACGCGACCGCGACGATCAACTACACGAGCGGTACGACCGCGCGCCCGAAAGGCGTTCAGCTCACTCACCGCACGCTCTGGCTGAACGCGACGACGTTCGGTTGGCAGACGGGAGTGAGCGATCGCGACGTGTATCTGTGGACGCTGCCGATGTTCCACTGCAACGGCTGGGGCATGTCGTACGCGGTCACTGGCATGGGCGGGCGTCACATCGTGTTGCGCAAGATCGACGGCGCCGAGATTCTGCGCCGCGTCGAACGACACGGCGTGACGCTCCTCTGCGGCGCCCCCGCGGTCATGTCGGCGATCCTCGATGCCGCCGAGGAATGGAAGGGCGAGATCCCTGGTCGCGATCGCGTGCGCATGGTCGTGGCGGGCGCGCCGCCGCCCACGCGCCTCATCGAACGACTCGAAGGCGAGGTCGGCTGGGAGTTCATTCAGATCTACGGGCTCACGGAGACCGCTCCCTTGCTCACGATGTCGCGCCGACGCTCGGAATGGGACGACCTCTCTGCAACCGAGCGCGCCCGCCTCCTCGGCCGGGCGGGGGCGCCCGCATTGGGGGTGCAACTGAGCATCAGCGATCAGGGCGAGGTGCTCGCCCGCTCCAACGTGGTGCTCGAGGGCTACTGGGAACAACCGGAAGCGACGGCCGACGCGCTCGAGGGCGGGTGGTTCCACACCGGCGACGGCGGCGTGATCGACGACGACAACTACCTCTCGATCAGCGACCGCAAGAAGGACGTGATCATCTCCGGCGGCGAGAACGTCAGCTCGATCGAGGTCGAGGACTGCCTCTACCAACACCCGAGCGTCGCGGAGGCGTGCGTGATCGGTGTGCCCGACGACAAGTGGGGTGAGACCGTCAAGGCGCTCGTCGTGCTCAAGCCGGGAGCAGAAACGAGCGAAGCCGACCTCCTCGCGCACTGCCGGGACCGGCTCACACACTTCAAGTGCCCCACGTCGATCGAGTTCAACTCCGAGTTCGCCCGCACCTCGACGGGAAAATTGCAGAAGTTCAAGATCCGGGCGCCGTACTGGGAAGGCCGTGAGCGCCAGATCAACTGAGTGGGTCGCGCCGGGTACGACCGTCACGTGCCCGGCCGGGACCGGTTGTCGTAGGGTGCGCCCGTGTTGCTCGGACTAGCTCTCGACGCGTGGTCAGGCGCCGACGTGCAGCTTCCCGTTGCCCGGGTCCAACTCGCGGAACGACTCGGCTACGACTCGGTGTGGACCGCCGAGGCGTACGGCGCCGACGCACTGACTCCCCTCGCGTATCTCGCTGCGTGCACCAGCACGATCAAGCTCGCGACCGGGGTCGTGCAGATCTCGGCCCGTACGCCCGCGGCGACGGCCATGGCGTTCGCCACCCTTGAATCGCTCGCGGGGCGGGGCCGGGTGATCGCCGGTCTCGGCCTGTCGGGCCCACAGATCGTCGAAGGCTGGTACGGCCAACCGTGGGCGAAACCGATCGCACGCACGCGTGACTACGTGGCGATCATGCGCAAGGTGTTCCGGCGGGAGGCGCCGGTCGCGCACGACGGCACCGCGATCACACTCCCCTACGCGGGCGCCGACGCCACCGGGTTGGGCAAGCCCCTTCGTTCGATCCTGCACCCCAACCCCGCGCTGCCGATCTACCTCGCGGCCGGCGGGCCCGCCAACGTCGCGTTGGCGGCCGAGGTCGCCGACGGCTGGATCCCGATGGGCCTCTCCCCCGCCAACGCGCACGAGTTCCGGGCGACGCTCGAAAAGGGTGCCGCCCGCTCGGGCCGCGCGCTCGACACGCTTGCGATCCACTCCTCTACCAGCGTGCACCTCACCGACGACGTCGCGGGCACGATCGCGAAGATGAAGTCCCGCGTCGCGTTGTACGTCGGTGGCATGGGCGCGCGCGACCACAACTTCCACAAGGACGCGATGGTGCGGCGCGGCTACGGCGACGCGGCCGAGCGCATACAGGAGCTGTTCCTCGAAGGCCGACGCGACGACGCGACGAGCGCAGTCCCCGACGAGTACGTCGACGAGGGCGCGCTCATCGGCTCGGCGGATCGGATCGCGCAGCGGTTCGTTCCCTGGGCCGAGTGCGGCATCACCGGCCTGACGATCCACGCCGACCAAGACGAGGCGATCGAGCTCATGGCCGGGCTCGTCCGCCCGTCGATGCAAGGGAGCACGACGTGACCGACGCGACCGACGCGGGGTACGAGTTCATTGCGGTCGACGACCCCGCACCCGGTGTGCGCCGCATCACCTTGAACCGGCCCGAGAAGCGCAACGCCATCAACAACGGCATGCGCGCCGAACTGTTCGCCGCGCTCGAGGCCGCCGACGTCGACAAGGACGTGCACGTGTCGATCGTCCGGGGCGCGGGCCCGTGCTTCTCGTCCGGGTACGACCTGAAACCGGTCGGCGACGAAGCGCGGCCGTACTACACCGCCGGCGGTGACGGCAGCTGGTCGCGCCACGTCACCGAGGGGTGGGTCCACATCTGGGACCTGGCCAAGCCGGTGATCGCGCAGGTGCACGGGTACGCGATGGCGGGTGGTACGGAGCTGGTCGCCGCGTGCGACCTCGTGTACGTCGCCGACGACGCGACGTTCAGCTATCCGGTCGTGCGCGTCATCAGCCCACCCGATTTCCAGTACCACCCGTGGCTGGTCGGCATGCGCAACGCGATGGAGCTCGTGCTCACCGGCGACCCGGTCACCGGCGACGATGCGGTGCGCATGGGGCTCGCCAATCGTGCGTTTCCTGCGGCCGAGCTCGAAGCCAAGGTGATCGGCATCGCGCAACGGATCGCCGGCGTCCCCGCTGAGCTGTTGCAGATCAACAAACGGAGCGTGCACCGGGCGATGGAGATCATGGGCATCCGCACCGCTATCCGGGCCGGCTCCGAGCTGCAGGGTTTGGCAAGCAAGCTGCCGGCGGTGCAGGCGCTGCTCGGGGGCGCCGACGCCGTCGCGAGCGTCAAGCAGGCGGCGGGTCAATAGTCATGTCGTTCGTCGAGATCACCAAGCCCCGTCCGCACGTCGCGCTGGTCACGTTGAATCGCCCCGAGCGCATGAACGCGATGGCTTTCGACGTCATGATCCCGCTCCGGGAAGCGCTGGAAGCGCTCAGCCACGACAACGACGTACGCGTCGTCGTGCTCACGGGTGCCGGTCACGGATTCTGCTCCGGCGCCGACCTCGAGGACGCCGGGTATCTCCCCAACATCGACGGGCTGACCGTCACCTCGATCGCCCGGCGCGCGCTGGAGCTGCTCGACGACGTCATCCATGCGATCCGCAAGATGCACCAACCCGTGATCGGAGCGG
The DNA here is from genome assembly GCA_038239145.1 of Acidimicrobiia bacterium. Lineage (GTDB taxonomy): Bacteria > Actinomycetota > Acidimicrobiia > IMCC26256 > PALSA-610 > PALSA-610. The sequence goes on from JBBSFB010000024.1 coordinate 37,567, forward strand.
TCAACGGCGCCGCGATCGGCGGCGGCTTCTGTCTCGCGGTCGCGTGCGACCTGCGCGTCGCGTCGGAGGCCGCGTACTTCCGCGCCGCCGGGATCAACAACGGCCTGACCGCCAGCGAGCTCGGGATCTCGTACCTTCTTCCCCGCGAGATCGGCTCTGCGCGCGCCTTCGACATCATGCTCACGGGTCGCGACGTCGATGCGGCCGAAGCCGAACGCATCGGGCTCGTCTCCCGCACGATGCCGGGCGACGAGCTCCTCGACGAGTGCTTCACGATGGCCGAACGGATGATCGGCTTCTCGCGCGTCGGCGTGGAGGTGACGAAGCGGATGTTGTGGTCGAGCCTCGACGCCGCCAGCTTGCAGGCCCACATGGACCACGAGGGCATCGCCCAGCTCTACGTCCGCCTCACGACCCAGAATTTCGAAGAGGCCATCCGCGCCCGCAAGGACAAGCGCACCCCCACCTACCGCGACTGAGGTCGTGCGGTGACTGCTGTGATCAGAGCAACGCCTCGATCATGGCGTCGGCGATGAACCGGCCGTACCTCCGGGCCGGCCACCCGCGCCGTAGCACGAGGAGCTCGTAGAGCTCGGGCGCGCTGTAGGTCCACAGCACGTCGGCGGTCTGCGCCAGCGAGATGCCCGGCCGCACGTGGCCATCCCGCCGGAGCCGACGGGCGTTGTCGGTCATCCGCCGGAGCCGGTCGGCGTCCATCTCGTCGAGCAGGAGGTGCAGCTCCGGATCGGTCAGCGCCGCGGCCCGGATGAGCAGCAGTATCGGCGCGACCCTCGGCGCGATCTCCGCGGTCAACTCACCCCATGCCCCGATGATCTCGCGGCCGTCGACCGCGCGCGCTTGCATGACGTCGGATCTCTGCTCGGCCGACACCGGGCCGCGGCCTTCCAGCGCCTTCGTGCGAATGGCGCGGACCAGCCCGGGCTTCCCGCCGAAGCCCTTGTAGATCGTGTCCGCCGACACGCCGGCTTCGGCCGCGACTGCGGTGATCGTCGTCGTTCCGTAGCCGTCGCGCAGGAACAGTCTCTCGGCCGAGTCGATGACCCGGTCCCGGTTTCCCTGCGCCTGGGCCTCACGGCGCGTGCCGTCGTAGCGGCGCCGCGTCGCCGCTGCTCGCCCGGCCGGCGGCTTGACGGGTCCTCCGGTACGGGCCATAGTGATTTTATTCTAGTTCACTAGAACGAAATAGCGGGACACACCGCACCGACGTAGGAGCTACGAATGAACGGACCGGGAGAGATGGTCGCCCGCCTGGCGCGGGCGACGAACGAGCACGATCTCGATGCCCTCGTCGCGTGCTTCGCCGACGGCTACGAGAACGAGACCCCCGCCCATCCCACCCGGGGGTTCCGGGGCCGCGATCAGGTCCGGCGGAACTGGGAGCAGATCTTCGCGTTCGTGCCCGATGTCGGCGCCGAAGTGCTGAGCATCGCCGTCGACGGTGACACCGCGTGGACCGAGTGGGAGATGACGGGCACCCGTAAAGACGGGAGCGCGCACCACATGCGGGGCGCGATCGTGTTCGGGGTCCACGACGGCGTCGCCCACTGGGCCCGCTTTTACCTCGAACCGGTCGACGATCTCGCGGGGACGGTCGGCGACGCGGTACACGAACAGGTCGCGCGCCCGTGATCCTTGTCGCGGGTGGAACCGGCCGCCTCGGCACACTCCTCGTCACTCGTCTGGTCGACGGTGGCAACGAAGTACGGGTGATGACACGCGATCCAACGCGCGCGCAGCACCTGCCCACCACCGTCGAAGTGGTGCGCGGCGACGTACGCGAGCGAGAGAGCGTCCACCGGGCAATGCTCGGGGTGGGAACCGTCGTGTCGGCCGTGCACGGGTTCGCCGGACCCGGACGAGTGACACCCGCGTCCGTCGATCGCGACGGGAACGCGACGCTCGTGGATGCTGCCGCCACCCAAAGTGCGCGGATCGTTTTGGTATCGGGCGTCGGCGCGGCGGCGGACAGCCCGTTGGAGTTGTTCCGGGCGAAGTACGAAGCCGAACAGCACATGCGCGCGAGCAGTGCAGTCTGGACCGTCGTGCGCGCCACCGCGTTCGTCGAGCTCTGGGCGGAGATCATGGCGAAGCCGATCGTCTTCGGCCGCGGCGACAACCCGATCAACTTCGTGTCCGTAGCCGACGTCGCCGCGGTCGTGGAGCGTGCGGTCGACGAAGAAAGCTGGCACGGACAGGTCGTGGAGGTAGGCGGCCCGGAGAACCTGACCTTCAACGAGCTGGCGGGATTGCTGCAGGAACTCCGCGGACAGCAGCGTCGGATCCACCACGTTCCCCGCCCGGTGCTCCGAGCATTGGGCGTCTTCGCTCGCCAACCGAGAGCCGCGCTGGCGATGGACACGTTCGACATGTCCTTCGACGGCCGTGCCGCCCACGCCGCGTACCCCGACCTTCCGTTGACGCACGTCCGCGAGGCACTCGGGCCGTTCTCGGTCCCTTCCGCACCGTCCGGGCGTACCGATCGAAGCGGGGGTCTCGGGTAGCCGTACCGCCCACGACGATGGGGCGGGAGTCCCCGAACTACCCCGACTTACGGGTCTTCGTCCCGACGAACGCGCACGCCTCTCGGGCCAGCTCGAGCCAGCACTTCGGGTCGACCTCGGCCACTGAGACCCACTCCTTCATCGGCCGGCCCTTGCCGGCGTCGAACGGCAGCCCGGTTCTGGATTCGATCAGCTCGGCGACCCGGTCGCGCGGCAGCTTCACCGTGAGCCGACCGTGCGAGACCATCGCAAAGATGGAGCCGTCGACCTCGAGGGCCGTCGATCCGAACCCGCGCCCGCCTGATTCCCGGGGCAACGTGACGCCGGCGACGTTCCCGAACTTGTCGGCGAGAGCGGCGAACGCGTCTTCGATATCCACGCACACAGTCTTCCTCAGATGGGGCGCACGCCCGTCCTGGATCCCGTGGGTGCCCTCAGAGGACATGCACTGCGCCGAGAATCTCCGGAATCCGCGAACCAGACCGCGTCCGGTTGCGTCATACAACCCGTGACCGACCAGAGCGCGGTGCTCGACACCTGGGTCCGCGAGCGTTACGAGCGTGCCTATCGCACCGCGGTCATGATCTGCGGCAACCACGCCGACGCCGAGGAAGCCGTGCAGGACGCGTTCTTGCGGGTGTGGCGCTTCCGGGACGCGCTGCCCGACGACGGACGGCGCAACGCGTGGCTGTACCGCGTGCTGGTGAATGCCTGTTACTCGAAGCTGCGCCAGGAGATTCCCCGGCGTGAACATGAACGCGAACGCGTGCATGCGGATCTGACCGAGTCGACCGAGGGGCCCGATGAGGTGGCCGAACGGTCGGTCGTCGGCGCTGCGTTGGACGCGACCCTGCGGGATCTGCCCGAGCCGCTCCGGGTCGTCGTCGTGCTCCGCTACTACGCCGATCTGAGCGAACGCGAGATCGCGACCGCGATCCGGCGCCGGCCGGGCACGGTCAAGTCGCGGCTGCACGACGCGCGCCGGCGGCTGGCCGCCGATGCCCGACTGGCCGGCTACCGACCCGACGCCGAGGTGACGACGCAATGATCGACGAAGCGGTACTCGAAGACCTCCTCGCGCGACTCGCCGACGAGATCCCGGTCCCTCCCGGTGGACCCGCGCACGTGCTCGACCATCTCGTCAACGAGTCGGCGCCGGCGCGCTCCGCCCGTCCGCGCCTCGTGAAGCCGCTCCTCGTCGCCGCAGCGGTCGCGGCTCTCCTCGCCGTCGCCGTCCCTGTCGTCAACCGTTCGACGTCAACCCACACGTCGGCCTTCTCCAAGCCGAGCACAGACGCCGCCGGCAGACCCTTCGCCTCGCCGCCGGGGGGCGCAGCGCAAGTCGGCGCGGGGACCGGAGGCGAGCGGACGATCGAGAACTCGAACGGCTTCGCCGCGATGCCCCACGGAGCGGTCGGCTCCGCCGGTGGCAACCCGGGCGTGAGCACGGATCCCGGCGCAACCACGGCGCCCGTCGACGGCGCCAAGATCGTCAAGACCGGAACGCTCGATCTGCAAGCCCCCCATGCCGGGCTCCGGGTCGCGGTGAACCGCGTCACCGGCGCCGCGACCGGGCTCGCCGGCTACGTCGCCGACAGCAAGACCTCCTACGGCGGATCCGACCCCAGCGCCGAAGTCACGATCCGTATTCCCGCCGCCAACTTCGACACTGCGATCACACGATTGAAAGCGCTCTCCGAGATCACCGTACTCAGCGACAGCGAGAACGGGACGGATGTCACCGCGCACTACGTCGACCTGCAGGCACAGCTGAATGCGGCCACTGTCAATCGCGACGCACTGCTCACCGTGCTGTCCCACGCCCAGTCGATCGGCGACATCCTGGCGGTACGCGATCGGGTGACGGCGGCCGAGACCGACGTCGAGCAACTGCAAGGTCAGATCAACGTGCTCAACGGCCAGGCGACGTTCTCGTCGATCGCGGTCACGCTTTCCGAAAAACCGATCCCGACCGCGAGCGTGATTCACCCGCCGAAAGCGCAGACCGGTCTCGCCAAATCGTGGTCGGATGCCCGCGGCGGATTCGCCGACGCGATCGAGTGGTTCATCGCCCGTTCCGGCGCCGCACTGATCATCCTCCTCGCCGGGCTCGCGCTCGTGTTCGGGATCCGCTATCTGTATCCGATCGTGCGCCGCGGGCTCGTCTGAGACATTTATAGAATCTGTGTGCCCGGGCGATGACAAAGAGCACACTGAGACACCGAGCGCACCCGGTTGGTATCCCGACCCGTGGAGCGCGACCAGCGACAGTGAGCGCTACTTCGACGGAAACGTTGGGGTACGTCGGGCAAGCCCCTGGGCCGCCACAGCACAGTACCCGTCGAGAGCGCTCCGCTCGTGCGCCGGGCCCGTGGCCGTTTGCACGGGGGCGTGGTACCGATCGGCATCTTCGTGGCGCTGGTCGCGGGTGGGTACCTCATACAGAATGCGCGCAGCTCACGCACGACTCGTGGGGTCGAGCAACCGGCGCCGCCAAGTTCGAGACGATCGACGATCAGAAGGGCCACCCGGACGTGCCCGTCGCCTGGGTTCCCTGCCGGCCGATTCACTATGTGATCAAACCCCGCGGGCGCGCCCGCCGATGGCACCGCCTTGATCCAGAGCGCGATTGCGCGCGCGTGCGCACCGCAACCGGGTTGCAGTTCGTCTACGACGGCACCGAGCCGCCGGCCAAGGACCGCGAGATCTACCAACCCACCCGCTACCCCGCCACGCGCTGGGCGCCGGTATTGATTTCGTGGAGCGACGAGACCGCGTTTCCCGACCTCGCCGGCTACACCGCCGGTCTCGGACAACCGGCGCGCGCGCCCGACCGCAGCGAGGTTCGCGCGGTCATGCTGGACGAGCTCGGGCACCTCGTCGGTTTGGTCACACCTCCGACCGCACGCAGATCATGTTCTCGGAAGCGCAGTTCAACGTGCTCGACTACGGATTGGGCGATCTCCGCGGTCTCGCCGAGCTCGGCAGACAGGCCTGCTTTCCCAACGTCTGAGCGCGAAGAAGATCCATGTCCTCGCTCGTCGTGGCGGATCCCCGTTTCGAATGCAGCTACCGAAGGCCGGGTGCCGGCGTCGACGTTCCGGCTCGTCGACGAGAAGGAGTTTCTGGTCCGGGTCGAGATCCGCCACCGGCTCACCGAAGCACACGGTCTGAGGCGCGCCTACTTCCAGTACGACCCGTCGAGCATGTTCTCGAGGAGGTTGCGGAACATCACGACGTCGTCGGGATCTTCGGGCTCTTCCTGCGTCCCGTACGCAATGCCGCGCTTGGTCGTGCGGATCGACACGATCGCGAACCGCAACGCGGCGAAGACCTCGAACCAGTCGAGGTTCCGCACCGTGTGCCCGGTCAGCTCCTCGTACTCGGCAATCACCGCGTCGCGCTGCATGAAGTCGGTCATGCCCGGCATGCCGAACCGGACCGCCATGTCGTGGAAGAACTCGTGCAGGAAGATCATCCAGGCGAGGTCGACCTCGCGGGGCCCGACTGTCGCCATCTCCCAGTCGAGCACGGCGATCGGCGTGAAGTCTCGATACAAGATGTTGCCGACCCGGGCGTCGCCCCAGTTGAGCACCGTCTCGCCCTCTTCGGGCATGTGCTCGTCGAGCCAGGCAAACGTCGCTTCGATGAGCGGGTACGACGACCCCTCACGCGCCCACTCGTAGTACCAGCGCTCGTGCCCGAGTTGTTGCTGCAGAGCGGTCGAGCCATGCTGCGGGCGGGCGAGGAAGGCGAGATCGGCGTTCTCCGGCGTGATCTCGTGCAGCTTCTTCAACACCTCGAGCGTGCGCCGCTGCATCGACGCGCGCGTCTCCGGCGTCGCGTCGGCGACCCAACCGCCGAACACGTAGGGCGGGATGTCGGGCGGCGAGTCACCGTCGATCCGGCGCATGACGAGGAACGGGGTACCGAGCCATTGCGAATCGAGCTCGACCCAGCACACGTCGGGGGCGGGCACGTCGGTACGGGCGCGGACCAGATTCATCGTCTTGGCCTGGAGCTCGATGTCGTACTCGGCGAAGACGGGGAAGACATCGGGCATCGGCGCGAGCCGCGCCGCGTAGCGCTCGTGCTCGCCGTCGACGGTCATCTCGAACAGGACCGTCTCGCTCGACATCCCGTTGCCGGGCGAAGATGCCTCCGACACCACCGCGTCGGGTCCGAGCTTGGCCCGGGCCCACTTCTGCATCGCGGGCCCGACCTCACCGAGGTCGCGTCGCCACGGCGTGTCCAGCGTCATTGCCTTTTCTTCGTCGAGCTCCATGTTCACATTCTCTCAGGTCAAGGGCGGGCGGTCGGGAAGTCGTCGGGGCGCACGGCCGCGTCGGTCCCACCGTCGGCGAAGATCACCGAACCGCAAAAGAAGCCGGCCTCGGGAGAGAGCAGGAACACGAGCAGGCTCGCGATCTCCTCGGGCCGTCCGGCGCGCCCAATCGGGATCGGAAACACGTCGGGGATGCTGAAGATGAAATCGAGGTCGTTCTTCGTCATCGGCGTCTCGATCACGCCGGGCGCGATCGCGTTGAGCCGGATGCCGGCCCCGATCCAGTCGGGGCCGGTGGCGTGCCGGCGAACGAAGCGGGCGAGGGCGAGCTTCGACGCGGGATACGCGAACACCCCCGGCGCCTTGCCCGTGGCGGCCAACGCGGCCGGCTCGTCGCCGGCGCGGATGACGTCGACCAACGCCATCGGTAACCCGGGCGTGGTCGTCGTGGAGTTGGAGCTGATCGCCACCGCCGACGCGTCGGTACCGCGCGCCAGCAATGGCCGCAGCCCGTTCAAGGTCGCGATCGCGCCGAAGTAGTTGACCGCCACGACGAGCGGCGTCTCGCCCATGATCCCCGCGGCCGCAACCAGCCCGTCGAGCACGCCACCCGAGAGCTCCGTGACCGCGAACACCATCGCGTCGCGACCCTCCCGCGTCGACAGGTCGGTGACCACCTCGGCGTCGTGCAGGTCGACGCCGATGACGCGGTGCCCGTCCTGCTCGAGCCGGGCACGGGTCGCGGCGCCGAGACCGCTCGCGGAACCGGTGATACAGGTGGTACGCATCAGTGGACCTGCCTTCCGCTGGCGCCCCAGTACTGCGCGCGCAGGGCTTTCTTGTCGGGCTTGCCGAGGGGGCTCACCGGGATCGCGTCGGCGAACTCGATCGACTTGGGTTGACAATGCGCGCCTTTGTGTTCTTTCACGAGTGCGATCAACGTCGCGGGATCCACCGTCTCTCCCGGCCGGAGCACCACGATCGCCTTCACCGCCTCGCCCCATTTCTCGTCGGGAACGCCGATGACCGCGCACTGCGAGACCGCGGGATGCTGCGCCAACACGTCTTCGATCTCGCGCGGGAACACGTTGAAACCACCGCTCACGATCATGTCCTTCTTGCGGTCGACGATCGTGTAGAAGCCGTGTTCGTCCTCTCGCGCGATGTCGCCGGTGTGCAGCCAGCCGCCCTTCAGCGCTTCTTCCGTCTCGGCCGGCTTCTTCCAGTAGCCCGACATCACGAGCGGTCCCTGCACGCAGATCTCTCCCGGTTCCCCGCGCGGGACCTCGTTGCAATCGTCGTCGAGCAGGCGCACCTTGACCCACGGCGTCGGCCGGCCGCAGGAGGCGAGACGGTCGAGGTCGTCGACGTCGTGGTCTTCCTTCTTCAGTGAGGTGATCGCCATCGGGCACTCCGCCTGCCCGTAGTACTGGAAGAAGATCGGGCCGAGGCGCCGGATCGCCTCCTGCAGGCGCGTCGGCGAGCAGGCGGCCGCCCCGTAATAGACGGTCTGCAGGCTCGAGACGTCGGTCTGGTCGAGCTTCGCGCTGTCGAGCAACACGTAGAGCATCGTCGGCACGATCATCGTCGCGGTGATCTTGTACTTCTCGATCGTCTCCAACACGAGTTCCGGTTCGAAGTGCGGCAGCACGACGATGGCGCCGCCGGTGAGCAACGTCGGGATGAAGAACGCTGCGCCCGCGTGCGACAACGGTGTGCAGATGAGGAAGCGCGTGTCCTCCGGCCATTCCCACTCGGCCATCTGGATCATCGTCATCGTGGCGCCACTGCGGTACGTGCCCATCACGCCCTTGGGCTTCCCCGTGGTACCGCCCGTGTACGCGAAGCCGGCGACGTCCTCCGCTTGCACGTTCGGCGCGACGAGGCGCTCGGGCGAGTACTTCGACGCGAGCGCGAGCAGATCCTCGCCGACCGCGCACGGACCGAACGAGAGCAGGCGCTGCAGCTTCGGGCATCGCTCCTGCAACTGTTGCGCGCGCTCGCCGAAGCTCGGATCGAACACGAGCGTCTCGATCTCGGCGTCGTCGATCACGTACGCGTGGTCGTCGAGCGATCCGAGCGGGTGCAACGCACTCGCCCGGCACCCGGTCACCATGTTGGCGCCGAGTGCGAACAACACCTCGGGTCGATTGGGAGCGAGGATCGACACCGGGCTCCCCTTGGTCAAGCCCTGGGCCGTGTACGCCTGCGCGTAGCAACTCATCTGGCCTGCGACGTCACGACCGGTCAGTACCTGATCGCCGAGGTAGACCGCAGGTCGATCGGGATGGCGGTCGAGCGCCGCGACGAGGAGGTCGGGCAGAAACGAGGCTTTGTGCAGGTCGTCGGTCACGCCGTGTGTCCTACCGCCTGGCCCGCGCCGGGGTCCAACGCGCAGAGGTTGCACTGCGGGCCGCAGTTCGCGAACCCCTACTAGGTGGCATAGAGCGCCGACAGCTCGGTGCCGATGATCGCGAGCCGGTCGCGGAGCGCGATCGGTTCGAGCACTTCGATGTGCCCGCCGAATCCGCCGAGCTGGCCCGCGAGCGCGTCGAGGAAGGCGCCCGCGATCTCGACGTCGACTCGGCCGTCCGGCCGCGTCGGCCCGATGCGCACCTTGGTGTCGAAGACCCAGCGCAACACCGGGATGATCCCGGGCTCGGCCGCGACCTTCACCTGGATGGGCGCGCGCAGTTGGTCGACCTCCTCGCGGATCAGCTTCCAGGCTTGCGCGAGATCGAATCCGTCGGGGCGCACCGCGGGCTCGCCAGTCCGCCCGACCGCCGTGACCCGATCGACCCGGAAGGTGCGCAGCCCCGCGTCGGTGTCGGCGACGAGATACCAGATGCTGCCCTTCGCCGCGAGCCCGAGGGGATGCACCACGCGCGTCGTCTCCGCCCGATCGCGGGCGGTGTAGCCGAGCTCGACCTGTTCGCACTCGATGACCGCGCGCTGCAGCGCGTCGAGGTGCTCGGGCGGCGGCCGCGGCGGCTTGACCCGGCCCCATTCGTTCGGGTCGACGAGCACCGCGGTCGACGCGGCCTGAGCGTCGGCACGGAACGGCTCCGGCAACGCACGCACGAGCTTGCGCAATGCCGCTTTCAGTTCCGGCGACGCCGGCGATGGCCCGGCCACGAGGAACAGCGCGCGGGCTTCGGCCGCGTTGAGCCCGCTCAGATCGGTGCGGGCGCCGCCGAGCAGCTGCCAACCGCCGTTGCGACCCGGCTGCGAGTACACCGGGAGACCCGCCATCGCCAGCGCATCGAGGTCGCGCCGGGCCGTCCGCTCCGAGATCTCCAGTTCATCGGCGACCTCGGCCGCGGTCACCCGGCCCCGGGTCTGGAGGAGCATCAGAACGGCCACGAGGCGGTCGGCACGCACGAGCCCATCATTCCATCAGAACCGGACAGAACATGGCCACTTTCCACTGGCCTATAAGGTCACGCTGCTCTTCCCTCTGATCGGACCGTTCTGGATCCCGTCCGTACCTTCAGAGGGAACTCATTGGCCCGAGAATCCGCCATCGCGACGATCTCGCGTCTCAGCTCACGGTCTCTCGGGCTCTTTCGCGGCGCCGCGGCCACCGATCTCGGTGTGACGCGCAAGCAGATCTCCACTCTGCACGCGGCCGGCGTCGTCGAGCGCGTCCTCCCCGACACTTACCGAATGACCGCAATCGTGTCATCTCGCGAGCAGTCGCTGCGGGCGGCGCTGCTCTGGGCCGGCCCGGAAGCAGCAGCTGCCGGCCGATCGGCGGGTGAGGTCTTCGGCCTCGACGGCGTCCTCGCGCCCACGCCCGAGATCGCGCTTCCCCGGACGGTGCGAGCTCGTTCGCCGGCCGTGATCGTGCATCGCCCGCTCGACCCGGCTGTCCTCATGATCCGCCGCCATCGGGGTCTACGCGTCACCGGGGTCGAAGCGACGTTGGTTGCGCACGCGGCTGTCCTCGACGATGAAGCGTTCGAAACTGCCTGTGAGGATGCCCGGCGTAAGCGCCTCACTTCGATAGGGGCACTGCGGTTGTACCTCGATCGCTTCGCCCGAGCTGGGCATCCGGGCGTCTCGTCACTCCGAGCACTGCTGGCCGAGCTCGACCCGGTCCACGCGGCGCGCTCCACGCTGGAAGTGAAGACGCGCCGCCTCCTGGTTGCGAACGGGCTGGATGGCTTCGTGCGCGAGTTCCCGCTCCGGTGGAACGGCCGTACCTATCTGTTCGATTTCGCATACGAGGCGCGCCGCACCATTCTCGAGACGAACGGGCGGCGCGGGCACGACGACGCGAGCGACTACGAGTACGACAACGACAACGAGAAATGCACCGTGCCCGGGCTCCACGGCTACCGGATCGTGTTCGCCACCTGGGACAAGGTCACGCGGCGGCCGGGCGAACTGCTCTCGGAACTCGCGACCGCCCTTGCCGCGTAGTTGGACCTACTCCGGGAGGTGACACACGGCTTCGACGTTGTTCCCATCGGGGTCGCGCACGAAGGCGCCGAAGTAGTCGGGGTGATACTCGGGCCAAATCCGGGGCGCGTGCAGCACGTCGGCACCGAGCGCGACCGCGGCGGCGACGAACTCCTGCACCGCGTTGCGGTCCGGTGCGACGAAGGCGATGTGCGACTGGCGGTTCGGGATTTCGTCCGCGCGACCGGCGATCCAGAAGACCGGACGCTCGACGCCGTAACCGATGACGTCGCCGAAGTCCATGATGCGTTCTCCGCCAACGGCCAGGAGCACCGCGTCGTAAAAACGCGCGCTCGCGGCGAAATCGTCACATTGAATGGAAAGGTGATCGAGCATGGCCCCGAGAGTATGGCGCGGACGCCCCGACAACAGACGATTCCGGGCGCGATGCGTACCCACTCGGGCACTCACGGGATCCAGAACGGCCGGAGAACCGCCGGAGGACGGGCGCGGTTACGCCTCGGCGGCGGCTTTGATGTTGGCGATCGTCTTGCGGATGGCGCCGTCGAGCATCTCGAAGCGGCCTTCGAAGTTCGACTGGGCGCCCTCGACGTTGATCATCGGGGCGTCGAACGACTCGGTCAACGTCGTGCCGTTGCCGTTCGGCGCGAACTCGAAACGCCAACGCGTCACGACATCACCGACGCGCGGCACCTGGAACTCGAACACGTTGCCCGGCTCGCAGGCGATCACGATGCACGGCGCGTCCCACTCGAACGTGCCCGCCTTGTTGTGGCCGTGAAAGAGCGCGCCAACGTCCGGTCCGGTCACGCCCTCGTCCCACGACGCACGCCGGCACTCCGGGCTCCATTCACCCATGCGCGTGATATCGGCGACGAGCTGCCACACGACCTCGGGGGCGGCGTCGATCTCGATCGAAGCGGACGACTGTTCGGGGAAGTTCGTCATGGCGAGAAGTTAACCCTGACTACCAGAGCTGGTCGACGTAGCGATCGGTACCGACGACGGTCCGGAAGAACGGCGCGACCAGGCGCACCGTCGCGAGCCCCGCTTCCTCGATCGCGTCGGTGTAACGCCGGATGGCCGGCAGCGCGTCCTGCACGGCACCGGACACGAACAGCAACTGACACAGCCGCTCCGGTCCGCCGGCCTTGCTCCCGAGATCCATCGGCACGTCGCGCGGGTCGTTCTCGCCCACCGACGGCGTCCACGAGCTGACGATCTCGATCGGCGACCCCTCGACCAGATCGGGAACCTGGGTGCGTTCGAGCTCCACACTCAACTTCGCGGCGTCACGGCCATCGGCGCCGTCGGCGCCGTCGAGCCAGACGATCACCAGCCCGTCGTAGCCATGGTCGAGCGCGAGATCGATCGGGACCGGATCGGGGTCGCGGTACGCGGCGCTCAGGTGGTCGTACAGCACGGTGTGCGTGTGGCGGCGTTCGGCGAACCCGCGACCTTCCGCGTAGAGCAGGCGGACCTGGTCGCGCGCCCACACGTCGAAGTGGTCGGCGTGATGGCCCTTCTCGACCCAGTAGATCGCGACGTACGAACCCGCGTCGGGAGGCGACGCGATCGTCTCGTCGGCAGTGGGCCAGCGCGCGTCCTTCAACGCCCGGGTCGCGACCCACCTGCTCCCCGCGAAGAGGAACGGTCCGATCATGCAACCCGCGTAGAAGTGATCGCGCTCGTACCAACGGTTGTACGCGGCCTCGAATCCACGGTTCGGGTCGACGAGCGTCAACAGCATGCTGCCGACCTTCATGCGGTAGTCGTCGACCCCGCCGACCACGAGCGGATACGTCACGGCGAACCTCCACAGGAGCTGGACGGGAGCGACGGCACCATAGGAGACTCCGCGCATGGATGCAGGTCCGGTACTGGAAGCGGCTCGCAGGCTCGTCGACGACGGCGCGACCCCCGCATGTCAGGTCGCCATCGCGCAGGACAACGAGGTCGTGGCCTTCGAGACCTTCGGCGCGGCCACGAACAGCACCCGTTTCTGCGTGTTCTCGGCGACCAAACCGATTGTCGCGTCGGCAGTGTGGATACTCATCGGCGAAGGACTCCTCGATCCGGCCCGGCCCGTCGCGCACTACATCCCGGAATTCGCGACCAACGGCAAAGAGGTCATCACCGTCGAGCAGGTCATGCTGCACACCGCCGGCTTCCCGAACGCGCCGATGGAACCGGTCGAGGGTGGCGACGCGGTGACCCGGGTGAAGCGCTTCACCGACTGGAAGCTCGAATGGGAACCGGGGACGCGCTTTGAGTATCACGCCCTCTCCGCGCACTGGGTGCTCGCGGAGTTGATCGAGCGCCTCGGCGGCACCGACTTCCGCGACTACATCGAGACGCGCGTGTGCGCGCCGAACGGCATGCCGCGCGTCCTCGGTCTGGCTCCGAAAGAACAAGACGACATCGCGGCCGGCGTTCTGCTCGGGGCCGCACCCGCCGGCTCCGAGCTGATCACGGTCGACGGTTCGATCCTCGACCGGCCCGAAGTGCGCGCCGCGGGCGTCCCCGGCGGCGGCGGGATCATGACCGCGGCCGTCATGGCGACCTTCTATCAATCCCTCGTGCACGATTCCGAGCGAGCCCCGGCGAGCCGCGTGTGGGACGCTGCCGTCCTGCGTGACGCGAAGACCAACGTCCGGTGTACCTTCCCCGATCCGCTCATGCACGTGGCCGCGAACCGGACCCTCGGGCTCGTCCTGGCCGGCGACGACGGGATGCACCAGTTCCGCTACGGCATGTTCGGCCAGGCCAACTCCCCGGGCACAATGGGCCACGCGGGCGCGTTCTCCCAGGTCGCGTGGGCGGATCCGGCCACCGGGATCTCGTTCTGCTTCCTGAAGAACGGGCTGCAGGCTGACATGATGAGCGACGCCGTCAACGTGATCCCGATCACCGACGCCGCCGCCGCACTTCACTAAGAGCCGCTGCACTTCACAAACGAGGACTCAGAGAACATGCGCACACCGATCGCCGAACAACTCGACATCGAGTTCCCGATCTTCGCGTTCTCGCACTGCCGCGATGTCGTCGCCGCGGTGAGCCGGGCCGGCGGATTCGGTGTGCTCGGCGCGCTCGCCTTCACACCGGAAGAGCTCGAGATCGAGCTCAACTGGATCGACGAGCACGTCGACGGCAAGCCGTACGGCGTCGACATCGTGATGCCCATGAAGTACATGGGCAAGGGCGGCGGCGACGAGGCCGACTTCTCCAGCCTCGACGCGATGATCCCGCAGAGTCACCGCGACTTCGTCGAGGAGCTGCTCGAGCGTCACCACGTTCCCGAGCTGCCCGACGAGCTCGACGGTGGCGTCATCAAGGCCGCGGGCCTGAACGTCGACGCGGAAGCGCCGGGCCAGGTCGAGGTGTCGCTGCAACACCCGGGCGTGAAGATGCTCGTCAACGCGCTCGGCCCGCCGCCGCCCGATGTCGTCAACCTCGCGCACGAGCACGGTCTGCTCGTCGGCGCGCTCGTCGGCGCGAAGGCGCACGCCGAACGTCAGGTCGCGATCGGCGTCGACGTACTGGTTGCCCAGGGCACCGAAGCCGGCGGTCACTGCGGCGAGATCTCGACCATGGTGCTCATTCCGGAAGTGGTCGACGCGGTCGGACCGGACGTGCCCGTGCTCGCGGCGGGAGGTATCGCGACCGGTCGGCAGATGACCGCCGCGCTCGCGCTCGGAGCGCAGGGGGTGTGGACCGGCTCGCAGTGGCTCACTGTGGCCGAAGCGAACACCAGCCCCGACGTGTTGAACAAGCTGCTCGCGGCGACGTCGCGCGACACGGTGCGCTCACGCGCCTACACGGGTAAGCCCGCCCGCCAACTCCGCAGCGCCTGGACCGAAGCGTTCGACGATCCCGACGGCCCGGGCACGCTGCCGATGCCGTTGCAAGGCATCCTCCATCAGGAGGCGGCCCGGCGGTTCATGCGCGTCGACAC
The DNA here is from genome assembly GCA_038239145.1 of Acidimicrobiia bacterium. Classification (GTDB taxonomy): domain Bacteria; phylum Actinomycetota; class Acidimicrobiia; order IMCC26256; family PALSA-610; genus PALSA-610. Next base: position 52,754 of record JBBSFB010000024.1, read on the forward strand.
CAAGCTGACCGGCTTCCCCGTCGGCCAGATCGTCGGCCGCATGAACACCGTGCAACCGACCAAGGACGTCATCTTCGAAATGGTCGAAGAGTGGATCGCCACAACGGAGCGCTTGCACGGTCTCCTCGCCGAGTAGCTACCGCGCGGAGCAACGCGTTACATCGCGGGAAGACCGAGCTTTCGGTGGTCCCAGGTGACGGTGCGGTCGACGGTCAACTTGACGACGACCCGCTTGTTGAGCATGACCTCCACGAACGGCTTCATCTCTTCGGTGTACGGCGCGTTGTAGCGCTCGAAGACGCTCACGCCGAGCTCCCAGATTCGGTCCGGATCGGTGACGATCTCGCCCCGACCGATGAGGGTGACCCCGCGCAGCTGGTCGTACGTGTCGCCGGCTTCGACGAGGCACGTGAGCCGCGGATCGCGGCGCAGGTTCACGACCTTTTGCGCCTTGCGCTTGGTCTCGAAGGCGACCGCGCCCTCGAGGAAGCCGTACCACATGGCCACCGAGTGAATGCTGCCGTCGCCCGAGATCGTCGACATCGTCATCGAGCGACGCTCGGCGAGAAACGCGTCGACCTCTTCCGACGTCATCTTGATCTGGTCCCGCTGGTTGACGCCGCCGCCCATCGGAGGGTTGGTCATGTCGAGTGCTCCTTGGTGAGAGTGGCCGCGCGCAGCCTATGTTGAGGCTCCTATGGCAGGCACAGTACGGCTCGAGGTCGACGGCGTCATCGCAACGATCGTCAACGACAACCCCGACAAACACAACGCGTTCGACGACGACATGGACATGCAGCTCTTCGAAATCCTCGATGAGCTCGCACAACGGCGTGACATCCGTGCGGTGATCTGGAAGGGCGTCGGCAAGTCGTTCTCGTCCGGCCGCGACGTCGGATCGATCGGCACGCTGCAGGTTCCGCTGTCACATCATGAGCTCATGCGCCGCGGCCACCGCGGCGTGCAACGTATCTGGGACGTCGACGCGCCGGTGATCGTCGCCTGCAAGGGCTGGGTCATGGGCGGATCGTTCCAGCGTGCACTCCTGGCCGACGTTCGGGTTGCGGCCGAGGGCACGCGCTTTCGCCTTCCCGAGGTGACCTACGGAGTGATCCCCGACACCGGCGGGGTCGCGGTGCTCTACGAGATGTGCGGCCACGGGCTCGTGAGCGACATGGTGCTGACCGGCCGGATCGTCTCGGCCGACGAAGCGCTCACGCACGGCATCGTCTCGCGCGTCGTGCCCGCCGACGAGCTCGACGCGACTGTGCAGGAGATGGCCGAGCAGATCACGAAAGCACCGACGGTCACGGTGAAGATGGCGCGCGAGGTCATTCGTCACCTCGCCCAGCCCCAGATCCGTAGCTCCATGAGCGACGAGATGATCTACCAGACCTTCGTCAATCGCAGCGACGACATGGTCGAGATGCGCGCCGCGCGCGACGAAGACCGTCCTGCGAAATACACCGGGAGCTGAGATGCCGGACGCCGTGAACGACGAAACGCTGATCGGGCTCCCCTCTCCGCCGGCGATGGGCGCGAGCGCAGTGCCGGACGGGACGTTCGCCGGGGTCACCGTGTTCGTGACCGGTGCCGGTACCGGGCTCGGCAAGGCGATTGCGACAGAGTTCGCGCGGGCGGGCGCCGCGATCGTGATCGCGAGCCGCAAGCCCGAACACCTCGACGCGGGCCGCGCCGCGATCGAAGCGTTGGGCGCGTCGGTGCTTCCCGTCGCGTGCGACATCCGAGACGCCGAACAGATTGCGAGTGCGTTCAACGCCGCCGAAGAACGGTTCGGGCTCCCCGGAGTGCTCGTCAACAACGCGGCCGCCAACTTCCCGGTCCCGGCCGAGGACATGTCGCCGAACGCGTGGCGTACCGTCGTCGACATCACGTTGAACGGCACGTTCCTGTGCTGTCGGGAGTTCGGTCGCCGTCACATCGCGACCCACACGCCCGGTTCGATCATCAACGTAGGCGCGACGTACGCGTGGACGGGCGGGCCCGGGTTCGTGCACTCGGCCGCGGCCAAAGCCGGGGCGAAGAATCTCACCGAGTCGCTCGCGGTGGAGTGGGGTCCGTACGGGATCCAGGTGAACTCGCTCGTGCCCGGACTGTTCCCGCACGAGGACATGACCGACGACATCCGCGGCAACCTCGATCGCACGTCCGACAAGGACGCGTGTCAACCCGCGTTACGTGTCGGTCAGCGCCAGGAGCTCGGCTGGGCGGCAACCTTCCTCGCGTCGCCGTACGCCCGCTTCATCTCCGGCCATACGCTCGTCGTCGACGGCGCGAACTGGCAACGGCGTTCGATGACGAACCCTCCGGTTGTCACCATTCGCGAGCAGATGGGGCGCGGTCCGTTCTCGCTCGACGGCTGACGGCCGGCGTCGGCGCCGTACGCCTGTATCCACGGGGAGCGTCGCAGCGCCAAATACGCTTCACCAGATGGCATTGCGACTCCTCCGGGTCACCGACGCGCAGTGGCAACGGCGGGCCGAGTCCCGCCGCGAACAGGATCCCGGGCTCGCGCCCCCGCGTACGGCGATCGGCGCCATCGAAGTCGAGCTCCAATCGCTCGACCCCGGCTCGCAGACATTCCGATCCGAATAGCCGACCCGCAGGGTCGGCCGGCTCACGGCCGGCCGAACACGTCGACGGTCGCGACGAACCCGCGCTCGACGAGCACGAACTGCAGATCGAGGTCGTCGGCCGCCGCAGCCGACGCGTCGCGGGGGTCTCGCCGCCGCCGGCCCCGCCGAGGACCGCGTCGTCGAAGTCGAGCACCCGGACCCGGGGACCGTCCGATTCCAGCAGGTGATCGAGCCACAACCGGTGGATCTCGTCCCACCCACAGCCGTCTTCCACCAGCTGGGCGCGAACCAGGCGAGGAGCTCGCGGTTCTCCGTGGTGATCACCGCGATCGCATCGAGGTCGGACTCGGTCGCGAGCCGGAGGATCGGCATCGGTTGAGAAGCCGCGCCGCCGCGCGCCGGGCGTCATGGAAGCAGTGCTGCTCTCTATGCTTACGGGGTGCCGGAAATCGATGACGCCCCGTTGCGCGTCGTCACCGAGTCCGCCGTCGTCACCTCGCCCGTGGTCGACAAGTTCCGGTACGAGGCATCGCTCGACGGGCTCCGCGCCCTCGCCTTACTGGCGATCATCGCCTATCACTTCAACTACGTCTGGGCTCGGGGCGCCTACCTGTCGGTTGATCTGTTCTTCATCCTCTCGGGGTTCCTGATCACGACGTTGCTGATCATGGAATGGCGCCGAACCGACACCATTGCGCCCCGCGCGTTCTGGGGCCGGCGAGCGCGCCGGCTCCTCCCCGCACTGCTCGTGATGTTGGTGTTCGTCGCGATCTTCACGCACGTCGTGGTCGAGCCCTGGAACCGGCCCGCGATCAGGGGCGACGGCATCGCGAGCCTGTTCTACGTCGCGAACTGGCGCTTCATCATCGACAAACAGGGCTACTTCGAGCTGTTCTCGGCCGCGTCGCCGCTGCGGCACATGTGGACGCTCGCAATCGAGGAGCAGTTCTATCTCGTGTGGCCGCTCCTCGTATACGGCGTCATGCGCGTCGGCCGGGGATCGCTCCGTGTGCTCGCAGCCGTGTGCGGGCTCGGCGTCGGCGCGTCGATCGCGGCGATGGCGATCACCTACGGACCCGGCGATCCGCTGCGTGCGTACTACGGCACCGACGCCCGCATCCACACGATCCTCATCGGCGCGTTGCTCGCAGTTCTTCTCGCGACATGGGCGCCCGGCGCCGCCGCGAGACGACGACTCGTGATCGCGGGTGCCATCGCGTTCGTAGTGATGATGTACGCCTGGAGCGTCGCGACCGGCACGAGCGCCCGGTACTACCACGGGGGGTCGGTCGCGTACGCGGTACTGGTGTGCGTGGTGA